>DATJTW010000070.1:0-6852 GCA_035502995.1 Steroidobacteraceae bacterium | reverse complement strand
GGCAGGCGCTGACGCTGAACCTGCGTGATGGTTATGACCACGGGTATTTCTTCATCCAGACGTTCATCGGCGAGCACATCGCCTGGCATGCCCAGCGTTTGATTTGAGGAGCGGTTCAGATGAATGCCGTGGTCAAGACTTCACGAGAAAAACGCCACGACTTCCTGATTCAGCAGCGCGACAAACATTTGTCGCAGTTCATGGAGATAAACGGCAAGGCCGTGTTTGCGGCGCTGACTGCGATCTTTGGTGTTCTCGTCGCCGTGGGGAACGTCCAGGGCAAATTCCAGTCGGCCAACATGCTTGCAGTGGGTCTGATGGCTGCCGTTGCCGCTACCGGCATCATTTTCCTGTTTGTCGGTGGATACCTGTTGTCCAACTTTCACACGCGGGCGATACGCAGCATTCAGGTTCGGCTCGCGAAGAAGGCTCTGCGCCGTCGATCTCGTCCATGCGGATCGCCAACGCGTGATCCGTCTGGCGACTAACTACTCGAGAATTTCTGCCGCGAGGCACCTGAAACATTGCACCAGACTCTCCGATGCGCGCGTATACTGTACGCATCCACAGCACGCGCGATCACACGGAGGTCTTCATGCGTCCCATGCCCGATCTGATGAACGAGATCTGCTCGCTCGCCGGCCGCATCAACGCGGCGAACCATCGCTTCCTGACGCTGATCGCGGAGTTCGACGAGCGCAAGGGCTGGAGCGACGGCGCGACGCAGTCGTGCGCGCATTGGCTGAACTGGAAGTGCGGCATCGCCCTGGGCGCAGCGCGCGAGAAGGTACGCGTCGCGACGGCGCTCGCGAAGCTGCCGAAGATTTCCGCGGCGATGGAGAGCGGCGCGATCAGCTATTCGAAGGTGCGCGAGATCACGCGGGTCGCGAGTGCGGAGAGCGAGGCGTACCTGCTCGAGATCGCGGAGTGCGGCACCGCGTCGCATGTCGAGAAGCTGGTGCGCGCGTACCGGCGCTGCAAGGAGGTCGAGGAACTGTCGCGCGAGGAGCGGCAGCAGCAGGGCCGCAGCGTGGGTTATCGCTTCGACGACGACGGGTCATTGATCATGACTTGCCGGTTGCCTGCCGTTGCGGGCGCGAAGCTGCGCAAAGCAATCGATCTCGCCGTGGAGGAACTGCCGGTCGAGCCGCCGCCGGACGTTCCCGCTGGAACGTTGCCGACGCGGGTGCCATTTCATGTGCGGCGCGCGGATGCGTTGGGGATGATCGTCGAAAGTTTTCTTGCGCGCGGCGCGCAGGATGCTTCAGGTACTGATCAGCATCAGATCGTCGTGCATGTTGCCGCCGAAACGCTGCGCGATCGAAAGGCCGGGTGTTGCGAGGTCGAAGATGGTCCGTCGCTGGCTGCGGAGACGGCGCGGCGGTTTGCCTGCGACGCGAGCGTGGTGGAGCTGGTCGAGGACGAGGATGGCGAGCCGCTGAGCTCGGGTCGCAAGCGGCGCACGATCTCCGCACCGCTGCGGCGGGCGCTCCAGTCTCGCGACAAGGGTTGCAAGTTCCCGGGCTGCTGCAACAAGCGCTGGGTCGATGCGCACCACATCGTGCATTGGGCGAATGGCGGCGAGACGAAACCGTCGAACCTGGTGTCGGTGTGCCGGTTTCATCACCGCGCGGTGCACGAGGGCGGGTATCGGATCGAGCGGCTCGACGATGGCGCGTTGCGGTTTGTCAGGCCGGGCGGAAATCCGGTGGGTGAGACGTGCACGCAGCCGCCGGGTGATCGGCATCAGATGCCGGACGGCGAGATGGTCAATCGTTGGCGGGGAGAGAGGATGGATCTCGCGCACGCGCTCGACGTCTTGTACGGGGCGGGAAGGCGGGCGAGAAACGTTCCCGCTGGAACGTCAGCGGGATCAACGCAGGTCTGAAGCGCGGGCCTGACTACCACTCTCACGCACCAGCACCCGCTCCGCAGCGACCGGAACATCCCCCGACATGTAGGTCTCGGCGATGACCAGCGTGTCACCCTGCAGCCGGAATGTCCGCTTCTGCGTCGTGCCGACGAACGAAGGAATATTGCCGCCCTCCACGTGGGTGACCCAATAGCTCTCCTTCGCGTTCAACTCGAACGTCCCGAAATACGCGCAATACCAGCTCGGCACGCACGCATCCGGGTCCGGATCCGCCACCACATCCTTCGGCGCCGGCGGGTTGTGCATGAGGTGAACGGACATGTGTCCATCCGCGGTGAAGATGAACTGACCGATCGGATTCTCACCAAAGGCATGGACCGGCGCGCCGCCTTTCGGGGTATCGACATAGCTGACGACACGCCACGTACCGACCAGCGGCTTCTCCGCATCCACGCTCGCCGCGGGCGCCACATCGCCGCGAACCGACGCGACGACCTCGTCGATGGCCGCGACGACCGCATCGGGCTGATCGAGCTGGATATCGTGACCCGTCGCGGAAACCGGCCTGATGACCCCGATCGAGGAATACGCCGCCATTCGCTCGTACCCCAACTTGAAGACGATCGCGTTCTTCTCGAAGACTTCCTGCGGAAGCGCGGTGTGCTTCTGCCCTCCGGCGCGTTTCAGCAGGACCAGCGGCAACTTCCCGAAATCGCCGCCAGCGATAGCCTTCCGGAACTGCAACGCATTGAGGCTGTATTCGCCCTCGACGCGCGCTTCCTGGCTGATCATCTCGGAGAGGATCGCTTCCTTCGTCTGCAGGCGCACATGTTGCCGATCCAGTTCCTTCTTCAGCACAGGATCCGCTTCCTTCATCAGGCAAAACGGATCCGTGTTGCCTGCGGTCAGCGCTCCGTCGCGAGCGAGATCGACGCAATGCCGAAGCGCCCGATGATTTTCCTGCGTCTGTCGGCGCGATTCCTCGGCGACTTCGCGAGGCTGCCCGGACAACGCCAGGTTGTGTTTGACCTCCGGATCCGACGGATCGACCAGCACGAGGCCCGCGACGCGATCGCGGTAGGTCGCGGCGAACAGCATCGCGTAGAGACCGCCCACCGAGTGGCCAACCAGGACCACTGGATCCTTGATTCGGGCCGCATCCAGCAGCTTTTTCAGATCGTCGACCGTGTTTGCCGCGCTCGAATCGCGCGTCGCGGGATCGCTGAAGCCGAGGCCGGCCCGGTCATAGCTGCACGCGCGGACCGAACGGGCGACTCGCGCCTGCACGCGACGCCAGGTCATCGTGTTCTGCCAGCCGCCGGAAATGAATATGACGGCAGGTGTGCCGGTGCCGAGGCAATACAGATTCAGCCGGCGCTTCCCGTCGACCGCCAACAACCTGGCGGCGTGGGTGTAGGCCGCCGACGGAACCTGATCCGTGGAGGCGGTCTCGGCGCCTGCGGGTCGAGCGAGGACGAGGGCAAGCAGCGTGATCAGCAAGGCGGGTTTCACGCGTGTACTCCGCACCGCTCACGCCCGCGTCCGCTTCCCTCGACGAAACTCCTGCAGATAGTGTTCGACCGGCTGCGCTGTCCCGGTGATGTACAGCCCGCCATCCGCCCTGTCGACGATCAGCGGCGCATTCCCGGCCACCGCATCGCCGACGTTCCCCGTGGCGACATGCATCGACCCGTCGTAGAAATACACCCAGCCGAATTCGTGCTCGTCCACCCGCACCACCACGAGCTTCTGCACCCGTTGCTCATCGTGCCGCGGCAGCGGGGAGTCGAAATCGATGGCGGCGATCTCGTGATCGTCGAGCCAGGTGGCGGCAATACGGTCGGCTTCCTCGCGAGTGATCATCGGACCCCCGGATCGTCATGCCGCTCGCGCAGCTTCGCGAACTCGCCCGTGCGGACACCCGGGTCGGGCAGCAGGTACTTGCGCCGCGACAGCGGTAGATAGAGAACCGCGAAGATCGCGAGGCTGACCAGGAACGCCATCAGCACCGGTTTCGTCGACAACACGATCACCGCGATGCAGAACACCGCGCCGATCACGGCCAGCGCCGTCTCCCCGCGCACGCCCATGACCCGGTAGCGGATCGCCGCGGCGCACGCGCCGAGATACGTCATCAACGCGAACAGCGTCGACGCCTCCGATAGATAGCCGAACTGCTTGCCCAGCGTCGGCGCGATGGTCAGCACGATCGCCGCGGTGCCTATCAACCCGGACACCACGAGGCCGGCCACCGGCGTGTCGCCGGCGCGAGTGCGCGCGAACATCTGCGGCAGCAATCCATGGTCGGCGGCGGCGCGGCTGACCTGCGCCGTCATCAGCACCCAGCCGGCCAGCGTGCCCAGCGCCTTCAATCCACCGCACAGCGCCACCAGCGGGCCCGCGGACGGCCCCAGCATCTTCGCGGCCGCCAGCGCGAACGGCGCGCCGGATGCGGCGATGTCCGCCGCGGGCGCGATGCCGAAGATCGCGATGCTGGCGCCTATATATAAGAGTGCCGCGATCAGCACGCCGGCCAGCGTCGCGATGGGGATGTTGCGTTCCGGGTTGTCGACCACCGCGGCGGCCACCGACGCGCTCTCGAGCCCGGTGAACGCCCAGAACACCAGCGCCAGCGAATTCGGCAGCGCCTGCAGCAGCGGTTCGCCGCTCACGTTCCACGACGCGGCGAACTGCGCGCCGCTGAACGCCGACCAGCCCACCGTGACCACCAGCAACAGCGGGATCAATCCCGCGATCAGCAACACGCCGTCGAACTGTCCGACGAACCGCGGGCTGACCATGTTCACGATCGTGACCAGCCACAGCAGGATCACCGTGAAGAATGCGCCGAGCACCGGGCCCGCGCTGATGCCGAAGAACGAGGCGAGGTAGCTGGACGCCGCGGTGGCGATGGCCACGTTGCCGATCAGGCAGGCGGCCCAGTACCACAGGCTGGATTGCGACCCCCAGAACCGCCCGAACGCGTCGAACGCATACGTCGCCGGGCCGCCCGCCAACGGCTTGCGCCGCGCCAGCTTGCTGAACAGCAACGCGAGCGCCAGCGCACCGAGCGTGCCGATGATCCAGCCGAGGATGGTGAGGCTGCCGACGCCGGCGAGCGTCGCGGGCAGCAGGAAGATGCCGGAACCGATCATGTTCCCGGCGACGATCATCGTGGCGAGCACCGGCCCGAGCTTGCGGTGGCCGGCCACGAGGTAGTTAGCCCGCCGCCCGCCGCGACCAGCCCGCCGCCGGCGGCGCGGGATCGCGGATCTCGGGGATCAGGTGGCGCAGGCGCGCGCCGAAGCGGCGCAAGGCGACTTCGCCGGCGGCCAGCGGACCGACGCGGTAGCTGCCCGACGCCATGCCGTCCTGCACGCGCTGGATCAGAACGGTGTCCTCGGCGTTCACCTGGCGGTTGATGCGCCAGTTGCAGTAGCGCGCCACCTTCATCTCGCGGCGCGCGTCGGGCTTCGCGTAACCGATCTCGCGGATCAGGCAGGTGGTCGGCGACACCGGCAGCCATTGCATGATGTCGACCTGGTCCGGGTACACGTCGAACGCGAAGTTCGGCCACAGCTTGAAGTAGACCCACGAGCGGCGCTTGTCCGCCGCGAGGTTCGGCGCGTCCGGCAGGTGCTTCTGGTAGATGCGCTCGGCCCAGTTCTTCGACGGCCGTTCGGACAGATCGCCGGACATGCGGTCGACCCATTCCGTCGACTCGACGCGGTACGACGCGCCGAAGAGGCGCGTGAGGCCCGGATGCGCGACCGGGATGTGCAGCGCGTCCGAGTAGTTGTCGCCGACGTTCTTCCAGTTCACCGTGCGCGGCCGGAGGACGACGCGGCCGATCGGCTCGAGCTTCTCGAACTCGTGCGTCGCGATCTCGTCGGCGTAGGGCGCCAGCATGTCGCGCACGCCCGGACCGCCGCCGGCGATGCGCGCGAAGACGAAACCGGCGTAGATCTCCATATCGACCGGCACCAGCGACTCGCGGGAGATGTCGAGATCGGGAAACGCGGAGCGGTCGCCGCCGACCGAGGCGAGCTTGCCTTCGAGGTCGTACGACCACGCGTGGTACGGGCAGACGATGCGCCGCGTGCAGTGCCCGCGCGGGCCGTCGAGCAGGCGGGCGGCACGGTGGCGGCAGACATTGTGAAACGCGCGAACCTGCCCGTCGTTGCCGCGAATGGCGAAGAGCATTTCGCCGATGAAGTCGAAGCACTGGTAGTCGCCGGGGTTCGGGATCTCGGAGACGTGGCAGATGACCTGCCAGGAGGGCCGGAAGATGCGCTCGCGTTCGAGCGCGAGGAACTCGGGGTCGAGGTAGGCCCAGGCGGGGAGGCTGAAGTCGTCGGCGGAGGCGGCCATGCCGCTTGATAACAAGTCGGCGCGGGCGGTGCAACCGCGCCGCATCAATCGCTCAGTGGCGTGTGCCGGCGGGTTCCGGGAAGTCCGAGAAATCCGGCGATAACGCCTTCGGCGACGGCGCCGCGATCACGCTGCCGTCCTTCACCTTCTCGATGAGCTGCGACATGTCGTCGTTCAGCGTGGTGTTGTGCTTGTTCAGCGAGATGCCCCGCTGCAGGAAGCCGATGCAGGCGCTGAAGTCGTCGCGGATCAGCGCCTCGAGGCCGCGCTTGAACGCCTTCAGCGCGGCGGTCTCGTCCAGCTCCTCGAGCGGCGCCCAGATCGCCAGCGAATCGTCGGGTTGCGACATCGTGAGATACAGCAGGCCGAGCTGCAGGCGCGCGAAGTGGAGCTTGGGATCGATGTCGAGCGCGGTGCGCATCTGCAGCACCGCTTCCGGATACGCCTGCAGGTGCGCGAGCTCGGCGCCGAGAAGATAGTGGAGCTCCGCATTGCCCGGGTCGCGGGCGATGGCATCGCGCAGTCGGATGAGCTCCGGGGAATCCATGTGGCCGGTAGCATAGCCCAGGGTTTTCCCGGTGATGCGGATCTTTTCCGTTATTCCACGT
>DATJTW010000069.1:0-18656 GCA_035502995.1 Steroidobacteraceae bacterium | reverse complement strand
GGTCGACGACCACCATGTCCGCGCCGCGCGAGTAGCCGATCTGCACGGGCACGATGGCGTCGAACTGCCGGCCGAGCACGGCCAGCGCGTCCGTGGTCGTCGCCGTGGCGGCCAGCTTGCCGTTGTTCAGCGGGCTCCACGTCTCGCTCTCGCTCATCGTGATCTGCACCTTGAAGCCGTACTCCTTTGCGAAGAAGGAATCCGGGTTCGGGTCGAGGCCGCCGTTCGCGACGATCAGGCCGCCGTAGCCGGCGTACTCCGAGATGTCGATGCGGATCGTGTTGTCCTTCGGGACGTAGGTGTTCGCGGCCTCGAGCACCGGCGTGCCGGTGACGGGCTCGATCGGCGTCGGTGCGTCGCCATCCGGCTTCGCGACGCCGGAAGTGGTCTCGCCAGCCGGCGAGCCGGTAGTTTGAGTGCCCGCGGCCGGCGCGGTCTCGGCCTTCCTGCCGAGCCACAACCACAGGCCGAGGCCGACGATGCCGAGCAGGAGCACCAGCGTGATGACGTTGCCGGCGACGGAGCCGTGTTGGCGTTTGAACATGTCGTCCTCCCTATTCCGAGACCTTCTTCTTCGACGCCCGCTGTTGCGTGCGTCGCGACGCGAGCAGATCCGCCGGCGGCGGTTCGTCGGTGAAGCTTTCGATGCCGGCGAACAGCTCGCGCTGATCCTTCAACCAGCGATTCGCCTCGTTCAGCGACGCGGACAACGCGTCGAGCGAGTTCGCGATGGTGTTCTCGTCGGTGGCCAGCAGCGTCTGCTCGCGCACCAGCGAGATCTGCTGGCGCAGGCGGCTGAGCTCGGCATCGACCAGTTCGAGGCGGCGTTTGGCCTCGGCGTGCGCGGCGTGGCGCGAGGTGATGACCTCGAGCTGCTGTTCCAGGCTGCGGCGCAGCTCTTCGTCGAGATCGGTGCCGGCGAGGCGCGAGCGGCAGCTCTGTTCCTGCTGTTCGAGCTTGCGCCGTTCGCGTTCGGCGACCTCGACGACCTCGGCGAACGACGAGCGCGCCGTCAGCAGTTTGAGGTGCAGCCAGGCCATCTGCCGTACGTCGGCGATCTGCGAAGCGTGCGCCTCCGCGGGTTGCAGCAGGCCGACCAGCTCGGCCGCTTCGCGTTCGACTTCGTAGTGGCTGGCCTGCGTGTTCGCGTCGAGATGCGCGAGCAGGTCCTCGTAGCGCGTCGTGCTGTCGGTGAAGCCGGCCGCCGCATCGACGGTGTTCCGGAAGCGCTGGCTGCGGCCGATGGTCCACAGGTACAGGCCTTCGAGCCCGAGCCCGACCAGCCACAGGCCGGGATTCACCAGCGCGCCCAGCAACCCGAACGCGCCGAGCCCGAACCAGTTGGGCGGAATCGGCATGCCGAGCGGGCGCGCGTTGAACGCCTCCCACCAGTAGTTGGGCTTGTCCTTCACGACGAGGTGGCCATGCCGCGGAACGCCGGCGGCACGAAGTTGAGATCCGTGGCCTCGCGGATCGCGATGCGCATCTGGAACTCGAGCACGTCGGCCGGCACGGGGTTCTGATAGCCGGCGAGGCTGGCTTCCAGCGCCGCGCCACCCGGCACGTTCTGCGTGCGCGAGTGGCGATACGCCTTCACGACCAGCGCCTCGGCGGCGCCGGGCGTCAGCAGCGTCGGCATGCGCGGTTCGAGGCGCGACAGGTCGTCGGATGCGAGCTCGAGTCCGTAGCGTTTCGCGAGCAACGCGATCAACTGCGCGCTTTCGACGGGCGTGCTGGTGGGCAGCAGCGGCACTTTCACGTCGACGCGGCCGGGGCGTTTCAGATCGACCTCGATCAGGTCGGGTCGCGAGGAGGCGAGCAGCCACAACACGCGGCCACGGTTGCCGCTGTCCGACATCTCTTGCGCGATCATCGAGTAGATGCGGCCGGAGAGGCCGGAATCGCCGCTGCCGGAATCGCGCTTGCCCAGCGTCTGGTCGGCCTCGTCGATGAACACCATGCAGCGGCCGAGCGCGCGGATCAGCCGGAAGATCTTCTCGAGGTTGCCCTCGGACGAGCCGACCCAGCGATCGCGGAAATTCTTGAGCTTCACCACGGGCACGCCGGCTTCGCCCGCGAGACACTCCACGAGGAACGTCTTGCCCGTGCCGACCGGGCCGCACAGTAGATAGCCCATCGGCAACGCCTTGAGGTCACCCTTGCGCCACAACGCGATGTCCTGGCGCAGCCAGGTCTTCAGCGCTTCCTGGCCGTGGTAGTCGTCGAGCGTGCGTTTGCCCTCGATGAATTCGACGAGGCCAGCCGAATCGCGTTCGACCAGTTCCTTCTTGAGCTTCGCCAGGTCGGCGTCGCCGATCGGGCGCGATTCATGGTGCCGCGTCTTCACCAGCGCTTCGAGGCTGGCCACGGTGATGCCGGCCAGCGCGGCGGCGAGATCGGCGAGGTTCGCGTTCGGCGCGAAGGCGTTCGGGCATTGCCGCGCGAGGATGGTCAGCGCGCGTTCGAGCGCGGGCGCGTCCGGCAGCGGCACGCGGATGCGCGTGGTCGCCGCGGCGCTGGCGATCAGCGGCTCGACGTCGTTGAGGTTGTCGGCGATCAGCAGGCTGGTGAACGCGAGGTCGCGATACGGCGATTCGCTGGACCACGCGCGCAGCTGGCTGGTGAGGCTGCCGTGCTCGAACCCGGAGCCGTCTGCCGGGACGATCTGGTCGATGTCGCGCACGATGACGGCGACGTTCGGCGTTTTTTCCTTGTTGCCGAGCGCGCGCAGGTTGCCGAGGTACTTGAGATAGCTGCCGATCCACTTGAACGCCGGCTGCGGCTCGCGCACCTGCCGGCGCAACTCCGCGCCCTGCCATTTCTCGACGACGTCGCCGCCGCGTTCGATCGACAGGCCGTCGCCGAGGTCGTACGTCAATGCGACGCCGAACGGCCTGAGCAGCGTGTCCTGCAGATAGTCCGCGAGGTTCACCAACACGTCGCCGACGGCGATGCGGTCGTGGACGTTGCCGAACAGGACGAACTGGCTGGCCGCGCGGCTCTCGTACGCGAGCGCGAGCTCGGCGGCCCAGGCCGGCGCGGACGGCGGTGCGGGCACTTCCGGGCTACCGCCTCAGGCCTGGCCTTCGGGCTTTTCGCTGGCGCCCATCGAGCGCTCGGCGGGGGCGGGCGCGGCGCCGCCCTTGATCGAGATGCCTTCGCGCGCGGCGAAATCCGCCAGCGCCTGGTCGGCGAGCGCGGTGAGCTCGGCTTCCTTCAGGTTCACGCCGGTCATGTCGACGGCATCCTTCGCGACGCGCGCGCGGCCCGCGGCCTTGTCGCGCTCCTCGTTCACCATGCCTTCGAGTCGGTTCAGTGTGTCGCCGGAGCCGCCGATGCTGGTGATCATGCCGGCCGACATCTCGTGCAGCTCGGCCATCGCCTGGTTCATGCGCATGTCGTTGATGGCGCCCTTGAGGCTCTCGATCTTCGCGCGCGCGGTCTGCACGGCGACGTCGCGAGCCTTCACGAGGTTCTTATACGTGACCTCGGCCTGCTCGAGCTGCTTGCGGTTCTCTTCGAGCTGCGCCTCGATGCTCTGCAGGCGCAGCGCGTACTGGCCGGCCGCGGCATTGTTGCCGGCGCGAACGTGCGCGGTGGTCTTGGCGCGGATGTCCTTCTGCTCGGCTTCGAGCTTGCGCACCTGGCTCATCAGGCGCTCGGCGAGGCCGGCATGCGAGGCGAGACCCTGGTTGAACTGCGCGATCTGCTTGCGCAGGTTCTCCTGCTCGAGCTCGAGCAGCGCTTCCGGGTTGCGGCGTTCGACGCCCGAGATGAAGAGCGAGATGAACCCTTTGAAGAGGTTGGCGATACGGCCGAACATGAGCCCTCCCAGGCGATGCGATCCGCGCCCCGCGGATCAGTCCCGAAGAATAAAGACGTGACGCTGCAATGCAAGGCCCGAACGCCTGCAACCTCTCGATTCCAGAAAGAAAGTTAGGAGTTCGAGGCCTTGCGGGCCACCAGCAGCAGCTCCGTCGCCTCCGGCGGCGAGCGCACCAGGCCGACGTTGCGCGTGAACCCGAAATCCCACAGCGACCACCACGGCGTCGACGTGCGCACGTCCCGCGCCACCTCGAACTCGAACCCCGCCTCGCGCACCAGCTGCTGGTAGCCCTCGGCGGACCGCTGCACGCCGGGCGGATGCCGGAAGAACCAGCGCACGGTCCACACGTCGATGAACGCCTTGCACGACTCCGACAGGAACAACCAGCCGCCGGGCTTCAGCACGCGATGCAGTTCGCGCAGCGCGCCGGCCTGGTTCGCGACGTGGTGGATCAGCTGGTGGCAGAGGATCCCATCCACCGACGCGGCCGGCAGATCCAGCTTCGTCACCGAACAAGCCTTGACCGTCACGGGGATCTCGGACACCGCCGCCGCGTCGCGTGCCAGTCCCAGCATCCGCGGATCGATGTCGACCGCGACGATCTCGCGCGGCGCGAAGTGCTGCTTCAACAGCGGGAAGGTGCGTCCCTGTCCGCAGCCCACGTCCATGAACCGCTCGAACGACGCCGGCACGCGCGCGCCGCCGAGCTCGCGCAGTTCGGCCACCGCCAGCGCGAGAACCTCGCGATACCACATGTCCGTCGACAGGAACCATTTGCCGAAGCGGGTTTCCGAAACCCAGTCGGGCGCCATCGAATCCATAGGACAATCATAGTCCATGAGAGCCTTCTTCCTGCGCGCCGTCGAGGCGCTGCCGCTCGCGGTGTTCCTGCTGTACATGGCGTGGATGGATCCGCGCGCCCAGACAGAGTGGCGAGTGCCGTACTACGCGGCGACCGCGCTCGCCGGCATCGGCACCTGGCTGCTGGTGCGCATGGGCGCCACGCTGAACCGCATCTATCTCGGCATCGCGCTGTATTTCGTCAGCGGCACCGTCGCGCTGCTGACGCGCTGGCCGTGGCTGAACGAGGAGTACGGCCGCCTCGAAGGAACGGCGATGCTGTACTGGGTGCTGGCCACCGGCATCGTCTGCACGTACTTCAGTCGCCGCGGATTCACCGGCATCGACGCGGATCCGGGCACCGTGCGCCGCAGCTCGTACCTGCTGCTCGGCATCACGTTCATCGCGACCGCGGTGTCGGGCATGTTCGTCGGCCGGCGCGTGTTGTCGTCGTTCCTGCCGTTCATCGTGGTCTTCACCGCGGCGGGGATCATCAAGGCTAAGATCGGCCACAACCGGTTTCGGGGAACCTCATGAAAGCCACTCTGTTCGTCCTGCTCGCGCTGGGCGCCGCGGCCACCGCGTCAGCCGCGGACGCGAAGCGCAGCGCCACCGACCTGGAAGCGCGCGAGATCTACGCGAAGATCATCTCGATCCCGTCGCAGCTCGGTAACGGCAAAGTGCCCGAGGTCGCGGAGTACCTGGCCGGCCGCTTCCGCGCCGCCGGATTCCCGGACAGCGACATCCACGTGTTGCCGTTCAAGGGCGAGGGCGATCAGACCGCGTCGCTGGTCGTGAGATACAGAGGCACCGGCAAGGGTGGCAAACCCATCCTGCTGATGGCGCACATGGACGTCGTCGCCGCGAAACGCGAGGACTGGGAGCGCGATCCGTACACGCTGGTCGAGGAGAACGGCTACTTCTTCGGCCGCGGCACCTACGACGACAAGCAGGGCGTCGTCGCGTTGACGTCGACGTTCCTGCGGCTCAAGGCCGAGAAGTTCGTACCGTCGCGCGACCTGATCATCTACTTCAGCGGCGACGAGGAAACCGCCCAGGCCACCGCGCTCGACGCGGCGCGCAACCACCGCGACCTCATCGACGCCGAGTTCGCGCTGAACGCCGACGCCGGCGCCGGCACGCTCGAGGAGACAACCGGCAAGGCGCTGTACTACTCGATGCAGACCGCCGAGAAGACCTACGCGGACTTCACGCTGACCACGCACAACGCCGGCGGCCACAGCTCGCTGCCGCGCGCCGACAATGCCATCTACGATCTCGCTGTCGCGCTACAGAAGGTCAGCAAGTACCAGGCGCCGGTGATGTGGAACGACACGACCCTGGCGTCGCTGCGCATGGCCGGCCAGCAGATCCCCGGCGAGCTCGGCGCCGCGCTGGCGCGGTTCGCCGCGAATCCGCGCGACGCCGAGGCCGCGGCCGCGATTGCCAGGGAGCCCGGCTACGTCGGCCAGACGCGCACGACCTGCGTCGCGACGATGCTGTCCGGCGGCCACGCGCCGAACGCGTTGCCGCAGTCCGCGTCGGCGAATGTCAACTGCCGCATCTTCCCCGGCGTGAAGATCGACGACGTGCGCGCCGCGTTGCAGGACGTGGTCGGCACGGGCGTCGAGGTGAAGCTGGTCGGTGAGCCGCTGTCGAGCGATGCCTCGCCGTTGCGCAAGGACGTGGTCGCGGCGGTGACGAAGGCCGTGCACAGCGTGCGGCCCGGCATTCCCGTGGTGCCGGCGCAGGGTTCGGGCGCGTCCGACGGCCTCGTGTTCCGCTCCATCGGCATCCCGACGTACGGCACCGACGGCAATTTCATGAAGCCGAACGAGAAGTTCTCGCACGGCCTGAACGAACGCCTGACCGTGCAGTCCTTCTACGACAGCCTGACGTTCTGGCACGTGCTGGTCACCGAGCTCGCGGGCCCACGCCGCTGACCGCGTAGTTAGACCCGTGGACGTCGGCGCGGAACCGCTCGGCACGCTGGCGCAGGCGCTCGAGCACGCCGCGCGGCTGCTGGCACGCGAACCGGCGGCCGCGGCCGAGCAGGCCGCGGAGATCCTGAAGGTGATGCCCGACCAGCCGAATGCGCTGGCCATCGCCGGGCTCGCGCTCGGGCGGCTCGGCCAGGGCGAGGCGGCGATCGCGCAGCTGCGTCGCGCGGTGGCGCTGAAGCCGGACCAACCCGAGGCGTGGCGCGCGCTCGGCGACCATTACACCGCGCTCGAGATGAAGCCGGCGGCCGACGAGGCGTACGCGCAGTCGATCCGGCACTCGACGCGCGATCCGCGCCTGATGAGCGCGGCGCACGCGCTGGTGGAGAACCGGATTCCGGACGCGGAGGCGGAGCTGCGCGACTTCCTGAAGCGCCACCCGACGGACGTCGCGGCCATCCGCATGTTCGCCGAGGTCGCGGCGCGACTCGGGCGCTATGCGGATTCGGAGACGCTGCTCGCGCGCTGCCTGGAGCTCGCGCCCGGGTTCGTCGCCGCGCGGCAGAACTACGCCACGGTTCTGCACCGGCAGAACAAGTCGGAAGCGGCGCTGGCCGAGGTCGAGCGGCTGCTGGCGGACGAGCCGCGCAATCCGGGCTACCGCAATCTGCGCGCCGCGATCCTCGGCCGGCTCGGCGAGTACGCCGGGTCGATCGACGAATACCGCCGCGTGCTCGCGGACTATCCGTCACAACCGAAGGTGTGGATGAGCCTCGGCCACGCGCTGAAGACGGCGGGAAAAAATGCCGAGAGCATCGAGGCGTATCGGCGATGCATCGCGCTGGCGCCGCAGCTCGGCGAGGCGTATTGGAGCCTCGCGAACCTCAAGACATTCCGCTTCAGCCACGACGAAGTGGCGGCGATGCGTGCGCAACTGGCGCGCGCGGACCTCGGCGAGGACGACCGTTTCCACTTCGAGTTCTCGCTCGCGAAGGCGCTGGAAGACGAGGAATCGTTCGCGGAATCCTTCGCGCACTACGCGGCCGGCAACCGGCTGCGCCGCGCGATGATCCGCTACGACGCCGACGAGAACCATGCGCACGTCGAACGCTCGAAGAAGATCTTCACCGGCGAGTTCTTCGCGGAGCGCGCCGGCTGGGGTTGCGCCGCGCCGGACCCCATTTTCGTGGTGGGATTGCCGCGCTCGGGCTCCACGCTGATCGAACAGATACTCGCGTCGCACTCGCAGGTCGAAGGCACGATGGAGTTGCCCGACGTGGCGATGCTGGTGCGCACGGTCGCGGCGCGCACGACTCGCGCCGACGGCACGGCGTATCCACGCGCACTGGCCCGCTTCTCGGCCGCGGAGATGGGCGCATTCGGCGAGCGATATCTGCAGCAGACGCGCATCCAGCGCAAGACGCCGGCGCCGTTCTTCATCGACAAGATGCCGAACAACTTCGCGCACACGGGCTTCATTCACGCGATGCTGCCGAACGCGAAGATCGTCGACGCGCGCCGCCATCCGCTGGGCTGCTGCCTGTCCGGGTTCAAGCAGCATTTCGCGCGCGGCCAGAATTTCACCTACGACCTCGGCGAGATCGGCCGCTACTACCGTGATTACGTGGAGCTGATGGCGCATTTCGATGCCGTGCTGCCGGGCCGCGTCCACCGCGTGTTCTACGAAGACATGATCGAGGACACGGAGGGAGAGGTGCGCCGGTTGCTCGCCTACTGCGGACTGCCGTTCGAGGAAAGCACGCTGCGTTTCCACGAGAACCAGCGCGCGGTGCGCACCGCGAGCTCGGAGCAGGTACGCCGGCCGATCAACCGCGACGGGCTGGACCAGTGGCGGCACTACGCCGATTGGCTCGGGCCGCTCGAAACGGCGCTCGGCGAAGTCCTCCCGGCGTATCCAGGCGTGCCGCAGTTTTGATTCCCTGGTGAAAGGCATACACTGCCGGCAGAAAAATTCGGGGGAGCGCTCATGACACGCAGCAAGTTGCGGAAGATCCGGCGTCAACAATCCTCGGCGGCCCGCGCGTTGCTGCGTGGCGTACCGCTGGCCGGCGCGCTGCTCGCCAGCGCCGGTGTTCAGGCACAACAGGCCGAAGAGACGCCGAGCGGCGGTCTCGAGGAAGTTGTCGTCACTGCGCTCAAGACGCAGCAGAACCTTCAGGACGTCCCGCTGAGCATCCAGGCAATCGGCACGGAGCGGCTCGAAGAGCTGGGCGTCAAGGATTTCGCCGACTACGTGAAATTCCTGCCGAGCGTCTCGGTGCAATCCGCCGGTCCCGGTTTCGGGCGCGTCTTCATGCGCGGCGCGGCCTCGGGCGACAATGGCAACCACTCCGGCTCGCAGCCCGGCGTCGGCCAGTATCTCGACGAACAGCCCATCACGACGATCCAGGGCGCGCTCGACATCCACATGTACGACATCGCGCGTGTCGAGTCGCTCGCGGGTCCTCAGGGCACGCTGTACGGCGCGAATTCGCAGGCCGGCACCATCCGCATCATCACGAACAAGCCGGATCCCAAGGGCTTCGAAGCGGGTTTCGGTCTCGAGGGCAACGCGGTCGCGCACGGCGACCAGGGGTATCTCGCCGAAGGTTTCGTGAACGTGCCGCTGGGCGACCGGGCCGCCATCCGCATGGTGGGCTGGGCGCGTCACGACGCGGGCTACATCGACAACCTGCCCGCGGTGCGCACATTCCCCGGCTCCGGCATCTCGATGCCGTCGCTGGCCGAGGACAACTACAACGACGTCGATACCTACGGCGCGCGCGTCGCGCTGAAGGTCGACCTCAACGACAACTGGAGCATCACGCCCACGATCATGGGCCAGCAGCAGAAGTCGAACGGCGTCTTCGCCCAGGAATCCGGCCTGCGCGAGCTGGCCGTCGAGCACTGGCATCCCGAGAACAGTGACGACCGCTGGACACAGGCCGCGCTCACCGTCGAAGGCAAGATCGCGAACCTCGACATGACCTTCGCGAGCTCGTACCTGAAGCGCGAAGTCGACGTGAACTCCGACTATTCGGACTACTCGTTCTTCTACGACACGTTGTTCGACTACGGCCACTACTTCACCGACGACGACGGCAATCTCATCAACCCGTCGCAGTTCATCCAGGGAAAGGACGGCTACACGAAGTGGAGCCAGGAGCTGCGTTTCACGACGCCGCTCGAATATCCCGTGCACGCGGTGTTCGGCCTCTTCGCGCAGCGGCAGACGCACGACATCCAGCAGGACTACCGCATCACCGGCCTCGCCACCGCAAGCAGCGTGACGGGCTGGCCCGAGGCGTTCTGGCTGACGAAGCAATATCGCGTCGATCGTGACTCCGCGGCGTTCGGCGAAGTCACCTGGGACGCGACGGAGAAACTCTCGTTCACCGGCGGCGTGCGCTTCTTCCGCTACGAGAATTCGCTCGAGGGTTTCTTCGGCTTCGGTGCGACGAACCCGTATGAATCGTCGACCGGCGAGGGCTCGTGCTTCGAGACCGCGGCGTTCGAAGACGCGCCGTGCACGAACCTCGACAAGACGGTGAAGGACAACGACTCCACCTACAAGATCAATGCAACGTACAAAGTCACCGACGACGTGATGTTCTACGTCACGCGCTCCGAGGGCTTCCGTCCCGGCGGCGTGAATCGCCGCGGCACGTTCCCGCCGTACAAGCCGGACTTCCTGACGAACTACGAGATCGGCTGGAAGACATCGTTCAACAACGACCGCCTGCGCTTCAACGGCGCGATCTACCACGGCGACTGGGACAACTTCCAGTTCTCGTTCCTCGGTGGCAATGGCCTGACGAACGTCACCAACGCCCCCGGTGGCGCGACGCTCGACGGCATCGAGATGGACATCCAGGCGGCGATCACCGACTCGTTCTCGTTGTACGGCGGCATCGCGTACGTGAAGGCCGAGCTGGCCGACGACTTCTGCCTCGACGCCACGGCGGCGCCCGGCGAGTGCGACGCCGCGGATTTCGCGCCGGAAGGCACGCGGCTGCCGATCACGGCGAAGCTCAAGGGTAGTTTGACCGGTCGATACGAATTCCCGATCGCGGGGCTCGAAGCGCACGTGCAGGGTTCGTTGCAGTACAACGGCGATTCACGCCCGGCGCTGCTTCCGTCGGAAGGCGACCTGCTCGGCGACCAGCCGTCGTACACCATCGCGGACTTCGCGTTCGGCGTCGAGAAGGAAAAGTGGGAGCTGGAGCTGTTCGTGAAGAACGCCTTCGACGAACGCGCGAACCTGTATCGCTATACCGAGTGCAGCACCGGTACCTGCGCGAATCCGGATACGGGTATCGTGTATTCGATCGTGAACCGGCCGCGCACCATCGGGCTCAAGTTCAACCAGAAGTTCTGACCGCGCGGGTCCCGGTCGGCGTCACTCGCCGCCGGCCGAGATCCAGCGATAGACCTCTTGCAGGGTGCTGGTGACCGGCCCCGGCAGGCTCGCCGCGACCAGCATCAGCCACAGCTTCACGTGCCACGGCTCGGTGCGCAGGCTCTTCGCGAGCTCGCGCCGCGCCTGCGAGCGCAGTCCCATCTTCAGCGACTCGCGGCCGACCCAGGCATGGCCGCCGGCCAGCACCTTGCGCAGCATGCTGTCGGGCAGGTTGATGCGGGCGCGGTCGCGCGCGATCACCGGCTCGATCGTCTGCACGAAGTTCTGCGCCATCTTCAGCATGTGCTTCGGGTGCGTGAGCTGATCGGCGCCGCCGATCTGGTAGAGGATCGACGGTGCATCGAGGAACGCGACCGGGCCTTCGCGGCAGGTGCGCAGGTGGAAGTCGTAGTCCTCGCCGGTGACCTTGAGCGCCTCGTCGAAGCCCTTCACTTTGTCGAAGCGCTCACGGCGCAGCAGCACGGTGGAGGTGTGCACGAGGTTGCCCATGACCATCTGCGAGAAGATGTCGCCCCAGCTCACGCGCACGTCGGGCGAGGGCGCCGCGAGGTTCGGCGCGAGCTGCGACAGCGGCGCGCCGTTCTGGAACAGCTCGCCGTCGCCGAAATACGAATACGCGTTGTACATGATGCGCAGGTAGCGCTCGTGCAGGCGCATGCCGGCGGGATCGACCGCTTCCATGTCCGTCCAGCACATGCCCGTCTCGGGCAGCGCGGCGAGCACGGCGAGCTGCGCTTCGATCTTCCAGCCCAGCCACAGATCGTCGGAGTCGAGCAGCGCGATGAAGTCGCCGCCCGCGGCTTTGAGTCCGGTGTTGCGCGCGGCGGAGACGCCCTGGTTCTCCTGCCACAGGTAGTGGACGTTCTTGCGGCCGCCGTACCAGTTCTGCACGCGCTCGGCGGTGTCGTCCTCGGAGCCGTCGTCGACGATGATGACTTCGCAGTTCGCGTGCGTCTGCGCGAGCACGCTGTCGACGGCGCGGTTCAGGCAGTAGCCGCGGTTGAACGTCGGCACGATGACGGAAACGAGGGGCGTGGACATTTATTAATTCTTCGTAATGTGGTCCGGTCGATCGACCGGGCGGCGAGTTTCCACGGAGGTTTTGTCAACTCCATGACGATTCGTCGCGGCCGGCGAGCCTGCGCGAGCGCAGCCGGGCGTCTGGATCACGCGATCGGTGGCATTCACGTCAGTCTGACGCAGTCTGCCCAGAATCGTTCCCGTTTGTCTGTCAGACGCATCCCACCGGTTCGAACCGCGCGGTACGGGCGAGCCCGCATCGCCTAACTACTCGCGCGGGCGACTTTACAGAACGGCGGAGACCGCGTCGGCGACGGCGTCGCTGGTGGTCGAGCGGCCGCGTTGCTTCACGATGTCGAGCGCGGCGATGCGATACGCCTCGGCCATCGTCGGGAAATTGAACACGTTGTCGACGTACGCATCGACGTCGAGCTCGGCGGCGAGGCCGAGCTGGCCGATGTGCACCAGTTCGGTGGCCGAATCGCCGGCGATCTGCACGCCGACGACGCGCCGGCCGCCCGGATCCGCGACGAGCTTCAGCAGCCCGCGCTGGCTGCCGTTGATCTGCCCGCGCGCGATCTCCTCGAAGCGCGCGCGGCCGACGATGGCACCGCCGAAGTGCCGGCGCGCGCCGACCTCGTCGAGGCCGACGGTGGCGATCTCGGGAATCGTGTACACGCCGGCGGGCAGTCGCGACACGGGATCCTGCGGCACCAGCAGCCCGAGCGCGTGGCACGCGGCGCGCCGTCCCTGTTCCATCGACACGGATGCCAGCGCCGGCGGGCCGATGACGTCGCCGGCGGCGAAGACGCCGGGCGTCGTGGTCTCGAGGCAGTCGTTGACCTGCACGTGGCCGCGATTCGTCAGCGCGATGCCGGCGGCGGCCACGTCGAGCTTGTCGATGTTCGCGATGCGGCCCAGCGCCACCAGCACCTTCTCCGCGGAGACGACGCGGCCGTCGCGGAACTCGGTGCGCACCTCGGAGATGCCGTCCCAGGTCGTCGCCATCGCCTCGGCGCCCGGGATGTACTCGCCGCCGTTGCGGCGCAGTTCGTCGAGGTAGAACGCGGTGAGCTCGGGATCGAGGAACGCGAGCGGCCGGTCGAGCTGGTCCGCCTGCGTCACCTTGACGCCGAGCGCGGCGAACGTCGCCGCGTATTCGCTGGCGATGACGCCGCCGCCGAGCACCAGCAGCGAGCGCGGTAGATAGGCCAGGGAGAGGATCGAGTCGCTGTCGAGCACGTGTTCGTGGTCGATCGCGAGATGGGACGGCGCGCGCGGCCGGGAGCCGGTGGCGATGATGACGATGTCCGCCTTCACCCGATGCTCGCCGCCGTCGATCCTGCCGACGCTCAATTCGTGCGGGGCGACGAACCGCGCCTTGCCGCGGATCAACGCGATGCCGTTGCGCTCGAGCTGCGCCGCCATGTACGCGTCGTGCGCGGCGATCGTCTCGCCGACGCCGTCGAGCAGCGACTGGATCGGCTCGCTCATCAGGTCGACCTGGCGTACGCGCTGGCGCAACGCGTGTTCGCGCAGCGATTTGCTGGGGATGGTCCCGGTGTGCACGCACGAGCCGCCGACCTGGCGGTCGCGCTCGATCACCGCGACCTTGCGGCCGGCCTTCGCGGACTGGATCGCGGCCTTCTGTCCGGCGGGGCCGGAGCCGATGACGACGACGTCGTACGCGGTGCCGGGCGCGGGCGTCGCGCTCACGCGAAGCTCTCCGCGGTCGCGTAGATCGCGGCGCGTTGCGCCATCAGCGAGAACAGTTCGTCGGGGTAGATGGACAGCTCGTCCATCCACGTCGAGACCGGGCCGAGCATTGAGTCGGGCAACTCGCCACCGACGCCGGGCGTGCGCAGCTCGTCGGAGATCTGCCGCGCCAGCGCGACTTCCATGACCTCGGTCTTCGCGAGATCCGCGCCGTGCGGATCGCGCCAGTGCGCGATCGCCGCGGACACGGCCGGCGGCAGCTGCCAGGCGATCGCCAGCAACGTGCCGACGCGGGATTCGTGCCGCTGCGCCGCGGTCGCGACGACCAGCGGATCCGGCGTGATCTTGTGCTTGACGACTGCCGCGCCGACGCGATTCAGGATCACGGCCATGCCGGCGCGATGCAGGAGCCCGCATAGATAGGCGGACTCGACGTTGCGGCGCTTGAGGCGCGCGATCTCCTGCGAGAACAGCGCGGTGATCACCGATTCGCGCCACAGCTCCGACATCTCGCGCCGGAAGTAGCTCGACGTGAACACCTGGCCCTGCACGGCGACCGCGAATGCGATGTTGCGAATCTCGCGGATGCCCAGCCACGCGATGGCCTGCGACAGCGTGACGACGGGCGTCCGGCGCGCATACAACGCCGAGTTCGCCACGCGCATGACCTGGCCGGCGAGGGCGACATCGCGCTGGATCAGCGCGGCGAGCTGCTGCGAGCTGGCCTCACCCGCGCCATCGGCGGCGGCATCGCCGCGAGTGAGGCGCATGACCTCGTTGGCCACTTCGGGCGGCGGCGGCAACTCGAGGGAGTCGTCGGACATGGCCGCGTGCAACACGCGGTCGAGCTCTTCGTTTTTTTGCGCAGAAGCGTTCATGGCACCGTCACGGACCGGAAGACCCGGTTCCGTTAACGGCCGCCGCTTGAGCGTCTTGAAGCACCGCGGCAAGCCCTTGCCGGGGTGCTGCCGCGCGTCACGGAATCAAGGGTTTACGGCCCGGCGGCGGCGGCGGCGCGCGAGACGTTGTCAGGCGTGGCGCGCGGCATTTCATCGACCACGAGCTCGCGCGTCGGGCGCACCTCGATGCTGCCGAACTTGGCCGGCGGGATCTTCGCGGCGATCTGGATCGCCTCATTCAGGTCGCGCGCGTCGATCAGGTAGAAGCCGGCCAGCGCTTCCTTGGTCTCGGCGAAGGGGCCGTCGGTGATGGCGAGCTGGCCGTTGCGGACGCGGACGGTGGTCGCGGTGCTGGTCGGATGCAGCGGCTGGCCGTCGATCAGCTTGCCGTTGGTCTTCAGCGTCTGCCCGTAGTCGGCGCAGACGGAATCCGGGCAGGCGTTCCAGACATCGGGCGCGAGATAGACGAGGCAGAGGTATTTCATGGGGGTCTCCTGATCACTGGTCGAACGGCCGGGTCCGGATTCGACATCGGTTCGTCATCGATCCGGCAGGGCGGCCAGGCGTTTTTCGAGGAAGCGCCGGGCGGGGCCCTGGGCGGTCAAGGCGATGGCGCGGGTATAGGCGTCGCGGGCCTCGGCGTGGCGGTCGAGGCGGCGCAGGAAGTCGGCGCGCGCGGCGTGGGCGAGCTGGTAGTTGTCGAGCGCGCCGTCGGCCAGCAGGCCGTCGAGGTGCTCGAGCGCGAGCGCCGGCCCGTGCAGCTGGGCGACGGCGACGGTGCGGTTCAGCGCGATGATGGGCGAGGGGGTGAGGCGCATGAGGATGTCGTAGAACCCGATGATCTCGCTCCAGTCCGTATCCGCGGGAGTCGGCGCCTCGGCATGCAGCGCGGCGATGGCGGCCTGCAGGGCGTAAGGTCCGACGGACCGCGTCGTCAGCGCGGCGCGCACGAGGGCGGATCCCTCGGCGATGAGCTCGCGGTTCCAGAGCTGGCGGTCCTGGTCGTCGAGCAGGATCAGCTCGCCGTCGGCCGTCGCGCGCGCCTCGCGACGCGACTCGTGCAGCAGCATCAGCGCCAGCAGGCCGCGCACCTCGGGCTCGGGCAGCAGCTCGAGCACCAGGCGGCCGAGCCGGATCGCTTCACTGGAGAGATCGGCGCGCGTCGCGCTGTCGCCGCGGCTGGCGGAGTAGCCCTCGTTGAACACGAGGTAGACGCAGCGCAGGACGCTGTCGAGGCGCTGCGGCAGTTCCTCGCGCGACGGCACCTGGTACGGGATGTTCGCGTCGCGGATCTTGCCCTTCGCCCGCACGATGCGTTGCGCCATCGTCGGCGCGGGTGTGAGGAACGCGGCGGCGATCTCCTCGGTGGTGAGACCGCAGACTTCACGCAGCGTCAGCGCCACCTGCGCGTCGGGCGCGATCGCCGGATGGCAGCAGGTGAAGACGAGCCGCAGGCGGTCGTCCTCGAGCAGCTCGGGCAGGAGATCGGGGCGTGCGGATTCGTCGGCGAGCGCTTCGCTGACGTCGGGCCGGTCCTCGAGATGGTCGAAGCGTTTCTCGCGGCGCTGCTTGTCGATGGACTTGAAGCGGCCGGCAGATACCAGCCACGACGCGGGATTCTGCGGGATGCCTTCGGTCGGCCATTTCTCGACCGCGGCGCGGAACGCGTCGGCGAGCGCTTCTTCGGCGCGATCGAAGTCACCGAGCAGCCGGATCAGCGTCGCAAAGATCTTGCGCGAGTCCTTGCGGTAGACGTTGTCGATTTCGGCGCGAACGCGCGCGAGCTCCGGCATTTCGCGATGTTAATGGGGACAGTCCCCGTTTCCTAGGAAACGGGGACTGTCCCCATTACGGCTGGTAGGAAATGAAGTGGTACCAATCGGCGGCCGTCTTGTACATGAGCAAACCACTGCGCCCGCCGCCCGTCATCGTCGGGTCCTTCGTCGAGATCCGCAGTTCGCCATCGACGTACGCGCGGATGTCCTTGCCGATGATCTCCAGTCGCAGGTCGTACCAGTTGTTCGGCGTCACACCCTGCGGCACCGTCGCGATCACCTGCACCTGTCCGTTCACCATCCGGCGCAGCGACAGCTCGTTCCGCCGCCGCAGCGTCACGTAGTAATAGTTCCGGTCGTCGATCACGTGCGCCGCGATGCCGAACCACGCGTCGTTCGTGCCGGTCGTCGTGCCGTATGCCATCGAGCGCACGCGCGCGCTGACGACCTGGTTGCCGATCGCGACCTTCGAGAACCACTTCGCGTCGCCGGACGTGTCGCCCTGCCGCAGCACGTAGCTCTGGTATTCGCCGTGCTCGTTGACGTCCTCGCTGGGCTCCGTGACCAGCTGCCAGTTGCCGGGCGTCAACCCGTACCAGCCGCCATTCCAGCGCCGCTTGTACGAATCGAACCGCACCAGCAGGCGCGTGCCGCTGCTCACGATGACGTTGTCGGCGTCGAAGCTCGCGCGATAACTCACCACGCCGGGATGGCCGTGCGTGAACGTCGAGTCCTTCGCGTGGGTCACCGGGAATCCGTTCAGGAACACGGCGAGCTGATCGCCGACGGCTTCGAGGCGCACGCGGTAGCTGTGCCCCGGCACGAACGGCGCGCCCGCCAGTTCATACGCCAGCTCGGTGACCACGCCATTCCGATATCGCCGCAACGAGATCCTGCCGTTCTGCCGGAACGTCGCGTAGTAGTAGTTCTGATCGTCGATTCGTCGCACCGCCAGTCCGAACCAGCGATCCGCGCCGTTGAACGCGGTGGGCCGCAGGTCCGCTTCGATCGCCTGGTCGGTCCAGTCGATGCCGGTGACGTACGCCTTCGCGTCACCCGCTGTGCCCGACTGCCGCATCACGGTCGAAGCCGAGGTCTGCGCCACCGAGAACTGGCCGAGCGTCGCCGTCCATTTCGCCAGGTTGCCCTGCTCGAAATCGTCCTGCTGCGTGCCTGCGAAGGCAGCGGTCTGCGGGATCTCGAACACGTAGAGCAGCGTCGGCTCGGAGATGCCGTAGTTGTCAGGACCTGAGATCGTCGCTGCACGGGCGCCGTCTTCGCTGAACGCCCAGCCCAATACGTCGAAGTCCGAATTCAGCTTCGCGTAGTACTCGAGGGTGCCGTCGGCGCGTGGCCGATAGACGCGCAGTGTCGCCCAATTGCTCGGGTAGTCCTCGTCGTGGTTGGGGATCTCGTAGTCCGCTTCGCCGCCGCGCACGAATATCGATGAGCCGCGCACCGTCCCATACAAAGACTGGATGTCCAGCTCGGATTCCGGCTCGTACAACCGACCGGACGCGGTCCATTGATCGCCGCTCGACTTGCGGAAAACGAAGCCGGGATCGAGGTAGGCGAGGTTGCCGCTCAAACCGCCGCGCGGTCCGAGCCCATTGACCCACACCGAGCCGACCCGCGTCGCTGGCAGGGTCCCGACGATGGACCAGGCCGGCGTGTTCTCCGCGTAGATGTCGGCGGCCGGTGACTGCGTATCCGAGGCCGTGGGAACTCGCAGGTACAACGCACGCGCGTCGTTGACGTCGGCGATGATTGGACTGTTGCTGCCGTTGCAGCGCGGCTGGCCGATGGAAGCAACCTGCTGCCACGTGCCGCTCACCTTGCGCCACTGTTGATAGGGCGGGGCGCAGGACGGATCGTTCCACGCGTTGCGCGGCTCCACGTAGATCGCGCCGTCGTCGATTCGGAACGCGAGGCTGTTGGGCACGGTCAACGTGATGGTCGCGGTCTGCGTCCATCCCTGCGCGCCGCGTTCGAACACCAGGACCACGCCGTTGGCGACCTGGATTGCCGCGAGATCGCCGTTGACCAGCGGGTAGCCGGTCTGGCCCTCCATCAGCGGCTTCACGTAAGTCCAGGTGCCGCCGGCATTGCGCTGGAAAAGGTAGACACCCTCGACCTGCGTGCCATCGGTGCTGGTGTAACGCCTGGCGCCGGTCAGCAACGAGTCGCCGTCGATGGCCAGGTAGTAACCATACGTCGACG
>DATJTW010000068.1:0-16473 GCA_035502995.1 Steroidobacteraceae bacterium | reverse complement strand
GACGTGCCGACGCGGCCGGCGCACTTCGACACCGCGCAGATCGAGCAGGCGCTGATCAACCTGTTGAAGAACGCGCGCGAGTCCGGCGCCGAGCCGGCGTCGATCGAGCTCGCCGTGCAGTCGGCGCCGCGCGGCCATGCGATCGAGGTGCGCGACCGCGGCCCGGGGTTCACGCAATCCGCGCTGGAGAACGCGCTCGTGCCGTTCTATTCGACCAAGGACACGGGAACGGGCCTCGGCCTGACGCTGTGCCGCGAGATCGTCGAAGCGCACGGGGGCCGCCTGCGCATCGCCAACCGTGACGGCGGCGGCGCCGTCGTGACGCTGTTCCTGCCGGAAGGTAGTTAGCGGCCGGTAGACTGCGCCGATGACCATCACGTTCTTCCTGGCCTACGTCGGCGGGCTCGCGGGGCTCTCCGCGTGGCTGCACTGGCAGCGCGCGCAGGACCCGGTGCGATACCCGACGCCGCGGCGACTGCCGCGCCAGACGGTGTTCGAGTTCGCGGGCCGCCAGCTGCTGTTCGTGGCGGTGGCCTGGGCGACGTTCGCGGCCGGCGACTGGACCTGGCGATCCGTCGGCGTGCCGGCGCGGTTCCGCTGGGAGGAAGTCGTCCTCGTCGGCGAAGTGGCCTTCCTCGGCGTGATCCTCGTGAACCTGCTCGTGTTGTTCCTCGGGCGGCGCCTGGGACCGATGCGGCTGACGGCCGTGCGCGGCAACCTGCGCGCCTGGCCGCGGCGGCGGGACGAGAAGTGGATTGCCGGCATCGCGATCATGGTCTTCAACCCGTTCGTCGAAGAGCTGGTGATGCGCGGCATCCTGATCCACCACTGGGGCCTGGTGCTGGGCTCGCCGGTCGTGCCGGTGATCGTCGGGTTCGGGCTCAACGGCGCCCTGCACTGGTACCAGGGGTGGCGCATGCAGCTGTGGCATGCGCTGTTCTTCGTGGCGGCGGTGACATTGCTGTACTCGCCCTGGGGCCTGCCGGCGGCGATGGTGGCCCATGTGTTCGGGGACGTCTTGCCGTTCGCCGTCCTGCGTCGCAATCTGCGCTCGGCCCACAAGGCGCGCCGCGCCGCGGCCAGACGAACTGCGAGGACCGCCGCATGACTGTCGACATCCGGACCGCGACTCCCGCCGATACCGCCACGCTCGTGCCGCTGGTCGAGCAGTACTGGAAATTCGAGGGCATCGACGGGTTCGATGCGAAACGCGTCGAGGCGCTGCTCGGCCGCCTGCTCGCCGACGAGTCGCTCGGTCGCGCGTGGATCGCCTCGGTCGGCGGCCGGCCGGTCGGCTATCTGCTCGCGGTGTTCCTGTTCAGCCTCGAGCACGGCGGCCAGGCGGCGGAGATCGACGAGATCTTCGTGCGCACGGAACAGCGCGGCTCGAAGGTGGGCGCGCAGTTGCTGAAGGCGGCGGAGACGACGTGCCGCGCCGCGGGCTGCACGAAGATCGCGCTGCAACTCGGTCGCGGCAACGGCGCCGCGCGACGGTTCTATCTGAAGAACGGCTATTCGGAGCGTGTCTTCGATCTGCTGGACAAGGATCTCGGCTGAATCCCGCGTGCCCTGCCTGCGGCGTCTCGATGCGCGTCGTGCGCTGGCGCGACCTGGATGGTTTCGAGTGCCCGACCTGCCGCGGACACCTGGTGCGCGCGAAGGCGCTGCGGACATTCCTCGAGCGTCACGGCCCTGACCGCTTCGACACCTTCTTCGCGCTGGCGCGTTCGGCGCCGCCGTCGACCCACCCCCTCACTTGCAGTGCGTGCGGCACCGGCCCGTTTCGCGCGCTGCGCCGCGGCGTCGTGGAGATCGACGTCTGCGCCTCCTGCAGCTGCGTGTACTTCGACGAGGGCGAGGCGAAGCTCTATCTGCGACAGTCGATGACGGCAAATCTCGGTCGCAGTGCGCTCGAAACCTCGGTCGACACCGTCGACGGATTGGGTACGCTGCTCGGCCTCATCTCCGACTTCCTCGACTGAGCCATGGTCGACCTCTACATCGCCAACAAGAACTACTCGTCGTGGTCACTGCGCCCCTGGGTGCTGATGCGCGAGCTGGACATCCCGTTCGTCGAGAAGCTGGTGCCGTTCGGCGGCAGCGCGAACCCGGGCGCGTTCCGCGGGTTCTCACCCACCGGCAAGGTGCCCTGCCTAGTCGACGGCGCGATCACCGTGTGGGACTCGCTGGCGATCACCGAATACGTCGGCGAACGCCACGCGGGTGTCTGGCCAGCCGAGGCCACGGCGCGCGCGTTCGCGCGCAGCGCGGCGGCGGAGATGCACTCCGGCTTCTTCGGCCTGCGCAACACCTGCACGATGAACTGCGGCATCCGCGTCGCGTTGAACGCCATCGATGACGCCCTGAAGCGCGACCTCGCGCGGCTCGAGACGTTGTGGGCGGACGGCCTCGACCGCTTCGGCGGGCCGTTCCTCGCGGGCCCGAGGTTCTGCGCCGTCGACGCGTTCTTCGCGCCGGTCGCATTCCGCATCCAGACCTACGATCCGCCGCTGAACGACACGGCACGACGCTACGCCGCGCAGCTGCTGGCGCTGTCGCCGATGCAGCAGTGGTACGCGGCCGCGCTCGCCGAGACCTGGCGCGACGAGGAGCACGAGGTCGAGGCGCGCGCGGCGGGCACGTGGCGGCAGGATCTGCGCGCCAGGTAGTTAGGAAGGGCCACCCGGTCCACGGCGCGCCCCGGGATGCCGAATTCATGATCGGCGCATGTCATTTTCGGCCGGGGCGCGGTGTTCCGGCGCGGATACGCTAGGCTTCCCGGCCTGTCATCAACGGGGGCAATCATGTCGAAGAAGATCCTGGCGGCGTTCGCCGCGCTCTGCGGTTTGTCGGGAGTGGCCGGCCCGGCCGGTGCGGCCGCGAAGCCGCAGGCCATCCAGGCGACGCTGACCGTCCGCGCCGACCAGCCGGGCGCGACGATCGCCCCCGAGCTGCACGGCCAGTTCATGGAGCACCTCGGACGCAACGTGTACGAGGGCATCTGGGTCGGCGAGAACTCATCCATCCCGAACACGCGCGGTTACCGCAACGACGTGCTCGCGGCGCTGAAGAAGCTGCACGTCCCCGTGTTGCGCTGGCCGGGCGGCTGTTTCGCCGACGAGTATCACTGGCGCGACGGCATCGGCCCGCGCGACAAACGCCCGCAGCGCGTGAACACGTTCTGGGGCGGCGTCATCGAGCCGAACAGCTTCGGCACGCACGAGTTCTTCGAGCTCGCCGAGATGCTCGGCACGAAGACCTACCTCGCCGTCAACGTGGGCTCGGGCACCGTGGCCGAGACCTCGCAGTGGGTCGAATACATCACCTCGCCCTCGCAGTCGACGCTGGCCAACGAGCGCCGCGCGAACGGCCGCGACAAGCCGTGGAAGATCAACTACATCGGCGTCGGCAACGAGCCCTGGGGCTGCGGCGGCGACATGACCGCCGACTACTACGCCAGCGAGTACAAGAAGTACGCGCTGAACATCAAGGCGCCGAAGGACGCGATGCCGGTGAAGGTGGCGAGCGGTGCCTACGGCGACCAGTACGACTGGACCGAGACGCTGATGAAGGAAGCCGGCAAACACATGGGCGCGCTGTCCTTCCACCAGTACACACTGCCCACCGGCAAGTGGGACGTGAAGGGTCCGGCGCTGCAGTTCAGCGAGGCCGACTGGATCCAGACGCTGCACACGACGTTGATGATGGACGAATTCGTGCGCAAGCACGGCGCGGTCATGGACAAATACGACCCGGAGAAGAAGGTCGGCCTGTACGTCGACGAATGGGGCGCGTGGTACGACGTCGAGCCGGGCACGAACCCGGGCTTCCTGTTCCAGCAGAACACGATGCGCGACGCGGTGATCGCGGGCCTCAACCTCAACGTGTTCCAGGCGCACGCGGACCGCGTGAAGATGGCGAACATCGCGCAGATGATCAACGTGCTGCAGGCGATGATCCTCACCGACAAGGAGAAGATGCTGCTCACGCCGACCTACCACGTGTTCGAGATGTACGCGCCGTTCCAGGGCGCGACGCTGCTGCCGTCGGAACTCTCGGCGCCGGCTTATGCGCTCGGTGACGTGAGCGTCCCGTCGATCAGCGTCTCGACGGCGAAGGCGAAGGACGGCAGGCTGGTGTTGTCGCTGATCAACACGGATCCGAACAAGCCGGCGACGGTCACCGTGAAGATCAGCGGTGCCAGCGCCAGCAAGCTGGCTGCGCGCCTGCTCACCACGCCCGCGATGAACACGCACAACACCTTCGAGAAACCGGATATGGTTGCGCCCGTGGCCTTCACCGGCGGCAAGAAGAAAGGCGACTCGTGGGTATTCGAGTTGCCGTCGAAGTCGGTGGTCGTCGCCACGCTGAACTGACGCAACGTCGAGGGGATGCCATGAAGTTGACTCGTTTGCTGGTCGCCGCGGCCGCGTCGTGCGCGGCCGTACTCTCCACCGCCCACGCCGACACGATGCGCGCCGGCTTCTCGGTCGAGCGCCTCGCGCGCGTCGATGCGCTGCTCGATGGCTACGTGAACGAAGGGCGGCTCAACGGCGTCGTCGCGCTGGTCCTGCGCGATGGCAAGCCCGTGTACCAGCGCGCCGTGGGCTGGGCCGACAAGGAAGCCGGCCGCAAGATGACCATGGACACGGAGTTCCGCATCGCGTCGCAGTCGAAGGCGCTGACCAGCGTCGCGATCCTGCAGCTGATGGAGGAAGGCAAGCTCACCGTCAACGACAAGGCTGGCCAGTGGATCCCGACGTTCGCGCAGACCACGGTCGGCACGAAGAACGAGACCGGCACGGGCCTCAACATCGTCGCGGCGAAGCGGCCGATCCTCATCAAGGATCTGCTGACGCACACGGCGGGCATCTCGTATGGCCAGGAGCCGGAGCTCGCGCCGGTGTACGAAGCGAAAGGCCTCGGTCCGGCGGCGGGGTTCGGCTGGTACTTCGCGGACAAGGACGAACCCGTCTGCACGTCCATCGAAAGGCTCGGCACGCTGCCGTTCAAGGCGCAGCCGGGTGACGCGTTCGTGTACGGCTACAACACTGACATCCTCGGCTGCATCGTCGAGAAGGCGTCGGGTGTGTCGCTGGACGAGTTCGTGCGCAGCCACATCACCGGTCCGCTGGGCATGAAGGACACGAACTACTTCGTGCCGGTCGCCGACAAGGCGCGGCTGGCCGTGGTCTACGGCAGCGGTCCGGACGGCAAGGCCGTGCGCGCGCCCGATGGCGCCCGCGGACAGGGTCATTACGTCGAAGGCCCGCGCAAGAGCTTCTCCGGCGGCGCCGGCCTGGTCTCGACGGCGCACGACTACGCGACGTTCCTCGAAGCGCTGCGCAACGGCGGCGCGCTCGGCAAGGTGCGCATCCTCTCGCCGCACGCCGTGCAGCTGATGACGACGAACCAGATCGGCGAGAACCTGAAGACGCCGCGCGGCCTCGGCTTCGGCTACGGCTTCGAGACGCACGACAAGTACGGCGTCTCCGGCATGGAGAGTGTCGGCTCGTTCGGCTGGGGTGGCGCCTATGGCACCTACTATCGCGTCGATCCGGCCGAGCGGCTGGTGACGGTGTTGATGTACCAGATGATCCCGAACAACACCGACATCAACGACAAGTTCCGCGCGTCCATCTACCAAGCCCTGCTGGATTGATGGGGACAGGGACTAATGGGGACAGTCCCCGTTTCGTAGCAAACGGGGACAGTCATCGTCACATCGGCCAGAACATCCCGGCGCGCTGGCGATACGCGGCGTAGTCCGGCGCCAGCGCGCTGGTCGTGATCGTGCGCTCATCGTCGCGCGCCGCGAGCGTGAACAGCACGACGTTCGCGACCAGCAACGCGGCCAAAAGCCAGTGCGGCAATGCCACCAGTGCGGCGAGATACGCCAGCATGTACGCCAGGTAGATGGGATGGCGGATGCGCCGATAGGGCCCCGCCTCGCACAGCTGCTCCGGCACGTGCTCACCCAGCGCGATGCCGAACCGCCGTCCCCAGATCGCCGCCCTCGCCCACTCGTACAAAGCGATCGACGCCACGAGGATCACCGCGGCGATCGTGCCATTCGCCAGGTGGATAGGCTGATACAGCCCGATGAACCAGATAGGGATCACGCCGCCGAACAGGAACATGCCCTGCGCGATCGAAGCGCCCGGGCCGGCGTCACCGGACTTGAAGTGGAATGTGCGCGCGCCGGCTTGCACGAAGTGCAGGAACACACCGCCGAGGAAGAACAGCAGGACCACGTGTGGCAACGAAGGAAGTTTCATCGATGCCTCCCCGTTGGCCGCTCTCCGTGAATGTCCCCTTTTGCCAGCAAACGGGGACTGTCCCCATTAATGCGCGGCGATCCAGCGGTCGATCTTCGCTTCCAGCACTTCGAGCGGCACCGCGCCGTCGCGCAACACTTCGTCGTGGAACTCGGCGACCTTGAACTTCGGTCCCAGCGCCTTCTCCGCGCGGTGCCGGAGCTCGATGATCTTCAGCTGGCCGATCTTGTACGCCAGCGCCTGGCCCGGGATCGCGGCGAAGCGCTCCGCCTCCGACACGGCGCGCGTCTGCTCCGCCGGCGAGTTCGCGAGCATGTAGTCGATGGTCTGCTGGCGCGTCCAGCCCTTGTAGTGGATGCCGGTGTCCGTCACGAGACGGATCGCGCGCCACAGTTCCGCGTCGATCGCGCCGAAGCGCGCCGCCGGATCCTGGTAGATGCCCATCTCGTAACCCAGCCACTCGGCATACAGGCCCCACCCCTCGATGTATGCGGTGTCGCGCGAGAAGCGGCGGAACATCGGCAGGTCCTTCAGCTCGCGCTGCAGCGAGATCTGGAAGTGATGACCCGGCGCCGCCTCGTGCAGCGACAGCGAGGCCAGCGCCCACTTCGGCCGCGCCTTCAGGTCGTACGCATTCACGTAGAAGATGCCGGGACGTTTGCCGTCGAGCGACGGGCCCTGGTACTGGCCCGACGACGCCGACTGCTCGCGGAACGATTCGACCAGCCGCACTTCGTAATCCGCGCTCGGCCGCAGGTTGAAGTACGCCGGCAGTTTCGGCGCGACGTTCGCGCCGAACGCCTGGTAGGTCGCCAGCAGCTCTTCGCGCGACTTGAAGTACATGTCGTCGCGCGCCTTCACCCACTCGAAGAACGCCTTCAACTCGGCCAGCGACTTCACCGGCTTGGTGTACCCGAGATCCTTCGCGACGCTGCGCATGGCGTCCTGCAGCCGCGCGACCTCGTCGAGACCGATCTGGTGCGCCTTCTCCGGCGTCAGCGAACGCAGCGTGTTGTCGCGCACGTCGTGGGCGTACCACGCGGCGCCGTTCGGCAACGCGCCCTTGCCGAACGTGTCGCGCGTCTTCGGCAGGTACTCGTCGGCGATGTACGTGCGCAGCCGGCGGTAGGCCGGCGTCAGCTGCGTCGTGATCAACGTGCGGAAGCCGGCGGTGAGGCGATCGCGATCGGCCGCCGGAAATTCCTTCGGCATCTTCGCGACCGGACCCCAGAAGATGCTCTTCGTCGGGTCGTCCTCGATGTTCGCGTCGAGCTGCGGCAGCACCTTCTCCATCAACACGCGCGGCTGCACGATGCCGGCCTTCACGCCGTCGCGCATGTTGGCGATGGCCTGGTCGAGCAGCACCGGGAACAGCGCGGCGCGCTTCAGCCAGTCGTCGTAATCCTTCACGGTCGCGAACGGCTGCGCGCTCTCGCCGGAGCCGAGCTGCGCGAAGGAATTCGCGATGTTGTAGAACTGGTCGATCGGCAGCAGCAGGTCCGGGAACTCGTACCCTTCGAGCTGCGATTCGCGGTTCAGCGTGAAGATGTCGTACGACAGCCGGTCCTGGCCCGTGAGGCCTTCCGGTCCGATCTTGCGCGCGCGCTCGAGGTAGCTCTGCTCGAACGCTTTCGCCTTCGCGCGGTATTCCTTCGAGAGGTCGTTCGGCAGCTCGGCGTTGTAGCGCGGATCACCGGCGTAGGTCGCGGTGACCGGATTCAGCTTGAGGTTTTCTTCCCAGAATTCGTCGTACAGCTTGTTCAGCTGCGCGACGTGGTCGTCGGCCGCGGACGCGGCAACGGCCATCAGCAGCAGCGAGGAGAGAATCGAGAATCGCTTCATGACTAACTACTCTCTTCAGGCGTAACGCCAGTCTCGATCGCCGCCGGGGCGGCGGCGTCCGTAAAAAACAGACCCGCCAGGAGGCGGGTCTGATATTGGCTGGGGGACTAGGATTCGAACCTAGGTAAACGGAGTCAGAGTCCGTTGTCCTACCGCTAGACGATCCCCCAAAAATCGAACCGTCTGCGCGAACAGTACCAGCGCCAGGTCTTCAACAAAAATTAGCGCTTGGAGTACTGCGGTCCGCGACGCGCCTTGCGGCGGCCGACCTTCTTGCGCTCGACCTCGCGGGCGTCGCGCGTGACGAAGCCGGCGACGCGCAGCGGCTTGCGCAGCTCTTCGTCGTACTCGATCAGCGCGCGCGTGATGCCGTGGCGGATGGCGCCGGCCTGGCCGGTGATGCCGCCGCCCGAGACGGACACGGTGAAATCGAACTTGTCGGCGAGCTGCACGAGCTCGAGCGGCTGGCGCACGATCATGCGACCCGTCTCACGACCGAAGAACTCGTCCAGCGGACGATCGTTGACCGTGATCTTGCCGGTTCCGGTCTTCATGTAGACGCGAGCCGCAGCGGTCTTGCGGCGGCCGGTGCCGTAGTTCGGCTTTGCAGTGGCAGGCATTGCTAGGGATTCCTCAGATTTCGAGCTGCTTGGGCTGCTGTGCGGCGTGCGGATGTTTGTCGCCCGCGAACACGTGCAGCTTCTTGTACATCTTGCGGCCGAGCGGGCCCTTCGGGAGCATGCCCTTCACCGCGAATTCGATGGCGCGCTCGGGGTGCTCCTTGAGCAGCTTGCCGAGGGCGATGGACTTGATGCCGCCGATGGCGCCGGTGTGGTGCCAGTAGATCTTGTCGTCGAGCTTGTTGCCCGTGACTTTGATCTTCTCCGCGTTCAACACGACGATGTGATCGCCCGTATCGATGTGCGGCGTGAACGACGCCTTGTGCTTGCCCTTCAGGCGCATGGCGATCTGGGTCGCGAGACGGCCCAGCACCTTGTCCGAGGCATCGACGACGAACCAGTCGGCGCGCACGTTTTCATTCTTCGCAAATACAGTCGACATCACACACTCCAACCACGGAAGGGCACACGCATCGCGCCGAAGGATTCGGCCGCGATCTGACTGGTGGGCCCCTGGAAAAAGGGGCGCAAGTGTACTCAACGCCCCATGCCATTGCAAAACCAAGGTTTATAATCCCGCGCCATGTCGAGAGGCCCCAACCTGGACACCTTTATCTCCGCGGCGGACCGCGCCCTGCGGGCCCTTTTGGCCCCGCCGGCGGCCGGGCGGCCGGTTCCGGTGCCCGCCTCCCCGCCGGCCGGCCCTGACGCCCGCGGCGCCGATGCCGCCCTGACCCCCGATGAACGCCGCGAGTCGGCCGCCCTGATGCGGGTGAATCATGCCGGCGAGGTGGCCGCGCAGGCCCTGTACCACGCACAGGCGCTGTTCGCCCGCGACCCCTCGGTGCGCGAATTCATGCTCCACGCCGCGCGCGAGGAGACCGATCACCTGGCCTGGTGCGAGTCACGCCTGAAGGAGCTGGGCTCGCGGCCCAGCGTGCTCAATCCGCTGTGGTACGCGGGCTCATTCGGCATCGGTGCGGTCGCGGCCCTGCTCGGCGACAAGGCCAGTCTCGGGTTCGTGGCCGAGACCGAACGACAGGTCGAAGGTCATCTGAAAGGTCATCTCGACCGGCTGCCGGCGGAAGATCGCCGCAGTCGCGCCATCGTCGAGGCGATGTGCGCCGACGAAGTCGGACACGGCCGGCAAGCGGAAAGCGCCGGCGCGGCGCGCTTGCCCGGTCCCGTCCGCGAATTGATGCGGCGGACCTCCCGGGTGATGACGCATACTGCATATCGATTTTGAGCGGGCGATTTCGTTGGGTGCCTGTGATGAAGGTCACGGATCGTTCGTGGCCTTTTGCTTGCGGCAGCAGTAAGTTATGTAATACAACTTAATGCTCAGCTGCAGGAATGGGTGGTAGATGCAAGCAGCAAGGGAGAGTCAGATGGAAGAGGCGGTCAAACCCCTCAGCGACATTCCGGCGATCAACCGTTTTCTGAGTTACTGCCGGATTCGCACGGTTCCGTCGAAGACGGTGGTGATTCATGCGGGCGACCTGCCGGACGTCCTGTACTACATCATCAGCGGCTCGGTCGAAGTGATGGTGGAAGACGAGGAAGGCAACGAGATGGTCCTCGCCTACCTCAACAAGGGTCAGTTCTTCGGTGAGATGGGCCTGTTCCACGAGTCGCCGCTGCGCAGCGCCTGGGTGCGCACGCGCAACCACTGCGAACTCGCGGAAATGACCTATCCGCGCTTCCGCCAGATCGCGGCGGAAAGCCCGGGCCTGGTGTTCGAGCTCGCCACGCAGCTCGCCACGCGCCTGGATCGCACGAATCGCAAACTCTCCGACCTCGCCTTCGTCGACGTCACCGGCCGTGTCGCGCACGCGATCATGGACCTGTGCGGCGAACCCGATGCGATGACGCATCCCGAAGGCATGCAGATCAAGGTCAGCCGCCAGGAGTTGTCGCGTCTCGTCGGCTGCTCGCGCGAAATGGCGGGCCGCGTGCTGAAAGTGCTGGAAGACCAGGGCCTGCTGCGCGCCACCGGCAAGACGATCGTCGTGTTCAACGCGCGCCCGAAGATGAAGACGCGCCCCGTGGTCGTCCCCGTGCAGGGGGGCAAGGGCGGCGGCAAGATCTCGAACGCCCGCGTCGATGACGATGATGACGACGACGACGAGGACGACGACGAATAAGGGGGACAGTCCCTGTTTCCTAGCAAACGGGGACAGTCCAGATTCTGCGAACGCCGGCCACGTGCCGGCGTTTTCATTTGCGCCGCTGGAGACACCGATGATTCGCTCGCTCGCGCTTGCCTGGGCCCTCCTTTTCACCAGCCTCGCGATGGCGGCGCCTTCCGTCGAGGAGGCCCGCAACCTCACCGTCCTCAAGCAATACGGCGAGCTCGGCCGCCAGGGCGACTACGCGGCCCAGGCCGCGCTCTGGTCTCCCGACGCCATCAACAACGGCCGCCCCATGAGCCCCGCCGAGATCCGCTCGCAGCTCGAGGACATCCACCGCGTGTTCCCCGATCACCAGTCGAAGGCCGTCGAGACCACGGCCGCCGGCGACCTCGTCATCGTGCTGACCCGCACCTCCGGCACCCACCAGGGTATCGCCCGCACCGACATCTACGGCGGCATGCTGAAAGGCGCCACGCCGCTCGGTCGCCACTTCGACGTCCTGCGCGCCCACTGGTGGCGCTTCCGCGATGGGAAGATCGTCTGGCACCAGGTGGTGAGCGATGACCTCAACCTGATGAAGCAGCTCGGCCTCATTCCCGCTACGCTGGCCGCCGACAAGCTCGCCTCGCCCACCAAGGACTGACTCCATGCGCAAGGTCGCGTCGCCCGCCTTCACGTCGACCCTGGCCGCGTTCTTCGTCTCGGCCGCGCTCGCCCAGACGCCCGCGCCGACACCCGCCCCCGCCTCCCTCGTCCGCGAAGGCGTCACCGAAAAACTCACCGACCACGTCTGGGCGATCCCCGACGGCTCCGCGTCGCTGGTTCCGAATGTCGGCATCGTCGTCGGCAAGAAGGCCGTGCTCGTGATCGACACCGGCATGGGCACGCGCAACGGCGAAACCGTGCTGCGCGAAGTGCGCAAGGTCGGTGGCGACAAACCCGTCTACATCGTCACCACGCACGTCCACCCCGAGCACGACATGGGCGCGCACGTCTTCCCCGCGAACTCCCAGCTCATCCGCTCGCACGACCAGGTGGAGGACATCGCCGCCGGCACCGGCACGAACCTCGTTCCCGTGTTCGCCGCGCGTTCCGATCTCAACAAGGACCTGCTGCAGGACGCGCATCACCGCAAGGCGGACATCGTGTTCGACGACACGTACATCGTCGATCTCGGCGGCCTGAAGGCAACGCTCTACGCCATGGGCACCAACCACACGCACGGAGACACCGCCGTGTTCGTCGACGGCGTGTTGTTCTCGGGTGACGTCGCGATGAAGCCGCAGCCGGCCTTCGCGAACCCCACGGCCACGATCGCGCACTGGCTGGCCAGCCTCGACGAGCTCGACGCGCTGCACGCGAAGCGGATCGTGCCCAGCCACGGCCCGTTCGGCGGCAACGAGATCATCGCGGGCTATCGCGCTTATCTCACGCGCATCCGCGACCGCACGGCCGAACTGAAGAAAGCCGGCAAATCGCAGGACGAGTGCATCCAGGCGATCACGGACGAGATGAGTGCGCAGTATCCCGACCGGAACCGGCTCGCCGGCGCGGTGCGCGCCGCGTATTCGAACTGACTAGGCGCGCAGCGCCGCGCGCATCGACTCGATGGTCGCCCGGTAGTCCTTGGCGCCGAAAATCGCCGAGCCCGCGACGAACGTATCCGCGCCGGCCTGTGCGCACTGCGCGATGTTGTCGATCTTCACGCCGCCGTCGATCTCGAGGCGGATCGGCTTGCCCGTGGCATCGATCAGCTTGCGCGCTGCGCGCAGTTTCTCGAGCGCGCCCGGGATGAACTTCTGTCCGCCGAAGCCGGGGTTCACCGACATGATCAACACGAGATCGAGTTTCGTCAGCGTGTGTTCCAGCCAGTCGAGCGGCGTCGCCGGGTTGAACACGAGGCCGGGCTTGCAGCCGTGATCGCGGATCAGCCCGATGGTGCGGTCGACGTGTTCGGTGGCTTCCGGGTGGAACGAGATGTACGTGGCACCCGCGGCCGCGAAGTCCGGCACGATCCGGTCGACGGGCTTCACCATCAGGTGCACGTCGATCGGCGCCGTGACGCCGTGCTTGCGCAGTGCCTCGCAGACCAGCGGCCCGATGGTGAGATTGGGGACGTAGTGGTTGTCCATCACGTCGAAGTGGATGAGGTCGGCGCCGGCGGCGAGCACCGCGTTCACTTCGTCACCCAGGCGCGCGAAGTTCGCGGAGAGAATCGAGGGCGCGATCCACGGGGTCTGCATGATGCGCAAGTCTACATGCCGCGCGCGGCCTTGATCAGCTCGTAGGCCTCGATGATTTGCTGGGTGCGCTGCTTGGCGTGCTCGAGCATCGAATCCGGGAGGCCGTTGGCCTTGAGCTTGTCCGGATGATGTTTGGAGAGCTGGCGGCGATAGGCCTTCGACAACTCCGCGTCGGAGACCTTGGGATCGACTTCGAGGATCTGGTAGGCCGCGTCGAGCCGCATGCCGCTGCGCGGCGGCGACTGCGCGCCGGCACCGTTGCCATTGCGCTGGCCGCTGCCGCCGTTGTTCCGGAACTGGTCGCGCCGCAGCCGCAGAACGGCTTCCATGTGCGCGACCTCGAGGCGCGAGATGTCGAGCAGCTCTGCCAGCCGGAACACGACGTCGCGCGCCGCGCCCTGCATGTCGACGCCTTCCAGCGCCGCGCGCACCTGCAGCTCGAGGAATGCCCGCAGCAGGTGCGGCTGATTGCCGCAGGTCTGCTGGAGCTGGCGGATCGTCTCCTCCAGATCGAACTGCGGACTCTTGCCGCGCGTGAAGTGCGCGATCGCGATGTGGATCTGCGCGCCGTCGAGCCGCAGCTCGGACATCAGCTTGCGGGCCGCGGCGATCTCCGCTTCGGACACGCGGCCGTCGGCCTTGGCGACGTGGCCCATGACCTCGAAGGTCGACGTGAAGAAACGCTCGCCGATCTCGAGCGCGCTGCCGCGCGGACGCGCGCGCCGTGCGTCGACACCCTGGTCGTAGAAGTGGCCGAAGACGATGCCGACGATGAGGCCGGGGAACCGTCCGATCATGTAGCCGATGATGCCGCCGACGATTTTTCCGACGATGCTCAACGGGCGGCCTTGCTAAGATTCATGGCACTTATGCTACCAGCCGCCACGCCGAATCCGCCGGTTCACACCACCAACCTGCAGGGTCTGAAGAAGATCCACACGGGCAAGGTGCGCGACATCTACGAGATCGACGCGCAATCGATGCTGATCGTGACTACCGACCGCCTGTCCGCATTCGACGTGGTCATGCAGGACCCGATCCCCGAGAAGGGTCGCGTGCTCAATTCGATCTCGAACTTCTGGTTCGCGCGCACCGGGCACATCGTGCCCAACCACCTGACGGGACGATCGATCGACGAGGTGGTCCGCGACCCGGCCGAGCGCGCGCTGCTCGCGGATCGCGCGGTCATCGTGAAGCGGCTGAAGACCGTGCCGCTCGAAGCCGTCGTGCGCGGCTACGTCATCGGGTCGGGCTGGAAGGATTACCAGAAGTCGTGCTCGATCTCGGGCATCAAACTACCGGCCGGATTGAAGCAGGCGGCAAGATTGCCGCAGACGATCTTCACGCCGTCGACGAAGGCCGCCATCGGCGACAAGGACGAGACGATCAGCTTCGAGCAGGCCGTGGGCATCGTCGGCGCGGACACCGCGGCGAAGGTGCGCGACGCGGCCATCGCGCTGTACGAGTTCGCGTCGCGGTACGCGCGCGAGCGCGGCATCATCATCGCCGACACGAAGTTCGAGTTCGCGCAGCAGCCGGACGGCTCGCTGGTGCTGATCGACGAAGTGCTGACGCCGGATTCGTCGCGCTTCTGGCCGGCGGATACGTACCAGGAAGGCACGAGCCCGCCGTCTTACGACAAGCAGTTCGTGCGCGACTATCTCGAGACGCTGGACTGGAACAAGAAGGCGCCGGCGCCGAAGCTGCCGGCCGACATCATCGCGAAGACCAGCGCGAAGTATCTCGAAGCCCTGAAGCGCCTGACGTCGTAGCGGGGACAGTCCCCATCAGCACCACGCGGCGATCCGCGCGTGCAGCTCGCGTAGTCCATCCGTCAACGCCGCCGGTCCCGGCTGCAGGATGATCGACGACTTGATCTCGTAGAGGTGCCCGCCCCGCACGGCCGGCACGTCGGCCCAGCCCGTGCGCGCCACCACCGACGCCGGCTGGAATTTCTTGCCGCACCACGAGCCGAAGATGATGTCCGGCGCGCGCCGCGGCACTTCGAGCGGATCCGCGATGATGCGGTTCTTCCCAAACGACTCCCGCGCCAGCTCCGGGAAGACATCGTCACCGCCGGCGATCCCGACCAGCTCCGACACCCAGCGGATGCCCGAGATCTGCGGCTCGTCCCACTCCTCGAAGTACACGCGCGGCCGGCGCGGCAGTGCCGCCGCGCTGGCGCGCACGCGCTCGACGCCCGCCTCGAGCTCCGCGATCAGCGCGCGCGCCTTCGCCTCGCAGCCCACCATCCCGCCGAGCGTCGCGATCATGCGCAGGATTTCGCCGATGCTGCGCTGGTTGAAGACGTGCACCTCGATGCCCGCGCGGACCAGGTCCGCCGCGATGTCCGCCTGCAGATCGGAGAACCCGAGCACGAGATCCGGCTGCAGCTCGATGATCTTCGCGATCTTCGCACTCGTGAACGCCGACACCTTCGGCTTCTCGCGCCGCGCGCGCGGCGGCCGCACCGTGAACCCCGAGATGCCGACGATGCGCCGGTCCTCGCCCAGCAAATAGAGCGTCTCGGTGGTCTCCTCCGTGAGGCAGACGATGCGTTCGGGAAAGCGTGCCGACATCGGGGAGAACTTATCGTATTCTCCGGGCCAAGATGTATGACGCGCTCTGGAACTGGCTCGACCGGATCCTCTTCGGCGAGTTTTCCGAAGGCGCCACCCCGCACGCGCTGGCGCTGCGCATCCTTCGCTACCCCTACGCCATCCTGCGCGATCTCTCGCGCGGCCAGATCAACCTGTACGCGATGGGCCTGGTGTACGCCACGCTGCTGTCGCTGGTGCCACTGATCGCGTTCGCGTTCGCCGTGCTCAAGGCCTTCGGCGCGCACCGCGAGCTCGAGCCCGTGATCCTCGAGTTCTTCAAGCCGGTCGGCGAGCACGCGCGCGAGCTCACCGAACGCGTCATGGCGTTCGCGGACAGCGTCAGCACCGGCGTCGTCGGTTCGCTGGGTCTCGCGCTGCTGCTCTGGACCTTGTTAGGCACGATCAAGAAGGTCGAGGACGGCTTCAACTTCCTGTGGCGCGTCGAACATGCGCGCAGTTTCGCGCGCCGCGTCACCGAGTACGTGGCGCTGCTGATCGTCGGACCGATCGTCATCGTCAGCTTCCTCGGCATGTCGCACCGCGCGTTCGATTCCGCGAGCGCCGGCATCAACCGCTACATGCCGTTCGCGGACCGCATGATGGACTGGGCACTCGAGGTCTCGCCGTTCGTGATGGTCGCGGCCATCTTCACCGCCGTGTACATGTTCGTGCCGAACACCCGGGTGAAGTGGAAGCCCGCGCTCATCGGCGGCATCACTGCGGGCATCCTGTGGGCCGCAGTGGGCAATCTCTTCACG
>DATJTW010000067.1:0-12453 GCA_035502995.1 Steroidobacteraceae bacterium | reverse complement strand
GCCGGCGCGTATCCGGAGTGGGAGCTCGGCTTGCAGATCTTCACCGAAGAACAGGCCGCCCGGTTCAGCTTCGACGTGCTCGACGCAACGAAGATCGTGCCGGAGGAGCTGGTGCCGGTGCAGCCCGTTGGTCGGCTCGTGTTGAACCGCAATCCCGACAACTTCTTCGCGGAGACGGAGCAGGTGGCGTTCTGCACCGCGCACATCGTGCCCGGCCTGGATTTCTCGAACGATCCGCTGCTCGCGGGCCGCATCCATTCGTACGTCGACACGCAGATCACGCGACTCGGCGGCGCCAACTTCCACGAGATCCCGATCAATACGCCGTTGGCGTCGGTGCACAACAACCAGCGCGACGGCTTTCACCGGCAGACCATCAACCGCGGGCGCGTTGCCTACGAGCCGAATTCGCTGGGCGGCGGCTGCCCGTTCCAGGCCGGCGCGAAAGGCTTCGTGTCGTTCCCCGAGCCGATGCGCGAGGACAAGGTGCGCGGAAAGCCGGAGAAGTTCGGCGACCACTACACCCAGGCCGCGCTGTTCTACGACAGCCAGACGCCGGTGGAGCAGTCGCACATCGTGCGCGCGTTCCGCTTCGAGCTGACGCGAGTGCAGGTGCCCGCGATCCGCGAACGCGTCGTGTCACAGCTGGTGAACGTCAACGCGGACCTCGCGCGGCAAGTGGCCGAGGGGCTGGGCATCGACGTGCCCGAGCCGCAACCGGCGGTGCGGCCGGTGAACAGGCGCGCGGAGGTGCGCAAGTCGCCGGCGTTGTCGTTGTTCGCGCGGCCGGGCGAGGCGGGGATCAGGACGCGGCGCATCGCGTTGCTGGTGGCGGACGGTGTCGACACGGACAGCGTCACGGCGCTGCACGAGCGGTTGGTCGGGGCCGGCGCCGTGCCGCGGTTCGTCGGACCGAAGCTGGGGAACATCGCGGGCATCGACATCGAAATCAGCCTCGAGGCGGCGCCGTCGGTATTGTTCGATGCCGTCGTGATACCCGGCGGTGACGCGGCACAGACCCTGGCGGCGCTCGGGCACGCGAAGGAGTTCGTGAAGGATCAGTATCGGCACTGCAAACCCATCCTCGCGCTGGGTGCGGGTGCCGCGTTGCTGGACGCGGCGGGAATTCCGGCGGAGCTGCCGGACGGTGGCGACGATCCCGGCGTATTACACGGCGCGGACGTCGACGAGACGTTCGATGCGTTCGTCGCGGCGGTCGCCAAACACCGTCACTTCGAGCGGCAGACCGATCCGCCGCGCGTCTGAACGCGCGCGACTAACATGGTTGATTGCGCGCGGTCGCCGCGGTGTGGCAATACGGCCACACATGAGCTCACCCGACGATGAACTGCACGAAGGCTGGCGCATCCGTTCCCCGGAGATCGACGCTCCCGCGCTGGTCCTGCGCAAGCACAACGCGCGCACGGGCGCGCTGGTGGAAAAGGTGGTCGGCCGCATGCGCGAGGCGGTCGCCGCGAAGCAGGACCAGGACAGCGCGGCGCCGGCGCGCCGGGTCGACAAATCCGAGCTCGAGCGCGAGCTGGTGCGTGCCAACGAACAGCTTGCCGGCCTGCGGCGCCGCCAGGCGACTGCCGACCAGTCCGGCAAGCGCGACCTGCTGATCCGCGCCGCCGAGGCGCGCGCGAGCTCGATCGAGCTGGCGCTGAAGCGCGCGCAAACCGAGGCATTCGACGCCGCGACGCCGTAGGGTGGCAGGAGACTAGCTCTCGCTGGCGAGGCGTTTCGCGTGCACGCGCAGGCAGTCGAGCACGTTGTCGAGCACGTCCGCGGGAAAACCGCGCGGCAATCCGCGCTGCACCTGCTCGATCACGGTCGGCGTCGCGGCTAACAACTCGCCGAGCATCCGGTCGGCCGACGCGCCGATGCCGAGCTGCTTCGCAAGCTCCAGCAGGTGCCTACGCTGCAGCGTCTTCAGATGGTAGTGCGGCCGCTGGCCGGGCAGCGCCATCGCCATGCGCACCTTCTCGATGGGCAGCTGGTTCGCGCGTTTGCCGATGATCGGCCACGCCGAGAGGATGTCGTACAGCGGCGTGAGCTGGAACCGCCCGCCGGGCAGGATGCGCAGGCTGAAGTTCTTGGCGTGGCCGTCGGTGGCGGCGAGCAGCCAGAACACCACCTGCGCGCGGAACAACGTCGCGAGATCGCGCTCGGCTTCCACGGAGCCGCGCAGCACCTTCGCCAGCGCGACGACACCGGGCCCGCCATCCGTGGTACTTGCGCGTGTACGGCGTGCCCGTCGCCTGGCAGAAATCCTCCTGCATCAGCCGCAGCCAGTATTTACCGCCCGAGTGCAGTTGACGATCGAAGCGCTCGACGATCAGCACCTTCTGCGCGCCGAAGTGGCCGATCTCGCACGACGCCACGGGGATGCCGAACGCCGCGACGATGCGCGCGCACAGCCACTCGTTCTCGACGGAGCTGCGCATGTCCGCCTGGCGGTTGCCGACGAGGCCGAGCGGCAGTTTGAAGATGTGCGTGGTCGGCGTGGAACCAGCGGGCCGGCACCACTTGCCGTTGTGCCGCAGGAACGCGGTCTTCTCCTGCGCGCCGGCGATGGAGATCCGGAACTCGGCGTCGTCTGCCGCCAGCGCGGGCGAGGTGACGCCCGCGAGCTCGGCGGCAATCGCGGCGTCGCCGAGCGGCTGCGCGTCGATCTTGCGCGGATCGGCAGGCGCTTCGTCGACCGGCGTGATCTGGACGGCGCCGACGCAATCGCGCCCGATGGCGGCCAGCAGGTCGAAGGCGCCGCGCGAGCCCGTGTGATGCCGATCTTGTAGGCGGCGGCGGATGGGATCGCTGTCCGGCAGCAGGTTGTCGAAGTAAGCCTCGACCGCCGCACCGCGGTGCGGCACGCGATCGAGCGTCAGCGGGAGAGAGAGGGAAAGAGGGCGCGACTCGGGCGCGGTCAGCCACGCGTCGTCGTACAGGAACTCGGTGGCGCCGCGCGACGGCCAGCGCCACTCGCCGACGCGCACGCCGTTCGCCCACACCGCGAGCTCGCGGATCCGCACGCGGCTCGGCACGCTACCACTCGACCTTGTGTTTGCTGCCGGCGCGCTCGCCGAGCGCGAGCTCGAGTCCCAGCGCGTTCGCCAGGGCCAGCAGCTGCTCGACGGTCAGCGTCTCGGGCCGGCTCTCGAGTTCGGACAGGCGGTTCTGCGACAGGCCGAGCCGCTCGGCGACCTGCGTCTGCGAGAGCTTGAGCGCCTTGCGGCGGGCGGCGAGCGTCGCGCCGAGCTGGGTTGCATGGGTGATGGCGGGCATGGGCGGTATCGGTAATGGCGATATCGGCAATATATCGGCAATGCCGATAAAGTCAATGTATCGCCAATGGCGATACCCGTTCCGTTCTTATATATGTCGGAGGATGCCGATAACTTATGTTAAGGCGCCTAAGGGGCTTGTGTGGCCTGATCCCGACCCTATGTCGCGGGGCCTCATGGAAGAAAAAAAACCCGACCAAGGACGGTTGCCCGATCTCGTCGAAGAGACCGTGGTGCGTCTGCGCACGGAAGTTCTCACTCGCATCGAGATGGAGAAGGCGGCAGGTCAGCCGCTCAATCGTCGGCCGAGGAGTGCGCCGCTCAGCCGTGCAGAACTCGAACAGGAGCTCGCGCGCCTGGTGGATCGCATGGAGCGCTGTCGCCGGAACATGGCGGAGTCGCCCAGGGAGAATCCCGAGGCGCGCCAGCACTTCCTCGTGATCAGCCAGAAGCGCGTGGATGCGCTCGAGGCGGCGATCCGCCGCCTCGGCGACGGCACCTAACTACATCATCCTGCGGGTGGTCTTCCGGCGGGCTGTGCCGGACTTCTTCTTCGCCTTCTTCTTCGGCACCTTGCCGCCGGCGCGCCGCGCCTCGGACAGCCCGATCGCGATCGCCTGCTTGCGGCTCGTCACCTTCCTGCCCGAATTGCCGCTGCGCAGCGTGCCGGCTTTTCGCTCGTGCATCGCGCGCTTGACCTTGGTCTGCGCCTTCTTGCCGTATCGACTGGCCATGCTGCCTCCTTCGTTGAAGTTCGTCCGCATGCTGCGCGCGCACCACGCGCGCGAACATCGCCGGATCGAACGGCAGACGTAAGCGATCTCTCACAGTCGTGGCACGTGCGGTCGACACGCGGTGGTGCTCGGCACGTGCGCGAAGCTCACGCGGCGTGAGCTGCCTCTGACCCCGATCGCACGGACCCGCCGATGCGTCGCGCACGGCGCGGCGCGCACGCTCTCCGCTCGCCTAACAGCACACACCGGAGACTCAAATGGCCGCTACCCGATCCCTCGCACTGGTCACCGGCGCCTCGAGCGGCATCGGCCTCGAGCTCGCCAGACAGGCCGCGACGCGCGGCTACGACCTGATCATCGCCGCCGACGAATCGCTCGAGACGGCACGCCGCGAACTCGAAGCGTTCGGCGCCACTGTCACGACGATCGAAGCCGACCTCGCGACGCGCGACGGCGTCGACAGTCTGTACGCCGCGACGAAAGACCGCCGCATCGACGCGCTGCTGGCCAACGCCGGCCACGGGCTCGGCAAGGGCTTCCTCGACCAGGACTTCGCGGACGTGCAGCACGTCATCAACACGAACATCACCGGCACGATCGACCTGATCCAGCGCGTCGGCCGCGAGATGCGCAGCCGCGGCGCCGGCAAGATCCTGATCACGGGCTCCATCGCCGGCTTCATGCCGGGCACGTTCCAGGCCGTCTACAACGGCTCGAAGGCGTTCCTCGATTCGTTCTCGTACGCGCTGCGCAACGAGCTGAAGGACTCGGGTGTCACCGTGACCTGCCTCATGCCGGGCGCCACCGACACGGACTTCTTCCAGCGCGCCGAGCTGCTGGACACCAAGGTCGGCGCCGATCCGCACAAGGACGATCCGGCCGACGTCGCGAAGACCGGGTTCGACGCGATGGAGAAGGGCGAGGCCGCGGTGGTCGCGGGACTGTCCAACAAGCTGCGCGTCGCGCTGGCGAACATCGTGCCGAATTCCATGCTCGCCGAGCAGCATCGCAAGATGGCCGCGCCGGGCACGGCGCAGCACTGAGCGCGCGCCATGGCCAGGCGACAAACTACTCACGAGACCGGCGACGCGCCGCCCTCGACCGCGAAGGATCCGAACGTCGCCGCCGCCGCGCTGGCCGCCGATCGCGACGCGGATACGCTGGTCGCGAAGACCGTCATGATCAACGCACCGCGCCAGGCGCTGTACGACTTCTGGCGCGACTTCCGCAATCTGCCGCTGTTCATGGAGAACATCGAGAGCGTCAGCATCACGGATGGCGGCCGCTCGCACTGGACGGTGAAGGCGCCCGCCGGCAAGACGGTCGAGTGGGACTCGATCATCGTCGAAGACATCCCCGGGAAGGTCATCGAATGGCGCTCGGCGGCGGATGCCGACGTGAAGAACAGCGGCCGCATCGAGTTCGTCGATTCGTCGAACGACCGCGGCACCTGGGTCACGGCGACGATCGCCTACGAGGCACCAGCCGGCGCGCTGGGCAGACTCGTCGCCACGCTGTTCGGCCGCGAGCCGAAAGTCCAGGCGCGCCGCGATCTGCGTCGCTTCAAACAATTGATGGAAACGGGCGAGCTCGCCACGTCGCGGCCGCCGTTCGCCGCGCCGCGCGCGGAATAGGGAGACACGAATGCGCGCGCTGACCTGGCAAGGCAAACACGACGTCCGCGTCGAAACGGTTCCCGATCCGCAGATCGTCAACCCCCGCGACGCGATCATCCGCATCACGTCGACGGCGATCTGCGGATCGGATCTGCACCTGTACGACCACACGATCCCCGGCATGAAATCCGGCGACGTGCTGGGTCACGAGTTCATGGGCGAGGTGGTCGAGATCGGTCCCGGCAACCGGAAGCTGAAGGTGGGACAACGCGTCGTCGTGCCGTTCGTCATCGCCTGCGGCGGCTGCTTCTTCTGCCGGAAGCAGCAGTACTCCTGCTGCGACAACTCGAACCCGGCGGAGAACGAGGACGCCTCCGAGATCGGCTACGGCTATCCGATGACCGGCGCCTTCGGCTACTCGCATCTCACCGGCGGCTACGCCGGCGGTCAGGCGGAGTTCGCGCGCGTGCCGTTCTCGGACGTCGGCCCCATCGTGATTCCCGACGGCGTCGACGACGACAAGGTGCTGTTCCTCTCGGACATCCTGCCCACCGGCTGGATGGCCGCGGTGAACTGCGACATCGAGCCCGGCGACATCGTCGCGGTCTGGGGCTGCGGGCCGGTCGGCCTGTTCGCGATCCAGAGCGCGCTGTTGCTGGGCGCGCACCGCGTGATCGCGGTGGACCATCACCCGCGGCGGCTGCAACTGGCCAAGCAGCTGGGCGCCGAGGTGCTCGATTTCGAGGCCGTCAACGTCCGCGAGGCGCTGACCGAGATGACCGGCGGCATCGGCCCGGACGCGACCATCGACGCGGTCGGCATGGAGAGCCACGGGCTTTCGGCCGACAACATCCTCGACCACATCAAGACCGCGACCTTCATGGCCACGGACCGCGTGCACGCGCTGCGCCAAGTGATCCTCGCGACCCGCAAGGGCGGTCGCGTCTCGATCCCCGGCGTCTATGGCGGCATGGCCGACAAGTTTCCGATCGGCGCGTTGATGGAGAAGGGACTGACGATCAAGAGCGGCCAGACCTCGGTGCAGAAGTTCTCCGACGAATTGCTGCAGCTGATCCTCGACGGCAAGATCGACACGACGTTCCTGATCAGCCATCACCTCGATCTCGAGGACGCGGCCGACGGTTACAAAAATTTCAAGGAAAAGCAGAACGAATACACCAAGGTGGTGCTGCGGCCGAAGCTGACCCGGCACTGACCCGGATTTTCCGCCGATGGTCGCGATCCCAAGTGGATAGACTGTCGGCATGGAGAAAAGGGCAGGCAAGGTCGTCCTGATCGCCGGCGCCACCGGGTTCATCGGCACGCGGCTGTCCGCGGCCTGCGTGCACGCGGGCGACACCGTCGTCTGCGCCAGCCGCGACACGCGCTCGCCCGGCCCGAACTGCACGCACCGCATCGCGCTCGACTACGAGTCGATGCCGTCGCGCGAGGAGCTGATCGAGATCCTGACCGGCGTCGACGTCGTGGTGAACAGCGTCGGCATCCTGCGCGAGCGACGCGGCCAGACCTTCGAGAAGGTGCACGCGAGCGGTCCTGTTGCCCTGTTCGAGGCCTGCGTCGCCGCCGGCGTGAAGCGCATCGTGCAGATCTCGGCGCTCGGCGCCGAGGAAGGCGCGGCGGCGCGGTACCACGTGTCGAAGGCGCGCGCGGATGCGGCGCTGAAGGCGCTGCCGATCGACTGGGTCATCGTGCAGCCCTCGCTGATCTATGGCGCTGGCGGCTCGAGCGCGCAGCTGTTCGAGTTCCTCGCCAGCTTGCCGGTGATCCCGCTGCCCGGCGACGGCGAGCAACACGTGCAGCCCGTGCACGTGCAGGACGTGACCACGGCGCTGCTGACGTTGATCCACGGCACCGCCGCGTCGCGGCAGGTCGTGCCGATGGTCGGCCCCGCGCCAGCGAGCCTGCGCGGCTTCCTGGTGTCGCTGCGCGCCGGGCTCGGATTGCCGCCGACGCGCACCGTGCGCATGCCGTCGCCGCTGATGCGCGCCGCGGCCGCGGTCGGCGATCACGTGCCGGGCATGATGCTCGACCGCGAAACGCTCGGGATGCTCACGCGCGGCAGCACCGGCGATCCCGCGCCGCTGTCGGCATTGCTCGGTCGCCCCGCGCAGCCGATCTCGCGTTTCGTCGCGCCAGAGCGCCGTGCCGAACGCGGCGTCGCCGCCTCGCTGCGCTGGCTGGCGCCGCTGCTGCGGTTCTCGGTCGCGGCGATGTGGTTCATCGCCGCCATCGTCTCGATCGGTCCGTATCCGGTGGAGAAGAGTCTCGCGCTGCTGGTGCAGGTCGGCATTCCGCCGGGGCAGGCCGTACATGCGCTGGCCGGTGCCGCGCTGCTGGATTTCGTGTTCGGCGTCGCGACGTTGTGGCCGCGGCGCTCGCGCGCGTTGTGGAATGCGCAGCTGTTCGTCGTGCTGGCGTACACGGCGATCATCACCGTGCGGCTGCCGCACCTGTGGCTGGATCCGTTCGGGCCGATCGCGAAGAATCTGCCGATCCTGGTGATGCTGTTGGCGCTGCGCGAGCTCGAGGACCGGCGATGACGTACCTGGCCGTGAAGTGGCTGCACATCCTGTCGTCCACGGTGTTGTTCGGTACCGGGCTCGGCTCCGCCTACTACATGTACTTCGCCAGCCGCACGCGCGACGCGCACGTCATCGCGTCGGTGGTGCGGCGCGTGGTCATCGCCGACTGGACGTTCACGACGCCCACCGTGATCCTGCAGCCGGCGACGGGTCTGTACCTGGTCCACCTGGCCGGTTTCCCGCTGACGACACCGTGGCTGGCCGCGTCGCTCGGTCTCTATCTACTCGCCGGCGCGGCCTGGCTGCCGGTGGTCTGGATGCAGCTGCGCATGCGGGACCTCGCCGAGGTCGCCGCGCGCTCGGGCGCGCCCGTACCGGAAGCGTATTACGCGTACCTGCGGATCTGGGTGACGCTCGGTGTCGTCGCCTTCCTCGCGCTGGTGGTCGTGTTCTGGCTGATGGTCACCAAGCCGACATGACCGATGACACGCTGCGTTCGTCCCTGCTGTGGTAGCGCAACCGCGGTCGCGCGACGCGTGGAGGGTTCGTCCTAGGTTGACGTGGTTTAATGCGGCGCCACGAATCGTGGGATACAAGTAGGGCATGTCGGAACCTAACTACGAAGAAGGCAACCGGCTCGCGATGTTCCCTCCCGTGCAGCCGCTGAAGCCCCGCGTCCTGATCGTCGACGACAACGTCGACGCGGCCGACTCGTTGTACATCCTGCTGTCGTTCACCGGTTACGAGGCGCGCGTCGCGCACTGTGGTTCCGAAGCCGTCGAGCTCTGCCGCGGCTTCCACGCCGACGTCGCGCTGATCAATCTCGGGTTTCCCGATACCGTCGACCTGCAGCTGGCCGCGTTGCTGCGCAGGCAGCTCGGGCAGGACGCGTTGTTCGTCGCGGTGACGGGCTGGGCGGACGAAGCGTCGCGCAACCGCGCGCGCGACGCCGGTTTCGCGCATTGCCTCGTCAAGCCGCTGGATTTCGACAGTCTCGAGACCTTGCTGCGCGTGCCGGGCCCGCTGCCGTTCGAGTAGCTAGCCGGGCGGGCGGCGCAGCTCCCGCGCGTCGCTCAACACGTCGATCGTGAACGTCGTGCCGAGCTCGCGCGAGCTCTCGACCCCGACGCTGCCGCCGTGCGCATCGGCGATCGCCTGGACGAGCATCAATCCCAGTCCCCAGCCCGGCTTGTCGCCGCTCACCGCGTTCGGTGCGCGCTGGAATGCGCGAAACAGCTCGGGGATGACCTCGGGCGGAATCGGTTCGCCCTCGTTGTGCACGGACATCATCGTCCGGCCCTGGGTGGACGTGACATGGACCGACACGGGCGCGCCCGGGCGGCCGTACTTCACGGCGTTGTCGAGCAGGTTGTGCAACGCCTGCTTCAACCGCTCGCAGTCCCAGTGGCCGGTCGTTTCGCCGACGACGTTCAGCACGAAGCTGTCGCCGTGCAGCGAGCGCAGGTCCTCGAGCACGTCGCGTGCGATCACCGCGGCGTCGCAGGGTTGCGGCTTGATGGCGAGGCCGCCGCCGGCCCCGGCCTGGGTCACGTCGAGCAGCTCGCCGATCATGCGACCGAGCTGGCGCAGGTTGAGGAGGGCGCGCGTGGCGAAGTGCGTGCTGCGCTCGGGGTCCGCGTTACGCCGCAGCAGTTCGAGGTAGTTGCTCGCGTTGGCGAGCGGACCGCGGAAATCGTGCGACAGCGCGGCGGTGAAGACTTCGCGGAACGTCTCGTGCACGTGCACGAACGCCGCCGCGGCCTCGGCCATCGCCTCGTCGATCGAGCGGTGGATGATGCGCCAGTCCGGCTCGGACGGGCTGTCGTCGGCGCGCATGACCTCGGCGAGGATCTCGCGCAGGACCTGGTATTCGTGGATGACGTCGGACAGCGAGTAGAACGTGAACCGCGCGCGCTCGTTGCCGTGCTGGGTCGCGATGTTCGAATACTCGGAGGCGAACGACAGGCCCTTGCCGGGCACCAGCGCGAGCGCGAGGCGCGTGAGGAAGGCCGGCAGCGTGTCGATGATCATCGGCGCGCTTTCCGGCCGCGCCGCGGCCAGCCGCGCCCGGACGCGCTCCTGGAGGACATCCAGGATGCGCGTCTTGTTGCGGATCAACGCGGCGGCGGCGCCCCCGGAGTCCAGTAACTCCTGGTCGTGGTCCTGGGGCGCCGTCGTCGCGAAAGTCGAACTACCGGACACTGCGCCGGGTGATGAGATTCACGATCGCCAGCAGGATGACCGCGCCGAGGAACGACACGAGCAGGCTGGCGGCGCTCAACTCACCCGAGTTGATCGATGGCGCCCCGATCACCGGACCCAGCAACCAGCCGCCCAGCATGGCGCCAATGATTCCGACCACGACGTTCAGGACGATGCCCATGCTGCCGTCGCGCCGCATCACGATGCTCGCGAGCCAGCCGACGACACCGCCAATGATCAGCCAGAGGATAATTCCCATCGAGATCTCCTTTCATTGAGTGAGTGGTCGGGGGTCAGTTGTTGCGACGCTTGGTCTCGGTGTCGCTGCCGGTGCCGAGACTCGCGCCGCTGCCGGTGGCGCCGGTCATCGTGGTCGACGTGCCGTACTTGCCGGGCGACATCGATTCCGATTTCTGCACGCGCAGGTTGTTCTGCACGTCGTCGCAGCCGCAGTGCTCGACGATGTCCTCGGCGTGGTTCTTCGCCTGGCGGCTATCTACCGTGCCGTCGAGCGTCACCTTGCCGCCCGAGACCGTCACGGTGATCTCGCTGGCGTCGATGTGCGCATCCTCGCGCAGGCGCTCGCTGATCGATTCCTTGATGCGGTCGTCCGTGCGCGTGTAGCCCTTCGGGCCCTTGCCGCGATGGAGGCCGCTGCTCCAGCCCGAGCCCTGCGCGCCGCGCGAACCCTGCCAGCCGCGTTCCGAGGAGTACTGCTGGCCTTCGCCGAACGGTTCGCTCCAGCCGCGGTCGCTGCTGCTGCCGGACTGGTTGCGCATGCGGCTGCCGGTGCTGCCGTACCCGTAGCCGTAGTCGGCGGACTGGTTGGAACCCTGGCCGTAGTAGTTGGAGCGCGAGCCGAAGTCGTCCTGCTCGTAGCGATTCACGTCGTAGCGATTCGAGCCGAACGAGCTGTTCTGATCCGCGCTGCTGCCGGCATAGGTGCCGCCCGTGTAGTAGTCGCGGTTGTACTCGTCGGGGCGGCCGTAGCCGACGTCGCCCGATTCGCGGCTCGTGTCCCAGTCGCGCTGGCCGCCCTGACCCTGGCGATACTGGCTCGAGGCCGCGCCGCGGTCCCAGTCGTTGCGGCCCCAGTCGCTGCGGGCCGACTGATCGCGTCCCGATTGGTCGTAATTGCCCTGGTAGTTGCCTTGGCCGAAGTTGCCGTAGCCGGCGTAGTGGCCCTGGCCGTAGTCGCCGCGCGCCGAGCGCTCGCGATGGTCGTCCTGCGATCGGTAGCGCGAGCCGCGATCCGGACGTTGCTGATCCTGATTCCGATATGCCATGTCTTGACTCCAGTTGCGTGGGGAAGGTGGAGTGGATAGCCGGGCGTCAGCCGCCCGGCGCGGAGCCGGCCTGCATCTGGCCGGGGAGTTTCTCGGCGAGCTGCTTGTGCTCCTTGAGCGTCGGCAGCGTCTTCTTCGCGAACGCGGCGATCTGCGCGTCGTCCGCCTGCGTCGCGCTCTCGAACAGCGCGATCGCCTTCGTGTGGTCCATGTTCATGTGTTCGGAGTAGTTGCGATCGAAGTCGGCGCCGGACGCGGCCTTCATCGAATTCACCATCGCCTGGTGCTCCGCATCGAGCTTCTTCGGCGGGTTGACGCCCTTGCTGCTGGCGATCGCGGTCAGCTCTTCGTTGGCCTTGGTGTGGTCCTTGACCATGCGCTCGGCGAAGCCGCGCACCGCGGGGTCCTTCGATTTCGCGAGCGCGATCTTGCCGACTTCGACTTCGGTCATGCCGGCCTGCGCGGCCTTGCTGACGAATGTCGGAACATTCGGCGGCGAGCTCTCGGCTTCGGCTGCCATGGCGGCGGAGGAAATGCCCGAGAGGGCGAGAAACAGGATGCGTTGAGAGACGTTCATGTTCATGGGCCGGTCCCCTCGAGTGGTTGTGAGTCGTGGTTGAGCGAGGGATGGAATATGCGCGCGGTGTCTCGGCAGCTCTGTCGGCGATGCGCCCACATCTCGGCTCAGCATCCCGCACCAGGTTGTGGCCCGCGGGGTAGGAACGTACCGACTCACTAATGGGGACAGTCCCCGTTTCCCAGCAAAAGGGGACAGTCATCGAACGTTC
>DATJTW010000066.1:0-57905 GCA_035502995.1 Steroidobacteraceae bacterium | reverse complement strand
GATGGTCATCGGCAGCCGGCGCGGGCCGCGCCGCGGCGTGTGGTTGGCGGTCTGCGTCTCGATCGACGCGACGATGTCGTCGTAGGTCGCGGGCGGCAGCTGCTTGATGCCGGACAGCAGTCGGTCGTATTCGAGCCAGTTGTCGCCGCCGCGCACGCGGTTGAACGTGTACGTGTGCAGGCCGGCGAACGACCGCAGGTCGACGATGAACTCGGACTCGACCTGCAGCGCGTTGATCAGCCGGTCGAACCAGTACGGCTGCTGCGTCTCGATGTGGCCGGTGGCGACGTAGATCGTGATCGGTAGTTTGACGGTCTCGACCAGCGGCAGCAGCGTGGTCGCGTTGCCCTTGCCGCCGTCGTCGAACGTGACGACCGCGGCCGGGCGGCGCGCGCCGCCGGGCTTGCGCTGCCGGGCCAGCGCGTCGTCCATCGAGACGATGTCGTAATGGCGGTCGAGGTAATCGAGCTGGCGCTTGAGATCGCCGACCTTGATCGCGGTCCACGATTCGATGTCGGCCGAATCCTCGACCACCTCGTGGTACATCAGCACGACGGCGTGATCGTTCGACAGGCGCTTGCGCGCGACGTCGACGGCGAGGCCGTTGGCCAGCGCCCCCATGATCATCCGCCGGGCGAAGCGCGCGGCCATCAGCGGCTCGCGACGCGCGCGCAGGCGGCGTCGGCCTCGAGACCACACACGGTGTCGAGCAGCGTGCGATCGAGCACGGCGTACGCGGCGGCGTTGAGATGGCTGCCGTCGCCGCTGGTGTATTCGTCCTTCAGGTTTGTGCCCGCGGCACCGGCGCGCAGCGCGGCGTCGAGATCGAGCACGGGCAGGTTCTTCTGCGCGGCGTACTCGCGCACCCAGGCGTTGAACTCGCTGAGCGCCTGCTGTTTGCCGGCGTCCTTCAGCGAACGCGCGACGGTGACCGGCACGACCGTCGCGAGCACGACTTTCGCGCCCGTGGCGCTGGTCTTCTCTTCCCAGGCACGGAACGCGGCGCGCTGCGCCTGCGCATCACCGGGGAAATACGACGAGCATTCCTTCAGGATCACGACGTCGGCCTTCGGCGGCGGCGGCGAGAACAGCGCCTTCACGCCGGAACGAGTCAGGCGGAACTTGCGCTTCGGGCGCATCAGCAGTTCATCGAGCGCGTCGGTCTTGTCGAACTGCCAGGCGGCGATCGATTCGGCGGACAGGTCCGACGCGTGGACACGCGCCGGCCAGCCGGCGAGCTGCCAGTCCTGGCCGATCGACGCGCCGACCAGCGCGACATGCAGCGAACCCGGCGCCCGATCCGGCGCGCGCGTGCTCACGACCCACACCGCGGCGAGAGCCGCGAGCGTGGCGAGCGCGCCGCCGACGACGATCTTGTTGCGCATACCCTTCCCAGATCCATTGTTCTTCAATGAGCCTCGTCATCCCCGCGGGGACGCGCCCGCGCGGGCGCCGACGCAGCTCAGCCCAGTTGGTCCTTGAACAGCGTGCGCAGGTGCTGACGCAACTTCGCGCGGTTCGCGGAGAAATTCTTGGTGGTCCACCACGTGGCGCCCGGCTCGACCTCGACGTCCGGCGGACGCTGCTGCGCCCAGCGCTCGAGACACTTCTCGCGGTACTTCTCGAGCGAGCCGAACGGCCGCGCCGGGTTGCCCATGACGATGGAGTTCGGCGGCACGTCGGCGATGACCACGGAGCCGGCACCGACCACGGAGTTGCGGCCGATCGTGATGTTCGGGAACAGCACGGCGTTCTGGCCGAGGATGCAGTTGTCCTCGATGACGATCGGGCCGAACACCTGGCAGTCCGGCACGGTGTCGCGGAACACCCAGGTGGCACCGTCGTGCGTGACGAACTGGACGCCGCCGGCGACCGCGACGTGGTTGCCGATCTTCACGAGATACGGCTCGGCGCCGAGATCGGTCGGGATGATGTAGCAGCCCTCGCCGACCTGCGCGCCGGACTTCCGCAGGTACTCGGCACGGGTGTTCGGGTTGTACTTCCGCTTTTCGAGCGACGTCGCAACCCTGCGATACAGCTCGCGAATTATGCCAATGACAGCCATTCAGCCTAGTCTAGCGGTCGACCGCCATCGGCGAGGACGCCGACCCGGGGGGTGATTTGGCGGTACGTGCGCTGGTTCTCAAACATCCTTGTCCGCCGGCGTCACATACCAGTGCCGGGGTTGCGGGACGCGATCGGTCGCGGTCCACATGACCGCCTGGGAATCGGCGCGCCAGTGATAGCCGCCGCCGGAGAACGGCACCGCCAACGTGCTGTGGCCCGCCGCCGGATCGCCGGCCTGTTCGACATATCGGATCTGGATGGAATCGGCCCACCGCCCCGCCCGCGCGGCGCTCGCGAAGGCACGGCCCAGCAGCTGCGCGGCCTCGAGGTCCGCCGCCAGGAAGTCGTCGACGTACACGAGACCCGGTTCGGCGTGATGCACGACATAGCCCGCGAGCTCGGCGCCGCGCGTCAGCTCGAAGAGCCGGTAGCGGCCGCCGGGCTTCGCGGCGAACCGCCAGCCCAGCCAGGTGGAATCGCGCACCGCGAGCGCGGTGTCCGCCTTCGGCAGGCGCGCCCACAGCGCGTCGTAACGCGCATCGAACGCGGTCGGCTCGGCGGTGCCGAACCGGTCCGGCAACTGTCCGTCGGCGAGATGGCCGGCGGTGCGCCACAGGCCGTCGATCAGCGCGCCGGCGAGGCCGCCGACCGGACCGAGTTTCTGCGTGAGCCGGCCACGCAGGCCGAGCACGCGGATCGCGCGGCGGATCGCCCCGACGTGTTCGAAGCCGGTGCGCGTCAGCGCGCCGGTGAGCTCCGCGTTCGGCAACACGAAGCAGGCATCGAGTCCGCGCGCGAACGCGTCGTCGCGCAGCTGCGCCAGCAGCCGGGCGGCGAGCCCCTTGCCGCGCATCGACGCGGACACGGACACGTCGCCGATCATGCCGGCCTTGACCGGCACTTCCGCGACCAGGAAGTCGTGGGGGATCAGCGAGGCCGCGGCCACGGCCGTGCCGCCTGCGTCGAAGCCGAGCGTCACGTACGCCGGCAGTCCACTGGGACGGCGCGAATAACGCCAGTCGAAGTAGCCCGCATCACGCTGCGCCTCGCGCTGCGAATTGCGAAACGCCGCGACGACGTCCGCACACTGCGCGAACGGCAGCGTGCGGAAAACGACCTCGCTCACTGGCAGGGTCTCGCGTCCGCCTCGAGCGCCTTCGTGTTGCCGCAGTAGCGGTTGTTCGCGAGCTTCACGTCTTTCATGCTCGCGCCGTTCTCCGCGCCGACCGCCGGATAACCCTCGACGGTCTCGAAGCGGTTGCCCGACGCGACGATGCTCAGCGTGCCGCCGCGCTGGCCGTTGGCGCTGATCGCCTGCGCGCGGATGCCGAAGAACTGGTTGTCGAGGATCAGCACCTTGCCGCGGTACACCGCGACGCCGGAGAAATCGGCGCCGAGGTTGCGCAGGATGTTGCGCTCGATGACGACCGTGGACGCGTCGTCGACCTCGACCACGCTGATGCCGCGCATGTCGGTGTTGAGCTTCGCTTCCAGCAGGTTGTCGTGGATGTGGATGTTCTCGTACAGCTTGGCCTTGCCGTCCTGGTGGATCTGGATGGTGTGGCCGACGTGGAGATTCACGAGCTGGTTGTACGCGACCTCGACGTTGTCCGCGCCGCCCTGGATGTAGATGGCGTGGTTGTTCTTGATGACCGCGCGGTTCGGCGGATCGTGGAACGTGTTGCCGAGGATCTTCCAGCCGTCGCCCTGTGTCGCGAACATGCCGGTCATCGTGTTGTTGGTGGCATCGGTGATCGTGCACACCGTGTTCACGATGCGGATGTTGGTCGCGCCGGTTTCGTCGGGGCCACCATAACCGTCGGTGGTGTCACCGCCGCCGAAGATGCAGTCGCCGGTGCCGGTGATCGCGAGGTTCGCGAACACGAGGTTCGACGCGCGGCGCTGGTGCGAATTCGCATCGCCGAGCGCGATGACCGAATGCCGTGAGTCCGGCAGCGGCAGGAACTGGGCTTTTTCACCGGGATAACCGACCAGCGCGATGGGTTGCGTCGGCCGGCCTTGTTTGTAGGTCTCGAGCGTGGAGTCCTGGTACCAGTCCCCCTCGCCGTACTGAGATTGATAGTTGCCGCCGCGCAGGTAGATGACGTCGCCGGCGCGCGCGCCGTCCCATACGCCGCGCAGGTTCGACGGCTTCGCCTCGAGCACGCGGCCCGCGTGCACTTCGATCTGGCCCGCGGCCTTGCCGCCGACCTTCAGATCGCCGCCCGTCCCCGACACTTCGAAGATGACGCAGGTCGGCGAGTACAGCAGCGCGGTCTGCGCCGTGCCGCCGAGCGTGACGTCGCCCGAGGCGCCGAAGCCGGAGCCGTACACGGTGACCCACGCGCCGACCGGCGCGACGACGAGGTCCGTGTAGATAGCGCCGCGCGCCGCCGGCGGCGACGGAAACGCGCAGGCTGCGGGTTTCGGCGCGCTGTCCTTCTCCTTCGGCGCGGCGAGCGCCGGGCCCGCCGGACCGCACAGGACCAGCACCGCCAACGCGGCGCGGGACAACCTCCAATTCAGACGTGACGGCATACGCATTCCCGTTCGTTTACGGCCGCTTCGATGCCCGGGACGATTTGCATCCTGTATCGTCCGCGCATGCTCACGGCCTTCAAAGACATGCTCCACGGCATCATGCCGTGGGTGATGTATCTCGCGATCTTCTTCACGATCGGGGCCGCGGCATTCAAGCGTGCGCCCTGGGGGCTGCTGCTGCTCATCCTGCTCATTCCCCAACCGAACATCTGGTACAAGATCCACGCCCTGCCGCTCGGCACCTCGACGATGGACCTGCTGCTGCTCGCGACCATCGCCGGCATCTTCATCAACAACGGCGGCTGGGACGCTGCCCCGCGCACGCTGCTGATCACGATGTTCCTGCTGATGCTGTACGCGGCCCTGTGGAACACCACGCTGCGTTTCAACTTCCCGATCCCGCTGACGACCGCCAACCGGTTCGTCCCGGATTTCAAAAATTATGTCGAGATGATCATTCTCTATTTCCTGGCGTACAACTCCATGAAAACGGAGGAAGACCAAAAACGTGCGGTAGCGCTCATGGCGTTCGTGCTGTTCTTCATCTGCCTGCGCGAAATCCGCAATTTCTCGGCCGGCGCCGCGTTCTCCTATGACAAGCGCGCGGCCGGCCCGTTCTGGATGGTCGGGCTCGGCGCCAACCACTTCGGTTCGTACATCGCTTATGTCGGGTCCTTCATCCTCGGCGTGTTCATGTTCGACAAGGAGAAGAAGTGGCGGCGCCTGCTGTATGCCGCGGCGCTGTACTGCTGCGTATACCCGTTGTTCATGACGTATTCGCGTGGCGCCTACGCGGCCGTGATCATCGCGCTGCTGGTCTTCGGCGTGTTCCACAAACGCATGATCCTGGTCGGCATCGCGATCCTCGGCTTCACCTGGACCACCGTCCTGCCGTCGACCGTGGTCGAGCGCATCACGATGACGGAGACGGCCGAAGGCCAGATCGAGGAATCCGCGGCGATCCGGCTCGTGTTGTGGGAGAAGGCGGAGGAGCTGTTCCAGCGCAACCCGGTGTTCGGCATCGGCTACCAGGCGTTCAGCGTGTCCGTACGCATCGGCGGCCTGAACAACGTGCACAACTTCTACATGCAGACCGCCGCCGAGCAGGGCGTGATCGGTCTGATCTTCCTCGCACTGCTCATCCTCTACTCGGGCTTCACCGGGCTGAGATTGTTCCGGTCCGGTGTCACGCCGTTCCAGAAAGGCATGGGCCTCGGATTCATGGGCGCCGTCGCGGCGATCATGATCAGCAACGTGTTCGGCGATCGATGGTCGTACTTCGCGCTGGGCTCGATGTACTGGATCATGTGGGGCCTGGTCGATCGCGCGTTGTACAACGCGCGGAATCCTCCACCGGTGCCCGAGCCCGTGGTCGCGCCGCCTGACGGCGCGCTGCCTGACAGCGCGCCGCCCGATCCCGCGCTGCCCGCGCCCGCACCCTCGTACCGCTGATGCGAGTCCTGCACCTGCTTTCCAGCACCGGGTATCACGGTGCCGAGACGATGGCGGCCGAGCTCGTGCGCCACACGATCTCGTTCGGGGTCGAGTCGCACATCGGTATCTTCGACAACGGCGGCCGCGGCAACCGGCAGATCCTCGACGCGACGCGCGACTTCGCGCGCGGCACCGTCATCCCCTGCGCCGGCCAGTACGACGGCGCCGCGGTGCGCGCGATCACGGAGTACGTGCGCGCGCACGACATCGACGTCGTGCACAGCCACAAGTACAAGACCACGTTCCATGCGCTGCTGGCGCGGCGCAAGCGATCCTTTCCGCTGCTCGCCACGTACCACAACTGGCTCGAGGACAGCTTCCTGCTCAAGGTGTACGCGTTCATCGACAAGCGCCTGGCGCGTTTCGTCGATGCGAACGTCGGCGTGTCGACGGTGGTCGCGGCCGAGCTCGCGCGCTGGGCGCCGGCGCAGCGCGTGCACTACATCGGCAATGGCATCGACACCGCGCGCTTCGCACCGGCCGCGTCCGCGGAAGACAAGGCCGCGGCGCGCGCGCGCATCGGGCTGCAGGACGGACCGGTCATCGGCTTCGTGGGGCGGCTCACGCCGCAGAAGGGCGTGGAGGTGCTGATCGCCGCGTTCCACGCGCTGGACGATCCGCGCGCGCAGCTGCTGATCGTCGGCGATGGCGAGAGCCGTGCCGCGCTGGAAGCCACGGCGCGCGCCGGCCGCAACGCCGCGCGCATCACGTTCCTCGGCACGCGCAGCGACACGCCGGAGCTGTTCCGCGCGATGGACGTGTTCGCGCTGCCGTCGTTCGTCGAAGCGTTCCCGATGGTGCTGCTCGAGGCGATGGCGAGCGAGGTGCCGGTCATCGGCACGCCGGTGGGAGACGTGCCGAAGATCGTGACGGTCGGAACGACCGGGCAGATCGTGCCGCTCGGTGACGCCGCGAAACTGTCGTCGACGCTGGCGGCGATGCTGGCCGACGAGCCCGCGCGCCTCGCGATGGGCAAGGCGGCCCGCGAGGACGTGGTCGCCAACCACTCGGCGCAGGCGTTCGCGCGGAACTACGTGAACCTCTACGAAAAGATCATCGCGGCAAAGCGCGGCTGACGAATCGCGCATCCCAACGCGTCATCGTGCGCGCGGCGAGGATGATCGCGTCACCGGGCAGCGGCGCGAAGAGATAGCTCCTCCGCCCGCCCCACGACACGGTGAAACCCGCGAGCTCGGCCGTGCGCAGCAGCCCCGCGAGCTGTCCCCGCTCGCCGCGAAAGGCTGCGCCGCCCATCGCGAACCCCGTCGCCGTGGGACTGAGGCCGAAAATCAGCGGGCCGCTCACCAGGTCGGTCGGCCCGGACTCGCCCGCCGGATATTCGCGGATGGCCACGAAGTTGCCGACAGCGCTGCGTGCGACGAGCCGGTCATTCAAGCGCGCGTATTGATCGCGCGCGAACTCCTCGTCGATCAGCGGCAACCACAGCGAATCCCACGCCTGCAATACGCCCCGCGCGGTACCGGCGGCCTCGCCGGCCTTCGACACGTGATAACGCATCATTCCGCTGTCGGGATCGAGTAGTTTGGCGCGCGTGACGGCCAGCCAGCGGGAGACCAGGTCCGCGTAGCGGTCCCCGAACGCGAGATCGTGCATCCGCAGCGACGCGATGACGACCACGTTGTCGGCGGTGTAGATCCAGCCCGGAAAGGACTCGGCGTGCAGCGAGTTCGATGCCTCGAGTCGTCGCGCCAGCGTCGCCGAGACCCGTTCGAACAGCGCGCCCATCTCCGGATCGTCGCCGCCCAGCAGGAAGTAGCAACCGAGCGTCAGGTTTAGGTGGCCGAGATAGCCGACGTGGCCGTTCGGACCGTCGAGCGTGTCGAGCGCGTCCTCACCCCACCACAACACGTCGTATCGCCGGATCTCGTCCGACAACAGGCGATCCAGCATGATCCGCACCGCATCGCGCGAGCGTTCGCGCTGCGCCGGATCGCGAAACGCGACATTCGTCATCGCGACCGACGTCGCGGACAGCGTCGCGATCGCCAGCTCCTGCCGGTAGGGACTGTTGACGAAGGACGGCATGTCGAGCACGCCGAACGATCCGGTCGCGACGCGCGCCAATAGATAGTCGCGCCGCGCCGCGATGTCGGCGCGATCCGCCTCGATGTCGTTGCCGTCCGCCGCCGGCGCCGCCCAGGCGAACCAGGCAGACTTGACGATCGCCAACGCCGCGACGACCCACAACGGAACCCGCAGCACCCGCTTCAGCTTGCGAATGCGCGTCATGGCGGTCAGTGCCCGATATACCGCTCGTGCCACTGCATGAACATGAGCAGCGCCCAGATGCGCGAGTGATGGTTCTCCTTCGCGCTCGTGTGCTCGTCGACGATCCGTTGCACGTACTGCCAGTTGAACAGCCCGAGCTTCTCGATGCGTGACCGCGACAGCGACTCACGCACCATCGGTTGCAGCTCGTTGCGGAACCAGACCGTCAGCGGCACGGTGAACCCGCGCTTCGAGCGATACAGGATTTCGTGCGGCAGCGTGCCCTCGAAGGCCTTCTTCAGCAGGTACTTCTTGTTCGAGTTGCCCTTGAGCTTCAGTTCCGGCGGCACGCGGCCCATGAACTCGACCAGCTCGTGATCGACGAACGGCGCGCGGCCCTCGACCGAGGCCAGCATGCTCATGCGGTCGGTCAGCGTCAGCAGGTCGCCGGTCAGGTAGGTCAACGTGTCCGTGTGCAGCGCCTTGTTCAGCACGTCGCCCGCGGCCGGGTCGTTGAAGCGGTCGGTGATGAACGCCGATGCATCCCAGCCCGCGAGCTGCCGCGCCGCGGCGGGCGCCCACAGTTCCGCGCGGCGCGCGGCGTCGAACGCGGACACGTAGCCGAGGTACGCATTCGCGTCGTCGAGCGTGCCGTTGCGCACGAAACGCTTGATGCGTTCGACGATGCGGTTGCCGGATTTCGGATCCGGCAATCGGCTCGCGAGCGGGCCGATGACGCCGCCACGCAGCCACTTCGGCAGCGCGCGCCACTGTTGCAGCATGCGCAGGCCGGCGTAGCGCTCGTAGCCCGCCGCGACCTCGTCGCCACCGAGGCCCGACAGCACCACCTTCACGTGCTTCTTCGTTTCCTGGAACACGTAGTAGTTGGCGATGGCCGAGGAGTCGGCGAACGGCTGGTCGAACGCGTCGACCAGCTTCGGGATCACGTCGAGCACGTTCGGCGTGACGACGAACTCGGCGTGATCCGTGCCGAACTTCTGCGCCACCATCGCCGCGTACTTGCGTTCGTCGTAATAGGAGCCGCCCGAGTCGTAGCCGATGCAGAACGTCTTCACGCGGCCGCCCATCGCGGCCATTTCGGCGACGATGGCGGATGAATCCACACCGCCCGACAGCAGCGCGCCCAGCGGCACGTCCGACACGAGGCGGCTGCGCACGCTGCGGCGGAACTGCGCGCGGAAGCGCTCGATCCACTCGCCCTCGGACGCACCCTGCTCCACCGCGAACGTCGGCGACCAGTACTTCTCGATGCGCGTGCCCGACGCGTTGCGCACCAGGATGCTCGCCGGCGGCAGTTCCTGGATGTCGGCGAAGATCGTCTGCGGCGATGGTGAGTACAGGAACGCGAGGTACCCATCGAGCGCGCGCAGGTTGATGTCGCGCGACGGCACGTCCGTCTTCAGCAGGCACTTGATCTCGGAGCCGAACGCGAACCGGCCGTTCTTCTCCGCCCAGTAGATCTGTTTCTCGCCGAGCCGGTCGCGCGCGAGGATGAGCTGCTTCTTGCGCTCGTCCCACAGCGCGATGCCGTACATGCCGTTCAGGTGGTCGACGAACTTCTCGCCATACTCGTCGTAGAGATGGACGATCGTCTCGGTGTCCGAGTGCGTGTAGAACTTGTGGCCCTTCGCCTCGAGCGACTTGCGGATCTCGCCGTAGTTGTAGATCTCGCCGTTCAGCACGACCCAGGCGGTCTTCGACTCGTTGTGGATCGGCTGGTGACCGCCCGCGAGGTCGATGATCGACAGGCGCCGCATGCCGAACGCGACGTTGTCGCGCACGTAGGTGCCCTCGTCGTCCGGCCCGCGATGGATGATCGCGTCCAGCATGGGCTTGAGCGCCGCGCCGTCTGCGCGCTGCGACTCGGGAACCATCAATCCGGCGATACCACACATGTCGTCGTCAGTTCCTTGCGATGGCGCGGGCGTAGACCTCTTCGTGCCGCCGCGCGATGGAGGGCCAGTCGTAATGGGAACACACGCGCGCCCGACCGGCGGCGCCCAGGGAGCGGGCAAGTTCCGGATTCGAGAGCACGTTCACGACCGCATCCGCGAACGCCTGCGGTTCGTCCGCAACCTGCAGGTGTTCGCCGGGGTTCACGTTCAGACCCTCGCAACCCACCGCCGTCGACACGAGCGCACTGCTCATGGACAACGCGTCGAGGATCTTGAGGCGCGTGCCGCCGCCGATGCGCAGCGGCACGACGTACGCCGAGGCCTCGTCGATGTACGGGCGCACGTCGTCGACCGTGCCGGTGAGACGCACGTTGGGCAGGTGCTTGAATTCCGCCGCGATCGCCTCGCTCGGCAGCTTGCCGACGACGGTCAGCGACACCTCGGGCACGCGCTTCTGGATCCGCGGCAGGATCTCGGCCGTGAAGTAGCGGATCGCGTCGAGGTTCGGAAACCAGTTGAGGCCGCCGACGTAGACCAGCGCGCCGGGCTTCTTCGCGATGCGCTTCGTTTCGAAGTAGTTGGAGTCGACGCCGTTCGGCACCGCCGTGTACGAGCCGCCCGGCGCGAGCTTGCGCAGCTGTTCGGAGTCGAGGTCCGACACCGTCACCACCTCGTCGACCGACTCGCAGATGCGCTTCTCGTATGTCTCGAGCTTGCGGTGCTGGTACTTCAGGTACGCCCGCGCCAGCGCATTCTTCGTCGTCTCGATGCGCCGCTGGATGATGACCGCCTCGACGTTGTGCTGGACGAGCACCACCGGCGTCCGGCCGGCGAGCGGCACGTATTCCCCGAGATGCAGCATGTCGAGATGCAGCACGTCGATGTTCTTCGTGCGCAGCCACTCGGCGATCTTCGCGCGCATCGCGGCGCGCCGGTATTTCGATGCGAGGATGGGCGCGGCATCGACGACGTCGGCCGCGAGGTCGACGAGCAGCTCGCGCCGCGGACTGTCGAGGTACAGCGGTTCGCCGTACACCTCGGCGCAGAACTTCCGCATCTCGTGCAGGCCGTCGACTTCCTCCTGCGCCTGCAGGAACGTCGCGAGGTGCACTTCGTGGTTGCGCGCGATCTCGCGCAGGATGTTGTACGTGCGCAGCGCACGCCCCTCGTGCAGCGGCCAGGGGCTGCGCGTGGTCACGGCGAGGATCTTCATGGCGCGGCGACTTGCGGTCCCTTGACCCCGTACCAGAGGTTCACGAGACGGTCGTAGTTCTTCTTGCCGAGGAACTTCGACAGGCGCCGCTTGATGGCGGCGTTGCGCAGCATGCCGGCGAGCTTGCCGGTGTCGCGGCGCGCGATCGCGCGGAACGTCTCGGGTGTCATCGTGTTCGTCATCGCGAAACGGCGCAGCTCGAATGCGCCGGTCTTCGCGCCGTTGAAGCCGAGCTGCGACGTGCAGGCGGTGAGGTATCCGAGATCGCGCGCGGTCTGCGCGACGTGCGGATTGCTGTCGCCGTACGGCAGCGAGACGTGCCGCACCTTGTTGCCGAGATGCGCTTCGATGCTGCGCTTCGAGTCGAGCAGCTCTTTCCTGGTCTGGGATTTGTCGATCGACGAGAACAGCGGATGGTTCGCGGTATGGGACTCGACCGACATGCCGGCGGCAAACAACTTGCGCAGCTGATCCCAGCTCATCATCCAGTCGGTGCCGACACGCTCCGTGACGACGAAGAACGTCGCGACGAAACGATGTTTGTTGAGAATATGTAACGCATGTCGCTCGTTTCCGACGAAGCCATCGTCGAACGTGATCACCACCGGATTTGGTGGCAGCGACCCGCCGGACTGCCACGACAGCAGCTGATCCAGGTTGATAGGCGTGCAGCCCTCGTCGCGCAATATGTTCATCTGCGCTTCGAACTCGTCGATTGTTAGGACGTAGTTACTTTGAGTAATGCGCCCTAAGGCCTGCATTTCCTCGGGTTTCGCCACTTCGTGATACATCAGCACCGGCACTTCGATGCGCGCCGCGCTGGAATTTCTCTCTGCAACGTTCACGGGACTGTCTGGCTCGCGATGGGGGCCGAAGGATAAGCTCCGGCCCTAGAGAAAATCCGGGACCGACGTCGCGTGACGTTTTTTATCACCGGGCTTTCCCCGTCGTCTGCGAATGGCGACCTCGCTGACTCAATGTAATCAATCACCTACACCTCCTCGAAGTCCCGATGTCTGGTAGGGGCGACAAATTCCGACCACCCCGCACCGACACGAAAACCTAACCGCTTGATCTAACAAAGAATAAGGAACGCCCGATCGGCTGGTACACATATTGCTAATGCCTGTGTGCTTGCTCACCACCGTTCGGGGAATCGATCGAATGCACTCCTTTACTGTCCGCGCCTTTGGCGCCGCGTTGCTCGTCGCTCCGCTCCTCTTGTTGTCCGCCTGCGGTTCCGAATCGCAGTCGAGCGAGAGTGAAGCGCCGCCGGCCGTCGTGGTGCCCACCGTCACCATCTCGGCGAATCCCACCTCGGTCACGCCGGGCGGTTCGTCGATGATCACCTGGTCCTCCACGAACGCCGCGACCTGCACGGCGTCGGGCGGCTGGACCGGCTCGAAGGCGGCGAATGGCTCGGGCACCAGCGGCGCGCTCAGCGCCGAGACGCTCTTCTCTCTCACCTGCACCGGCGAGAACGGCCAGACCGGATACGGCGCCGTCACCGTCGGCGTCTCCGACACCGCGCCGATGCCGATCGTCACGCTGACCGCGAACCCGACCTCCGTCACCGCGGGCGGCAGCTCGACGCTGACGTGGTCGTCGCAGAACTCGACGAGCTGCACGGCCTCGGGCGGCTGGACCGGCACGAAGAACACCTCGGGCACCGCGTCGACCGGCACGCTAAACGCGACCACGACGTTCACCCTGATGTGCACGGGCGCCGGCGGCAACCGCACCGTGAACACGACGGTCACCGTGGGCGCCGCGGGCAACGCGCGTCCGACGGCGAACGCCGGCACCGACCAGACGGTCTCGTCCGCGCAGACCGGCGTGCGCCTCAGCGGCACCGGCACGGACACCGACGGCACGATCGCCAGCTACGCGTGGACGCAGACGGCAGGCACCGCGGTCACGCTGAGCAGCATGACCGTGCGCAACCCGACGTTCACCGCGCCGACCGTCACGACCGACACCACGCTCACGTTCAGCCTCACCGTGAAGGACAATGCGGGCAGCACCAGCGCCGCGGACACGGTGAACGTCACGGTGCAGGGTCCGGCGTCGCAGCCCACGCCCTCGCAGCCGCTCGGCTACTACACCGACATGGCCAGCGCGCCGGTCGGCGCCTGGGTGACGGCGTACGGCACGGGCTTCGGCACGTCCGGCACGGTCACGCTCGGCGGCACCACGCAGACGATCCGCACGTACTCCGACACGAAGGTGGTCTTCACCGTGTCCGGCAGCGGCGGCGCGCTGATGGTCGGCGGCAAGTCGCTCGGCAACTTCGCGGTCCATACGGGCCGGCTGCTCGAAGCGACCGCGTCGAACTTCGGCACGATCTGGAACAGCGTGATGCCGGGCGACGTCATCTACATGCGCGCCGGCACGTACAACACGACCTACGGCGAAGGCACCTGGTACCAGGACTGCACGCTCGAGACGTACAAGGACGGCACGTCGACGCAGCCCATCGCGGTCATCGGTTATCCGGGCGAGACGGTCACGTGGCGCAATGCCGGCCGCCATTCGCCGATCTGCCTGGGTGACGCGAACCACGCGGGCCAGAAGGCTTCGTGGATCACGTTCGCCGACTTCAACATCACCGGCGATGCGACCTGCATCGACGGCGGCGGCGACACGACCGTGCCCGCGGGTGGCCCGGACGAAACCGGCGCCACCAACATCCGCATCGTCGGCATCCGTTGCGAAATCACGGACACCAGCGACAACACGATGACCGGCATGATCTCGATCCAGGGCGACGGCGCGAAGATCCTGGGCAACACGTTCATCAACAACCCCAACCGCGTCATCATCAACAACAACCACGGCATCTACATCCAGAACGGCGCGGATGACGTGGAAGTTGCGTACAACATCATGGACGGCCTGCGCATGGGTCACGTGATCCAGATCCACCAGGACGGCACGCCGAAGCTGTACGAGCGCCTGAACGTGCACGACAACCACCTGCAGGGCCTGCAGTACGGCGACATGCGCGGCATCAGCGTCGTCAACATCGACAACGCCAGCACGGTCTTGATCGAGCGCAATGTGTTCCGTCATCAGGGCCAGGGCGGTTGGGGTTGCATCAATCTCTATCGCGGCCAGATCACCGTGAACAACAACGACTGCCGCGACAGCGAAGGCGGCATCAACGTCAACGGCGGCTACAGCGGTTCGCGCACCGTCACCGGCACCGGCAATGCCGTCTGCCCGATCTCCGGTTACTCGGCGATCGGCGTGGAAGGCGGCGCGAGCTCCGGCGACATCTCGCTGACCGGCGCGCTCAGCTGCAACTGAGCCGGGCCTCCACCTCGATGAAAAAGGCGCGCGGATCGCAGGATCCGCGCGCCTTTTCGCTTGCGTAGTTAGGCGGCGGCGCGCGCGCTGTCGCGGCGTTCCGTGCCGACCAGCGCCTTGCCCGGCATCGCGGCCGGGATCGGCAGGTCCATCAGCGCGAGCAGCGTCGGCGCCACGTCGACCAGCGGCACCTTGTTGGCCACGCGCTTGCCGGCGAGCCCGGGCACGCGGGCCCAGAACAGACCGTCCGGGTGGTGCATGCCGCTCTTCTTCAGATCGACGTGATAGAACACGTTCGTGAAGTTGGTCTTGCCGGTGGCGCTCGACAGCACCGCTTCCGGCGGCAGCTCCTCGAAGATGCCGCAGCCGACCAGCAGGCTGTCGCCGCTGCGTTCGACACGCATCACCGGGCGCTCGCCCACCTGCATCTCGGCCAGCGCTTTCACGCCGCGCTCCGCATCCACCTCGTTGGTGAAGCGGATGTGGAATTCCTCGGACATCACCGGCTCGACCTTCGCCGTGCGCGCATCGATGCCGGCGACCTTCAGGAAGGCGTCGAAATCGACCGGGCGATAGAACGTCTTGCCGCCCGAGCCCTCGTACTTGAGGCAGGGCTGCTGCGACAGCGCCGTGGCGAACGCGAGCACCGCGTTCTCGCCGACGAGCTGGCGCATCTGGCCGACGATGCGGTCCATCTGCTGGTAGCCGAACAGGATCGCGTTGCCATACGTGCCGAGCTCGGCGCTGTCCGGCTTCGCCGAGAACAACTCCGGCGACAGGTGCCGCCAGTACATGTGCTGGAAGTGAGCCGTGCTGTTCACGAAGTACGTGGAGAACGTCGGCTTGTGCTTCTTGTAGTGGTTCGCGAACAGGTCGAACTGCAGGCGGTCGAGGATCGCGGCGCGGCGCCAGTAGTTGTCGCCGAGCTTTTCCGACACGAGCTGCTTGACGATCGCGAACAGCGTCGACGCCTTGAGGCCGTGCGTCGCCATGTAGCCGACGAACTTGCGCAGCATCTTCGCGTTGCCGGCCGTCTTGTCGCGCGTGTGCTCCTGCACGTTGGCGCGCACGAAATCGAAATATGGGGCGAACGAGTCGTCGCTCGGGTTCACGTGCACGGACCACGGGTCCGGCAGGACGGCGCCCTTCAGGCCCGGCTCGTAGTTCGCGTTCATGCTGCCGCAGACCCAGACCGGCTCGCCGTTGCGCGAGGCGATGTCCCAGATCGACGGGTACTTGATCTGCGCGTTGTCGCCGAGGCTGAACACCTTGTGCTCGGCGTACCGCATGCCGCAATGGACCGTGATCCACTGGATCCACGGCTCGAGCTGCGGCGGGACTTCTTCGGCGTCCGTCACGTAGGCCTGGGCGTCGTCGCGCAGGCGCTTGAAGTTCGGCAGATGGCCTTCCGCGATGAAGCGGTCCATCAGCTGGGGCGTGAGCTCGTTGAACTCGAGCAGGACGACGGGTCGACGTTGGGTCATTCGGCTTTCCCTACCAGTACCGGGGCGGCGCCCAGGTACGCCGCGGCGCGGCGCTTGGCGAGGATGTCTTCATAGACGAACTCGGCCTGGGCGGGGCTGATTTTGAGGGAAGCGGCCAGTCCCGTGGCCGGGACATCGTGCTTGAACGCCCAAAGTGCGAGGTCCATCTGCTTGTACGGCAGCGCGAAATAGAACTCGTCCTGACCCTGGGCCAGGGAATATGTATCGGTGGTCGGGATCGCGTTGGTCACGTCGGCCGGCAGGCCCAGCGCCCGGGCCATGTCGTACACCTGTGATTTGTACAGGTGCGCGATCGGCTTGACGTCCGCCGAGCCGTCGCCGTTCTTCACGAAGAAGCCCTGGTCGTATTCGAGCAGGTTGGGCGTACCGACCACGCCGTAATTCAGCTGGTCCGCGTAGTAGTACTCCATGGTCTTGCGGATGCGCTGCTTGAAGTTCGTCGCGGCGACGATCTGCAGGTATTCGGCGGCCGGCAGGCGCGTCTCGCTGACCGTGCCCTTCGGGTCCTGCGTCACCAGCACGAAGTGGTTGATGCGGCCTTCGAGACCGCCGCGCAGGACGATCTTCATCTTCCAGGTCTTGGAATCGTAGTCCGGCAGCACGCGCTTGATCGCTTCGTCGCGGCGGCGGTAGCAGCCGATGGCGTCGAGCGTCGAGGCGATGTTCTCCGTCACGTGCCGGACCCCGAGATGCTTGGCCAGAATCGTCGCGCGGCGCGCGCTGTCATCCGAGGAATCCGTCTCCGGCAGCAGCAGCGCGAACACGCGGTCCGCACCCAGCGCGCGCACGGCGAGCCCGAGACAGGTCGAGCTGTCGATGCCGCCCGAGATCGCGACCACGAGGCCGCGCTTGCGCAGCACCTTCGCGGTGACGTTGCGCAGTTCGGCGGCGATGCGTTCGATCTCGGCCGGGTAGTCGAGCGCGAGCACTTCCGGTCCGAACGTCGAGGGCACCTTCACTTGAGCTTGGGTCATGGGAATTCCGTTTATTTGGCGAGACGAAAACGCTGCAGCTTGCCCGTGGCGGTGCGCGGCAGCTCGGCGGAGAATTCGACGAACTTGGGGACCTTGTACGCGGCGAGACGATCGCGGCAATGCGCCTTGACCTGCATCTCCGAGAGCTCGGCGCCCTCCTTCAGCACGATTACCGCGCGGATGACCTGGCCGAGGAGGTCGTCGTCGGCGCCGACCACACCCACGTCCTCGACCGCGTCGAGCTGGGTGATGGTGGCTTCGATGTCCTGCGGCTGCACGCGGTGCGCGCCGGTCTTGATGATGTCGGAGCGGCGGCCGTCGATGTGCAGGAAGCCGTCGTCGTCGACGAAGCCCTGGTCGAGCGTGTTCAGCCAGCCGTCGCGCAGCACGGTCGCGGTCAGCTCCGGATCGTTCCAGTAGCCGCGCATGACGTTGTCGCCGCGCACCCAGATCGAGCCGATCTCGCGCGGCGCGGCGATCGAGCCGTCTTCACGGCGGATCTCCAGTTCGACGCCCGGCACGGGAATGCCGGCCGAGCCGCGCTTGTCGACCAGGCGATGCGGCGGCAGGTACGTGATGCGCGCGGTCGCCTCGGTCTGGCCGTACATGACGAAGAAGTCCACGTCGGGCAGCTGCGCGATGAATTTCGTCAGCACGGCGACCGGCAGGCCACCGCCCGCCTGCTGCACCGTGCGCAGGGAATCGAGCTCGTATTTCGACAGGTCGACGCGCGCGGTCAGCAGCGCGAAGGTCGACGGCACGCCGGCGAAGCCGGTGGCGCGTTCGCGCGCCAGCGTCTCGACGACCTTGTGCGGATAAACGAGGTTCTGCTCGAGGATGATGGTGGCGCCCGCCGCGAGATGCGTATGCAGCACCGAGTTGCCGAACGAGTAGTAGAACGGCAGCGCGTTCACCATGCGATCGGTGGCGGAGATCTTCAGATACGCGAGGATCGAATCGACGTTCGCGGCGAGATTGCGCTGCGTGAGCGTGACGCCCTTCGCCTTGCCGGTGGTGCCGGAGGTGTAGAGGATCAGCGCGACGTCGTCGCCGCGCGGCGCGCCGGGGAAATCCCCCTGCCCGCCGTCGGCCAGCAATTCGCGCCAGGCGCGATCGCCGGCGGAGCCCGCGGCGCCGCCGAGCACGAGCACCTCGCGGCCGTCGCGCGCGGGGATGTGCGCGGCATGGGCTTCGTTGACCAGCACCCGCGTCGCGCCGCTGTGCTGGATCCAGCTGTCGAGATCGTCCTGCCGCGCGGTGGCGTTCAACGGCACGGCGACGGCGCGCAGTGCGAACACCGCGTACAACGCGGCGACGTATTGCAGCGAATTCTCGAACACCAGCGCGACGCGATCCTGCGGCGACACGCCGGCCGCCTTGAGCCGGCGCGCGACGGCGTCCGCCGCCGCCGTGACCTTGCGATAGGACAGCCGCTCGTCGCGGTCGACCAGGGCGATCGAATCGGGCTGGCGGGCGGCGACGTGCGCGAGCCGTTCGGTGAGCATGCCGCGCGCGATCATCGAACTAGTTCGTCGCGAGTTTCTTGTTGAGGAATGCGACGACGTTGTCCACCGAGTCGAGGTTCTCGGGGACCATCTCGTCGTCCATCACGTCCACGCCGAACTCGTCGTGGAGGAACATGATCATCTCCAGGATGCCGGTGGAGTCCATGATGCCGCTCTTCATGAACGAGTCTTCGCTCTTGAGGGCGTTCTGCTCGCTGGTGAAGAGGTAGTTCTTGAGGACGAATTCCCGGACTTTCGACTCGTGCTGCATGGTGGAAGGCGCTCCCTTGGCGCTCGGCGGAATCGGTTGATTGGTGTTATTGACCTGGACGCAATGATTCCCAAAACCCGGCCGGCTAGGACCCGTCCTACACGGCGCAACCGGCAGGACTGAGAAATTGGTCACGCCGAACCTGCGTTCGCGCGTTTGCGGGCCACGTACGCGGCGATCGCCCGCAACGAGTCGAGGTTCTCCGGGATCATCTCCGGATCCTCGACTTGTATGTCAAATGCGTTTTCGAGGAAGCCGACCAGCTCGAGGAAGCCGGTCGAGTCGAGCACGTGGGCCCGCATCAGCGAGTCGCCCTCGGCCAGCGTCGCATCGCCGCCCATGAGGAAGTTCTCCGCGATGAAGGCGCGCACGCGCGCGATCACGTCGTCGCTCACGCGCGCAGACCCGCGCGGGTGACCTTGCCGGTGTCGGTCTGCGGCAGCGCGTCCACGAACTCGACGTACTTCGGCACCATGAAACTCTCCAGCGAACCCAGGCAATGCTTGATGACGTCGCGGGCCGCGTACGCCGCGCCGGGCGTCAGCACCACGTAGGCCTTGATCGCCTGGCCGAGCAGCGTGTCGGCGACGCCGACGACCGCCGCCTCGCGCACGCCGGGCAGGCGGTGCAGCACGTCCTCGACCTCGCGCGGGCTCACCTTCTCGCCGCGGCTCTTGATGATGTCGTCGCGGCGCGCGAGGAAATACAGGTAGCCGTCGGCATCGGTGCGGAAGATGTCGCCGGAGTACAGCACGGTCTCCCCCGTCGCCGGATCCGCGCGCAGCCGCTCCGCGGTCTCCGCGGGCTTGCGCCAGTAACCCTGCATGACGTTCGGGCCGCGGATGACGAGCTCGCCGGTCGAGCCCGGCGGCAGGCGGTTGCCGGCGTCGTCGACCAGCCAGACCTCGACGTTCGGCATGCCGCGGCCGACGCTCGCGGGCCGCACGTCGAGCTGCTCGGGCGGCAGGTACGTGACGCGCTTGCACTCGGTGAGTCCGTACATCGAGAAGAGGCGCGCCTTCGGGAACCAGCGGCGCAGCGCCTCGATGTGCGCCAGCGGCAGCGCCGCCGCGGTGTTCGTCAGCAGGCGCAGGCCGGGCAGGTCCGGCGCCGTACCCGCGCCACGCAGGTTCAGCAGCATTGCGAAAAACGTCGGCACGCCCGGAAGAACGGTGACGCCCTCGCGGCGTGCGAGCTCGAACACGCGCGCCGGGAACGCGAGCGTGCGCTCGAGCACGACCGTCGCGCCGACGCGGAAAGCGAGCAGCAGTTGATAGAGGCCGTAGTCGAAGGCCAGCGGCAGTCCGCAAAGGATGACGTCGCGCTCCTCGAGACCGAGGTACGTGCCGATGGAATCCGCGGCCGCGAGCATGTTCGCGTGCGTGAGCATCACGCCCTTGGCCTGGCCGGTGGATCCGGAGGTGTAGATCAGCGCGGCGAGGTCGCCCGCTTCGCGCGCGAGAACCGGCGCCCTGCCACCCGACGTCTTCGCGCCCTGGGCGAGCACTGCAGTCAGCGATGCATGCTCGCTCGCATCGGGACCGGCCACGTAGACGTGCGGCCAGGACCCGGGCAACTGCGGCAGCGCCTCGGTGACCACGCGCAACAGCGCCGAGTGCGTCAGCAACGCGCGGGCGCCGGAGTCGTCGAGCAGGTACGCGAGTTTCGCGGGCTTCGTCGACGGGTTGATCGGCATGAACACCGCGCCGGCACGCAGTGCGCCCAGCAGGCCGATCACCGCCTCGTATTCGTTATCGATGAACTGCGCGACGCGATCGCCCTCGGCCACCCCGCCGGCGCGCAACGCGACCGCCAGTGCGGCACTGGCGGCGTCGAGCTCGGCGTACGTGTAGCCGCGGTCTTCACAACGCAGCGCGATCTTGTCGGGCACGCGCCGCGCGCTGCGCTCGAACTCGTGGTGCAGCAGCCGGACTTCGGAGGTGTCGGTCATGCCGTCGTCGCGGTGCGGAGTCCGGCCGACGCGGTGACCGCCTCGGGCACGGGCTCGTGCGCGCGGGCGATGAAACTCTCGTGCAGCATCATCGTCGACAGCACGCCGACGAACGCCATGTTGTCGGCGAAACCGATGGCTCGGCCCGCGCGGCACTTCTCGACCAGGCGCGACACCGCGCGCGGCTCGAAGTAACCGGCCGCGGCGACGCGCGAATCCGCCAGCAATGTCGCAACGGATTCGTGCGCGGCGCCGTTCGCGAAGAAGCTGGCGCTGTCCGGCGCGCGATACGGCTGCTTGGTGCGCTTGCGGATGTTGTCCGCGACCACGCCATACGCGGCCTTCTTGAGCAGGTATTTTTCGGTGAGGCCGCGGATCTTCAGGTGCGGCGGCAGCTTGTTGGCGAACTCGACCACGCGGTGATCGAGGAACGGGAAGCGGCCCTCGATGCTGTTCGCCATGCCCATGCGATCGCCCTGCGACGACAGCAGGTAGCCGGACAGCAACGTGTGCGATTCCACGTACTGGTCGCGCGCGATCGGCGGCCAGCGCGCCGCGCCGGCGGGCATCGTCGCTTCGTAGGCCGTCGCGGGATCGAAGGCGCCGATGGCCTGTTTCATCGCCGGCGAGAAAAATTGCCAGGTGCGCTGCGTCGTGGTCCAGCGCGGGCCGTGCGCGAAGCCGGCGCGCGCCTGCTGGTCCAGGCCCTCGCCGAAGAACTTCTGCGCGAAGCCGCCCGCGGCGGACGGCGAGTTGCGCAGGTACGGGTACAGTTTGTCGAGCAGCTTGTGGCGGAACTTCGACTGCGGGTTGCGGGCCCAGAAGCGGCGGATCTTCGCTTCCTTGAAGAGGTCGTAGCCGCCGAACACCTCGTCGGCGCCCTCGCCCGTCAGCACGACCTTGTACCCGGACTCGCGCACGAGCTTCGACAGCAGCATCAGCGGCGCGGGCGCGGTGCGCAGCACCGGCGACTCCGCATGCCAGACCACCTTGGCGAAGGCATCGGCGATGTCCGCGGCGCGGCACAGTGTCGACGAATGGTTCGTGCCGAGATGGCTCACCATCTCCTGCTGGTGCGCGCTCTCGTCGAACTCGCCGTCGTCGAACGTCACGGAGAACGTGCGCAGCGGCGTGTCGGTGTAGTGCTTGATGAGCCCGGTGATCAGCGACGAGTCGAGGCCGCCCGATAGATAGGCGCCGACCGGCACGTCGGCGCGCAGCTGCAGGCGCACGGCGTCGATCAGCAGCGCGCGCAGCTCTTCGGCGTAGTCCTCGGCCGGACGCGTGGCGATGATCGGCGCATCGGGAAATTCCCAGTCCCAGTACTGCGCGATGCGCGTGCCGCGCGCGTCGACGGTCATCTGGTGACCCGGCGGCAGCTGCTTCACGCCCGCGAACACGGTCTGCTCGCCGGCGGTGGACCAGTAGCTGAACACCTCGGCCAGGCCGCGCGGATCCAGCGCGCGCGGCATCTCCGGCAGCGCCAGCAGCGCCTTGACCTCGGAGCCGAACGCGAGCCGGTTGCCGACCTGCGCGTAATACAGCGGGCGGATGCCGGTGCGATCGCGCGACAGCGACAGCCGCCGCTGCTTCACGTCCCAGATCGCGATCGCGAACTGGCCGTTCAGGTGATCGACGTAGCGGTCGCCGTACTCCTCGTACGCGTGCACGATCACTTCGGTGTCGGAGTGCGTGTAGAAGCGGTGGCCACGCGCCTCGAGCTCCTTGCGCAGCTCGATGTAGTTGAAGATCTCGCCGTTGAACACCGTCCACACGGTCTTGTCTTCGTTGTGGATGGGCTGGTCGCCGGACGACAGGTCGATGATGGCGAGCCGCGCGTGCGCGAGGCCGCAGACCGGGTCTTCCAGGAATCCGTAGCCGTCGGGGCCGCGGTGATGCAGCGTGCCGATCATCGCGGCCAGCTCGCGCTTTTCGACGGGCTTCGCGCCCGGGAGACTCAGGATTCCGGCGATGCCACACATCGGGTGCGCCTCAGGAAGTCGCGTCGCCGAGCGGCTTGGCGAGCTTGCCGCCGCCGTTGCTGAGCGTGTAGGTGACGTCGAACAGGCGGTTGCCGCGCGCGCGGCGCCACAACATCGCGACGGCGAAGATGACCGCCATCGCGCCGAGATACGACGCCCACCAGAACGAGCCGCCGAAGATCTGCGGGAAATCGGACATCGGGCCGAAGATGTAGAACTGCAGGATGAACACCGCGAACGAGCACTGGCCCAGGATCGCGAAGCCCGTCAGCGGCGCCGCCTTCGGCGAGCGGCGTTCGAGCCAGAAGAACGCGCACAACGCGAGGATGCCGAGGCCGGCGAACGTCAGTAGATAGGTGGGCCCGGGCGGCAGCTTCTGGAACGGCGACGTGAGCTCGTGCAGCACGCGTCCGGCCGGCGTCTGCACGTCGAGATGCGCGAACACCCACGCGGCCTTCGCGCAGATGGCCGCGAACACCATGCCGACGGCGACCCCGACGATGCGCCAGGATTCGCGGGCCTCGAGCGCGCCACCCGCGACGCGGTCCAGGTACGAGCCGAGCCCGATGCCGGCGATGTACACGCCGATGTACGGGATGATCGGCGACGCGTATTCCATCAACTGCCGGCCGCGGTGGCCGTGCGAGCCGAACAACATCTGCTCGACGACGATGCTGGCCGTCTGCGTCGGCTGCCAGAGATAGGAGATCAGCAGCGCCGCGAGGAACAGCGAGATGCCCGTGGCCACCAGCGGCTTCACGCCGGCCTGCGCGGTGATGCGCGGCAGCAGCATGAGGCAGATGCCGACCACGTCGGTGATGTAGACGCGGTCGAGCACCACGTCCAGGTAGTGCTTGTTGTGCGCCAGCGCCGAGGCGCCGCTGATCAGCAGGTGGCCCACCACCAGCACGAACAGCCCGCGATGGAACAGGCGCGATGCCAGCTCTGGCAGGCGATTCTTCCGGCGCAGCTGCAGCAGGCCGAGCATGGCGCCACTCAACAATAAGAAGGTGGGCGACGCGATCATCGCCACGCTTTCGAGGATGTCCGCCAGCCGGGGCTGCGTGTGTTCGAGCGTCCAGCTGAAGTGCGACAGCGCCACGAAAGCCATGGCCAGGCCCCGGGTCGCGTCGACGGACAGAATACGTTGAGAGGACTGTTGGAGAGGGGATGTCACGGGCGCAGAGGATGAGTGAGAAAGGCGCGCAGGATCGCGTGACATAGCCCGGTCTTCCTTCGAAATGTGATTTCAACCTCGCATTTTCGTCCGCGGCCGATCCGGCGCCCCCGGATTCGACTTGCAAGCTGGGTATGATCCGCCCCCGCCGAGACATTCCGACTATAAAGACGAGACAGACCATGATTGACGGCCTTCGGCCTGAGCTGATCACGCTGCTGCGTTGCCCCGCCGACGGTGGGGAACTGGGCGTGGTGGCCACGTCGACCAATGCGCAGGGACACGCGCGCACCGGCGAATTGCGTTGCCGTTGCGGCCAGACCTTTCCCGTCATCGACGGCATCGCCGTCCTGCTGCCGAAAGCGGCGATGAACTCGGACAGCGAATACGAGCAGAGCCAGCGCGACATCGCCGCGACGGCCGACGACTACGGCTGGGAGAACACCGTCGAGAGCCAGTCCGAGATGGCGGCCACGCTCGGCGCGCTCGGCGACTGCGCCGGCAAGACCATCCTCGAGCTGGGCAGCGGCCGCGGCCGCTTCACGCGGTTGCTGAAAGGCATGCGCGCGCTGGTCGCGCTCGATTTCTCGCTCGAGTCGCTGCGCAAGGTCGCGCGGCGCGTCGACCCCGGCGCGCCCGTGCTGCTGGTCTGCGCCGACGTCGCCTGGTTCCGCACGCAGACCGGCGCGTTCGACCGCGTCTTCTCGACGCTGACCTCCAATCTACCCACGCGCGAGCTGCGCGACGCGATGAACCGCCTCGCCGCCGAGGCGCTGAAGCCGGACGGCGCGTTCGTGCTGAGCGCGCACTACTTCGGCCTGCGCGAATGGGCGCGCAAGGAGCCGAAGGAAGGCTATTACCCGGGTAGTAAGATTTTCCGACAGTTGTTCACGAAGGCGGATCTGCACGCGGAGATGCAGCCTTTCTTCGGACAGCAACGCCACGAGCGCATCCAGGTGATGCTGCCGCTGCTGAACAAGTTCGGCCTCGCGAAGTGGCAGAGCCCGCGCATCGCCGAGAAGGTCCCCGGCGTGAACCTGCTGGCGTCCCTGCTCCTGGTGACCGCCAAGGCGCCGCAGCGCGCCGGAACCCCACGGTGAACGTTGTGCACGCGAATGCCGGTAGCGAGCTGGTCTCGATCATCATTGCGGCCTACAACTGCGAGGCGTTCATCGGCGCCGCGCTGGAAACCTGCCTGCGGCAGACGCACCCGAAGGTGGAAGTCGTCGTCGTCAACGACGGTTCGAAGGACGGCACCGGCGAGATCCTGAAACGCTACGGCGGCCGCATCCGCGTCATCGAGCAGAAGAACGGCGGGCTCGCCAATGCGCGCAACACCGGCGTGCGCGAGGCGCGCGGCGAATACATCGCGTGGATGGACGCCGACGATCTCGTGCATCCGGAGAAGGTCGCGACGCAGGTCGCCGCATTTCGCGCGCGCCCCGACCTCGTGCTGGTCTCCAGCGACTTCAGTGCGTTCCGCAGCGAGGAAGAAGGCGACTACGAGGCCTCGCACATCCGCAGTTACTACGACGCGTACCGTCGCCTCGGCGGCCACGAATCCATCTACCCGATGCGCACGCCCGTCGACTACACCGCGGCCGCGCCCGCCGTGTTGTCCGGCGACGTCGCCGACCAGCTGCTGTACGGCAACTTCGTGCACCCGCCGACCGTGATGACGACGCGCGCCGCGATGATCAAGGCCGGCGCCTTCGACGAATCCCTGCGCTACAGCAGCGACTACGACCTGATCCTGCGGCTCGCGCGCCTGGGTCCGTTCGGCTTCATCGACACGCCGCTGCTGCGCTACCGCCGCACGCCGCAGCAGATGTCCGGTTCGACGAGTTACGGCCACATGCAGCTCGAGACGCTGCGCATCCTCGACAAGGTGGCCGCGGCGCACGCCGCCGCCAACCCCGGCCTCGACCGGCTGATCAAGCGCCGCAAGTCGGAGTCGCTGGTCAGCGCCGCGAGCACGCTGGGCGCGAAGGAACGCCGCAAGGCGATCTCACTACTCGTCGACGGCTGGCGCTTCGGCCTGCCCATCAAGCAGTCGGCGGTGGCGCTGGCGCGCATCGCGTTGCCGACGCCGGTGCAGAAGTTCATGCGCACGATCGTGCGCGGGCATTCTGTTTAATCCGCCGGCGAACTGTGAACTGCGTCTCACGGTTTGCCGCAACGAGTGACGGGATTTCTTACAACTTCGTAACGAACGCCGAACACGTTTGTTTGGCAGTCAAGCAGTTACGAATGTGGTACGGCACTTGCTAACTAAACAGGTGACACGACTCGGCTTTTTGGATTCAGAGAGGACTTCGAAGTGAAAAAGTACATTCCGGCGTTGGTGATGGCGGCTACTTTCCTCGGCGCCATGGCCCCCGCCCAAGCTGGTGATACTTGCAAGGTGTTCGGCTTCTGCCCCACGGACCCGGGTACCCCGACCGATGGTGGTGGTTCGCCGTCGAGCGTTCCGGAACCGACCACGCTGGCCCTGCTGGGTGCCGGTGCGGCCGCGATGCTGGCCGCCCGTCGCCGCAAGAACAAATAAGAAAGAAATAGAATCCGAATCGAGGGCACGGTGGCGCAGGCTGCCGTGCCCTTTTTCTTTGTTGTCGTTCGACGCGCGGGAGATGGCGTCCCCAAAGGGATTCGAACCCTTGTTACCGCCGTGAAAGGGCGATGTCCTAGGCCTCTAGACGATGGGGACGAGGCACTGAAAACCGTCGCGGGATGGTGGACCCAGGCGGGATCGAACCGCCGACCTCTTGCATGCCATGCAAGCGCTCTCCCAGCTGAGCTATGGGCCCCCGCGAAAGGAGGCGCAATGTACGCAAGGCGCGGATCGGAGGCAAGTTTTCCTGTCCGGATTTCCGCGCCCGACCGGGATTCGCCCCGGCCCCGGAGTCAGCCCAGCACTGCCTTGAGGCGGGCGAGGCTCTTCGCCTGGCCCAGCAGCACCAGCGTGGCGTCGATCGGCGGCGAGATCGTGCCGCCGGTGACCGCGACGCGCAGCGGCTGCGCCACCTTGCCCAGGCCCAGGTTCTTCTCTTTCGCCAGCGCCTCGAGCTCGCCGTGGATCGCCGCGGCGGTCCAGTCCGGCAGCTTCTCGAAGCGCGCCGCCAGCTCGGCCAGCAGCCCGCGCGCGTCGGGCGTCAGGTGCTTCTCGGCGGCCTTCGGATCCAGCGTCACGTCCTCGGTAAAGAAGAAGCGGCTGGCCTCGGCCATCTCCTTCAGCGTCTTCGACCGCTCGCGTTGCGCCAGCACGATGCCCTCGAGCAGCGCGTCGTCCTGCGAGTAGATGCCGAGGCGCGCCAGCTGCCAGCGCAGGTGCGGCACCAGGTCCTTCGGCTGCGCCTTGACCATGTGCTGCTGATTCAGCCACAGCATCTTGTCCGGGTTCAGCGCCGAGGCGGCCTTGTTGATGTCGCGCACGTCGAACGCCGCGATCATCTCGTCGCGCGTGAAATATTCCTGGTCGCCGTGCGACCAGCCGAGCCGCACCAGGTAGTTCAGCAGTGCCTCGGGTAGATAGCCCTGCTCCTGGTACTCGAGCACGCTGACCGCGCCGTGGCGCTTCGACAGCTTCGCGCCGTCGGCGCCGAGGATCATCGGCACGTGCGCGTAGACCGGCGGCGCCTTGCCCAGCGCCAGCAGCATGTTCATCTGGCGCGGCGTGTTGTTGAGGTGATCGTCGCCGCGGATCACGTGCGTGACGCCCATGTCGGCGTCGTCGACGACCACGCAGAAGTTGTAGGTCGGCGTGCCGTCGGAACGCGCGATGATGAGGTCATCGAGCTCCTTGTTCTGGAACGTGACGGCGCCGTGCACCACGTCCTCGACGACGGTCGCGCCCTCTTCCGGATTCGCGAAGCGCACCACCGGCGAGCGGCCGCTCGCGGGGCCGGGGCCCTTGCCGTGACGGCAACGGCCGTCGTAACGCGGCTTTTCCTTGCGCGCCTGCTGGTCGGCGCGCATCGCGTCGAGCTCTTCCTTCGAGCAGTAGCAGTGGTACGCGGTGCCGGCCTTCAGCATGTCGCCGATGACCGTCTTGTACCGGTCGAAGCGCTGCGTCTGGTAGAACGGCCCCTGATCATGCTCGAGTCCGAGCCACGCCATGCCCTCGACGATCACCTTGACCGCCTCCGGCGTCGACCGCTCCAGGTCCGTGTCCTCGATGCGCAGGATGAACTGACCCTTCATGCGCCGGGCGTACAGCCAGCTGAACAGCGCCGTGCGCACGCCGCCGATGTGCAGCAGTCCGGTGGGCGACGGGGCGAAACGGGTCACTACGGGCGTCGTCATGAGGTCGAACGGGGCCGATTTTGGGGGCGCGAATCGTAGCATTTGATTCGCCGGGGGACGGTCTTTAGACTGCGCACCCTCTCTCGGAGCCCAGCTCCCGGCGGACGGTTAGCTCAGCGGTAGAGCACTGCTTTCACACGGCAGGGGTCACAGGTTCAAGCCCTGTACCGTCCACCACTCCCTTGGTAATGACGACGCCGCGACGCCTCGCGCTCAGCTCGTTGTTGCCGAAATCGCCGACCCCGTGCACGAGCCCGATCCTGTCGCCGGCCAGCGTGCCCGTGACCCTGATGACCAGCGAGCGCGTGTCTAAATGATATTGATTCGCGTTTCCAATCGCGGTTCAATACCGCGCGCGTTCCACCGGACTCTTCTTATATGCATCCAGACCCTGGGCTCCCCCGGGCGGCCGCCGGCCGCGTGGCTTGTTAGGCATGCGCACGGCAACGCTGTCGGGCTGGCACATCGCGTCCCGCGTCGTCGCGGGCGTCGTCGGTTCGTACGTCTTCACGTGGGGTTTCGTCGCCCTCGCCTCCGCCGGCCTGCTGACCGCGGGCCTCGAGTTCCACGAAGGCACCAACCTGGCGTCGATGCTCGGCTTGCTGGTCTACCTGTCGGCGCTGTGCTTCGCGTTCATCGCCGCGAGCCTGGCGCGCGGCTGGCTCGTGCTCGCCGGCGGCGGCGCGCTGATGACGCTCGCGGGCTGGTGGCTGTCCCGCTCGCTCGCCTGAGGACTGCATGTTCGCGAACTTCCGACTCTCCCTGACGTGGCTGCACACCTGGTTCGGCCTGGTGCTGGGCTTCGTGCTGATGGTGGCGTTCTTCTTCGGCTCGATGTCCGTGTTCGACCGCGAGATCGACCGCTGGTCGCTGCCGGAGACGCGCATCGCGGCACAGCCGATGCCGTCGTTCGACCACATCCTCGCGCAGCGCTTCGCGCAGATGACCGAGCCGGAGGCCGAGCAACGCGCCGCGGCGGAGAAACGCGTCACGCAGCCCTTGCCGGCGCAACTCACGGCGTCGAACTGGAACGCCTACACCACGCACCGCGACCCGGTGTTGCTGACCTACGTCGGTTTCGCCGTGCCGCACTCGACGCTGCCCGACGACACCATCTACGCCGAGCAGACGATCGATCCGCGCGACGGGCACGCGCTGCACCGCGACCAGCTCGCGCTCGGCTCGGGCTTTTTCTATCCCATGCATTTCAGCCTGCATCTCGAGTGGCACGACATCGGCTACTGGATCGTCGGCCTCTCGGCGATGGCGATGCTCGCGGCGCTGGTCAGCGGCGTCGTGATGCACCGGAAGATCTTCCGCGAGTTCTTCACGTTCCGCCCGGAACGCAACCCGCTGCGCAGCACGCTCGACCTGCACAACCTCACCGGCGTCGTCGCGCTGCCGTTCCATTTCCTCTGGGCGCTGTCCGGCGCGCTGATCTTCGTCGGCATCTACTTCCCGGTGGTCGGCGCGATGATGCAGCCGGTGGTCGAGGCGCACGAACACGAGGAAGCGCTGCACAGCGGCCTCGACCACGATCCGTCCGGCAAACCCGGCACGCTCGCGTCGGTCGACGCGATGGTGGCCGTCGCGAAGGCGCACTGGGCCGGAAAAGGCATGCCGGGCGAGGTCGGTTTCCTGTCGGTCAACCACGTCGGCAACTCCAACGCGTACGTGTCCATCTACCGCGACAGCACCGACCGCGTCGCCAGCGCCGAAGGCCTGCATTTCGCCGGCGCCACCGGCAAGGTGTTGTTCGAGGATCCGCCGGACGGACCGGTGACCACGGTCAACGCGTTCCTGGTCGGCATGCACCTGCAGCAGTTCAGGCACTGGACGCTGCGCTGGCTGATCTTCATCGGCGGCATCGTCAGCTGCATCTGCATCGCGACGGGATTCATCTTCTTCGTCGAGAAACGCAAGACCGTGCACGCGAGACAAGGTCGCGCCGGTTCGCGCTGGGTCGATGCGCTGGCCGTCACCACGGTCACCGGCATGATCGCGGCGACGTTGTTCGTGCTGGTCGCGAACCGCGTGTTGCCGGAGTCGCTCGCGGATCGCGACCTGTGGCAGAAGAGCGCGTTCTGGGGCGCGTGGCTGGTGCTGCTGCTTCATGCGATGTGGCGGTCGTCCGCGTTGCGCGAGGCGCGCCGTTCGAAGGCCTGGGCCGAGCAGACCTGGATCATCGCCGCGCTGGCATTGGCCGCGCCGCTGCTCAACGCGCTGACGACGGGCGATCACCTCGGCAAGACGCTGTCGGCCGGCTACTGGCCGGTCGCGGGCGTGGACCTGATGTTGTTGCTGACCGCCGGCATCGCGTTCGTCACGGCGCGCCGGCTGCAGCGCTCGACGACGACGGACGACCTGCCCGTCGCGCAGGAGCCGGAGCATGCCTGATACGGTGTGGACGATCGCCGCGCTGCTCAGCGCGGAGCTCGGCATGGCGTGGCTGGCGCAGGCGATGGACGTGCACTGGCGCCAGGTGCGCGGCGACGCGCCGCGGCCCGTGTCGCGCGCGCTGCGCCCGCTCGGCTACGCCGCGCTGATCGCCGCCCTCGTCCTCTGCCTGCTGGCCAACACGGCGACGATGGCCGTCCTCGTGTGGATGATGCTGCTGGCGGTGTCCGCGGTGTCGGTCGCGTTCGTGTTGAGCTGGCGGCCGCGCCTGCTCGCGTGGACCTGGCCTTGATCGCCGTGTGTCCCGCGCGCTGAGCCGGACCTCAGGTCAGGCTCTTACCGGGCGGACCCGGCTTCACCCGGGGCTTTTTGTCGTCCGCCTCCTTCGCATCCTTCTTGCCATCCTTCTTCCTGCCGTCCTCGGCCGGTGACGGATCGATGCCGCGCAGGTTCTCCTTCACGTCGCGCAACGTGATCGAGCCCTCGAGCGAGCGCGCGAACGCGCTGACGAACGCATTGCGCAACACGCTGGCGATGGTCGCGAACAGGTTCGTATCCGGATCGTCGATGGTGCCCGTAAACGGGATGCGCGCCGCCACCTGGTCCGCCTCCGGGTTCTCCAACACGTTCGCGGCGAAATCGAGGAACCCCTCCCAGAGCCGCTTGAGCGGGTTCTTCTCGGGCTCGCCCGAGCGGTAGATGTCGACGTTCTGCAGGATGGGCTTCGCGTACCCCTTGAACTTCCCGTCGGCCGCGGCCAGCTCCATGTACAGCTCGAAGTCGCCGGCCTCGGCGTCGGCCTTGATGTATTCACGCAGCCACGGGTTCACCTTCGGCAGCTGCACCTTCTTCACTTCCATGTTCACGTCGAACGTCGGCGAGCTCGCGAACGCGTCGACGCTGCCGGCCACGCGCGCGGGTGCGCCGTCGAGCACGTCGGCCTCGATCTTGAAGTCGGCGAACGTTTCCTTGCCCGTCTCGAGCACGTTGGTGAGATTGGTGACGGCGCCATTGACGTGTCTCGCCGTGATCGCGTCGCCGGTCGAGATACCCGGCGCGAGGAAGCGCACGGTGCCGTTCACCACCGAGACGGTGTTGAACTTGAACGGGAACAGCTCCTCGAGCCGGCGGTTCCAGTTCTCCTCGCTGCCGAGCTGCGTGTCCTTCTTCGAGTCGCCCTGCACGAGGTTCAGCTCCGGCGCGAAGAACGTGGCCTCGGAGACGATCGAGCCGCGGAACAGGCTGTGCCATTCCACGGAGAAATCGATGCGCGCGGCCTTGAAGAACGGCACCGGACGTTTCGCGCCGGTCTTCACGATCTCCATCCCGTCGACGCTGTACGCGCCGCGCCAGAGGTGGATGTCGATGTCGCCGACGTGGCCGTCGTACGAATCTAGCGCCGCGAGCTTCTCGTTCACGTAGTCCTTGACCACGTACGGCAGCGCGAGGCGGGCCGCGACCAGCACGCCTAACAAAACCGCCACCCCGATGAGAATTTTTCGTCCTCGCGTCATCCTGCCTCCGAAGCCTCGCTGGCATGATCGAATGACGGACGTCGGACACCCACCGGCGCGCGGCGGTGGTGCGGTTCGGCCGTCGCGCCCTCGCCTGTGGGACCATGCCTACGCCAACCGGCGCGCCCGCCGCCGGGCGGACCCTCTACCCTGCGGACCTCGCTAACAAAACGGTCGACATGGCATCCCGATACAAACTCAGGGAAGGACTTCCCAATCCGCGCGGCGCGACCTGGGACGGTCGCGGCGTGAACTTCTCGCTGTTCTCCTCCAACGCCACGAAGGTCGAGCTCTGCCTGTTCGACGCCGAGGGCGGGACGGAGCTCGAGCGCATCGCGCTACCCGAATACACGGACGAGATCTGGCACGGTTACCTCGAAGGCATGGGGCCGGGCGAGGTCTACGGCTACCGCGTGCACGGTCCGTACGAACCGGCCGCGGGCCATCGCTTCAACCCGAACAAGCTGCTGCTCGATCCCTACGCGCGCGGCACCCTGGGCTCGCTCGAGTGGAACCACGCCTGCTTCGGTTACACGATCGGCGCGCCCGACGACGATCTGTCGTTCGACGAACGCGACAGCGCGCCGTACGTGCCGAAGTGCCTGGTCGTCGACCAGTCGTTCGACTGGAAGCAGCAGACGCGGCCGCGCGTCGCCTGGGACCGGACGATCATCTACGAGACGCACGTGCGCGGCTTCACGCGCCGGCACCCGGCGGTGGCCGAGTCGCTGCGCGGCACGTTCGCTGGCATGGCCACGCCCGAGGTCATCGAGTACGTGAAGGCGCTCGGCGTGAGCACCGTCGAGCTGATGCCCATCCAGTCGTTCGTCAACGACAGCCACCTGCTCGAGCGCGGCCTGACCAACTACTGGGGCTACAACACCATCGGCTTCTTCGCCGCGGATCCGCGCTTCTGCGCGAAGCCGCTGTCCGGCGTGCGCGAGTTCAAGGAGATGGTGGCGCGTTTCCACGACGCCGGCCTCGAGGTGATCCTCGACGTCGTCTACAACCACACGGCCGAGGGCAACGAGCGCGGCCCGACGTTGTCGTTCAAGGGCATCGACAACGCGTCTTACTACCGGCTCGCGCCCGAGCCGCGTTACTACATCAACGACACCGGCACCGGCAACACGCTGAACCTCTCGCACCCGCGCGTGATCCAGATGGTCACGGACTCGCTCCGGTACTGGGTGCTGGAGATGGGCGTCGACGGCTTCCGCTTCGACCTCGGCACCATCCTCGCGCGCGAGCCGAACGGCTTCGACAACCGCAGCGGCTTCCTCAAGGTCTGCTCGCAGGATCCCGTGCTGGCCACGGTGAAGCTGATCGCCGAGCCCTGGGACTGCGGCCCCGGCGGCTACCAGGTCGGTCGCTTCCCGCCGGGCTGGTCGGAGTGGAACGACCAGTTCCGCGACACGGTGCGCGACTTCTGGCGCGGCGAATCCTCCGCCGCCGAGCTCGCGCCGCGACTCTACGGCAGCGCCGACCTGTTCGATCACCTCGGGCGCAAGCCGAACGCCAGCATCAACTTCATCACGGCGCACGACGGCTTCACGCTGAACGATCTCGTCTCGTACAACGAGCGGCACAACGAGGCCAACGGCGAGGACAACCGCGACGGCCACAGCCACAACCGTTCCTGGAACTGCGGCGCCGAGGGCCCGACCGACGACGAGAACGTGAACGCGCTGCGCCGGCGCCAGATGCGCAATTTCCTTGCGACGCTGTTCCTGTCGCAGGGCACGCCGATGCTGCTGGCCGGCGACGAATTCGCGCGCACGCAGAACGGCAACAACAATGCGTATTGCCAGGACAACGACCTCAGCTGGCTCGACTGGTCGCTGGCCGACAGGCACTTCGCGCAGGTCAACTTCGTGCGCGAGCTCACCCACCTGCGCGCGCGATATCCCATCCTGCGCCGCAGCCGCTTCCTGTCCGCCAGGGTCAACGAGGCGATCGGGCTCAAGGAGATCACCTGGGTCAACGCCAGCGGCGACGAGATGGAAGACGGCCAGTGGTCGGACGCGCGCATGCAATGCTTCGGCATGCTGCTCGACGGCCACGCGCAACCCTCCGGCATCAAGCAGCGCGGCGTCGACGCCACGCTGCTGCTGATCCTGAACGCGCACCACGACCTGGTGAACGTCACGCTGCCCGGCCACGACGGCGGCGAGCGCTGGCGACTGCTGATCGACACGAACGTCGAGGGCAAGCTCGACAAGACCGCGTTCGCGAAGGGCGACGTCTATGGCGCGACCGGGCGCTCGCTGCTGCTGTTCCAGCTGCATGGAGCGGAGTGATGCGCCACTTCTTCGGAGCGCAGTAGTGCGCTACTTCTTCGGAGCGCAATGATGCGCTACACGCACGGCCCGCGCGCCCTGCCCCACGGCGGCGCGTGTTTCCGGTTGTGGGCGCCGTCGGTGCCGGCGCTCGGCCTCGTGCTCGACGACGGCGCGCCGCACCCGATGCAGCGCGGCGCCGACGGCTGGCACGAGCTCGAGGTGCCCGACGCCGCGGAAGGCGTGCACTACGGCTTCCGGCTGCCGGATGGCCGCGTGGTGCCGGACCCCGCGTCGCGCCGTCAGCCCAACAACGTGCACGGATTGAGCGAGTGGATCGACACCGCGCGCCTGCGATTCACGGTGCCCTGGCATGGCCGGCGCTGGGAAGAGATCGTCCTGTACGAGCTGCACGTCGGCGCGTTCACGGCCGAGGGCACGTTCCGCGGCGCCATCGAGCGGCTCGACCATCTCGCCGGCCTCGGCGTGACCGCGCTGCAGATCATGCCGGTCGCGGATTTCCCCGGGCTGCGCAACTGGGGCTACGACGGCGTCTATCCGTACGCCCCGGATGCCAGCTACGGGACGCCGGCGGATTTCGCCGCGCTGGTCGACGCGGCACATGCGCGCGGGCTGGCCGTGTTCCTCGACGTGGTCTACAACCACTTCGGACCCGAGGGCAACTATCTACATTCGTACGCGCCGCAGTTCTTCACGGAGCGGCATCACACGCCCTGGGGTGCGGGCATCAACGTCGACGATCCGCAGGCGCGGCCGGTGCGCGACTTCTTCGTCGAGAACGCGGTGTTCTGGCTGCGCGAGTACCGGCTCGACGGCCTGCGTCTCGACGCCGTGCACGCGATCGCCGACGACAGCGCCCTGCACCTGCTGAACGAGATCGCCGCGCGCGTGCGCGAAGTCGTCACGGAGCGGCCCGTGCACCTGGTGCTCGAGAACGAGGACAACGAAGCGCGGCACCTCGCGCGCACGACGAATGGCGCGCCGGCCGCGTACACGGCGCAGTGGAACGACGACATCCACCACGTGCTGCACGTCGCCGCGACGCGCGAGCATGCCAGCTACTACGAGGAGTATCTCGACGACACGCGGCTGACCGCACGCGCCATCGGCGAGGGTTTTGCGTTCCAAGGCGAGGTCATGCGCTGCCGCGGCCGGCCGCGGGGCGAGGACTCGAAGGCCCTGCCACCCGCCGCGTTCGTCTCGTTCATCCAGAACCACGACCAGGTCGGCAACCGCGCCTTCGGCGAGCGGCTCGGCGCGTTGGCGGCGCCGGAGAAGCTGCGCGCCGTGGCCGCCGTCTACCTACTGGCGCCGCAGATCCCGATGTTGTTCATGGGCGAGGAATGGAACGCGCGCCAGCCGTTCCTGTTCTTCTGCGACTTCCACGGCGAGCTCGCGGACGCGGTGCGCAACGGCCGGCGCGCGGAGTTCCGCAAGTTCCCGGAGTTCTCGGATCCGGCGCGGCGCGACCTGATCCCCGATCCGCAGGATCCCGTGACGTTCCAGAGCAGCAAGCTGCACTGGGACGACCGCCGCCTGCCCGAATGCGCCGAGTGGTTGCGCTGGTATTCGCGCGTGCTCGCGACGCGGCGCCAGCAGGTCGTGCCGCTGATCTTCGATATCAAGTCCGCGGGGACGAGCCACGTCGTTGGTACGAACGCGGTGTTCGTGAGCTGGCGCACGATGCAGGGCAACCACCTGCGGCTGTCCGCGAACCTCTCCGATCAGCCGCAGGCCTTTCCGCTCGATCGCGGCCGCGTGATCTGGCACGAAGGCGGCGCCCCGGCCGGCAACACGCTGCCGCCGTGGACCGTGCGCTGGACGCGGGTGGACTGAGTGCCGCCGCCGCGCGCCACGTACCGGCTGCAGTTCTCGCGCGACTTCGGATTTCGCGACGCGGCGCGCGTCGCGCCTTACCTGGCGCAGCTCGGCATCAGCCACGTGTATGCCTCGTCGTGGCTGCGCGCGCGGCCCGGCAGCACGCACGGCTACGACATCGTCGCGCACGACGAGCTGAACCCCGAGCTCGGCAGTCTCGAGGACTTCCGCACGATGACGGCCGAGTTCGCGCGCTGCGGCCTCGCGACCCTGCTCGACTTCGTGCCCAACCACATGGGCGTGCACGGCGCGGACAACCCGTTGTGGCTCGACGTGCTCGAGTGGGGACCGGAGTCGCGATTCGCCGGCTGGTTCGACATCGACTGGGAACCGGCCGCGGGCTACCTCGCGGAGAAGCTGCTGATCCCGGTGCTCGGCGATCAATACGGCGCGGTGCTCGCCGCGGGCGAGCTCGAGCTGAAGTTCGACGCCCACACCGGCGAGTTCGCCGTCTGGGCCTACGGCACGCACAAACTACCCGTGCACCCGCTGCACTACGGGCTCGTGCTCGGCACCGACCACCCGGCGCTCGAACGTCTCGGCGACGACTTCGCCACGCTGCTGCAATGGCGGCCGCAGGTGCGGCGCCGCGCGGATGAATTGAAGGCGGACCTGGCGCAGCTCGTGGCGCGCGACCCCACCGCCGCCGCGTGGATCGACGCGACGCTGCGCCGGCACAACCACGACGACCAGCGCGCCGCCCTGGATGCGTTGATCCGCCGGCAGTACTGGCGCGCCAGTCATTTCCGGGTCGCCGGCGACGACATCAACTACCGCCGCTTCTTCAACATCAACGATCTCGCCGGCCTGCGCATCGAGCTGCCGGAGGTGTTCGAGCACGCGCACCGGCTGGTGGCGCGGCTGCTGCGCGACGGCGCCATCGATGGCCTGCGCATCGATCACGTCGACGGGCTGCTCGATCCCGGCGAGTACCTGGCGCGGGTGCGCGCACTGGCCCTGGATCCGCAGGGCGCATCGCGGCCTTTCTACCTGGTCGTCGAGAAGATCCTGGCGCGCGACGAGACGCTGCCGCGCGACTGGCAGGTCGACGGCACCACCGGCTACGAGTTCGCCAACCTCGTGTTGCGCACGTTGACCGACGGCGCCGGCAGCGCCGCGCTGACGCGCGCCTGGCGCGCCGCGTCCGGCGACACGCAGCCGTTTGCGGCGCTGGTGCGCGACTGCAAGCACCGCATCCTGAACAACGAGATGGCGAGCGAGCTCAACGTTCTGGCGCGCGACACGGCGCGGCTGGCCAGGCAGAACGCGCGCACGGCCGACTTCACGCGCAACCTCTTGCGGCGCGCGATCCGCGAGACGATCGCCTGCTTCCCCGTGTACCGCACCTATGTCGACGGCCGCACCGGGACCGGCGACGCCGATCGCGAGCGCATCGAGCGCGCGATCGCGCAGGCCCGCGGCCACGAACGCGACGTCGATCCCAGCGTCTTCGACTTCCTCGAATCGCTGCTGACCGGCGATCTCGTCGCGGCGCCGCGCAGCGGCTTCAGCCGGCAGGCGGCGCTGCGCTGCGCGATGAAATTCCAGCAACTGTCCGGCCCCGTGATGGCGAAAGGACTGGAAGACACCGCGTTCTATCTATTCAACCGGCTGATCTCGCACAACGAGGTCGGCGGCGATCCGGCGACGCTGTCCGGCACGCCGGACGAATTCCACGACGCCAACCGGCAGCGCCTGCGCGCGACGCCGCACAGCCTGCTGGCCACTTCCACGCACGACACCAAGCGCGGCGAGGACGTGCGCGCGCGACTCGCGGTGCTGGCGGAGATGCCGGAAGAGTGGTCCGAGCTCGTCGTCGAGTGGCGCGCGCACGTGTCGACACATAGCGAGGCGCTGGATGATCGCGGTCTCGAATACCTGCTGTGGCAGACGCTGGTCGGCAGCTGGCCGGAGGCCGGCGATGCGCACCACGCCGACGCCGGGATCGACGACTACAAACGCCGCATCCACCAGGCGCTGATCAAGTCCGCGCGCGAGGCCCGCGCGTTCACGAGCTGGGCTTCGCCGGATACCGGCTACGAAGCTTCGTTGCGCGCGTTGATCGACGCCGTGTTCGCGTCGCGTGAGCTGCGCGCCTCGCTGGAGCGCTGCGTCGCGCGCGTCGCCGCGGCCGGCCGCCGCAACGGGCTCGTGCAGACCGTGCTGAAGCTCACGGCGCCGGGAGTGCCGGACATCTACCAGGGCACGGAGCTGTGGGATCTGACGCTCGTCGATCCGGACAATCGCCGGCCCGTCGACTACGCGCACCGCGCGGCGTTGCTGGCCGGGTTGCTCGATTCGTGGCGTGCCGATCCCGTGGGCACGCTGCGCCGTGCGCTCGCGGACCAGCGCTCCGGCGGAGTCAAACTACTGACGATCGCGGTGCTGCTCGCGCACCGGCGGGACTTCCCGGCGCTGTTCGCGTCGGGCGACTACCGCGCGCTGGAGCTGCCGGCGCCGCTCGTAGGGTTCGATCGTGAAGACGGCGCGGCGCGGCTGCGGGTGATCTGCCGCCGCTTTCCCTTGAAAGCCGAGGAGGATCTGCCGCTCGCGCTGCCGGCGTCGGCGACCGCCTGGCGCAACCTGCTGACGGGTCGCGATCTCGCGGCGACGACGTCATTCGAGGCCGCCGCGGGCGGCCTGCCCTTCATCGTCGCGGTGTAGTCAACGCGCCGGCCGCGGGCGCGCCTCGCGGCGCACGGTGTCGATGAGTTCGCGCGTCTCCACCGGTTTCTGCAGCCACGGCCGGCTCTGCAACGACGCCGGAACGATCGAGCGGTCATAGCCGGTCATGAAGACGATCGGGATGCCGCGGATCAGGATCTCGCGCGCCAGGTCGAACGCCATCTCGCCCTTGAGATTGATGTCGAGCAGCACGCAGTCGGGAATGTCGAGCAGCGCTTCCTTCGCGCGCGCGACGGTCGGCACGGGACCGAGGATCTCCGCGCCGAATTCGCGCAGCGCCTGGCCGGTCTCGTTCGCCACAAAGTAGTCGTCTTCGACGATCAGGATTCGCAGGCCCGCAAGACACATCGACGAGTCCGCGGACCCCATCAACTCTCCCGACAACATGACCGCCGACATCGGCGGAGCAGCTATGTAAGCGAGATGCGGCGACCGCACATTAACGCAGGTTAGGAATGCGGCTTTTTCGCGCCGCGTCCCGCGGTGAAGACGCGCATTCGGCATTGCGCCGTGTCTCGCCGATCTGCAGACCTGCTTCGTGCCCCGGCGCGCATCGCACACGGCGTCTCGCATCGCCTCGCTGCTCCTTGACTGCGAACTCGCGTCAAAATCCGACGGCAAACAACTTGCTTAACGTGGGTTAATGCTCGCCGACCGTCTCTCGCTTACAACAGCGCCTCACCCGGGTGCCCGCATGGATAACCAGAACGCCGAATTCCGGCGACACAGCCGACGATTGTTCTCCGTCTTGCGCGCGATCGTCCGGCGCGGCGCGGACGGCCCCAGCTCCAAGCAGGATTTCGCCGCGCGCCTCGAGGGCCGCATCGGCGCGCTGTCGCGCGTGCACGCGATGATCATGCGTTCGCCGCAGGACGGCGTGGACCTCGAGGAGCTCCTGCATGGCGAGCTGCTGGCGCAGGCGATACCCGCGCAGCGTTATCGCGCCTCCGGACCCGACACGCGGATCGCCGGCGAAGCACCGCTGCCGCTCGCGCTGGCCCTGCACGAGATCGCCGTGAATGCGGTGATCCACGGCGCGTTGTTAGGCGAGGGCGGCACGCTCGACGTGTCCTGGGATCGCGTCACGCACGACGGCGGCGAATGGCTGCGGCTCGTGTGGCAGGAGAGCGCTGTCGGGCGGCTGGCACCCGCGCCGGCCGGAAAGGGTTTCGGACTGGAACTGATCGAGAACATGTTGCCCTACGAGCTCGATGCGGGCACCCGCATCACCTGGAAGGAACCCGGCCTGCGCATCGAAATGGAAATCCCCGCGGTACACCTGTTCAATTCCTGGACGCACGGCGAGCGCGCCGCGCAGTCATGAGCACCTCGGCCTGGGTGCGTCGACTCTCGAGCTTCGCCACCTTTTCCCACGACGAACTGAACCTGCTGGAGCAGCTCGGCGGCGCGTCGCGCCAGTACGCGACGCAGGACGGCCTGGTGAAGGCCGGCGATCCGGCGGACCGCATCTTCGTCGTGCTCGAGGGACTTGCCTGCCAGTTCAAGCTGCTGCCCGACGGGCGGCGGCAGATCCTGGCCTATCTATTTCCCGGCGACATGTGCGATCCGCGGCACCTGCTCGCGCCGCGCTGGAACCACGCCATGTGCGTGTTGTGGCCGGCGCGCATCGCGGCACTGACGCTGGAGTCCGTGCAGCGGCTGGAACGCTACCCGAACATCGCCGCCGCGATCTCGCGTTACTCGATGATGCAGCAGTCGATCGGCCGCGAGTGGCTGGTCAACGTCGGGCACCGCACGGCGTACGAACGCGTCAGCCACCTGCTGTGCGAGTTCTACACGCGGCTGAAGGCGGTCGGCCTGACCACCGATGATTCGTTCGAGCTGCCGCTAACGCAGGCCGAGCTCGGCGACACGCTGGCGCTGTCGGCCGTGCACATCAACCGCACGTTGATGGAATTGCGCCGCCTGCGCATCGTGACGTTCCTGAATCGCCAGGCGGTCATCCACGACTACGGCGCACTGCGCGCGGCCGCCGGGTTCGATCCGGGCTATCTGCAGCTGGACACCGAACCGGGCGTGCCGCTCGGCCGGGACTAGCTTCCCTACTTCGGCGGCTTGACGGTCTGCTGGTAGGTTCCGACGAGCTCGCCGGCCGCCAGCACCTTCCCGCTCATCGCGGCCAGCACGTCGTCGCGCGTCGCGCCAGGCGGCACATCGAGCAGAGCATCCAGCGCGAAGACCTGGAAGTGGTAGTGATGCGGCGGATCGCCGACCGGCGGCTTCGGCCCGAGATAGCCGACCGAGCCGCGGCTGGTCATTCCCTGCAGCAGTCCCTCGGGATCCGTGAGCCGTGCCTGCTCCTGCAATCCTTCGGGCAGCGACGTGAGGTTCGCGGGAATGTTGAACGCGACCCAGTGCACGAACGGCTTCACCGAGGCATCCGGATCCTCGACGATCAGCGCGTACGACTTCGCGCCGTCGACGCGACTCCAGGAGATCTCCGGTGAGACGCCATCCGCGTATTCGGACTGCGCCAGCGGGATCACGCCCTGGAATGTCTTCGACGTGACGCGCAGCGAACCGCGCGCCTTGCCTTCGGGGCGCTGCATGGCCAGCGGCACGTTGCTGCCCTTCGCGGTCTGATCGCGCATGGCTTTCGCCGGCGGCGCCGACACGCGGCCGGCCAGCGGCTCGCCCTGCGCCTTGCCGCCGTGCGAGACGCGATAGATCACGCCGTTCGCGTCATCGGCCATCAGCAACGAGCCGTCCTTCGCCACTGCGAGGCCCATTGGCCGCGCGAAATGCGTGCGGCCGCCGTCGCTGAGAAAACCCGTGAGGAAGGGTTCGATGGATTTCGCCGTGCCGTTCTCGAACCGCACGCGCACGATCTCGTATCCAGACGCCGGCTTGCGATTCCACGAGCCGCGGAATGTGACGAACGCATCACCGACGTACTCGGCCGGGAACGAACCGCCGCGGTAGAACACCATCTGCATCGGCGCGGCGTGCGCGGTGTAGCCAAGCACCATCGGCTCGCTGCGCGCGCGCCAGGCTTCCTTGGTGATGCCGCCCGGCGGCGTGCTCTGCGGATTCAGGTCGCCCTTGCCGAACACGTGCGGCCAACCGTACTGCTTGCCGCGCACGATGTGGTTCAGCTCCTCGGGCTGCACGTCGTCTCCGAGGAAATCGATGCCGTTGTCGAATCCCCAGAGCTCGCCCGTCGCGGGATGCCAGTCGAAGCCGATGGTGTTGCGCAGGCCGCTGGCGAAGATAGCGCGGGATTTTCCGTCGGCGCTCAGCTGCAGGATCGTCGCCGACTCGGGGCTGCTTTCGTTGCAGGCATTACAGGTGGAGCCGACGCTGACGTACAGCATGCCGTCCGGCCCGAACGCCAGCGTGCGGTTGCCGTGCTGGCCGCCGTCCGGCAGGTCGCCGAGCAGCAGCTTCAGCGCGCTGATCGTTCCATCGGGATTGATGGCAACGGTGAAGATCTCGTTGACGGTGATCAGCCAGAGCTTGCCGTCGTGGATCGCGAGACCGTGCGCGCCGGAGCGATGGACCACCGCGACCGGTGCGGCGTCGGCCTTGCCGTCGCCATCGCGATCCTTGAGCAGCAACACGTCGCCCTGGTCGCGGCGGCTGACGTAGACGTCGCCGTTCGGCGCAACGGCGATGACGCGCGCATTCTTGAGATCGCGCGCGAACACGTTGACGGCGAAACCCGGCGGTAGTTTGAGCTGACCGATGTGCGGCGGATCGGCGTCGACCTTCGCGGGTTTCCACACGTTGGTGGAGATCGCGACGTCCGTGCCATCGCCCTGCTGGGCGGAAGCCAGCGACGCAGCGAACACCAGAGAAGCGGCAAGCGATCGGATCGATGAGGTCACGGCGGGCTCCGCGCGAAAGTCGGAGCGTCATTAGCCGTGATGGCGAGCGCGAACGATGTCGGACGCGGCTCGAAATCCGGGTCCGTGCGCGGCCCACGCGGACCGCATCACTTGATCTGTGTGAGGCGGGCGAACTAGATCGGCGCGTCGGCCGGCACTTCGTCCTTGCGCGTGCGGTCCACTTCGGCGCGGATCTTCGCGAACACCGTCTCGCGCCAGAACATCGCCGCGATCAGCGGCACGATCCACCAGGCGAATCCGCCGCGGGCCATCTCGACGCCGGCGAGCACGCAGGCCAGGATCATCGCCACACCACCCACGACGACCGCGATCCACTCACCCAGCTTCATTCGAGACCTCGATTGGTTTTGTTCGCGACGCATCCTACAGGGACGCCGCGTGGGAACTTCGGAGGGTAAGGGTAAGAGCCCTCCTACGTCGCCGCATCGGGACGATCACTTACCGCGCCGCTTTCCCTTCGCCTTACTACTGCCGGCGTCCAGCTCGATCTTGGCGATGTCCTCGATATCCGGCACGCCCGACTCGCTGCGCCCGCCACTGCGACCGTGCCGAGCCTTCTCCGCCAGCGCGCAGTAGGCGTCGCGCAGCTTCTCGAGCTCGTGCTCCTCCAGCTCCTCGAGATCGAGCAGCACGTTGTGCGCGCCCGCGGTGACGCGCAGCAGCTCGTCGAGCTTGATGTGCACGGCTTCCGCATCGCGGTTCTGCGTGCTCTGGATCAGGAACACCATGAGAAAGGTGATGACCGTCGTCCCCGTGTTCACCACCAGCTGCCACGTATCGCTGAAGTGGAAAAGTGGGCCGGTCACCGCCCACACGACGATCAGCAGGCAGGCACTTGCGAAAGTGATCGGCTGACCCGTCGCGCGCGCCGTCGCCTTGGAGAATCGCGTGAACCAGGAGCGGGATTTCGCGGGAGTCATGGCACACCTCGTTGGTGGATGCGCGATTGACGCGCGTCGCCGTCCGCGCCGCTGTCGGCGGCCACTCGGCCCCGGTGTGAGTGACGACTCACCCCGATGCCGCCCATGCGTTGACAGAACGCCCGTTCCCGATCCGCCATCGTGCGCGCAGCCAGGCAATACCCAGCAAAGGAGTCGATGAGATGGCCAAAGCCAGGAAGAAATCCCCCGCGCGGAACAAGCCGCTCGACGCCGTCGCGCTGCTGAAAGCCGATCACCGCCAGGTCGAGGAGTGGTTCGAGCAGTTCGAGAAGGCGCGCAACGGCGAGCGCAAACAGAAACTCGCCACCCAGATCTGCAATGCGCTGAAGGTACACACGCAGATCGAGGAAGAGATCTTCTACCCCGCGTTCCTGCAGGAGACGCACGACCTGTCGCTGCACCACGAAGCCGAGGTGGAGCACGACGGCGCGAAGAAGCTGATCGCGCAGATCGAGGACTCCTCGCCCGACGACGAATACTTCGACGCGAAGGTCAAAGTGCTTTCCGAGATGATCAAGCACCACGTCAAGGAAGAAGAGCAGCCCGGCGGCATGTTCGCCGAGGCGAAGAAGGCCGACATGGATCTCGACGAGCTGGGCGGCCGCCTCGCGGCGCGCAAGGCCGAGCTCGAAGCCGAGACGGCCGACGAGGACGACGACGGCGCGATTCCCGCCGCTCGCGGCCGGGACCGTCCGAACGCCGGTCGGCTCGCGAAGACATCTCGTTGACGGCGGCCGGTGATGCGATGATGTCGTCATGGACGACCTCCGCATCACCGCCTTCCACGAGGCCGGGCACGCCGTCGCCGCGCTGCGGCTCGGCCTCGTGTTCGATCACGTCACCGCGATCCCGGACGAAGACGCCGAGACCGACGGCGCGCTGCACTGGGCCGATCTGCAATCGGCCGGCGACATCGAGCTGTCCATCGAGGCCGATGCCATCGTGCTGCTGGCCGGGCCGTTCGCCGAGGCGCGGCTGCTCGAAGCCTCGCTCGACGAGGTGTTCGGCGGCGACGCGGCCGGCGAGGACCGCGAGGCACTGGCCACGCTCGGTCTCGACGAAGAGCAGTTCGTGGCCGCGAGCCGCGATGCGCTGGCGCTGATCGAGGACGACTGGGGATTGATCGAACGCGTCGCGCACGAGCTGATCCGCGGCGGCGGCAAGGCACTGCCGTTCGCCCGCGTCGAGGCGCTGGCGACGCGGCAGTCGGCGAACTGAGAAGTCGGCCGACTAACCTGCTGGCGGCGCCGGCCCGGCGCCGCGCGCATCCGCATCCGCCGCGAGCTGGCTCTCGAGAGCCGCGACGTGCGCCGCGAGCTTTTCCTGCACTTCCGCGTCGGGCACGCGGCCCGCCGGCTGTGCATCGATCAACGCTTCGAGGCGCGCCGCGCGTTGGCCGAACGCGTCGAAGCCGAGCGTCGCGCCGGTGCCGGCCATCTTGTGCGCGAAGTGCCGGATCTCGGACAGCGCCGCGGCATCGCCGGCGCGCAGCCGCGCGAGTCCCGCGCGCATCGTCGCCAGCTCGCCGCGCGAGCGCTCGATGAACTTCGTGCCCAGCTCGAGCATGCGCGCCTTTGCGGCGGCGACGCGTTCCTCGCGCACGTCAGCCATGGTGGGCCTTCCACATCGCCTTGACCTGGGTGCCGAGCGCCATCGGATCGAAGGGTTTCGCGATGACGCCGATCGCCGAGAGATCGGTGAAGCGTTTCACTTCCTGCGGATTCACCTTCGCCGTCATGAAGATGACGGGGATGTGCTTCAGGTCAGCATCGGCGCGCATGCGCGCCAGCAGCGTCGGGCCGTCCATGCCCGGCATCATGACATCGAGCATGACGAGGTCGGGACGTTCGACGCGCATCTTCAGCAACGCGCGTTCGCCGCCGTCGGAGAGATGCACGGACATCTCGCCGTCGAGCGTCAGCGACATGTGCACGATCTCGCGGATGTCCGCGTCGTCGTCGACGTACAGCAGCGAACGCAGATCGGGCGCGCTCATGCCGGCGCCCGGTACGGCTCGTCGATCGTCACGCGATCGCGGCCGGCGTTCTTGCTCGAGTACAAACAATCGTCGGCGCGGCTCAGCAGGTTGTCGGGCGTCGCCAACCCGCGGTCCGCGAAACAGCCGAGCCCGCTGACACCCACGCTGACGGTGACTTCGATGCCGCCCGAGTACGTCGCGAACGGCGCGGCCGCCACGGCGCGGCGGATCTTCTCGGCGACGACGGCGCCGCCGCCGAGATCCGTCTGCGGCAGCACGACGGCGAACTCCTCGCCGCCGAGGCGCGCGCACCAGTCGTACTCGCGCGGCAGCGACGCCTGGATGCGGCGCACGAACTCGACCAGCACCGCGTCGCCGGCTGCGTGGCCGTGGCGGTCGTTGATGTGCTTGAAGTGGTCGATGTCGAACACCAGCAGCGTGACGTCGCCGCCGAAGCGCCGCAGCCGTTTCAGCTCACGGCGCATGTGGTTCATGAAGTAGCGGCGGTTGTGCGCGCCGGTCAGCGCGTCCGTCATCGCCATGCGGCGCCGCTCCTCGATCACCTGCTTCAGCGAGTGCTCGAGCTGCAGGATGCGGCGCGCCGTCGCGAGCCGCGCGATCAGCTGGGTGCCGGACGCACGCTTGGACAGATAGTCGTCGGCGCCGGCGTCGAGGCCGGCGAGGATCTCCTCCTCCGAGTCGTGCGACGTCACCAGCATGATGTAGACGTAGCCGGGATAGTGGCCGGCGCGGATTTCGCGGCACAGCTCGAGACCATCCTTGCCCGGCATCTCGCGGTCCAGGATGACCACCGGACAGAAGCCGTTGGCCAGCTTCGCGAGCGCGGACGGCGCGTCGAGCGCGGTGTCGACCTCGAAGCCCGCGGCGGTGACCAGATCCTTGAGGCGCTCGATCATCAGCTCGTCGTCGTCAACCAGCAGCACGCGCGGCGCGACCGCCAGCAGCGCCGGCTGGATCTGGGTGATGACCGATTCGTCGGTCGCGTGTTTGTCTTCGGCCGCCGTCACGACGCGGGTCGAGGTCTCTGGGTGGCCAGCGCGAGCGCGGCGCGCGCCTCGCGCAGCTGCACGCGCAGCGAATAGGTGTGCAGGCCGGCGTGGATGCGCGCGATCAGCTCGGGTTCGCGCACGCCTTTCGTCAGGTAGTCGTCGACGCCGGCGCGGTAGCCGCGCTCGAAGTCGAAGTCTTCCTTGCGCGAGGTCAACATGATCACGTAGGTGTCGCCGGCGTGCGCGGCGCGGAATTTCTCGGTGAACTCGATGCCGTCCATCACCGGCATGTGCCAGTCGACGACCACCACCGGCACCTGCTGCGTCGACAACCGCTCGAGGGCTTCGGCGCCGTTGCCGGCCTCGCCCACCTCGATGCCGCGGGAGCCGAGCCGGTCCGCGACCAGCGCGCGCTCGAGCTCGTCATCGTCGACCACCAGCACCGACAGCGGCATGTTCCCGGACAGCGCCCGCAGCCGGCCGGTCACGACCCCCGAATTGATGTCGTCCTCGTAGCTCAAGGTTCACCTCCATCGTGCAATGCAAGCGCACGGACGCTAACGTATTGGCCCATGGCCTGCCACGGACGACGTCACACCTAGGGGTTTGTACGAGACCGCATGCGTCCTAACTACCTCGGGAAGGTGGCGCTGCTCGCGGCGCTGTACGTGGTCACGGGCAAGCTCGGACTGCTGCTGGCGGTCCCGCCGGGGTACGCGACGATCATCTGGCCGGCTTCCGGCATCGCGCTCGGCCTGCTGCTGGTGCACGGCGCGCGCCTCTGGCCCGGCGTGTTGGTCGGCTCGTTCCTGCTCAATGCCTGGAATTCGGGCGTGTTCGCCGACGCCGCCTGGTTCACGCCGAAGCTGGCCGCCGCGTTCCTGATCGCGGTCGGCTCGACGCTGCAGGCGCTGGCCGGCCGGACGCTGATCCGGCGGATCATCGGCCTGCCACTGAAACTCGAATCCGTCCGGCACGTGTTCTGGGTGCTGGGCATCGGCGGCCCGCTGACCTGCGTCATCGCCGCGTCGGTCGGCGTCGGCACGCTGCTGGCGCTCGGCATCGTCTCGCCCGCCGAGATCGCGGCGAACTGGCTGGCCTGGTGGTCGGGCGACACGCTGGGCGTGCTCGTCTTCATGCCGCTGGTGCTGCTGGCGCCGGGTTCGCGCGAGCAGCTGACGTGGCGCGGCACGTCCATCGGCCGACTTCCGCTGGCGAGCATCCTGCTGTTACTGCTGCCGCTCGGCCTCACCTTCTACGCCTGGAAGGCCGCGACCGAAAACGACTATCAACGCGGCCACGCGAAGTTCGAGGCGCTGGCGATCGAGAGCGAGAAGGCGCTGCAGAACCGCATCGCGTCGTACGGCAACGCGCTGCTCGGCGCGGCCGGCTTCCTGCAGGGCTCGCAGAACGTGTCGCGCGACGAGTGGCGCACCTACGTTCAGACGATCGCGGTGCGCGACAACTTCCACGGGCTGCACGGGCTCGGCTGGGTGGTGCCCGTCGAGCGTGCCGATCTCGACGCCTTCACGCGAGAGATGCGCGCGGACGAGAGTCCGGAGTTCGGCGTGCACCCGCAGGTCGACGATGGCCCGTGGTACGTCATCAGCTTCGTCGAGCCGTACAACGACAATCGCGCGGCGCTCGGGCTGAACATCGCGTTCGAACAGAAGCGCCTCGCGGCCGCCCGGCTGGCGCGCGATTCCGGCGAGCCGACGATGACGGAGAAGGTGGTGCTCGTGCAGGACGAGCAGAAATCGCCGGGCTTCCTGCTGCTGTTTCCCGTCTACCGGACCGGGCAGCCGCTGGCCACGGTCGAGCAGCGACGCGCCGCGATCCGCGGCTGGACGTACGCGCCGTTCATCGCGCACAACTCGCTCGACGACCTGACGCACAGCCAGGCCACCGAGCTGCGGCTGCGCATCTACGACGGCGACGCCGAGGATCCCGACGCGCTGATCTTCGCCAGCGAAGCGCAGTCCAACACGCGGCCCGCATTCGTCACGCGCTCCACGCTCGACATCATGCAGCGGCGCTGGCGGGTGGTGTTCGAGAGCACGCCGGCGTTCGAGCTGGCCGAACGGTCGACGAACCCGTTGTTCATCCTCATCGGCGGCCTGCTGTTCACGGCGCTGCTGGCGCTGCTGCTGATCGTCGTCGCCGTGCGCCGCACCGACCAGCTCGAGCAGATGGTCGGCGAACGCCGCTTCGCGGTGCCGCTGCTGGTGTTCGTCGTGCTGTCGGCGGGCAGCTTCGTCATCTATTCGAAGCTGCGCAGCCAGGAGCTGGCGTTCGTGCTGCGCCAGGTGCAGGACGAGGCCAGCAAGGTGGGTTCGCTGCTGCGTTCGCAGGCCAACGAACGCGTCGCGTCGCTCGGCCGCATGGCCGCGCGCTGGGAGGCGAGCGGCGGCACGAACGAGGAGCTGTGGCGGCGCGACGCGCAGAACCACGTCGAGCAGTTGCCGGGACTGCGCGCGCTCGAGTGGATAGATCCCACCTACCACGTGCGCTGGGTGCAGCCGCTCGACGAGAACCGCGGCGTCGTCGGGCTGAACGTGCTGTACGACGCGCAGCGCGCCGCCGCGTTGCGCGGCGCCGCCGACCGCCGGCGGCCGACGCTGACGCCGCCGCTGAAACTGGTGCAGGGTTACAACGCCTTCATCGCCTACATCCCGCTGCGGCGCGCCGACCGCTTCGACGGCTTCCTCGCCGGCGTGTTCGCGATCTCGGACTTCTTCCACGGCGCCATGCGCTCCGAGCTGTCGCGCAACTACTCGATGTCCATCCTGCACGACGACGTCGTCTACTTCGCGGACGCCGTGGATGCCGACGATCCGCCGGCCGACTGGGTCACGGAGACGCAGATGCGCATCCAGGACCAGGCCTGGACGCTGCGCATCGCGCCGACGCGCTCGTTCGTCGAGAGCCAGAAGTCCGACCTGCCCTTGCTGATCCTCGTCGCCGGCCTGCTGGTGGCCGCGCTGGCGGCGCTGTCGGTGCGTTACATCCTCATCTCGCGCCTGAAATCCGCGCACCTGGCGAAATCGCTGGCGTTGAACGCCGGCATCATCTCGAGCAGCGCGCATCTCGTCATCGCGATCGACGACGACTACCGCATCATGATCTTCAACAAGGCGGCCGAGCAGGCGCTGGGCTACACCGCCGCCGACGTGATCGGCCGCCGCGCGATCCCCATCTTCCTCGACCCCGGTGAGCTCGAGGAGCGCGCACGCACGCTGTCGATCGAGCTCGGCGAGACCGTGCCCGTCGGGCCCGGCATCTTCACGCGGCTGCCGCTGCGCGACGGCTTCGAGTCGCGCGAGTGGACGTTCGTGCGCCAGGACGGCACGCGGTTCCCCGCCAACGTGACCATCACGCCGCTGCGCGACGAGAGCCGCGCGATCACCGGGTTCCTCGGCGTCATCGAGGACATCACCGTCCGCAAGGACGTCGAGCGCATGAAGAGCGAGTTCACGGCGGTCGTCAGCCACGAGCTGCGCACGCCGCTGACCTCGATCCGCGGTTCGCTGGGCCTGATCCTCGGCGCGCTGGTGTCGACGCTGCAGCCGAAGGTGAAGAGCCTCATCGAGATCGCGCAGAGCAACTGCGAGCGCCTCGTGCTGCTGGTCAACGACATCCTCGACATCGAGAAATTCACCGCCGGGCAGATGCGCTTCGAATTCCAGCTGCTGCCGCTCGCCGGGCTGGTGCGGCAGGCGATCGAGGCCAACGAAGGGTACGCCCGCAAGTTCCAGGTGCGCATCGAGCCCGAACCGGTCGACGCCGACTGGGCGGTGTCCGTGGATCCGGACCGCTTCATCCAGGTCATGTCGAACCTGCTGTCGAATGCCGCGAAGTATTCGCCGCAGGGCGGCGCCGTCCGCGTCTCCGCCACCCGGCGCGACGACCAGGTGCGCATCTGCGTCAGCGACGACGGGCCGGGCATCCCCGAGGGTTTCCGGCAGCACATTTTCGAGAAGTTCTCGCAGGCGGACTCGTCGAGCACGCGCGAGAAAGGCGGCACCGGGCTCGGCCTGCACATCGCCAAGCGGTTCGTCGAGCACATGCGCGGGCGCATCGGCTTCGAGTCCGAGCCCGGCAAGGGTTCGACGTTCTGGCTTGAGCTGCCGGTCGTCGCGCCGGTGGCGGCATCGCCGCCGGCGCTCGCCGCCGGTAGTTAGCGAAACGGTTCATGGGGGAAACCAGCAGCAAACAAGATGCGAATCCGCTTCCCCCGGCCGGGGCCGCGGATTACGCTGCGCCGGTGGCAAGATCCAAGTCCCGCTGGCCGGTCTTCGGCGCGTTCCGGTCGCTGACCGCCGAGTCCAAGGTCCAGGCGGGCTTCGCCGTCGCGCTGCTGTTCCTCGGCATCATCGGCATCGTGTCCTGGCTGTCGGTCGAGCGGTTCACCGAGAATTCCCGGCTGGTGGCGCGGTCGCAGCTCGTGATGTCGAACATCGACGCGCTGGTGTCCACCACGTTCGAGGCCGAGTCCGCGCACCGCGGCTACCTCGTCACCGGCGAGGAGCTGTTCGCCGCGCAGTACGCGCGTGCCGCCGGCCGCGTCGACGGCCTGATCCAGCAGCTGCGCGACGCGGTGTCCGCCGACCCGGCGCAGGCGGCGCGCGTCGATCCGCTGGCGGATGCCATCCGCGCGCGCCTGCACCACAGCGCCGACATCCTCGAGCTGCGCCGGCGCGGCGGGCTCGAGGCCGTCCAGCAATACCTGTCGCAGTCGCCGGCGCGGCCCGGCGCGGCGTTGCAGTCGAAGGTGCGCGCGCTGGCGCAGGACATGAAGGCCGCCGAGATCGTCGTGCTGAACGAACGCGAGCGCGGCGCCGCGCGCAGCGCCGTGCAGACGCGCAGCATCATCGTCGGCGGCAGCCTCGCGGCGCTGGCGTTCGTGGGTCTCGCGATCATCGCGATCCGCCGCGACTTCGCCGGCCGCGCGCGTGCCGAGGGCGAGCTCAACCGCTTCTTCGACCTGTCCATCGACCTGTTCGTCATCGCCAGCGGCGACGGCTACTTCAAGCGCATGAGCCCGGCGGTCGCCGACCTGCTCGGCTACTCGGTCGACGAGGCGCTGCAGATCCCGTACATGGAGATGATCCATCCGGAAGACCGGCCGCGCGCGATGAAGACGGTCGACCAGCAGATGAACGAGGGCCGGCGCATCGACAACTTCGTCGGGCGGTTCCGGCACAAGGACGGCAGCTACCGCACGCTGTCGTGGCGCTCGATGCCGCGCGGCGACCTCATGTTCGCCACCGCGCGCGACGTCACCGACTCCGTGCGCGCGGAGCTCGAGCTGCGCGAGGCGAAGGAGTCGCTCGAGGCGCGCGTCGCCGAGCGCACGCGCGAGCTGGAGAGCAGCACCGAGGAGGTCAAGAGCCGCGAGCGCCGTTTCCGCGCGCTGATCGAGCACGGCTCCGACAGCATCGCCTTGATCGACGCCAGCAACACCATCCTCTATCTCAGCCCCGCCGTGACCAACGTCGAAGGCTACCGGCCGGAAGAACTGGTCGGGCGCAACGGGCTCGAGCACACGCACCCCGACGATCTGCCGGTGCTCGAACGCGCGGTCGGGCAGTTGCTGAAGAATCCCGGCAAGCCGATCCCGGTGGTCTGGCGCCGCCGCCACAAGGACGGGCACTGGGTCTGGCTCGAAGGCGTGGCGACGAACCTGCTGGACGATCCGTCGGTGCGCGCCATCGTCACCAACTACCGCGACATCACCGAGCGCCTGGCGCACGAGACGCGGCTCGGCGAGCAGCTCGGCCGTCTCGCCATGCTCTCGCGCATCACGCACGCGATCGGCGAGCGCCAGGATCTGCGCAGCATCTTCCAGGTCGTGGTCGCGCGCCTCGAAGAGGAACTGCCCGTCGACTTCTGCTGCATCTGTCTCTACGACATGGGCGAGAGCCGGTTGACGGTGACCTGCGTCGGCGCGCGCAGCCACGACACCGCCGTCCAGCTGGGCATGGATCACGGCGCGCTGGTGCCGATCGACGAGAACGGCCTCGCGCGCTGCGTGCTCGGGCACCTCGTCTACGAACCCGACATCGCCGGCACGCCGTTCCCGTTCCCGCAGCGGCTGGCGGGCGCCGGTCTCGGCGCGATGGTGATCGCGCCGCTGCTGGTCGAGAGCCAGGTGTTCGGCGTGCTGATCTGCGCGCGGCGCGCGGCACAGAGCTTCTCCAGCGCCGAGTGCGAGTTCCTGCGGCAGGCCAGCGAGCACACCGCCCTCGCCTCGCACCAGGCGCAGCTGTACGCCGCGCTCCAGCAGGCCTACGACGACCTGCGCCAGACGCAGCAGCAGTTCATGCAGCAGGAGCGGCTGCGCGCGCTCGGCCAGATGGCCAGCGGCATCGCGCACGACATCAACAACGCGATCTCGCCGGTGGCGCTGTACACCGAGTCGCTGCTCGAACGCGAGCCGAATCTCTCGGAGCGCGCGCGCAACCATCTCGAGATCATCCAGCGCGCGGTCGACGACGTCGCGCAGACCGTGGCGCGCATGGGCGAGTTCTATCGCATGCGCGAGCCGCAGATCTCGCTGGTGCCGGTCGACCTGAACAAGCTCGTGCGCCAGGTGGTGGACCTGACGCGCGCGCGCTGGAGCGACATGGCGCAGCAGCGTGGCGTGTCCGTCGACGTGCGGCTCGAACTGGCCGCGAACCTGCCGCCGATCGCCGCGGTGGACAGCCAGATCCGCGATGCGATGGTGAACCTGGTGTTCAACGCCGTCGACGCGATGCCGCAGGGCGGACCGCTGACGCTGCGCACGCGCGCCGCCGGCGCCGGCCGCAATGCGGGCGTGGTGCTCGAGGTGATCGACTCCGGCATCGGCATGGACGAGGAGACGAAGCGCCGTTGCCTCGAGCCGTTCTTCACGACGAAGGGCGCGCGCGGTACCGGACTCGGATTGGCGATGGTGTACGGCGTCGCGCAGCGCCACGGCGCGACGCTCGACATCGACAGCACGCCGGGCGAAGGCACGACGGTGCGCCTGACGTTCGGCGTGGCGCCGGCCGAGCGCGTCACGAGCAGCGGCAGCCACAAACCGCCGGTGGGGCCGATCCGCATCCTCATCGTCGACGACGATCCGCTGCTGCTGAAGTCGCTGCGCGATTCACTCGAGAGCGATGGCCACCATGTGACGGTCGCCAGCGGTGGACAGGCGGGCATCAACGCGTTCGTGGAATCGCATGCGACCGGGACGCCGTTCCCCGTGGTGATCACCGATCTCGGCATGCCGCACGTCGATGGCCGCAAGGTCGCGGCGACGATCAAGTCGTCGGTGCCGGGAACGCTGGTGCTGATGCTGACGGGCTGGGGACGGCGGCTGGTGGCCGAGGGCGACGTGCCGCCGGGGGTGGATCAGGTGTTGTCGAAGCCGCCGAAGCTGGCGGAGCTGCGCGCCGTTCTCGCGAGCCACTTCTCGAAGAAATAATGGGGACAGTCCCCGTTTCCTAGCAAAAGGGGACAGTCACTCGCGAGCAGGCGACGCGAACGCACGCGGGCGTTGGCGCCCAACGGAGCGGACAAGAATCCCCGATTGCCGGTCGATCATTTGCGAAGACCGTCCCGTCGCGTGCGCGACGTGGGCTGGCGACGGTGACTGTCCCCTTTTGCTAGGAAACGGGGACTGTCCCCATTAGTGCGAGTCGCGCTTCACCTCGGCACCGCTGCCGCCGACCAGCACGTCGAGATCCGCGCCCAGGTGCGCCTGCTGCACGTGATCGACGTACAGCTTGTACCAGCCGCGCTGCGGCGCCTCCGGCGCCTTCCACGCCGCGCGACGCTTCGCCAGCTCCGCGTCGCTCACGTCGAGATGCAGCCGCCGTCGCGGCACGTCCACTTCGATGACATCTCCGGTCTTCACCAGCGCCAGCGTTCCACCGGCCGCCGCTTCCGGCGACACGTGCAGCACCACGCTGCCGTACGCCGTGCCGCTCATGCGGGCGTCGGAGATGCGCAGGATGTCGGTGATGCCCCGGCGCAGTAGTTTGGGCGGCAGCGGCATGTTGCCCACCTCCGCCATGCCGGGATAACCCTTCGGGCCGCAGCCCTTCAGCACCATGATCGAGTTCTCGTCGATGTCGAGCGTCTCGTCGTCGATGCGTGCGTGGAAATCCTCGATGCTCTCGAACACCACGGCCTTGCCGCGATGCGCGAGCAGGTGCGGCGACGCCGCCGACGGCTTGATCACCGCGCCATCGGGCGCGAGGTTGCCGCGCAGCACGGCGATGCCGGCGCGCTCCTTGAACGGCTGCTTCAGCGGCTTGATGACGTCGCTGTTCCAGTTCGGCGCGTCGGCGATGTTCTCGCCGATCGACCGGCCGTTCACCGTCAGCGCCTTCCCATCGAGCTCGTGCGCGATCTCGCGCATCACTGCCGGCAAACCGCCGGCGTAGTAGAAATCTTCCATCAGGTACTTGCCCGACGGCTGCAGGTTCAGCAGGCAAGGCAGCTCGCTGCCGAGCGCGTCCCAATCGCCGAGCTCGAGCTTCACGCCGATGCGCCCGGCGATCGCCAGCAGGTGGATCACGGCGTTCGTCGAACCGCCGATCGCGGCATTCGTCTTGATCGCGTTCTCGAATGCGGACCGCGTCAGGATCTTCGAGAGGTTCATCTCCTCCTCGACCATCTCGACGATGCGCCGCCCGGTCAATTGCGCCTGCCGGTGCCGCCGCGCATCCACCGCCGGGATCGCCGCGTTGCCCGGCAACGCGACGCCGAGCGCCTCGACCATGCTCGCCATCGTCGACGCCGTGCCCATCGTCATGCAGTGCCCCTTCGAGCGATGCATGCACGATTCGGCCGCCGTGAATTCCTCCTGCGCCATCTTCCCGGCGCGCACGTCCTCCGACATCTGCCACACGCCGGTGCCCGAACCGATCTGCTTGCCGCGGAAGTGCCCCGACAACATCGGGCCACCCGAGATGCCGATCGTCGGGATGTTCACGCTGGCAGCGCCCATCAGCAACGACGGTGTCGTCTTGTCGCAGCCCATCAGCAGCACCACGCCATCGAGCGGATTGCCGCGGATGCTCTCTTCCACGTCCATCGACGCGAGATTGCGGAACAACATCGCGGTCGGACGCAGCTGCGTCTCGCCCAGCGACATCACGGGGAACTCCAGCGGGAATCCGCCCGCCTCGTACACGCCACGCTTCACGAACTCTGCGAGCTCGCGGAAGTGTCCGTTGCACGGCGTCAACTCGCTCCAGGTATTGCAGATGCCGATGACCGGACGGCCATCGAACAGATCGTCCGGATATCCCTGGTTCTTGATCCAGCTGCGATGGAGGAATCCATCCTTGCCTTCACGTCCGAACCATTGCTGACTGCGACGCGTGCGTTTTTTGGTGTCGTCCATTGCGCGCGCAGCCTACCGGGGGCACATAGTCGGGAAAAATAACTTTATAAAGTCGAGCGATATCCCCTTTTGCATCACGAGACGTTCCGCAAGTCGACCTGCACGCCATAACTACTCACGGCCGACGTCTTCAACGCGCGCAGCAGCACGTTCGCGGCGGGAGACAGCAGCCAGTCGGTGCGCGTGATGATGCCGAAGGCATCCATCGAACACGACAGCTGCATCGGCAGCATCGAGACCATGCCGTACGTCGCGTAGTAGCGCGCCACTTCCGTCGGCACGACGGCGATGAAGTCCGTCTGCTGCAGCATCTTCGTCACGAACAGCAGCGACGCGGTCTCGATCAGCTGCGTCGGCGGCGCGAGGCCGGCCTCCTGGAACATCAGGTCGAAACGATGTCGCAACACGCTGCCCGCCGGCGGCACGATCCACGCTTTCTTCTCGACCTGCCTGAGATCGAGACCCACGGCGCTCAGCAGCGGATGTCCCGGCCGGACCACCGCGGCCACCGGCTCTTCGGCCAGGCGTTCGTATCTCAACCCGGTCTTGTCCTGCCGTTCGAACAGGCGGCCGATCATGATGTCGATCTTTCCCTGCGCCAGTTGTTCGATGAGCACGTTGCTCGACTCGACGTGCAGCTCGACGCGCAGCTTCGGGTTCTCGCGCGCGACGATCATGATCGCCTGCGGGATCAGCGACAGCGCCGGACCGGTGATCGCGCCGAGACTCACGTGTCCCGACAACCCGGTCTTCAGCGCCTCCACCTCCTGCCCCGCCTCGCGCAGCGACGACAACGCGATGCGCGCGTGGCGGATCATCGTCTCGCCGTACCAGTTGGGCCGCATGCCGCGCGGCTGGCGCTCGAACAGGGTCACGCCGAGCATGTCCTCGAGATCCTTCAGCAGCTTCGAGGCCGCGGGCTGCGACATGTTGAGGATCTCCGCCGCGCGATGGATGTTGCCTTCGTCGCAGATGGCGGTCAGCAACATGAGCTGGCGCGTCTTGAGGCGCGCGCGGATGAACCACGGTGTGGCGGTCGACATCGGAAATCCCTCGTCCTGACTTGTCTGAGTTTAGATATAGCAATCCATATGGCTCCGACGCAATCTGAGGCTTGATGGATATCGATGGGAAACCGATGATCGCGGGCTTGAGACTCCTCCAGTTCTCCAGTGACTCGGGCCGACCGCGGGTCGGTTATGTCGCGCCGACCGGCGAGGCCGTCGGCTGCGTCGGCGATTTCGGCTCGATGTACGACCTGGCGCTGTCGGCCATCGCGGCCGGTGAATCGCTGGACGCACACGCGGCCCGCGCGCTCGGCGCGGCCGACCTGCCCTATGCACGACTGCGCGCCGAATCGCGCATCCTGCCGCCGTTATCGCATCCCGACCCGGCGCGCTGCCTCGTCTCCGGCACCGGCCTCACGCATTACGGCAGCGCCGCCACGCGCGACAGCATGCACAAGAAGCTGGCCGCGGCGACCGAGTCGTTGTCCGACTCGATGCAGATGTTCAA
>DATJTW010000065.1:0-65318 GCA_035502995.1 Steroidobacteraceae bacterium | reverse complement strand
GCGGCCGAGCTCGACGGCAGCGGCGCGAAGCTGATCGCGCTGGCCGGCTTCATGCGCATCCTGTCGGCGGAGTTCGTGCAGCGGTTCGAAGGCCGGCTGCTGAACATCCATCCCTCGCTGCTGCCCAAGTACAAGGGGCTCGACACCCACGCGCGTGCGATCGCGGCGAAGGATTCCCACCACGGCGCCAGCGTGCATTACGTCACGGCGGAGCTCGACGGAGGCCCGGTGATCATGCAGGGAAAGCTCAGATTGGCCGCCGGCGACACGCCGGACTCGGTTTCAGCGCGTGTTCATGCGCTGGAGCACATCATCTACCCCCATGTGTGCCAGCTCATCGCCGCCGGACGCGTCCGTTGCCGCAACGGCGCCGTGTATTTCGACGACGAGCCGCTCGCCGCGCCGCTGGTCGAGGAAGCCGATGCGGCCGCGTGAGCGTTTCGGTGCGCTGGTCGCGCTGGCCGTGCTGTCGGTGGGCGCCGGCATCGCGCAGGCCGACCCCGTCGACCTGAAGCCGTTCAAGGCCACCTACTCCGCCGAGTGGAAAGGCATGAACGCCGCGACCTCGGTGCTCGAGCTGAAGGCGGCCGGCGCCGACACGTACACCTACACCTCGACGAACTCCGCGCGCGGCCTGTTCCGCATGGCGTTCCCGGACTCGCTGTCGCAGACCAGCACGTTTCGCGTGAGCGACGGCAAGGTGGTGCCGATCAGCTTCCGCGGCACCGACGAGAAGGACCGCGAGATCACGCTCGACTTCGACTGGACGAAGAACCGCGTGACCGGCAAGGCGAAGGATCACGACGTCGATCTCGCGCTGCCCGCCGGCGCGCAGGATGCGATGTCGATGCAGATCGCGTCGCTGCGCAACCTCGCCGCCGGCAAGCTCGAGCCGATCGGCTGGATGGTCGACAGCGACAAGCTGAAGGAATTCGAGCTGCGCCAGGAAGGCAGCGCGCGGATCACGACCGCGCTCGGCGACCTCGACACGGTGATCTACACCAGCCGCCGCCCGAACTCCGACCGCGTGACGCGCACCTGGGTGGCGCCGGCGCTGGGCTATCTACCCGTGAAGGCCGAGCGCCTGCGCGGGAAGAAGGTGGAGTTCACGCTGAAGCTGGACGCCGTAGACAGGTAGCCACGAATGGGGACATTCCTCGTTTCCTAGCAAAGCGCGAGGGGAAACGAGGGATGTCCCTTCAGGTCTTCGGCAGCGTGACGCCGCGCTGGCCCTGATACTTCCCGCCGCGGTCCTTGTACGACGTCGAACAGATCTCGTCCGACTCGAAGAACAGCATCTGCGCGACGCCTTCGTTCGCGTAGATCTTCGCCGGCAGCGGCGTGGTGTTGGAGAACTCGAGAGTGACGTGGCCTTCCCACTCGGGTTCCAAAGGCGTTACGTTGACTATGACACCGCAACGTGCATACGTCGATTTTCCGAGACAAACTACCAGAGTAGTTCGGGGTATCCGGAAATATTCCACCGTCCTAGCTAGTGCAAAAGAGTTAGGCGGAATGATGCAGACGTCGGCCGTGATATCGACGAAACTCTTCTCGTCGAACGCCTTTGGATCGACGATCGTCGAATTGATGTTCGTGAAAATCTTGAATTCGCGCGAGCAGCGCACGTCATAGCCGTAGCTGGACGTGCCGTACGAAACGATCTTCTGCCCGTTCGCGCTGCGCACCTGCTCCGGCGCGAACGGCTCGATCATCTTCTGCTGCTCCGACATGCGCCGGATCCAGTTGTCGGACTTGATGCTCATGTTCTTCTAGCTCTCCTCGACCACGATCTTCGGGAACAACGTGCTCCTGTCCTTCGCGCGCTTCGCCAGCGCCGCGGCCGTGCGCCGCGCCATCGCGAAGTACGGCTGCGCATGCGCCGAGTGCGGCTGCGCCGCGACCGTCGGTGCGCCGCCATCCGCCTCTTCGCGCACGCGCGCGTCGAGCGGCAACTCGCCGAGCAGCTGCACGCCGTACTGCGCGGCCATGCGCGCGCCGCCGCCGGCGCCGAACAGGTGTTCGACGTGGCCGCAGTTCGTGCACACGTGCACGCTCATGTTCTCGACGATGCCGAGCACGGGCACGTTGACCTTCTCGAACATCTTGAGACCCTTGCGGGCATCGGCCAGCGCGATGTCCTGTGGCGTCGTCACGATGACGGCGCCGGCCACCGGCACGCGCTGCGCCAGGGTCAGCTGGATGTCGCCGGTGCCGGGCGGCATGTCGATGACGAGATAGTCGAGCTCGCCCCACTCGGTGTCGCCGATCAGCTGGGTCAGCGCCTGCGTGACCATCGGTCCGCGCCAGACCATGGGCTGCTCGGGATCGATCAGGAAGCCGATCGACATGGCGCCGATGCCATGGGCCACGAGCGGCTTGATGCGCTTGCCGTCCGGCGAGGACGGTCGCTGGCCGGTCAGGCCGAGCATGATGGGCTGGCTGGGTCCGTAGATGTCCGCGTCGAGCAGGCCCACCTTCGCGCCCTGGCGTGCCCAGGCGAGCGCGAGGTTGGCAGCGACCGTCGACTTGCCCACGCCGCCCTTGCCCGAGGCAACGGCCACGATGTTCCGGACGCCGGGAATCGGCGACAGTTGCCGCTGCACGGCGTGTGCGGTGATCTTCGATGTCAGTTCGATGTCGAGGTTCGCCGGTCCGCCCGCCGCTCGCACGTGGGCTGTCAGCGATTCGGTGAGTTCCGGCAGATAACCCCCGGTCGGGAAGCCGAACGTCAGGCGAACGTGACCGCGGTCACCCTTCAGCTCGGCGGAATCGACGGCCTGGGCGGCTCCCAGCGTCGATGCGAGATATGGGTCCGGATATTTTTCGACCAGTGCGCGAAATTCGGCGGGAGTCATGGAGGGCCTGCGAAGGGCCCGGGATTCTAGCGAAATTCGTTCCGGCGGAGGCCCGGATCGGCTGGCACCCCCGGGACCTGTGGCATAATTTTTGTAGTAGGGCTCGGGCAACAAAGGACGGCAGGCTTGCTTAACTCCGCATGCGCACCTCGCGACCGCTTCCGGTGCGCGCTCCGCGGATCATCCGTTCCATGAGTTTTTTCACGAACATCCGGGCCGACCGGTTCATCACGGAGCTCAAGGAGGCGACGGACGTCGCCGCTCCGCAGACCCAGAAGGCCATCCAGAAACTGCGCGACCTCGGCGCCGGGGCGATCGAACCGGTCACGGCCGCGCTCGCCGACGCGGACAAGATCGCGACCGTGGCCTACATCGAGGTGCTCACCGGCCTCGTCACCCAGAAGACCTTCCCGAAATTCATCGAATCCATGGTCACGGGCAGCCCGCGCGTGGTCGCCGGCGTCGCCTGGGCCCTGTCGAGCAGCCGCGCCTACCCGGCGACCATGCTGCTCGACGCGCTGAACACCGAGGGTGTGGCGAAATCCGCCCTGCTCGACGTGATCACCGCCCACCGCAACCGCCTGTCGGTGCGCGAGATCCTGGCCGCCGCGTACAAGCAGGAGGCCAACGAGAAGGCGGCCCTGTTCCGCATCCTCGGCGAGCTCGCCACGGACAACGACCTGCCCGAGCTGGTCGGCCGACTGAACGGCAAGGACCCGGTCGCGCGCCTGCACATCATCAACATCCTGTCGCGCTTCCCGAAGCCCGAGGTGCAGCGCGCGCTGCAGCAGCAGCTCAAGGACACGAACAAGCTGGTGCGCAGCGCCACGCTCGCGGCGCTGGCCCGCATGGACGGCCCGTTCGACATGGAGCTGCTCTGCAACCTGCTGCGCGATCCCGAGATCGACGTGCAGAACAAGGCCATCGACGTCGTCATCCGCGCCAACGATCCGGAGACCATCAAGTTCCTGATCCCGGTGCTCAAGGACGAGAACGAATACGCGCGCCGCGCTGCCGTCGAAGTCCTGAACGAGATCGGCAACGCCAAGTCGATCAAGGAGCTGCTCGAAGCGGTCTCCGACGACGACTGGTGGGTCCGTTCCCGCGCCGCGGATGCGCTGGGCAAGATCGGCGGCCCCAAGGTCGTCGAAGCCGTGCTGCACCTGGTCGGCGACCAGGACGAGGACGTGCGCCGCTCGGCCATCGAGATCCTGAACCAGACCAAGGACGACCGCGCGGTCGGCCACCTCATCGACGCCACCAAGGACAAGGACTGGTGGGTCAGCGAACGCGCCGTCGACGCGCTGGCCGAGATCGGCAGCAAGCGCGCGGTGCCGCGCCTCGTCGAGATGCTCGACACCACGCCGGCGCGCTCGTTGCCGACGGTGGTTCGCGCACTCGGCCGCCTCGGCGATTACAAGGTCATCGACGCGGTGTTGCCGATGCTGGGGCGCGAGGAGAAGGAAATCCGGCTAGAGGCCATCACCTCGCTGGCCAAGCTCGCCGACGAACGCCGCCTCGAGAACATCCGCGTCCAGATCCAGAACCAGTCGTCGAACCCCGAGCAGACCGTAGCGCAGGCCGCGCTGCGCGCCCTGTCGGACCTCGATTCGCGGTTCTCCGGCAGCGGCACGCGCCTCTCGTCGACGCAGAACCGGTCGCCGCTGGCTCCGCCGCCGGCACCCGCGCATCGGCACGAAGCCGCGACGCAGGCCAGCGCGCCGCAGTACAGCCCGCCGGCGCCCGTGGTGCCGCCGCCGCGGCCACAGGTTCCGCCCCCGGTCGTCGCGCCGCCGCCGCCCCCGCCGCCGGTCGCGCAACGCACGCAGATGATGTCCGAGCAGGAAGTGCAGAAGGCCGTCAAGGAAGCCGAGAAGATGGCCGGGCCGCAGAAGCTCGACATCCAGACGCTCAAGACCGGGGACATCATCGAGGGCCGCTACAAGTACGTCGAACGCATCGGCAAGGGCGCGTTCGGCACCGTGCTGCTGATGGAAGACACGGTCGTCGACGAGCGGCTGATCCTGAAGTTCCTGAATCCCAACGTCTCCGAAGACGAAGAGATCATGAAGCGTTTCGTGCACGAGCTGCGGTACAGCCGCAAGATCACGCACAAGAACGTCATCCGCATCTACGACTTCCTCTTCATCCAGGGCAACTACGCCATCTCGATGGAGTACTTCCCTTCGCACACGCTGGGTAGTGAGGTGGTCGGCGAGAAACCGATGCCGCTGCCGCGCGCGCTCGGGTTCGGCATCGACATCTGCGTGGGCATGGACGTCGCGCACCAGGTCGGCATCGTGCATCGCGATCTCAAACCCGCGAACGTGCTGATCAACAACGAAGGCCTGCTCAAGATCGTGGACTTCGGCGTCGCCGCCGCGCAGCGCGAAGGCGACACGCAGCTGACCAAGACCGGCTACGTCATCGGCTCGCCGAAATACATGGCGCCCGAACAGATCCTCGGCAAGAAGGTGGACCAGCGCGCGGACGTGTACGCGCTCGGCGTCATCCTTTACGAGATCATGACCGGCGTGCCGCCCTACGCGCGTGGCGATCACATGTCCGTCATGTACCAGCACGTGCAGGGCAAGGCGCGCCCGCCGCGCGAAGTGAACCCCGGCCTGCCGGCGGGATTGCCGGAAGTCATCATGCAGGCGATGTCCGTCGACAAGGACAAGCGGTTCCAGACGATGAACGAGCTGCGCGCGGCGCTGGAAAAGTATCGCTAGGTTCCAATGGGGACATTCCTGATTTCCTGAAAAAGGGGACGCGCCTGCGGCAGGCCCGCCCCCTTTTTCTGGAAATCAGGAATGTCCCCACGCGGGTCGAAAAGAACCGCGCACTACGTCACACTGCCCTCCCACCTCAGCTTGCATGCTTGGCTGAGGACATAACCCGAGGATTTGCCCCACCGTGGCCCGCATCGACGCGTTCCTGAAGCTCGGCATGCAGCAAGGTTGCTCCGACGTGCACCTGGCCGTCGGCGTGCCGCCGATGCTGCGCATGAACGGCGACCTGATGCCGATCAAGTTCCGCGACGTGGGCGACGCGGAGCTCGAGAGTTACCTGACCGAGGTCTTCACGAAGAACCAGGCCGAATACTTCGGCAAGGGCAACGACCTCGACTTCTCCTATGTCTCCGCCGACGGCGGCCGCTTCCGCGTCAACGTGTTCCGCAAGGAAACCGGCATCGGCGCGACCTTCCGCGCGATCCCCACCGAGATCCCGAGCATCGACAAGCTGTCGCTGCCGCCCATCGTCAAGAAGCTCTGCGACTACCACCAGGGCATGGTGCTGGTCACGGGCGCCACGGGCACGGGCAAGTCGACCACGCTCGCCGCGATGATCGACCACCTGAACACCTCGCGCCGCCTGAACATCATCTCGCTCGAAGACCCGATCGAATTCGTCCACCGCAGCAAGCAGAGCCAGGTCATCCAGCGCGAGCTCGGCACGCACATCCCGACGTTCGCCGAAGGCGTGCGCGCGGCGATGCGCGAAGACCCGGACGTCATCCTCGTCGGCGAGTTGCGCGACGCGGAGACCATCTCCATGGCGATGACGGCCGCGGAAACCGGCCACCTCGTGCTCGGCACCCTGCACACGACCTCCGCCTCCAAGACCATCGACCGCATCATCGACGCGCTGCCCATCGAAGAGCGCGAACAGACGAAGAGCTTCCTGTCCAACTCGCTGCTGGCCGTCGTCACGCAGATCCTGGTGAAGACCGGTGACCAGCGTGGCCGCAAGGCAATCTGCGAAACGCTGGTCATGAACCGCGCCATCGCCAAGCTCATCCAGACCGACCAGACGCACCAGATCCCGAACCAGATCATGACGGGCAAGGATCTCGGCATGATGCTGATGGACCAGGCGCTGCTCGACTCGCTCTCGCGCAAGGAGATCGATCCGGACGACGCGGTCACGTACGCGACCAACCGGCAGCCGTTCCAGCGTTACGTCACCGACACCTCGTTGATGCCCAAACTCGAAGGCACCACGCCGACCGCGGCGTCGGGTAGCTAGGCGAGGCGCGCGCGATGCCCGTCATCGACGACTACCTGAAGGAAGTCCTCACGAAGAAGGGCTCCGACCTGCATTTCCTCGCCGGCGATCCGCCGCGGATCCGCCTGTATGGCGACCTGCAGCCGCTGCGCCCCGAGCCGCTCAATCGCGACTTCGTGCAGCAGACGCTGTACGAGATCATGCCGAAGACCGCGGTGAAACGTTTCGAGGAGCACGACGGCGCCGACTTCGCCTACAACATGGGCGAGTTCGGCCGCTTCCGCGTGAACATCATGCGGCACCTGAACGGCATGGGCGCGGTGATGCGCGCCATCCCGTCGAAGCCGGTCACCATGGAGCAGCTCAAGCTGCCGCCGGCGATCCATCAGCTGTGCCGCGCGAACAACGGCCTGATCCTCGTGACGGGCAAGACGGGCTCGGGCAAGTCGACCACGCTCGCCGCGATGATCGACGACATCAACAACCGCATGAAAGGGCACATCCTCACGATCGAGGACCCCATCGAATTCGTGCACCGGCGCAAGAGCTGCCTGATCAGCCAGCGCGAGGTCGGCGTGCACACGAAGGGCTTCGCGGCGGCGCTGCAATCCGGGCTGCGCGAAGATCCCGACGTCGTGCTGGTCGGTGAGTTGCGCGACTACGAAACCATCAGCATCGCGGTAACCGCGGCCGAGATGGGCATCCTCGTCATGGGCACGTTGCACACGAACGGCGCGGCGCAGACCGTCGACCGCATGATCAACGTGTTCCCGGCCGACAAACAAAGCCACGTCCGCACGATGCTGTCGACGTCGCTGCGCGGCGTGGTTTCGCAGCAGCTGCTGCAGAAGGCCGACAAGAGCGGCCGCGTCGCGGCGCTCGAGATCCTGGTGAACACGCCCGCCGTCTCGAACCTGATCCGCCAGGGCAAGCTCGACCAGCTCGAAACCACGATGCAGTCCGGCAGCTCGTTCGGCATGCGCACCATGGACAACGCGATCGAGGCGCTGCTCACCCAGCGCCTGATCACGGGCAAAGAGGCCTACAAGAAGGGCATTTCGAAGGCCAAGTTCGAGTCCGTGAAAGACCAGGGATAGGAAGCCCCGACCCTCGTCTATACTTGCCGGCCCCGTAAAAGCCGCAAGTTTCCATGCCTCGCAAGATCCTCGTCACGAGCGCGCTGCCGTACGCCAACGGCGCGCTGCACATCGGACACATCATCGAAGCCGTGCAGACCGACATCTGGGTGCGTTACCAGCGCATGCAGGGGCACGACGCGATCTACGTCTGCGCCGAGGACACGCACGGCACCCCGGTCATGATCAAGGCCCAGAGCGAGGGCGTGACGCCGGAGCAGCTGATCACGCGCGTCGCCGCGGAACATCGCGCCGACTACCAGGGCTTCCTGATCGGCCACGATCATTTCCACTCGACGCATTCGCCCGAGAACCAGGCGATCACGAACGACCTGTACGGCAAGCTCAAGGCCGCGGGACACATCACCACGCGCAGCGTGCGCCAGGCGTACGACGAGACGGCCGGCATGTTCCTGCCCGATCGATACGTGAAGGGTGAATGCCCGGTCTGCCACACCGCCGACCAGTACGGCGACTCCTGCGAGAACTGCGGTTCGACGTACACGCCGGACAAACTGATCAATCCCGTGTCGACGATCTCGAAGACACCGCCGGTCTGGCGCGAGTCGGAGCACTACTTCTTCAAGCTCGGCAATTTCACCGAGGTCCTGCGTGCCTGGCTCGAGGGTGGCGGCGCGCGCCAGCCCGAAGTGCGCGCGAAGCTCGCCGAGTGGTTCGAAGCCGGCCTGCAGGACTGGGACATCTCGCGCGACGCGCCCTACTTCGGCTTCGAGATCCCCGGCGCGCCCGGCAAGTATTTCTACGTGTGGTTTGACGCGCCGATCGGCTATCTCGGCAGCTTCAAGGCGCTGTGCCAGCTGCGCGGACTGGATTACGACGAGTATCTGGGCGCGGGAAGTAAAGCCGAGCTGTACCACTTCATCGGCAAGGACATCAGCTACTTCCACAACCTCTTCTGGCCGGCGGTGCTGCACGGCTCGGGCTGTCGCAAGCCGACCGCGGTGTTCGTGCACGGCTTCCTGACGATCAACGGCGCGAAGATGTCGAAGTCGCGCGGCACGTTCATCACCGCCAGCAAGTACCTGTCGCTGTTGCCGCCGGAACCGCTGCGCTTCTACTTCGCCGGCAAGCTCGGCCCGAACGTCGACGACATCGACCTGTCGCTCGACGACTTCGTCGCGCGTGTGAACTCGGACATCGTCGGCAAGCTCGTCAACATCGCCAGCCGCTGCGCCGGTTTCGTCGCGCGCGGCGGCGGCCGGCTCGCGACCCAACTACCCGACCCGACGCTGTACGCGGAGTTCGCAGCGCTGCGCTCGACCATCGGCGACCTCTACGACGCGCGCGACTACTCCGCCGCGTTGCGCGGCATCATGGGTCTCGCCGACCGCGCGAACCAGTACGTCGACACGAACAAGCCCTGGGCGCTCGCCAAGGATCCGGCGAAATCCGCCGAGGTGCTCGCCGTCTGCACGCAGGGCATCAACCTGTTCCGAGTGCTGATGAGCTATCTCGCGCCGGTGCTGCCGCAGATGGCGGAGAACGCCGGCAAGTTCCTGAACATCTCGTTCGCGGAATGGAATTTCGTCGACACGCCGTTGCTCGATCACCCGATCAATGCGTACGAACCGCTGGCGACGCGGCTCGATCCGAAGGTCGTCGCGAAGCTCGTCGAGCCGGACGCGGGCACCGCCGTGCCGCCGCCGGCCGCCAACGCCGCCACCAAACAAGCCGAGAAGAAGGCCAAGCCCGTGACCGACAAGACCGCTGCACCTGCCACCGCTCCCGCCGCGAAGCCCGGCTTCGCCACCATCAACGACTTCGCGAAGCTGGATCTGCGCGTCGCGACGGTGCTCGAGGCGAAGTTCGTCGAGGGCTCGGACAAACTACTGCAACTGACGCTCGACCTCGGCACCGAGAAGCGCAACGTGTTCTCGGGCATCCGCGCCGCGTACGGCGAGCCGGAGAAGCTCGTCGGCCGCCAGGTGGTGATGGTCGCGAACCTCGAGCCGCGCAAGATGCGCTTCGGCGTGTCCGAGGGCATGGTGTTGTGCGCCAGCGGCGATGACGGCCCGGGCGTGTTCCTGCTGTCGGCCGATGCCGGTGCGCAGGCGGGCATGAAGGTCACGTAAGCGCCGATGGCCGACGCGTCCGCCATCGACGCGCTGCTGCCGCAGACGCAATGCACGCGCTGCGGGTATCCGAGTTGCGGTGACTATGCCGCCGCCATCGCCGGGGGCGCCGCGGACATCAATCAATGTCCGCCCGGTGGCACGGAGACCATCCTCGCGCTGGCGCAGCTCACCGGCCGCGCGGCGACGCAACTCAACCGCGACAACGGACTGGAAGCTGCGCCGACCGTCGCCGTGATCGACGAAGAGCGCTGCATCGGCTGCACGAAGTGCCTGCCACCCTGCCCGGTCGACGCCATCGTCGGCGCGCCGCGCCGCATGCACACGGTGATCGCCGAGCTGTGCACGGGCTGCGAGCTGTGCGTCGCGCCGTGCCCGGTCGATTGCATCTCGATGCAGCCGCTGCTCGCGAGCCCGGCGCACCGCGCGCTCGCGCTGCCGCCGGCGATCGACAGCCGCGCGCGCTACGACGCGCACAACGAACGGCTGGCGCGCCGCGCTGCCGAACGCGCGGCGATCCTCGCCGAGCGCAAACGTGGCGCGCGGCGCGCCGACGACTCGCCATGAACGCCGACAAGCGCCGCCAGATCTTCGAGCGCTTCCGCGCCGCGAACCCGCATCCGACGACCGAGCTCGAATACTCGACGCCGTTCGAGCTGCTGGTGGCGGTCATCCTGTCGGCGCAGGCCACGGACAAGAGCGTGAATGCGGTAACCCGTAAGCTGTTCCCCGTCGCGAACACGCCGCGCGCGATCGCGGATCTCGGCGTGGAGAAACTGTCCACGTACATCCGCACCATCGGGTTATGGAAAGCGAAGGCGAAGAACGTCGTGGCGACGGCGTCGGCGATTGCAGACGAATTTCAGGGGCAGGTACCGCGCGCTCGCGAGCAGCTCGAAAAATTTCCGGGAGTGGGAAGGAAAACTGCGAACGTCGTCCTCAACACCGTCTTCGGAGAGCCGACAATAGCGGTTGACACGCACATCTTCCGCGTCGCCAATCGGACGAAAATGGCACCGGGGAAAACACCAAGGGATGTGGAGGATGCGCTGGTCAAGTTCGTTCCCGGGGAATTCGCTCATGACTCACATCACTGGTTGCTCCTGCACGGGCGTTACGTATGCAAGGCGCTAAAGCCGGCGTGCGCAAGCTGCCCAATCAACGATCTGTGCGAGTACGGCCCCCGCCGCCGGATTATCGCCGCCTCTGGGAGAACTCCGTGATCTTCGCGGGGCAATCGCGCGACCAGCTGCGCGAGGCGTATCGCGGCGCGTGGCGCCGTTTCAAGCAACAGCACACGTTGTCGCCGCTCGACAAGCAGATCGCCGCGGTCATCTCCGAGCACCCGGAATATCACGTCATCGTGGAGTCCGCGGCGGCCGATCTCGCTAACTACTCACCCCGCAGCGGCCAGCTGAACCCGTGGCTGCACATGGGCCTGCACCTCGCGATCCGCGAGCAGGTCAGCACGAACCGGCCGGCCGGCATCGCGGACATCCACGCGAAGCTCGCGGCGCGCGCCAGCGATCCGCACGAGGCGGAGCACCAGATGCTGACGGTGCTGGCGGAAGCGCTGTGGGATGCGCAGCGGTCCGGCAAGGCGCCGGACGAGCAGGCCTATCTCGAGAAGCTGCGCGGCCTCGTCTGAGGCCGCCGTTTCGCCGCGCCATCGCGGCGCGGCAAATTGTGTGAACCAGTGCCCACCTCGGGAGCCGCCCGGACCGGGCTCCCGAAACGGCGTTCTACACTGCCCGCCAGCTTGCTTGCCTCACGAGGCACCCGCGAATGGGCCTGTCAGAAACCATCGTCGCCGCCATCATCGGCGCGCTCGCCACCATGGGCACCGCGATCTTCCAGCTGGTGCGCAACCGCGCGCCGAACGAAACGCGGCCGAAGAAGAATCGCGTGCGTTCGCTGGTCGCGACCATCGCGCTGATGATCGGCTGCATCGTCGGCGGGTATGCGTGGTCGGCGCTGCGCGCCGTCAGTATGCGCGAGGAAATCGAGACTGCGATGGACGCGCGCTACCAGAAACAGTTCGCCGAGCTGGTCACGCGGCTCGCCCCCAAGCCCGCAGCCGGTGAAGCGCCCAACGCGGCTGGCACCGCCATTCCCGCCCGCAATGGTGACTCGGGAAGCGCCGAGGCCGTTGTTCGCCTGCCCGCCTGCCACGTCAACTCTCAGCCCGACGAAGTCGGCCCGGTGCTGTGCACCGCGCCGGTGGTGCAGAGCGTCGAGATCTGCGCGACCGTGCCGTCCGGCGCGCGCACGACCAACGTGCGCCTCGACGCGCGCGTCCCGAACAGCACCGAGGGCTGGATGACACGCGATGCGGGCGCCGCCACGGTCGGCAGCGTGCACGTGAACGGCGAGGCGAACGAATACCCGGTGAGTCCGGACCACCGCTCCGTGTGCCTGGACGTCTCGAACTGGAGCGTCACGGACACCCTGGCGGTGCGCATCACGGTCGACTACGTGTACGGCCCCGATCCCGCCGCGGCGCTGACCGCCGCGGCGCCGACCGCGCACACGCTGTAGTCAGGAGCGGCTCAGGCCTTCTTCGGCATGTAGAGATCGGTGATCGTGCCTTCGAACGCCTCGGCCGACAGGCCCACCGTCTCCGACAGCGTCGGATGCGGGTGGATCGTCAGACCGATGTCGGTCGCGTCCGCGCCCATCTCGATCGCCAGCGCCACTTCCGCCACCAGCTCGCCCGCGTTCGGGCCCACCATGCCGCCGCCGAGCACGCGATGCGTGACCGGATCGAACAGCAGCTTGGTGAAGCCCTCGTCGCGGCCCAGCGCCAGCGAACGGCCGCTCGCCGCCCACGGGAAGTTGCCCTTCTTGTACGCCGTGCCGTTCTTCTTCGCGTCCGTCTCCGTGAGGCCGACCCAGGCCACTTCCGGATCCGTGTAAGCGACCGACGGGATCACGCGCGCGTCGAAGTAGCTCTTGTGGCCCGCGGCGACTTCCGCCGCGACCTTGGCCTCGTGCATCGCCTTGTGCGCGAGCATCGGGCCGGGAACGAGATCGCCGATGGCGAACACGTGCGGCAGGTTCGTGCGCATCTGCTTGTCGACCGGGATGATGCCGCGATCGCTGACGTCGATGTCCGCGTTCTCGAGGCCGATGCGTTTGCCATTGGCCGTGCGGCCGACGGCGACCAGCACGCGATCGAACGTGTCGTTGCGCTTGCCGCTGGCGTCCTCGAGCGTGACCTCGAGACCCTCCGGCTTCGCGGCGACGGCGGTGACCTTGGTGTTCAACAGCACCTGCTCGTAGCGCGCCTTGAGGCGCTTCTCGAGCGGCCGCACGAGATCCGGATCCGCGCCCGGCATCAGCTGCGGCGTCAGCTCGACGACCGACAGTTTCGCGCCCAGCGCCGCGTACACGGTGGCCATCTCGAGACCGATGATGCCGCCGCCGATGACCAGCAGGCGTTTCGGCACGCCGCCGAGCTCCAGCGCGCCGGTGGAATCGATGACGCGCGGATCGTCGGGAATGAACGGTAGTTTGATGGGCTCGGAGCCGGCGGCGATGATGCACTGGTCGAAGCGGATCTTCTGCTTCGACCCGTCGTTGCCGGTGACCTCGACGACGTGCGGGCTGGCGAACTTGCCGACACCGGTGACGACCTCGACCTTGCGTTGCTTCGCGAGCACCGACAGGCCGCCGACCAGCTTCTTCACGACGCTGTTCTTCCACTCGAGCAGCTTCGGCAGGTCGATCTGCGGCGCGCCGAATGCAACGCCGTGCGCCTTCATCTCGCCGACTTCGTCGATGACCTTGGCCGCGTGCAGCAGTGCCTTCGACGGGATGCAGCCCACGTTGAGGCAGACGCCGCCGAGCATCGGCCAGCGTTCGACCAGCGTGACCTTGAGGCCGAGATCGGCGGCACGGAACGCGGCGGTGTAGCCGCCGGGACCGGCGCCGAGCACCAGCAGCTGGGTCTCGCGGTCGTGCGGAACGTCCGGCTTCAACGGGCGCGAGGGTTTCGGTGCGGGCGCGGGCGCAGCGGCCGGGCGCGGCGCGGAGGCGGCCGGTGCGGCGGGCGGGGCAGATGCCGCCGGCGCCGGCGCAGCGGCCTTCGCCGGTGCAGCGGCGGGTGCCGCCGCGGGCTTCGCGGCCGCGGCCTCGCCCTCGATGCGCGCGATCACGCCACCCTTGGCGATCTTGCCGCCCTTCTTCGCCAGCACTTCGAGCACCGTGCCGGCCGCGGTGGACGGCACGTCCATCGTCGCCTTGTCGGTCTCGAGCGTGACGAGCGGCGTCTCGACGTCGATCCTGTCGCCGACCTTGACGAGCACGTCGACGATCGCGACCTCGTCGAAGTTGCCGAGATCCGGAACCGTAAGATCGATCTTGCTCACGTCATCGCCCCGAGCAGGTCCTTCGGCTTCGCCAGCGTGTCGGCGAGATATTTGGCGATGCGTGCGCCGAGCGCGCCGTCGATGACGCGGTGGTCGTACGAGAACGACAGCGGCAGCATGAGCCGCGGTTGAAACGCTTTCCCGTCCCACACCGGTTTCATCGCGCTCTTCGACACGCCGAGGATCGCGACCTCGGGCGAGTTGATGATCGGCGTGAACATCGTGCCGCCGACGCCACCCAGGCTCGAGATGGTGAATCCCGCGCCCTGCATGTCCGCGCCGGGTAGTTTGCCGTCGCGCGCCTTGCCGCTGAGGTCGCCGAGCGCCTTCGCGACGCCGATGACATCGAGCTTGTCCGCGCCCTTGATCACGGGCACCAGCAGCCCGTTCGGCGTGTCGGCCGCGAAACCGACGTTGAAGTACTTCTTGAAGAGGAGGTTCTGGCCTTCCGCGTCGAGCTGGCTGTTCAGCACCGGGAATTCGCGCATCGCGCGCACCGCGGCCTGGATGATGAACGCCAGCGGCGTCACCTTCACGCCGGCGGCGGCGGCCTTGTCCTTCAGCGAGGCGCGAACCGCGTCGAGCTCGGTGATGTCCGATTCGTCGAACTGCGTGACGTGCGGGATGTTGATCCACGCGGCCTGCAGGCGCGGGCCGGAGATCTTCTGCACGCGGTTCAGCGGCTTCGCTTCGACCGCGCCGTACGCGGCCGGGTCGGCGTAGTGCGCCTTCGGCAGCGCTGGTGCGGGCGCCGCCAGCGCGACACCACCCGACATCACCAGCTTCACGAACGCCTTCACGTCGTCGAGCAGGATGCGGCCCTTGTCGCCGCTGCCTTTCACGGAGCCGAGGTTCACGCCGAGCTCGCGCGCGAACTTGCGCACCGACGGCGACGCGTGCGCGACACCGAAGCTGGCCTCGTCGATCGCCGGCAGGCCACGCGGGCCCGGGAGCGACTGCGCGACACCCTGCGGGGCTGCGGCGCGCGGAGCAGCCGCGGGCGCGGCTTGTTTGGTGGCCGCGGCCGGTGCGGCGGCGGCCGCGGTCGCCGCGGCCTTCGCCTCGGCGGAGAAACCCCTGACGGTGACGACCAACCCGCCCGGGCCGATCTTGCCGCCCTTCGCGACGTGCACCTTCTCGACGACACCCTTGGCCGTCGACGGCACGTCCATCGTCGCCTTGTCGGTTTCGAGCGTGGCGAGCGGCGTGTCGAAGTCGACGGTGTCGCCGGTCTTCACCATCACTTCGATGATGGAGACGGAATCGAAGCTGCCCATGTCGGGGACGCGGACTTCGACCGGACCTTCCTTCGGCGGCGCGACCGGCGCCGCAGCGGCGGCAGGCGCGGATGCGGCGGCCGCAGGTGTGGCCGCGGCAGGCTTGTTGGTCGACGCCGCGGGCGCCTCGCCCTTCACGGTGACCACGAGCGCGCCCGGCGACACGTTGCCGCCCTTGGCCACGTGCACCTTCTCCACGACGCCCTTGGCGGTGGACGGCACATCCATCGTGGCCTTGTCGGTCTCCAGCGTGACCAGCGGCGTATCGATGTCGACCGTGTCGCCCGGCTTCACCAGCACGTCGACGACGGCGACCGAGTCGAAATTCCCGAGGTCGGGTACTCGTACTTCGAGGGAGGAGCTCATGCTTTCTGCGGATCCACTTTGTTGGGGTCGAGGCCGAGCTTGCTGAGCGCCTGCTTCAGCGTGCCCTTGTCGATCGCCCCTTCTTCGGCGAGCGCCTGCAACGACGCGTAGACGATGTTCTTCGCATCGACTTCGAAATGGTTGCGCAACGCCGCGCGGCCATCCGAGCGGCCGAAGCCATCGGTGCCGAGCGTGACGAAGCGACCGGGAACCCACTGCCGGATCATGTCCGGCCACGCGCGCATGTAGTCGGTGGCGGCGATGAACGGCCCCGTGGCCTTCGACAGCGCCTGCGACACGTACGGCGTGCGCGCCGGCTCGCCCGGATGCAGGCGGTTCCAGCGCTCGATCTCCAGCGCCTCGCGACGCAGCTCTGAGAAGCTCGGCGCGCTGTAGATGTCCGAGGGGATGTTGAAGTCCTTCGCCAGGATCTCGGCCGCCGCGATGACTTCGCGCAGGATCGTGCCCGAGCCCATCAGCGTCACGCGCACCTTGCCGGCGCCACCCGCGTGCAGCAGGTACATGCCCTTGAGGATGCCTTCCTCGACACCCTTGGGCAGCGCGGGCTGCACGTAGTTCTCGTTCATCACCGCGATGTAATAGAAGACGCTCTCGTCGTTCGCATACATGCGGCGCAGGCCGTCATGGATGATCACGGCGAGTTCGTAGGCGTACGTCGGGTCGTACGCGACGCAGTTCGGCACCGTCGCCGCGTGCAGCAGCGAGTGGCCGTCCTGGTGCTGCAGGCCTTCGCCCGCCAGCGTCGTGCGGCCGGCGGTCGCGCCCAGCAGGAAACCGCGCGTGCGCAGGTCGCCCGCGGCCCAGTAGAAGTCGCCGACGCGCTGAAAGCCGAACATCGAGTAGTAGATGTAGAACGGGATCATCGCGATGCCGTGGTTGGCATACGCGGTGCCCGCGGCGATCCACGAGCAGGTGGATCCCGCTTCGTTGATGCCCTCTTCGAGCATCTGGCCCTTCTTGTCTTCCTTGTAGAACATCAGCTGGTCGGAATCGACCGGCGAATAGAGCTGGCCCGCCGAGCTGTAGATGCCGATCTGGCGGAACAGGCCTTCCATGCCGAACGTGCGCGCCTCGTCGGGGACGATGGGCACGACGTTCTTGCCGATGTTCTTGTCCTTCAGCAGCTGCGTGAGGATGCGCACGAACGCCATCGTCGTGGAGATCTCGCGATCGCCCGTGCCCTCGAGCATCGCGCCGAACGACGACAGCTCGGGAATCTGCAGCGGTTGCGCGACGATCTTGCGCGCCGGTAGATAGCCGCCGAGCGACTGGCGCCGCTCGTGCAGGTATTTCATCTCGGGCGCGTCGTCGGTCGGCTTGACCAGCGACAGCTTGCCGACCTGTTCGTCGGTCAGCGGGATGTTGAAACGGTCGCGCACGGCGCGCAGCGCCTCTTCGTCCAGCTTCTTCTGCTGGTGCGCCACCATCTGTCCCTCGGCCGCCTTGCCGAGACCGAAGCCCTTGACGGTCTTCGCGAGGATGACCGTGGGCTGGCCCTTGTGGTTCATCGCCGCGGCATACGCCGCGAACACCTTGCGCGCGTCGTGGCCGCCGCGGTTCAGGTGCCAGATGTCCTCGTCGGACATGTTCGCGACCATCTCCTTCAGCTCGGGATACTTGCCGAAGAAGTGCTCGCGCGTGTACGCGCCGCCCTTGGCCTTGAAGTTCTGGTACTCGCCGTCGACGCACTCTTCCATCACGCGGCGCAGGAGTCCGTCGGTGTCGCGCGCCAGCAGCGGATCCCAGCGAGAACCCCAGACGACCTTGATGACGTTCCAGCCGGCGCCCATGAACGCGGCTTCGAGTTCCTGGATGATCTTGCCGTTGCCGCGCACCGGACCGTCGAGACGCTGCAGGTTGCAGTTGACCACGAACACCAGGTTGTCGAGCTTCTCGCGCACCGGCAGCGTCAACGCGCCCATGCTCTCGGGCTCGTCCATCTCGCCGTCGCCGAGGAACGCCCAGACCTTGCGGTCGGACGCCGGCACCATGCCGCGGTTCTCCATGTAGCGCAGGAAACGCGCCTGGTAGATGGCCATCATCGGGCCGAGGCCCATCGACACCGTCGGGAACTGCCAGAAGTTAGGCATCAGCCACGGGTGCGGATACGACGACAGGCCGTCGCCGGACGCTTCCTGGCGGAAATGCTTGAGCTGGTCCTCGCTGAGCCGGCCTTCGAGGAACGCGCGCGCATAGATGCCCGGCGACGCGTGACCCTGAACGAACACCATGTCGCCCGGATGATCCGGCGACTGCGCGCGCCAGAAGTGGTTGAAGCCGACTTCGTACAGCGTCGCGGAAGAAGCGTAGGTGGATAGATGTCCGCCGTATTCGCTCGAGACCTTGTTCGCGTTCAGCACCATCGCCAGCGCGTTCCAGCGGATGCACGCCTCGATGCGCTTCTCCATTTCGCGATTGCCGGGATACGAAGGCTCGTGCCCGGTCTGGATCGTGTTGAGGTACGCGGTGTTCGGGCGGAACGGCAGATAGGCGCCGGAGCGGCGCGTGTACTCGATCAGTTGCTCGAGCAGGTAATGCGCGCGGTCCGCGCCCTGGGTCTTCAACACCGAGTCGATCGATTCGATCCACTCCCGTGTCTCGATCGGGTCGACGTCGGCGAGCTTCGTGATTTCCGTCATAGGGGTCCGTTCAGCGAGGGTTCTGCATCCAGGAAGACGCGCGCGCTGTGCTAGCATGCGCGGCGTTTTCACTGAGGGTGGCGGGGCTGGAAAACAAGGCGCGATATGATCGTTTCTCGCCGCCTTCCGGTCAAGCAAACTCCAGTCCGCACAGCAGCTTACGGCGCGTTTGACGCGCCGGCCACGAGCCAACTCCGAGTCATCTTTGGAAATCGAAATACGCCGGCCTGACGACTGGCATCTCCATCTGCGCGATGGCGCGGCGATGGCCGCGGTGTTGCCCTTCACGGCGGCGCGTTTCGCGCGCGCCATCGTGATGCCGAATCTGAAACCGCCGGTCACCACGGCCGCGGCGGCGGTCCAATATCGCGCACGCATCGTCGCGGCCCTGCCCGCCGGCGCCGTTTTCGAGCCGCTGATGACCCTGTATCTCACGGACCGCACGGATCCGGCCGAAATCGACCGCGCCCGTGCCAGCGGTGTCGTACACGCGTGCAAGTTGTATCCGGCCGGCGCCACCACGAATTCGGATTCGGGCGTCACGGACATCCGTCGCATCGACGCGGTGCTCGCGCGCATGAGCGAGGTCGGCATGCCGCTGCTGGTGCACGGCGAGGTGACGGCGCGTCACGTCGACGTCTTCGACCGCGAGTCGCGTTTCATCGACGACGTACTGGCGCCGACGGTGGATCGCTTCCCCCGGCTGCGCGTCGTGTTCGAACACATCACGACCGCACGCGCGGCGGCGTTCGTGACGCAGGCGCGCGAGGGCGTCGGCGCGACGATCACGCCCCAGCACCTGCTGCACAATCGCAACGCGATCTTCGAAGGCGGCATCCGCCCGCACTACTACTGCCTGCCGATCCTGAAGACCGAGCCGGACCGCGCGGCACTGCTGGCCGCGGCCACCAGCGGCAATCCGCGTTTCTTCCTCGGTACCGACAGCGCGCCGCACGCGAAGCACACGAAGGAGAACGCCTGCGGCTGCGCCGGCATGTTCTCCGCGCACGCGGGCATCGAGCTGTATGCCGAGGCATTCGAATCGGCCGGCGCGCTGGACAAGCTGGAAGGTTTCGCGTCGGACTTCGGCGCGGATTTCTACGGGCTGCCGCGCAATGCCGCGCGCATCCGCCTGCGCAAGCGCGACTGGTCGCCGCCGGGCAGCTATCCACTCGGCGAGCACGAGCTCGTGCCGATGCGCGCGGGCGAATCCATCGCGTGGGAACTGGCGTGATGGAAGAGACGCTGTCGCCATCGCTGCAACCGGAGGCGAGTTACACCGGGCCGCCGCTGATGAGCCGGCGGTTCCGCGCGTTCCTGCCCGTGGTCATCGACGTCGAGACCGGCGGCTTCAACTGCGCGACGGACGCGCTGCTGGAGATCGCCGCGGTCATGATCCAGTTCGGGCCGGACGGACGCCTGCAGCGCGGCGAATCGCATGCGTATCACGTGCGGCCGTTCGAGGGCGGAAAGCTCGAGCCGGCGTCATTGGCGGTGAACGGCATCGATCCGTGGCACCCGCTGCGCCCCGCGATCCCGGAGAAGGACGCGCTGGGCCGGATCTTCACGGAAGTGCGCGCGCAGATGAAGACGCAGGACTGCAAACGCGCCGTGCTGGTCGGACACAACGCCGCTTTCGACCTGGGATTCCTCAACGCCGCGGTTGCGCGCGCGGAGATCAAGCGCAATCCGTTCCACCCGTTCTCGTGCTTCGACACCGCGACGCTCGCCGGCGCGGCGTTCGGTCAGACCGTGCTCGCGAAGGCGGCGCAGGTGTGCGGCATCACGTGGGACTCGAGCGCCGCGCACTCCGCGCGATACGACGCGGAACGCACCGCGGATATCTTCTGCGAGGTGTGCAACGCGCTGGACGGCACATGGCGCAAGGCCGAGGCGCGGGCGCAGGTGTTGCGGGAGCCGGCGACCGCGGACGACAACGCCCTGCCCGCGACGGAGTAGAGGTGGTGCCTCTCTCTTAGACGCTCGCGCCAGCCTGCGAGAGAAGCGTCTTCAGCTCGCCGCTGCGATGCATCTCCAGCACGATGTCGCACCCGCCCACCAGCTCGCCGTTCACGTACAGCTGCGGGTAGGTAGGCCAGTTCGAGAATTTCTTCAGCGCCTCGCGCAGCTCCGGATCCTCGAAGATGTTCACGGCGTGGAACGAATTCACGCCATTGGCGCGCAGCGCGGCCACGGCCTGCGCCGAGAACCCGCACTGCGGGAAATCCGGCGTGCCTTTCATGAACAGCACCGCCGGGCTGGTGCCGATGTGGGTCTTGATGCGATCAACGACGTCGTCAGCCACTGTCCTTCTCCTGTCCTCGAGCGCACGTATCACGGACCACTGGGCCTCCGCGCTCAGGGAGGTCCAGGCAGCTATCTCCTGCAGGGTGCGCAAACAACCCTTGCAGCGGCCGGCGCCATCCAGCACACAGACTTTGATGCAGGGGGATTGTGGGCGTTCCATCGGAATCTCGAGCCACTCTTTGGAGAGAGGCCCCGGCGCGGAGCGCGTTGAATTATGGGGGCACGTCCCCTATTCTTCAAACCGCTCACCGGGGAGATTAAGACAATGAAAATATTCACGAATCACCGCTTCGCCCTCATCACGGGCATCGTTCTCGCCGTCATCCTTTCCGTCATCCTGCACAACGCACTGATGCCGGAGTCCGCCTTCAACCAGCAGTCGCTCGCGCGCTGGGTGCACATCGTGTGCGGCGTGTTCTGGATCGGCCTGCTCTATTACTTCAACGCCGTGCAGACGCCGGCGCTCGCCGACGCCGCCGCCGACAAGGGTGGTCCGGGCGGCGCGGGCGTGAACAAGTACGTCGCGCCGCGCGCGCTGTTCTGGTTCCGCTGGTCGGCGCTCGCCACCTGGCTCGCCGGCGCGTGGTTGCTCGCCGAGCGCTTCGTGCCCGCGTTCACGTTCGGTTACTCGAACGGCTCGCACGACTATCAGACCGTCGTCATCGGCATCGGCGCCTGGCTCGGCACCATCATGCTGCTGAACGTCTGGGGCATCATCTGGCCCAACCAGAAGAAGATCCTCGGCATCAAGCCGGCGACCGACGAAGAGAAGGCCGCGGCGCGCAAGGCCGCGCTGTACGCGTCGCGCACGAACTTCATCCTCTCGATCCCGATGCTGATGTGCATGGCCGCCACGTCGCACGGCCTGCCGCTCTGATCGAGCGGGTCGACAGCACTCTCATCGCGCGGCAGGTCGCAGCCGCGCTCGCTGAAGATGTGGGCAGCGGTGACGTCACCGCTGCCCTCGTTCCCGAGAAACAGCGGGTTCGCGCGCAGGTCGTGGCGCGCGAACCAGCGATCCTCTGCGGCACCGACTGGGTCGCCGAAACGTTCAAACAACTCGATCCCGCCGTTCGCCTCGAATGGCTGGCCGCCGACGGCGATCGTCTCGTCGCCGACAAACCACTGCTGAAGCTCGAGGGACCGGCGCGCCCCATCCTCACCGGCGAACGCACCGCGCTCAATTTCCTGCAGACGTTGTCCGCCACCGCGACCGCCGCGGACCGGTACGTCGCCGCCGTCGCCGGCACCGGCTGCCGCATCCTCGACACGCGCAAGACGTTGCCCGGCCTGCGTGTCGCGCAGAAGTACGCCACGCGTTGCGGCGGCGCGCAGAACCATCGCCTCGGCCTGCACGACATGGTGCTGATCAAGGAGAACCACATCGTCGCCGCGGGTTCGATCGGCGCCGCCATCACCACCGCGCGCCGCACGTCGCCCGGCGTGCCGGTGGAGGTCGAGGTGGAATCGCTGGCGGAGTTCGACCAGGCGCTGGCGGCCGGCGCGGACATCATCCTGCTCGACGAGCTGTCGCTGGCGGACATGCGCACGGCCGTCACGAAGAACCGCGTGCACGGCTCGAAGGCGCGACTCGAAGCGTCGGGCAGCGTCACGCTGCAGACCGTGCGCGACATCGCGCTGACCGGCGTCGATTACATCTCGATCGGCGGCATCACCAAACACGTGCAGGCCGTCGATCTCTCCATGCGCTTCGAGTTCGCCGCATGAATGCGCGCACCCTGCTCGGCTTGCCGGCACTGCTGCTGCTCGCCGCCTGCTCGCGCAACGGCGTCAACACGTTGCCCGGCACGCTCGAGCGTGACCGCGTCGAGCTGGTCGCCGACGCGAACGAGTTCATCGTGTCGCTGCCGCTGACCGAAGGCGCGACGGTCAAGGCCGGCGACGTCATCGTCGTGCAGGACCGCGCGTTGTCCGCCGCCGAGCTCGACGCCGCGAAGGCGCAGCTCGCCGCGGCCGAGGCACGCGTCGACGAACTGAAGAACGGTCCGCTGAGCACTACCATCCGTGCCGCCGCCGCACGCCGCGATCGCGCGCGCGCCGAACGCGACGATGCCGTGCGCGAGCGCGACCGGCTGCTCGGTCTCGTGCAGCGCAGCCTCGTGAGCAAGTCCGAAGCCGACCGCCAGGTCACGGCGGCGAACGCCGCCGAAGCGAGCCTGCACGAAGCCGAGGCCAGCCTGCGCGAGCTGCAACAGGGCACGCGTTCCGAACAGGTCGCGCAGGCGCGCCAGGCCGCCGACAGCGCGCGCGCCAACGTGAAGGCGCTGGAGACGACGTCGGCGCGGCTCGAGGTCCGCTCGCCGATCGCCGGCGTCATCGATTCGCTGCCGTTCCACGTCGGCGAGAAGCCGGCGCGCGGCGCGACCGTCGCCGTGCTGCTCACCGCCGGCGCGCCGTACGCGCGCGTGCACGTGCCGGAAGGTATCCGCGCGCGCGTCAAGGCCGGCACCGCGGCGAAGATCCACGTCGATGGCGTCGACGGCGAGTTCTCCGGCCAGGTGCGTTTCGTCGCCAGCGAGGCGGAATTCACGCCTTACTACTCACTCACCGCCGCCGACCGTTCGAAACTCTCGTTCCTCGCGGAGGTCGTGATCGAGGACGCCGGCGCGGCGAAGCTGCCGTCGGGCGTTCCGCTCGACGTCGTGCTGGAGCTCGGATCGCCGTGAACGCTGCGCGGATGGACCGCATGGCCATCACCGCGCGCCAGCTGACGCGCCGCTTCGGCGAGAAGACCGCCGTCGACCACATCGATCTCGACATCCCCGCCGGCCGCATCTACGGCTTTCTCGGTCCGAACGGCTCGGGCAAGTCCACGACGCTGCGCATGCTGTGCGGCATGTTGCTGCCGTCCGATGGCCACGCCGAGGTGTTCGGCCTCTCTGTCGTGAAGGATGCGGAGGCGATCCGCCGCCGTCTCGGCTACATGCCGCAGAAATTCTCGCTGTGGGAAGACCTGACGACCGACGAGAACCTGCGCTTCATCGCCGATCTCTACGGCCTCGAGGGCGACGTCGACGCGCGCATCGCGCAGGCACGCAACACCTACAACCTGGAGAAGCTGCGCGCACAGCGCGCCGGCACGATGAGCGGCGGCCAGAAGCAGCGCCTCGCGCTCGCCGCGGCGACGCTGCACTCGCCCGAGCTGCTGCTGCTCGACGAACCGACCAGCGCGGTCGATCCGCAGAGCCGCCGCGATTTCTGGGAGCGCCTGTTCATGCTGGCCGAGGCCGGCGCCACCATCCTCGTCTCGACTCACTACATGGACGAGGCGGAAAGGTGCCACGGGCTCGCGATCCTCGCCGAAGGGCGCGTGGTCAGCGAGGGCTCGCCGCGCGACCTCATGAACGGCGTCGGCGCCGACGTGTTCGAGGTGGAAGGCGCGGACGGCAGCGAAGCGCCTCGCCTGCTGCGCGCGCTGCCGTGGATCCACGGCGTGACCCAGCTCGGGGTGCGATTGCGCGTGCTGGTCGATCGTTCCGAGAACGCGCCCGCCGACCAGCTGCGCGCCGTGCTGAAGCAACACGGCATCGACGCGAAGATCGAGCCGACGCATGCGAGCCTCGAAGACGTGTTCGTCGTCGCCACACGCAGGGAAAAGAATGGCGACTAGCAGGTTCATCGCGTCGCTGCGCCGCCTGCGCGCCGTCGCCATGAAGGAGGTGCGCCAGTTGTCGCGCGACCGCGTGACGTTCGGGATGATCGTCGGCGTGCCGCTGATGCAGATCACGCTGTTCGGCTACGCGATCAACTACGACGTGCGCAACCTGGCCACCGTCGTGCAGGACCAGGCGCAGAGCTCGATGTCGCGCGAGTTCGTCGCGCAGCTGCGCGCGACGCAGGTCATCCACGTCGCCTGGCAGACGGATTCGGCGAGCGAGGTCGACCGGCTGATGCGCGAGGGCCGCGCCAGCATGGCCGTCGTCATCCCCGCGGATTTCGAGCGCCGCCTGCAATCGGAGACGCGGCCGGTGGTGCAGATCCTGGTCGACGGCTCGCAACCCTCGCTGGCCGGCGTCGCGAACGGCGTCGCGATGCTGCCCACGATCTCGCGCCACGGCATGGGCCCGTACGCTGGCGGCAAACGCATGGCGCCGCGGCGCATCGAGATCCGCACGTTGTACAACCCGGAGAAACGCACGGCCGTGCAGATCGTGCCGGCGCTGATCGGCGTGATCCTGTCGATGACCATGGTGTTGTTCACGTCCGGCGCCATCGTGCGCGAGCGCGAACGCGGCAACCTCGAGCTGCTGATCGCGACGCCGCTCGGCCGGCTCGAGCTGATGGTGGGCAAACTACTGCCGTACGTCGGCATCGGCCTGATCCAGGTCACGTTGATCCTCGTGGTCGGCAAGCTGCTGTTCGCGGTGCCGACCGTGGGACATTTCTTCGACCTGTACTGCGCCGCGCTGCTGTTCATCGCCGCGTCGCTGGGCCTCGGCCTGTTCGTCTCGACGCTGGCGCAGACGCAGTTCCAGGCGTTCCAGCTGGCGTTCGTGACGATGCTGCCGTCGATCCTGCTGTCCGGGTTCATGTTCCCGTTCGAGGGCATGCCCGAGGCCGCGCAGTGGCTCGCGCAGATCCTGCCGCTGACCCATTTCAACGTGATCGTCCGCGGCATCATGCTGCGCGGCGCGGACCTGCCCGAGGTCTGGCCGCAGGCGCTGAAGCTCGTGGTGTTCCTGGCGGTGATGCTCACCGTGGCCGTCGCCCGCTTCAAGAAACGGCTGGATTAATGGGGACAGTCCCCGTTTCCTGGCAAAAGGGGACAGTCTTCTAAGTAGAATCCGGCCATGACCGACTCTGCACAGCACGAACGCGGCAAACGCTTCCGCGAACTCCACGCCTCCGGCACCTTCGTCATCGCCAACTGCTGGGACGGCGGCTCGGCCCGCATCCTGAGCTCGCTCGGCTTCGCGGCGCTGGCCACCTCGAGCGGCGCGTCCGCCGGCACGCTCGGCCGTCTCGACGGCAACGTTTCGATCGAAGAGTCCATGGCGCAGTCGAAGATCATCTGCGCCGCGACGACGCTGCCCGTGTCCGCCGATCTCGAGAAAGGCTTCGGCGACCAGCCCGCCGACACCGCGAAGGCGATCCGTGCCGCGGCCGCCGCGGGCCTGGTCGGCGGCAGCATCGAAGACGCCACGGGCCACAAGGGCGCGGCCATCTTCGACCTCGGCCTCGCCACCGAACGCGTCGCCGCGGCCGCGGAGGCCGCCCGCGCACTGCCCTTCCCGTTCACGCTGACGGCGCGGGCCGAGAACTTCCTGCACGGCCGCGCCGATCTCGACGACACGATCCGGCGCCTGCAGGCCTTCGAGAAAGCCGGCGCCGACGTGTTGTTCGCGCCCGCGCTGCCGTCGCTCGACGCCGTGCGCACCGTCTGCCAGTCGGTCGGCAAGCCCGTGAACTTCATGGTCGCCATCCGCGGCAAGTCGTTCACGGTCGCCGAGCTCGCCGCCGCCGGCGTCCGGCGCATCAGCCTTGCCACGTCGCTGTATCGCGCAGCGATGAGCGGCCTCGCCGACGCCGCGCGCGAGATCCGCGACGCCGGCACCTTCGGCTACATCGACGACTCGATGACCAGCGCCGAGTTCGCCGCCTTCATCACCGGGAAATGAGCGCATGAACCGAGGCTGGACGCGCCGCGCCCTCCTCGCTGCCGCCGGCAGCGGCGCCGGGCTGGCGTGCGCGCCGGCCTTCGCCACGTCCATCGTGATGCCATCGCTCAACGCGCTGGCGCGCGAAAAAGGCTTCGTCTTCGGCAGCGCGCTCTCCATGCGCGGCCTGCAGGACGAGCCGTACAAACAACTGCTGCGCGAGCAGTGCGGCGTGCTCGTCGCCGAGAACGAATTCAAGATGCCGGCCATCGAACCCGCGCCCGGCGAGTTCAAGTTCGAGCGCGCCGACCTGCTGCTCGATTTCGCGGAGAGTGCGTCGTTGAAGATGCGCGGCCACACGCTGCTCTGGCATCACCCGCGCTGGCTGCCGCGCTGGATCGACACGGTCGACCTCGGCGCGGACCCGGCGCGCGGCGCCGAACAACTGCTGGTGACGCACGTCCGCACGACGGCCAACCATTTCGGCAAGCGCATCGCCTCGTGGGACGTGGTCAACGAGGCGGTCGACAACCTCACCGGCGAGATGCGCGCGACGCGGCTGTCGCAGTCGATCGGCTCCGCCGACGCCGTGCTCGAGCTCGCGTTCCGCACGGCGCGCGACGCGCTGCCCGACACCGAGCTCGTCTACAACGATTACATGGGCTGGGAGAAGGACAACGCCCCGCACCGCGACGGCGTGCTCAAACTACTCGAACGCCTGCGCCGCCGCGGCGTCCCGGTCAACGCGCTCGGCATCCAGGGCCACATCGGCGCCGGCAACCAGGACAGCAACGCGAACCGCGCCTTCGATGCGCGCGACGAACGCGCCTGGCGCGCGTTCCTGAAGGAAGTCACCGGCATGGGCTACTCGCTGCTGGTCACCGAGCTCGACGTGCACGACGCGCCGCTGACGGGCAGCGTGAAGCAACGCGACGCGCAGGTCGCGGCGCTGGGCCGCGCGTTCCTCGACGTCACGCTGTCGTTCCGCGAGGTGAACGCCGTGCTCTGCTGGGGGCTCGCCGACAAATACACCTGGCTGAACGGCCGCACACCACGCGCCGATGGCCAGCCGAAGCGGCCCACGCCCTTCGACGCCCGCCTCGCGGCCAAGCCGCTGTTCCATTCGATGGCCGCCGCGTTCCGGGCGGCACCGTCGCGCACGCACGCGAACATCACCGGCCGCGTCGCATGAACCTCGTCGCCTGTGAACCCGCGCGGCACTCCGCCGCGATCCTCGCCATCTTCAACGACGCGATCGCGAACAGCACCGCGTTGTACGACTACCGGCCGCGCGCGCCCGACACGATGGTCGCGTGGTTCGACGCGAAACGGCGCGGCAACTATCCCGTCATCGGCATCGAGAACGACGGCGGCGAGCTGATGGGCTTCGCGAGCTACGGCCCGTTCCGCGCCTGGCCTGCCTACAAGTATTCGATCGAGCACTCCATCTACGTGGACGCCCGCTTCCGCGGCCGCGGCCTCGGCCGCGCGCTGCTGAAGGCCGTCATCGAGGCCGCCGAGAAACAGGACTACCACGTCATGGTCGGCGGCATCGACGCCACGAACACCGTCAGCATCGCGCTGCACGAGAGCCTCGGCTTCTCGCATGCCGGCACGATCAGGCAGGCCGGCTTCAAGTTCGGCCGCTGGCTGGACCTGGCGTTCTATCAACTCATCCTGCGCACGCCGGCCACGCCGGTCGATGGCTAGTGTCCGGTGGACAACGGCGCGCGGACCACGGAAATCGCCGGCGAAATCGTCGGTATGTGATCGGACCCTGACGACTATGGGAAAAACCATGAAATCGAGTTTGCCGCGCTGCCTGCCCGCCCTCGCCCTGCTCTGCTCGAGCGCGTTCGCGCAACAGCCGCCGCCGGCGCCGGCGCCTCGTCCCGCCGATCCGGCCGACGCGGCGAAAGAAGACTGGCTGGTGCTGTTCAACGGCAAGGATCTGAAAGGCTGGACGCCGAAGATCACCAAACACGATCTCGGCGACAACTTCGGCAACACGTTCCGCGTCGAGGACGGCCTGCTCAAGGTCCGCTACGACAAGTACAAGAGCTTCGACGGCCAGTTCGGCCACCTGTTCTGGAAGGATCCGTACTCCTATTACAAGGTGCTGGTGGAGTACCGCTTCGTCGGCCAGCAGACGCCCGGCAACCCGGGTGCGTGGGCGCTGCGGAATTCCGGCGTGATGATGCATTCGCCGGATCCGCGCACCATGCCGCGCGACCAGACGTTCCCGATCTCGATCGAAGGACAGTTGTTGGGCGGCAATTCCGACGGCAAGCCGCGGTCCACCGCCAACATGTGCAGCCCCGGCACGGAGGTCGTCTATCAACACAAGCTGTACAAGGACCACTGCCTGAACTCGTCCTCACCCACGTTCGACGGCGAGCAATGGGTGCAGGCGGTGTTCGAGGTGCACGGCTCCGGCACGATCACGCAATACGTCAACGGCCAGCAGGTGCTCGAGTACGAACAGCCGCAGTACGGCGGCGGCAACGTCGACAACTTCGACACGACCACCAAGCTCGACGGCCAGTTGATCGACAGCGGTTACATCTCGCTGCAGAGCGAATCGCACCCGATCGACTTCCGCCGCGTCGAGCTGCTGAACCTCGCCGGCTGCATGGACAAGAACGCGACCAACTACAAGTCCTACTACCTGAAGAACGTGCCGGAGAGCTGCACGTTCGCCGAAGGCGCGAAACCCGCGATGCGCCGGCCCGGCGAATACGCGCTGATGCCGGATTCGCTGCAGCAGCCGAACGTGCCGCGCGGCCGGCTCGAGGGGCCGTTCGAGTTCCACAGCAAGATCATCGCCAACACGGTGCGGCAGTACTGGATCTGGGTGCCCTCGCAGTACAACGCGAAGGTGCCGGCGAACGTGCTCGTCTTCCAGGACGGCCAGCGCGCGACGAATCCGGAGGGCAGCCTGCGCGTGCCGCAGGTGATGGAGAACCTGATCGCGAAGAAGCAGATGCCCGTGACCATCGGCATCTTCATCACGCCGGGCAACACCAGCGAGAGTTATCCCACCGATCTCGGCATGAAGAACCCCAACCACCGCCGCGAGGAATACGACGCGCTCGACGACACGTACGCGCGGTTCCTGATCGACGAGATGCTTCCCGAGGTCGGCAGGAAGTACAACCTGACGAACGACCCTGAGAAGCGCGTCATCGGCGGCACGTCGAGCGGCGCGATCTGCGCGTTCACCGTCGCGTGGCAGCGGCCTGACTACTTCCGCCACGTCATCAGCATGATCGGCAGCTATACGTCGATCGGCTACGAGCCGCCGGCCAGCGGCAAGGCGCTGGTGCCGGGCGGCGACCTGTACCCGACGCTGATCCGCAAGAACCCGATCAAGCCGATCCGCATCTTCCTGCAGGACGGCTCGCACGACCTGTCGAACGAGCACGGCAACTGGTTCCTCGCGAACCAGCAGATGGTGTCGGCGTTCGAGTATGCGAACACGAACGCGGACAAGAAGGGCGTGCTCGGCCCGCGCTACGAGGTGCGCTACAACTGGGGCGACGGCATGCATTCGGACGCACACGGTGGCGTGCTGCTGCCCGAGATCCTGCGCTGGATCTGGGAGCCGTAATGGGGACATTCCTCCCAGGTCTATCGAAGAATGGCTAGCAAAAGGGGACAGTCCTCGAATGGCGCGCCGGCATGTGGAAGACGTTTCCGGGGACTTTCCCCGGCTGCAGACCTTCGTGCATCGCAGCCCCATCGGGCACTGGAGCGTCAGCACGTGGCAGCCGGACGCGCGTCTGTCTGGCCTGGTCGCCAACATCTGGTTTGGCGCCGGCCGCGTCGTCTATCAACGCGACCGCATCCTGCCCTCCGGCCAGAGCCAGCTGCTGATCAACCTCGGCCCACCCCAGTACCGGATCGAGCCCGGACCGCCGGAGACACGCGTGCCGTTCGTCGACGTGTGGTACTCAGGGCTGCATCAGGGACCGATCGACACCGAAGCCCCGCACGGCAGCGCCTTGTTAGGCGTGGCATTCACGTCGCGCGGATCGTTCCCCTGGCTCGGCGAAGACATGGCGGGATTGTCCGATCGCATCACTCCGCTGGCAGATGCCGTCGGTGACGGCGCGCTGGCCTTGCGTGAGCAGCTGCTCAACACGCCCTCGCTCGCCGCGCGATTCCGGGTCGTCGAAAGCTGGCTGCTCTCTTGCCTGAAGCCGCGCAACGCCATCCACCCCGCCGTGCGCTGGGCCGCCGACCGGATCGCGATGACCGGCGGCCGGCTGCCGATCGAAGATCTCGCCGCGCGCACCGGCTTCACGCGCCGCCACCTCGGCACGATGTTCAAACGCCAGGTCGGACTGAGCCCCAAGTCGCTGGCGCGGGTGCATCGCTTCCGCGGCGCGCTCGCACTGCTCGATCGCGCCGACGGCCGCGTGCCCTGGATGGAGCTCGCGGAGGCCTGCGGTTTCTATGACCAATCGCACCTGATCAACGAATTCCGCCGGTTCACCGGCTTCACTCCGCTCGAACTCGCCCGGCGCGACCGGCCGGATTCGGGCAGCGTCGTCCTGCGCTAATGGGGACAGTCCCCGATTCCTAGCAAAAGGGGACAGTCACGCGCCCCCGTTCCCATTTTTCCAATACGCCCTCTGCCACGCGGCGCACAATCCGCCGGACAACAACAACGGGGAGGCGTCATGCCCGAAATCAACTGGCTCGCCGTCGTCGTCGCGGCGGTCGCGAGCTTCGCGCTGGGTGGTCTGTGGTATTCGCCGGTGATGTTCGGCAAGGCGTGGCAACGCGAGGCCGGCCTCACCGACGAACAGCTCAAGAGCGGCAACCTGGTGCGGATCTTCGGCCTGTCGCTGGTGCTCTCGTTCCTCGCGGCCTGGAACTTCGCGAACTTCCTCGGCCCGCGGCCGCAGCTCGTGTTCGGTGTCGCGGTGGGCGCGTCGGCCGGGCTGCTGTGGGTCGCGGCCAGCTTCGGCATCAACTACCTGTTCGAGCGCCGCAGCTTCAAGCTGTTCGCGATCAACGGCGGATACCACACGGTGCAGTTCGCCATCTTCGGGCTCGTGCTGTCGCTGATGCCGTGTGCGGACTGCGCGCAGGCGCCGTGTCCGCAATGAACTGACGCGGCCGTTCGCGGGCGCGCTCGCAAGAGGCGTCTCTCGCGAGAATCGTGACTGTCCCCTTTTGCCAGCAATCGGGGACTGTCCCCATTTCCGCGTGGTACCGTCGCGGCATGAACGTCGCGCCTGCCTCGCTGTCAGCTGTCGTCCTCGCGACCCTGCTCGCTGCCTGCGGTTCGCGCGAACGACCGCCGCCGGCCGCCTCCACAACGGCCGACGTCGTCATCGTCAACGCCGACATCCGCACCATGGACCCGGCCCATCCCGTCGCCAGCGCGCTGGCCATCGCCAACGACCGCATCCTGAAAGTCGGCAGCGACGCCGACATCCAGCCGCTCATCGGCGCGAAGACCCGGCGCATCGACGCCCAGGGCAACACCGTGCTGCCCGGCCTCATCGACAGCCACATCCACGTCGCCGAAGGCGCGCTGGCGCGCGGCGGCTGCAGCCTCGACGGCACCGAGCTCACCATCCAGAAGGCCGCGCCGCGCATCCTCGACTGCTTCAAGAACGACAAGGAGTCCGCCTGGCTCGTCGTCACCGACGTGAACCCCGCCGGCTTCAAGGCGACGCGCGCCCAGCTCGACGCCATCGAACGCCAGCGGCCGCTCTTCCTCTGGGGCCAGGACGGCCACACGGCCTGGGTGAATTCGCGCGCGCTCGAGCTGGCCCGCATCACGCGCGGCACGAAGGATCCGGACGACGGCCGCATCGAGCGCGACGCGCAGGGCGAGCCGTCGGGTTTCCTCGTCGATGGCGGCGTCGGCCTCGTGCTCGCCGTCATGGAGAAACCGACGCCGGAGAAACGCCTGGAGAAGCTGCGCTGGATCCTGCCGCAGCTGCACGCCGTCGGCATCACGTCCTACTTCGAGGCCAACACGGACGCCGAAACCGTCGACGCCTACGTCGCGCTGGCGAAGCGTTTCGAGCTCGACGCGCGCGTGACGATCGCGCTCGAGAGCGACGGCACCGACAGCGACGCCGAGTTCGCACGGCTCGACGACCTGCGCGCCCGCGTCGGCCAGCAACCGCTGCTGCGCGCCGACTTCATCAAGCTGTTTGCCGACGGCGTGCTCGAGTATCCGACGCAGACCGCCGCGTTGCTCGAGCCCTACCGCGACGCGCACGGCCGCCCCACCAACAACAAGGCGAAGCTCTACCTCGAGCCGGCGGCGATGACCCGCTTCATCCGGCGCGCCGACCAGGACGGCTTCAACGTGCACGTGCACGCCATCGGCGATGCCGCCGTGCGCGAGACACTGGACGCGTTCGCCGCCGCGCGCGCCGCGGGCAGCAAGCGCCGGTACAGCATCGCGCACCTGCAGCTGATCGATCCCGCCGACCTGCCTCGCTTCGCGCAGCTCGACGTCCTCGCGTCGCTGCAGCTGCTGTGGGCGCAGCCGGACAACTACAGCGTCGACGCCGTCCAGAAGTATCTCGGGCCCGAACGCGGCGCGCGCCAGTACCCCGCGCGCTCGCTGGTCGATGCGAAGGCGACCATCGCCGGCGGCAGCGACTGGGACGTGTCCAGCTTCAATCCCTTCGAAGCCATCGCCACCGCGATGTCCCGCCGGAATCCCCTGCAACCGGAACGCGCGCCGCTGGTCCCGGCCGAGGCACTGACGCTCGACGAGATGCTGCTGGCCTACACGCTGAACGCCGCGAAACTGATCGGCCGCGACGACGAGATCGGCTCGCTGACCGAGGGCAAGCTCGCCGACATCGCGATCCTGCCGGTGAAGTTCACCCAGGACACCACCGCGGACCAGGTGCGCAACAGCAAGCCGTCGCAGGTGTTGTTCGGCGGCGAATCGCTGCCGATGGTCCACTAGCCGGTCCGACGTTTCGGCGCGGGTCGTCCTATCGCGTCGGCTCCGGCCGCGCCTTCGCTGTACGCAACAACGCGAAGCGGAACGTGCGCGGGAAATGCCGCGCGAAGAACACGATCAGCTTCGCATGCAGCGTGACCACGACCTCGCGCCGCCCGGCCAGGATGCCGCGCGCCATCTTGCGGGCCGCGACGTCCGTGCGCATGACCAGCCACGACGGGATCGGGTCGCGCACGTCCGGGTGCAGGCCGCCGCGGTTGTCGACGCGGCGGATGTCCGACTCCACGAATCCGGGCGAGATCAGCGTGACGCCGACGCCGGTGCCCTTCAGGTCGCCGTGCAAGGCCTCGGCGAACGCGCGCACCGCGAACTTGCTCATCGCATACGGCGACCCGCCCGGCATCGACACGTGGCCGGAAACGCTGCCCATGATCACGAAGCGACCGCGCGCCTGGCGCAGCGCGCCGAGGGTCTCCTGGAACGTCCTGACGACGCCTTCTACGTTCGTCGCGAACTGCCGTTGATAGTCGGCGAGCGTCAGCCGCTGCGCATTGCCGACGACGCCGAAGCCGGCGTTGGCAATGACGATTCCCGGCGTCGCGCCCTGCGCCGCGAGCTCGGCAACCGCGCGTGCCACGTCCCCGTCCTTCGTGACGTCGCCGACGTGGGTCGACGCCGTCGCGCCGCCGGCCCGCAGCGCCGTTGCAATTTTTTCCAGCTCCTCGAGCCGCCGCGCGACCAGCGCCACGCGGAAGCCGCGGCGCGCGAACTCGCGCGCCAGGCCGGCGCCGATACCGGACGAGGCGCCGGTGATGAGGACGGTCTTTGCCGAAGACATATTCATCGTGGCGGCATTCATAACATTCTTTCGAGCGCCGTGTTTTTGACCCCCGCGCCGGTTCCGTGCTGTAGTTCGGCCACTTTCGGGGAGTGAATGACAACACCACAGGAGCTGTACGCCGCGGTCAAAGGCGACCTCGGCGCACTGGCCAAACCGCTGTTCGCGAAATCCGAGCAGCTGCTGCGCGAGCGCGGGGACTTCCTGCCGCATGCGGCCGTGCTCGCGCCCGATGGCAAGGTCACCCTGCTCGGCGCCATGTGCATCACCGGCGACGGCTTCGCCAACTCCTGGCACATCCTGCCGATGGTCCACGACGGCCTGCGGGCGATGGCGCGCGAACGCGACCTGGCGGCGGTGGGCGTGGCGGAACGCGTCGATGCGATCCCCGGCCACGGCGCCGGCCGCGCGGTGAAGGTGCAGCTCGAGCATCACCGCGGCCTGACGATCGCGTTCTACATGTCGATCACGCAGGACGACCAGGGCGCCACGGCGTTCGGCCGCATGGTGACGTTGTTCTCGGAGTCGGAAGTGAACGCGTGGAGCGCGGCGTGAGCGCCGACCCCGGCGCGGCCTGCACCTCGACCTGACCAAAGATCCGCCGGGTCGTCGACCCGGCGAACCCCACCTCATCCGCGCGATACGGCCGCGATCATAACCGGTTGTCAGGAGCGGCTGGCGACATTAACGTGCCTGTCTCGCGCGCTGTCCCGAAAGACAAACGGACGCCGGTGCGCGACATGCGGACATGCCGGGGGACTTCGTGCGACGCCTAACTATCTGCCGGTTGCTGCCGGCCTTCGTGCTGCTGATGCTCGCCTCGGGCGCGCAGGCGTTGACCGTCGAGACCGTGATGCACGTGCACTCGGCGCCGGCGGAGTACGCGAAGCGGCGGCTGCTCACGGCGCTCGCCGCGCCCGGCATCCGCGAACCGGCGCGCCACGGGCGCGTGGTCATCGAACTCACCATCGACCCGGCGCTCGGCGCCGAGGCGTTCACGATCCGCGCGCCCGGCGACCGGCTGCTGCTGACCGGCGGCGACGAGCGCGGCCTGGTGTATGCCGCGCTCGAAGCGCGCGAGCAATTGGGCAACGGCATCGCCATCGACCAGCTGCACGCCACCGAGCACACGCCGAAGCTCGCGCTGCGCGCGATCAAGTTCAACACGCCCTGGGACACCTATCGCCCGAGCTCGGCGCTGGACCAGCACGTCGACACCGTGCGCGACCTCGCCTACTGGGAGGCATTCCTCGACATGATGGTCGAGAACCGCTTCAACACGATCACGCTGTGGACGCTGCACCCGTTCACCTACATGGTGAAGCCGCGCAATTTTCCCGAGGCCAGCAAGTGGACCGACGCGGAGTTCGCGGAGTGGCAGCGCCTGTATCGCGGCATCTTCCGCCTGGCGAAGGAGCGCGGCCTCGATACCTACCTCGTGTTCTGGAGCATCTTCGTCAGCGAGGAGTTCGCGAAGGCGCACGACGTCGCGAAGGAGAACTACTACCCGCACTACTTCGGCAACGGCGACACGTCCGAGATCACGAAGCGTTACCTGCGCGAGTCGGTGACGCAGGTGCTGGAGGAATACGAGGATCTCGACGGCATCGGCGTCTCGCACGGCGAAGGCATGGGCGGCATGACGCCGGCGGAGCGCCAGTCGTTCGTCGACGAGGTGTACGTGCAGGGCGCGCTGAACGCGCGGCGCGCGCGCCCGGTGAAGCTGATCCACCGCGTGCCGTTCTCGTCGGGGCTCGGCTCCGGACCCGGCGTCAGCAGCGACGTCGAGAAGATCACGCGCACCGCGATGGAGAAGCTCGGCGACAAGTTCGCCGGCCCGATCTGGGTGGAGATGAAGTTCAACTGGTCGCACGGCCACTCGACGCCGAAGCTGGTGAAGGTGCACGGTGGCAAGCTCGGCAACACGTATTTCGATCCGCTGCCGACCAACTACCGGATCGCCTGGCAGGTCCGCAACGAGGATTTCTTCGCGCTGCGCTGGGGCGTGCCGGGGTTCATCCGCGCGCACATCGCGCAGAACGGCAACGAGCACGGCGAGCGGCCGTACGTCGGCGGCTACTTCATCGGCTCCGAGACCTACATCCCGGCGCTCGACTACTTCACCGCCGTCGATCACCCGCAATGGAAATGGGCGTTCCAGCGGCAGTGGCTGTTCTATTCACTGTGGGGCCGGCTGCTGTACGACCCGGCGACGCCGGATTCCACGTTCCAGTCGCTGTTCATGCGCCGCTACGGCACGAAGGGCAAGGACCTGCTGCGCGCGTACGCGCTGGCGTCGAACACGCAGATGCGCCTGGCCTCGTTGTACGACTCGAAGTGGGACTTCACGTTGTACGGCGAAGGCTTCCTCGCGTTGCAGGGCGAGGTGACGAAGTACATCGGCGTCGACGCGCTGATCAAACAACCCGTGATGGACCCGGATTACGTCTCGGTCGCCGACTTCGTGAAGGAGACGCGCGCCGGCAAACGTTTCGCCGCGAGCCGCGTGACACCGCTCGAGCTCGCGAACCTGCTGGAGCGCGAGAACCGCGCCGCGTTGTCGCTGGTCGCGGATGTCGATCCGGGCACCAACGTCGCCCTGCGTTACGAAGTGGCGGACGTGAGGACCTGGGCGAACCTCGGACTGCACCTCGCCGAGAAACTGCGCGGCGCCGTCGCGCTCGAGAACTTCCGCGCGTCGCACGACGCGGCGGACCAGGCACAAGCCATCGAGCATCTAGAGAAGGCGCTCGCGCACTGGGACGAGGTCGTGACGATCACGACGCCGCTGTACAAGGACATGAAGCTGACGCACTACAACGGCAACGGCTTCGCGGCGAACCCGGACAACCTGTTCCACTGGGCGCGTGTGCGGCCGGAGGTCGCGGCGGATATCGAGGTGGCGCGGAATGCCCTTGCGACCGCGCCGGCCGTGGCGCCAGCCGCGCCAACGCGCTGACGTCGTGAATCGAATCATCATCAACATCGACGTGCCCGAGCTCTCACCCGCCATTAGCTTCTACACGGCGGCACTCGGCCTCGAACACACCCGGACGCTCGACGACGACGTCGCCGAGCTGACCGGTGCCGCCGCCACGATCTATCTACTGCGCAAGCCCGCCGGCAGCGAAGCCGTGCACTCGCCGCCGATCCCGCGGAATTTCGACCGCCACTGGACCCCAGTGCACTTCGACCTGGTCGTCGACGACGTCGACGCCGCGACCGTGCGAGCCCTCGCCGCCGGTGCGACGCGCGAGACCGGTCACGTCGACTGGAAGGGTTCGCGTTGTGTGAGCTTCGGCGACCCGTTCGGCCACGGCTTCTGCTTCATCCAGTTCGAAAGCGGCACGTACGAGGACTGACCGTCGGTCAGCCACCGACCCCTACCGGGGTCCACCACCGACTTCGGCCCGGCGAATGGCGGCCGAGCATGGCGTCATGGTCCAGCTCTCGCGCCTGCCGATACGTCTCGCCCCCGGCGATGGCACTCCTTCGAAGCAGGCTTCGCGCTGCCGGCGCAAATTTCTCGGCTACTTTCCCGACGGTTTTCGTGACGCGGACTACCTCGAACTCGAGCGCGACTACAAGGTCGAAACGCACCGCCGCTGGAGCGAGGTCCTCGCGAAGTCCGAGCTGATGCGCCTGCGCGACGCGGGTAAACACGTCGAGATCGCGGCCCGCGCCGTGCGCGTCGAACAATCGTCGAAACACAGCATGATCTTCTCGTTCGAGAAGATGGCGCTGCGCGATGCGGTGCGCACGCCGGCCGGCGCGCGCGCCTTCGCCGACGGCCTGTTCGACTGGCTGCACGGCGGCGGCTCGATGGAGCAGCGGTTCACGCGCTGGGTCGAAGTCGTGGCCAATCTGCCGCGGCGGCAGACCCGCGTGTTGACCTGGCCGCTGGTCACCGTCTTCGGCTTCATCGCGCAGCCCGAGCGACACGTCTTCCTGAAGCCCACCGTCACGCGCGCGTCCGCACGCGCCTACGGCTTCGACTTCCCCTATCGCCCGCGACCGAACTGGGAGACGTATGCCGCGCTGCTCGACTTCGCGGCGCAGGTGACGCGCGACAATCGCGATCTCGGTCCGCGCGACATGATCGACGCGCAGTCGTTCATCTGGGTGCAGGGCTCGGACGAATACTGACGTGCCGGCCGCGAGCCGTCCCTGGCCCGCGACCGGCAACCGCGTCACAACGATTCGAGCCTCATAACGAATCGAGCCCCATAACGAATCAAGAAAGGCGAGCAACGCCGCGCGCTGCGTCGCGTTCAGCGCCTCGAACGCCGTCTTAGCCGCGCTGGCCTGTCCCGCATGTCGCGCGATCGCTTCTTCCTTCGTGAACGACAACCCGTCGTGCATCAGCCGGTTGCGCGTGCGCAGCGCCCAGAGCGGCGCCGTGCGGATCTGCGTCATGGTCGATGCGAACTCCGCGCCCGGCAGCAACGGGATGCCGTCGCCGGTGCCGATGTCGTGCAGCAGGAAGTCGCTGTAGGGATGGATGATCTTGTTCCCCACCGCGTCCTTCACGCGCAGCGCGCCGCCGTTGATGCGCGTCCCGGGCGCAGCCGTGCGGATCGTGCCGACGTGACAGCCCGAACATCCCGCCGCGTTGAACGCGTTCTCACCGGCGCGCACCTGCGAGTTGATCGCGCCGCGCGGCGGCGCCTTCGTGGCCCGCATGAAGTTCGCGAACGCCTTCAGATCCACGCCGTCGTCCTCGGGATCGGCCACCGGGTCGTAGGCCGTGCCGAAGCCGACGTTGCGTCCCAGCGAGGTGTTCTCGTCGGGCAGCAGCGGCGTCGTGATGCCCATCTCGTTCAGATAGGCGTCAGCGGCGAACGACTCGAGCGACGCATGCTGCGACTTCCAGCCGAAGCGCCCGATGCGCGGCGCGTTGTTGGCCTCGAGCACGGCGACCATCTGCGCGGTGCCGCGGATCGCCGCCGGCTGCGCGTCGCGCAGCTTGAGCAGCGTGTCGTTGGCGATCGCCTCGATGAAACCCGCGCCCAGCGTGTTGGTCGAGATGCGCAACGTGCTGACGCTGTCCTCGAACGGCACGCGTTCGAAGATGTCGGCGTTCGTCGATCGCGACTGGATCAGCGAGCCGCCCACCGACTCCACGAACTGCAGCAGGTCCATGCGGCCGGTGCGGTGCTCGGCCACCTGGCTGGCGCCGCCGGTCACGATGTTCTGGTGACATTCGCGGCACGACTGCGCGTTGTAGGTGGGCCCCAGTCCGTCGGCGACGTGTTCGACCTCCTCGAAGATGAAGCGGTTGTCGTTGAAGGATCGCAGGGCGACGACGGTGTCCTCGGTCAACGCGTCGTAGTTGGGCCCCTGGTTGTCGAAGCCGTTGGTCTTGTTGTCGAACGCGGCCGGCGCCTCGCGAAACGGACCGCCGGAGATGGGCTCGGTGGCCGCCGCGCGTGCGTCCGGTGCCGCGATGGCGGTGTTCGTCGTGGTGGAGGTGACGCCCGGGTCGCCGGTCTCCCTGTCGACCGGCAGGCCCGAAGGCAGGAATCGATTCTGTTGGACGTTGGACACCGCCACCTGGGCGGTGGAATCCCGGCTCGCGCCGGTGCAGATGACGAAGGATGCCGCGATCGCGGCGATAGTTAGACCCCGATTGCTCATTGTGTGACTCCCGTATCCCTGGGAAAAAAACGCGCTCTGGGCGCGCAGTCATGCGCGCCCCCTTCCAGGCAAGCGGGGACAACCTCCTCCCGTAGGAGGAATCTTTCAAAGTGACGCCGGACGCGGACGCGGCCGGCGAGCAACACTGGTGGTCTTTAGGCCACGCCGTCGAATATCTTCAACGCGCGTCGCGACGCGAAATGGCGCCAGCTCTCCGTCAGCCAGTCTTCGAGCTCGCGCACCGGCAGGCCCTGCTCGAGATCGAGCGCCATCCAGCCCTTGTTGCCGCTGTACTTCGGGATGTGGAGGCGTGGGTCGAGCGACAGCGGCCCCTGGCGCTCGATGCCGGTCCAGAAATGCACGGCCAGACCTTTGCCGTAGTCGTGCAGCGTCGCGAAAGTTTTCTTGCCGGCGAGCCACGAGCCGCCGCCCCACTGCTCGCCTTCGCTGGTCTCGGGCAGCTTCGACACGATCCGGCGGATCGCGGCGATCGCCTTCAGCGCCTTCGGCGCCTTCAATCGGTCGATCTCCTCGGGCTTCATCTTCGCCGTCGGCGCGGCGACGGCCGGCGCTTTTTTCATCGTCGCGACGAGTTTCGGCGGCGACGAGTTCGCGTACGCCATGGCCACGAGGTCCGTGACCAGTTTCCACGACACGCCCTTGTTGAGCTCCACGCCGATCCAGCCGTATGGCCCGACGTACGGCGGCTTGTACAGGTGCTTCGACGACGCCAGCAGCCGCGACTGCTCGAGCTTCGGCGTCGCCAGCCACAGACCGACGTGTCCGTCGCCATGGTGGTTCAGCGCCCACGCCGCGAAAATCTTGCCCTTGCGCGCGCGGAAGTTGGGCGAGCCGTGCGACTCGAACTCCTCGGCATCCGGGAACGCGAGGCACAGCTCGCGCACGGCGTCTTCGATGCGGCGCTGGCGACGACTAGCCATCGCAACCTTTCAGGCTTTTCTCGTCGAAGCCGGGACCGAAGTTGAACACGAACACGGGGCCGAGCTCGATCACCTGTTTCGCGGTGGCCAGGTGGATCGACACGCTGCCTTTCTTCTCGCCGAGCGCGCCGCCCGCGACGCGATGGGCGCAATGCGCCTTCCACTCGCTGCCGATGTCGGAGCTCATCTCCATGACCGACGTCCACGGCGGCGAGTTCATCTGGATGCGCGCGGTGAGCTTGCTGCCGCCCTCGGCCGGCTCCGCGGCGCGCGCGTAGTACATCAGCATGATCACGTCGCCCGCGTTGATCGCGCCGGCGACCGGCGAGCTCGCCTGCACGTCCCAGGGATTCGCGCCCTTGTTGGCCTTGATGCGGAACGCATGGTCGCCGGGCACGGCACCGGCCGGCGTGACTTCGAAGTACTTCGCCTTGGGTTTGTCGGGCGTGATGTACCAGGCGCCGTTCGAGTCGTTGTTGATCGTCTTGGTCCAGATGTCGACGTCGGCCGACGCCACGGCGGCGGCCGCGAGCGCGAAGGCCGCGAGAAGAGCGAGTTTCACGAGTCCCCCCTGAAGTTCCGCGTCCCTGCGCTGTCGTTTATGTTTTCAGATACGTATCGAAGAAATCGATGGTCCGATGCCAGGCCAGCTTCGCCGCCGCCTCGTTGTACCGTGCGGCGCTCGAATCGTTGTGGAAGCCGTGCTGCGTGCCGGGATACATGTTCAGGCTGTACGGCACCTTGGCCGCGTCGAGCGCGGCGCGGAATTCCGGGATGCCGGCGTTGATGCGTTCGTCGTCGCCGGCGTAGTTCAGCAGGATGGGCGCCTTCAGTTTCGGCACGTCCGCGGTCGGCAGCTGCTTGCCGTAGAAACACACGGCCGCATCCACGCCGACCGTCTCGACCGCGGCGCGCAGCGCGAGCCCGCCGCCGTAGCAGAAGCCGACGACGCCGACCTTGCCGTTGTTGCTGTAGTCCGCGGCGATCCACGGCACCGCCGCCAGCACGTCGGTGGCGATGCGCTCGGGCTCCTGCTTCGCGAACAGGTCGCGCGCCGCTTCCTGGTCGGCCGGCGCGCCGCCCGCGATGGACAATCCATCGGGCGCGATCGCGGTGTAGCCGGCCAGCGCCGCGCGTCGCGTGACGTCCTCGATGTGATCGTTCAACCCGCGGTTCTCGTGGATCACGACGATGCCGGGGATCTTCTCGCTGCGCTTGATCTTCGCGGGACGCACGACGTATGCCTTCACCGGGCCGTTCGGTCCGTTGAACTCGATCTTCTCGCCCTTGAGCCGCTTGTCCTCGGGCTCCACCTGGCGCGCCTGCGCGTAGTTGGGCTCGAGCACGGCCAGCGCCGTGGTCGCCGCGGCCGAACTACCGGCGATCGCCGCGAGCCGCGTGAGGAAATCGCGCCGCGGCAGCGCCGTGTGCACGTACTCGTTGTAGAGATCGATGATGCGGCGGTCGACCACGGCTCACCTCTTCGGCTACGTCAGATCATTCCCAATAGGCAGGTGTCTTCATCTGCGCGATCGGCACGCAGCCGTGATACGCGGTCGGCACGGCCTCGTACGTCATGTTCTGCGTGATGCCGGGCTGCGTCGTGAAATAGCCGAGCAGCGCGAGTTCGCGCGTCATCAGGATGAACGGCTTCGGCTGCTTGCGGTCGCCGGCCTGGGCCTGTGTCAGGGCCTGCGACAGCGACGTTTTCACGAACTCCGTGCGCGCGGCGCGATCCTGTTCGAGGAAGTCCTTGCCGCCCTGCTTCGCCGCGACGAGGAACTCCGCGCAGCCTTTCGTGAAGCGGTCCTGCGACTCCGCGTCGTACACCGCGTCGAGCGCGACGTCGATGAACGCCGGCACGCCGACCTCCTTCGCGCCGGCCGTGTCGGTCTTCGGGATCATGATGTCCACGATCTCGGCGACGACGTCGAACTCTCCCGGCTTCAACCGCTTCAGCGACGAGGGCGCGACCGCGGTCGCGGCTTCCTTCGCCGAACAGCCCTGCAGGATCGCCAGCGCGGCCGGTGCGCTGATCGCCCCGCCGAGGATCCACGCCGCGCGACGCAGCAGTTCGCGCCGCCGAATCGTCTCCACCGTCTCGTCCTGCTGGCTCATAGGTTGCCCTTCTTCGATTCCGAAACGGCGTGGTCCACGGCGCGTGCCGTGAACGCCATGTACGTCAACGACGGGTTCTGGCAGCCGAACGACGGCATGAACGAGCCATCGGTGACGAACACGTTCTTGCAGGCGTGCACCTGATTGAACTTGTTGAGCACCGACTTCTTCGGGTCCGAGCCCATGCGCGCGGTGCCGCTCTCGTGGATGCTGTTGCCCATGTTGTACGAATCGCTCTTCACGACCACGTTCTTGTAGCCCGCCGCCTCGAGCATCTCCGCGGCGTCGTTCAGCATGTCCTTTTCCATCTTGCGCTCGTTCTCGCGCACGTGGGCGTTGACCACCACCAGCGGCAGACCGAACTTGTCCTTCTTGTCCGGATCGAGGCGCATGTGGTTGTCGTGATTCGGCAGGATTTCGCCGAACGCGGTCATCCCGACGTTCCACGGGCCGGCCTCGCGCATCGCCTTCTTGAGATCGTCGCCGATCAGCTCGCTGTCGTTGAGCCGGCCCCAGTTGGCGCGTCCGGCACGGCCCTGGTAACCGAAGCCGCGCAGATAGTCGCGCTTGTCCTTGCCGACGTTGCGATAGCGCGGGATGTAGAAACCGTTCGGCCGGCGGCCGGTGTAGGCGGCATCGAGGTACCCCTCGACACTCGCGCTCGAATTGCCCGGCTTGTTGTGGTCCATGATGTTGTGGCCGAGCTCGCCCGAATCGTTGCCGAATCCGTTCGGGAACCGCTTCGATTTCGAATTGAGCAGGATATAGGCCGAGCCCATCGCCGACGCACAAAGGAAGACGATCTTCGCGAAATACTCGGTCTGCTGGCGCGTCTCGGCGTCGATGACGCGCACGCCGGTGGCGCGGCCCTTCGCCTCGTCGTAGATGAGCTCGTACACGATCTGGTTCGGGACCAGCGTCATGTTCCCGGTGCGTTCGGCCGAGGGCAGCGTCGACGACACGCTCGAGAAATAGCCGCCGTACGGGCAGCCGCGGATGCAGAGATTGCGCGCCTGGCAGGTGCCACGCTGCGGGCTCTCGTTGTGGGTCAGCGGTGCGGTGAGGTTCGCGCAGCGGCCGATGATGAGCTTGCGATCGAGCTTGTCGGCGAGAATTTTCTTGAAGTCCTGCTCGACGCAGTTGAGATCGTGCGGCGGGAGGTATTTTCCGTCGGGTAGTTGGGGAAGGCCTTCGAGGCTGCCGCTGATCCCGGCGAAGGTCTCCACCTTGTCGTACCACGGCGCGATCTCTGCGTAGCTGACCGGCCACGGGATGGCGACACCTTCCTTCGCGTTCGCTTCGAAGTCCATCGGACTGAAGCGATAGCTCTGCCGCGCCCACATCAATGAGCGCCCGCCAACGTGATAGCCGCGCAGCCAGTCGAACTTGTGGTCTTCCTCGACGTACGGATGTTCGATGTCGTCGACGAACCAGTGTTCGTTCGCCGGCGTGGGATAGCCGGTGCGCGTCTGCACGGGCTTGCGGCGGCGGATGTCCTGCGTGATGCGGTTGCCGTACGGCAGATCCCAGGGATCCTTCAACGCCGTGGGGTACTCGGGATGTTTGACGAGGCGCCCGCGGTCGAGCACCAGCGTCTTCAGTCCCTTCTCCGTCAGTTCCTTGGCGGCCCAGCCCCCGCTGATGCCCGTACCGACGACGATCGCGTCAAAGGATTTGGATTCCATGATCTACTTGACCCCCCGCTGAGCAGCGAACGGATTATGGACTACTGGCGCGTTCTACAGGTTCCGTTCCGGCCCGCGTGCCTGATGCTGATCGCGATCGTGTCGGTGTTGATGACGTTTTTCGGTTCCGCCCGCCAGCTCGGCATGGTCGGCCTGCTCTCCCTGATCGGCACGCTCATCCTCCAGGTCTGGATCTTCAAGTATTGCTACGTGTTGATCGGCCACCTCGCCAATGGCCGCGACGATCCGCCGGTGCTCGACCTCGACATGCTGAGCCCGTTCGAGATCCGGCCGTGGGTGCAGGTCGCCGTCATCGCCGCGGCCGGGGGCTTGTGCTGGGTGATCGGCGGCAAGGCCGGCGTGATGCTCGGGCTGTGTTTCCTGCTCCTGCTGCCCGCGTCCATCGCGTTGCTGGGTTACGGCGAGATGCCCTGGCAGGCCGCGAACCCGCTGGCGTTGTACCGGGTCGTTCGCGGGCTCGGCCCGTATTACCTCGGACTGATCGGCGCGATGCTGCTGTACGCGCTCGTCGCCTGGTTCGTCGCGTCGCGCGGGTTTCCGCTGCTGGTCTCGCAGGCGGTCAACCTCACGCTGGAGATCTCCTTCTTCGGCCTGATCGGCGGCGCACTGTATTTCCGCCGACGGCAGCTCGGCTTCGAGGCGCAGGTCAGCCCCGAGCGCACGGCGGCGCGCGAGGAACGCGAACGCGAGCAGGTGCGCGCGCGCATGCTCGACGACGTGTTCACGCAGGTGCGCATCGGCAAACACGTGGACTCCACGCGGCCGCTGGCCGACTGGTTCCGCGGTCTCGACGGCGACGTCGCGACGCGCGATGCGGTGTTCGTCGCCGAGCAGGCCATCGCCTGGCAGATCGCGCCGGCGCTGAATCCCATCGGCAGCACGCTGATCCGTCACCTGCTGCGCGCCGGCCGGCCCGATTCCGCGCTCGAGGTCTTCCGCCTGCTGCGCGCGCAATCGCGCACGTTCACGATGGATTCGGCCGACGACCTGCGCTCGCTGGCGGATTACGCCGAATCCGGCGGCGACCCCGACCTGGCCGCGTCGATGCGGCTCGAAACGCCGGTGTTCCACCCGCGCCGCTGACCGGGTGACAGGTGTCACCGGGGTCGGCTGACACCCGGTACTGAACCCGCCGGCGGCGTTCCGCGAGACTTTCCCCACTGGAGGGAACATGTCTCAGACCCCGCTCGCCCGACTCACCGGCGCCGTCAAGAAATACGGCAGCCTCACCGCGCTCGATGGGCTCGACCTCGCCGTCGATCGCGGCGAACTGCTGGCGCTGCTCGGCCCGAACGGCGCCGGCAAGTCGACCGCCATCTCGATCCTGCTGGGCCTGCAGCGCCCCGACGCCGGGTCCGCCGCGCTGTTCGGCGAGGACCCGCAGTCGCTCGATGCCAGGCGCCGCATCGGCATCATGATGCAGGAGGTGATGTTGTCGCCGGTGATGCGCGCCCGCGAGCTGCTGCTGCAGGTGGCGAGCTACTACCCCTCTCCCTACGATCCGGCGCACGTCATCGACCGCCTGAACCTCGGCGCGATCGCCGAACGCCCGTACGGAAAACTCTCGGGCGGGCAGAAGCGCCAGGTGCAGTTCGGCATGGCGCTGGTCGGGCGGCCCGAGCTGCTGTTCCTCGACGAACCCACCGTCGGCCTCGACGTGCAGTCGCGCGAGGCGTTGTGGAAGGTGCTGCGCGACCTGGTCCACGAGGGCTGCTCGATCGTGCTGACCACCCACTACCTCGAGGAGGCGGAGGCGCTGGCGAACCGCGTCGCCGTGATGACGCGCGGCAAACTCGTGGCCGGCGGCACCGTCGAGGAGATCCGCGCGCACGTCTCGCGCAAGACGATCAGCTGCCGCACGCGGCTCGACGCCGCCCAGATCCGCACGTGGCCGGGCGTGCAGGCCGTCGGCGACGACAACGGCCGCCTGCAGATCGTGACGCGCGAAGCCGAGTCGGTGCTCTACCGCCTGCTGGCCGCGGATACGGACGTGCGCGACATCGAGGTGAAACGCGCCGGACTGGCGGAAGCCTTCACCGAGATAACGGCCGCCAGCACGTCGGAGAAACTGCAATGAGCACCACCACCGCGATGAGCACCGGCCGCATCCTGGCCGCGTACGCCACCGACATCCGCTTCGAGCTGACGAAGATGCTGCGCACGCCGGCGTTCGCGCTGCCGACGCTGCTGTTCCCGGCGATGTTCTACCTGATCTTCGGCGTGTTGATCGGCGCGAAGAACGGGCCCGCCGAGGGACTGGGCACGTTCGCGCGCCTCACCGTGTTCGGCACGATGGCGCCCGGCCTGTTCGGCTTCGGCGTGTCGCTGGCGTTCGAGCGCGAGTACGGCACGCTGATCTACAAGCAGGCGCTGCCGATGCCGCACGGCTCCTATCTACTGGCGCGGATGGTCATGGCGATGATGTTCGCCGCCATCATCTCGACGCTGATGATCCTGCTGGCGGTGTTCGCGGCGCACGTGCCGATGACGGCCGGACAGATCGCGCAGACGTTCCTGGTGCAGGTGCTGGGCGTGTTGCCCTTCTGCGCGCTCGGCCTGATGGTCGGTGCGTACGCCTCGGGCCAGGCCGCGCCCGCGCTGGTCAACCTCATCTACATCCCGATGTCGTTCCTGTCGGGCCTGTGGGTGCCGCTGCAGTTCCTGCCGAAGTTCCTGCAGCAGCTGGCGCCGGTGTGGCCGTCGTTCCACCTCTCGCAGCTGGCGCTGGGCGCGGTCGGCCGCGACCAGTTCGGCGCGACGTCGAGCCACGTGCTCGCACTGCTCGGCGTGACGCTGCTGTGTTTCACGATCGCCATGCGCAAGCTCGGCAGCGGCGGCATGCGGCTGCTCGGCGGCAAGTCGACGAGCGGTGGAACGGTGTCGTTCGCGCGCCGCGTCGGCGGCCTCGCGGCGATCGCCGTGTCGATCGCGCTGTTCGTCGCCGGTGTATCCGGCGGCACGGCGAAGGTGGTCGCGGCGCCGGCCGGCACGTCGGAGACGGCATCCGCTGCAACGGACGCCGCCGCCAGCCTGCCGGCCGGCGTCCCCGCGCCGGCCGACACCGCGCTCTCGGATTTCGACCACGGCTCCGACCGCACGCCCTATGGCGAAGGCTGGCACGCCGGTGGCGACGAAACGCGCGGCGGCAACTCGCATGCGACGCAGAAGGTCGTCGATGGCGCACTGGTCGTCAGCGGCACGGTCGGCGACGCCATCGCCTATCCATTCGCCGGCACGGTGTTCTTCCCGTCCGGCTACGAGCCCGGCAGGTTCATGGACTACTCGGGCAAACACACGCTGAGCTTCCGCGCGCGCGGCGACGGGCATCAGTACACCGTCGCGTTCCTGTCGGGCGTACAGGTGGACGCGATCCCGGCGATGGTCACGTTCACCGCCGGCAGCGACTGGACCGACGTGAAGATCGATCTCGACTCGCTGGCGGCGCTCGACCGGCAGCGCGTCCACGGCATCGTCATCGGCAGTCTCGGGCCGCCAGGGGATTTCCGCTTCGAGATCGACGACGTCGAGTTGCGTTAGGATGCCGGCACCGTGACACCCCAGCAGCTTCTCAAGAACATCCGGGAGCCGCCGCCGGACTCGCTGGTCGGCATCATGACGCGCGCGGACGGCCGCGTGATGCGCACGATGCCGTTCGTCATCCTGTTCAACCTGGCGTGGGTGTTCTTCTGGCCGCTGCTGGCACGGCAGTCCTTCGTGCATGTGATCCTGCCGACGCTGATCTCGGTCCCGGTGTTCGTGTACCTGCACCTGAGCACGTATTTCACCGGCGGCGGCGCGCGCGTGCGCTGGCGCTACATCGGCTGCATCGTCTCGCTGGCGTACGTGCTGACGTGGTTCAACCTCGCCGCGCTCGGCTACCTCATCTTCAGTTTCTTCACGATCGCGTTCTCGACGACGATGCGCGGCGCGTATCTGACCATCGGCGGCGTCATCGCCGGCTACGTCATCGAGGTCGTGCTGCTGCAGCACGACACCACGACGATCGCCAGCGTCGCGCTGCCCGCCGTGCTGCTCGGCATCTCGGCCATCTACACCGCGTACATGGCGCAGCAGCAGGCGAAGCTCCGGCGCAGCACCGAGGAGATCCTGCGGCTCGCGACGCTGGCCGAACGCGAACGCATCGGCCGCGACCTGCACGACACGCTGGGACACACGTTGTCGGTGGTGGCGCTGAAGTCGGAGCTGGCGCGCAAGCTGATCGATCACGATCTCGACGCGGCGCGCCGCGAGATGGCCGAGGTCGAGCGCGTCGCGCGCGACACGTTGTCGCAGGTGCGCGCGGCGGTGTCCGGCATCCGCAATGCGGCGATCGCGGCGGAGCTGCAGGCGGCGATCGCGCTGCTCGAGGCGCAGGGCGTCAAGGTCAAATGCGAGACGGAGCGCGTGCAGCTGCCGCACGAGCGCGAGACCGCGCTGGCCCTGTCGTTGCGCGAGGCGACGACGAACATCCGCCGGCACGCGGCGGCGTCGGGCGTGGTGATCCGCCTGCGGCAGGACACGTCGCGCGTGACCATGGAAGTCGTCGACAACGGCCGCGGCGGGCGCATCGTGCCGGGCAATGGTCTGAACGGCATGCGCGAGCGGCTCGGCAACGTCGGCGGCACGCTGACGGTGGGTGTGGCGCAGGAAGGCGGCACGCGATTGTTCGTGTCCATCCCGGGCGCGGCATGATCCGCATCCTGCTCGCCGAGGACCAGGCGATGGTGCGCGGCGCGCTCGGCGCGCTGCTCGGGCTCGAGCGCGACATCGAGGTGCTGGGCGCGGCGCCGGATGGCGTGCAGGCGCTGGCGGACTGCAGGCGGCTGAAGCCGGACATCGTCGTGACGGACATCGAGATGCCGGGGCTCACGGGCATCGAGCTGGCGCAGAAGATCCAGGCGGAGCAGCTGCCGATCAAGGTGGTCATCGTGACCACGTTCGCGCGCCAGGGTTACCTGCGCCGCGCGCTCGACGCCGGCGTGAAGGGCTATCTACTCAAGGACTCGCCGGCCGAGAAGCTGGCCGAAGCGCTGCGCAACGTGTTCCGCGGCGGCAAGGCGATCGACCCGGCGCTCGCGGTCGAGGCGTGGAACGAATCGGATCCGCTGAACGACCGCGAGCGGCAGATCCTGCGCCTGTCCGGCGAGGGACTGACCGCGCCGCAGATCGCGGAGCAGCTCGGGCTGTCGCCCGGGACCGTGCGCAACTACCTCTCCGAGGCGATCGGCAAGCTCGGCGGGAACAACCGGATCGATGCGTACCGGCTGGCCCGTCAGCGGGGGTGGTTGTGAGAGAGGCGGTGTCGCCGCTAGCCCCGCCCTATGTACGGCATCTTCGGCGGCAATATCGTCATGAACTGGATGTTCGCCCCGAGCGGTAGTTTGGCCATGTGCAGCACCGCCTCCGCGACGTGACGCACGTCCATCATCGGCTCCGCCTGCGGCAGCGCCGCGGCGAGCTCGGTCAGCGCGTTGCCGATGTCGATCTGTCCGCAGGCGATGTCGTACTTGCGCCCGTCGAGAGACGTCGAGCGCGTCAGCCCGGTGATGCCGTGCTTCGAGGCCGTGTACGGCGCCGAATTCGCGCGCGGCACGTGCGCCGAGATCGAGCCGTTGTTGATGATCCGCCCGCCGCGCGGCGTCTGCGCCTTCATCACGCGGAACGCCTGCTGCGTGCACAGGAACGCGCCCGTGAGATTCGTGTCGATCACGCGGCGCCACTGCGCCAGCGTCAGATCCTCGAGGTTCACGCCCAGCGGCGTCCCGACGCCCGCGTTGTTGAACAACACGTCGAGCCGGCCGAAGGTCCGCACCGTCACGTCGAACATCGCGCGGACGTCGTCTTCGCTGGTGACGTCGCACTCGACGATGAGCGAGCGGGCGCCGGCCGACTCACTACCGGCCGTCGCGACCGCCTCCAGCTTGTCGCGCTCGCGTCCCGCCAGCACCGCTTCCAATTTGTCGTGCTCGCGTCCCGCCAGCACGACGCTCCACCCCTCCCGCAGGAACTCCAGCGCCGTCGCCTTGCCGATCCCGCTTCCCGCGCCCGTGACGAGCGCGACTCCCTTCTCCGCCATGATCTCCCCTCGTGACCTGACTACTCTTCGCCGCGACGCGTCACGAGCTCGGCGAAGTCGCCGTTCTCGTCCACGCGCAGCTCCATTTCGATGGGCTGGCAGCAAACCTGACAGTCCTCGACATATCTGCACGGACCCGCGCTGGCATCGGCGCTAGTCTCGAACTGCTCTCCGCAGTAGGGGCAGCCGACCACGACGAACGCGGGATTCGCATCCTTGTCGTCGCGCGCGGACTCGGCGCCGATCGCCGGCTCGAGGCCGTACAGCGCATCGATCTCCGCATCCGTCAGTGTCTTTCCGGGAGGACTCATGTTCGCTTCGACTCGTGACTCGATGTTCGCACGACTGCTCCTGCTCGGCTTCGCCGGCTTCCTGATGGCGGCGCAGACCAGTTGTTCCGTCGGCGATGGCGAAGGCAAGGCCGGGATCCGCGATCCGGAAAGTCCGGGCACCGGCACCAACACCGGCAACACGTTCGCGACGACACTCACGCTGAAGGATTCCTCCGGCCGCATCACCGGCCATTTTTCCCGCGGCGAGCTGATCACGTTCGAGCTCACCGTTCTCAACCGGACGGACGCCGCACTCGACTTGTCGTTCCCGTCGTCGGGCGGCTGGCACGACTTCCGCGTCTTCGACCGCGGCACCGACACCGCCCGCTGGGCCTGGCAGGCGGACAAGCTGTTCGCGGCCGTCGTCACGAAATTCACCGTGCCTGCCCGGGGCAGCCAGACGTTCACGGGCACCTGGGACCAGGTGTCGGGCGACGGGATCGTCCCCCGCGGGCCTTATGACGCCTGGGGCGTGTTCCTGCCGATCCCGGGCCAGATCCCCGGCCTGACCCCCGAGGAAACGCAGTCCCCGCGGGTGACCTTCTCGATCGATTAGCGCCCGATTTCTTGCGGGGCGCTGCAACCCCGTGTGCGGCCGGCCCGTATTCATGGCAGGGACATACACAAGGAGCCCGCCGTGAAACACCGCACCCTGGCCTTCATCGCCTGCCTGGCCCTGCCGCTCTCCGCGCTGGCCGCCTCCCCCGAGCTGAGAATCCCGAACTTCATGCACTTGAAAGGCAAGGCCATCGAGTCGGTCGACGTGACGCTCGACGGCCTGCTGCTCGGCGTGGTCCGGAAGCTGGCGCGCACGAGCGACGACCCGGAGGTCAAGATCCTCGAGGACATCCAGTCCGTCCGCGTCCGCAACTTCACCTTCGACACCGACGACGCCTATCCCCTCGACGACGTCGATTCCGTGCGCCGCCAGCTCGCCGCGCCGGGCTGGAGCCAGCTGGTCTCGGCCCACAAGCGCAACGACGAGCACGTCGACGTCTACCTGTGCGCGGAGCAGGACAAGGTGCTCGGCCTGGCCGTCGTCGCGAGCGACAAGCGCTCGTTCACCATCGTGAACATCGTCGGCAACATCGATATCGACAAGCTCGCGAAGCTCGAAGGACAATTCGGCATCCCGAAGATGGACGTGGAACGCTGATGCGGATGCGCCGTGGGTCTCAACGTCCCGCAATCGATGGCTGATTCGCTGCTGGTGCGCGCCCGCGGCGGGGACGCGGCCGCGTTCGCCGGGCTGGTGCGCGCGCACCAGCGCTCGGTGTACAGCATCGGCTGGCGCATGCTGCGCCGGCGCGACGCGGCCGAGGACCTGGCGCAGGACGTGTTCCTGCAGCTGTACCGCAAGCTCGACCACATCGAATCGATGGAGCACTGCGGATTCTGGCTGCGGCGCGTCGCCGCGAACCTCGCCATCGACTGGCTGCGCCGCGTGCCGTACTCGGCGACGCAGCCACTCGAAGAAGGCGCCGCGGTTGCCGCGCCGCTGCGCGACGACGACCCGTTGATGAGCCGGCAGCTCGACCGGTTGCTGGGCGAACTGTCGCCGGCGGCGCGCGCCGTGATGCTGCTGCGCTACCAGGAAGATCTCGACGTGGCGGACGTGGGCGCCGCGCTCGACATGCCCGTGAACACCGTGAAGAGCCACATCAAGCGTTCGCTGACCCAGCTGCGCAGCCGGATGATCGGCGCGAAGCTGGTCGATTGCGAGGTACCGACATGAGCGAGAACTTCGAAAACGAACTGCGGCGCGCCCTGCGGCCGATCGACGCCCCCGACGGGTTCGCGGAGCGCGTGATGCGCGCCCTGCCCGCGCAGCGCGACCGCGAGCCGCTGCCCGCGCCCGAAGCGTTGCCGACGCGACGGCTGGTCAGACGTTTCGCCGTGCCGGCCGCGTTCGCCGCGGCGCTGGTCGTCTCGATGCTGCTCGGCCAGCACGTCGCCGACGTGCAGCGGCAGCGGACCGAACAGCAGGCGGGACTCGCCGCGAGCCGTGAATTGATGGAAGCGCTGAAAGTGACCAGCCAGAAGCTCGACCTGGCCTACCAGGCCGTGAAGACGCCGCCGCCACCGGCGGGAGACGAGGAGAACCGCACATGACCATCCGCATCGCGCTGCTGCTGGCCGCGCTCGAGAGCACCGCGCCGGTGTTGTCGCAGACGCCGCCGTTGAAGGGGCAGCTCAACATCCCGCAGTTCGCCGCGCTCGCCGACAAGGCCAGCGAATCCGTGAACGTCACGCTGGACTCCAAGCTGCTGAGCCTGGGCTGCCGCTTCCTGAACGCGGAAGACCCGGAGCAGGCGGACGCGAAGAAGCTCTGTACTTCACTGTCCGGCATCTACGTGCGCAGCTACACGTTCGACAAGGACTTCGCCTATCCGAAGGCGGACATCGAGGGCGTGCGCCGGCAGCTGTCGGCGCCGGGCTGGAACCGGATCGTCGAGGCGAAGAGCAACAAGGAAGGCACGAACGTCGACGTGTTCGTGCTGATCGACAACGACAAGGCCGCCGGCCTCGGCATCATCGCCAGCGAGCCGCGGCAGTTCACCATCGTCAACATCGTCGGCAACATCGATCTCGAACAACTGCACAGCCTCGAGGGCAAGTTCAGCATCCCGAACCTCGGGATCGAGACCGGGCCGAAGACGCCCGAGGCGCCGAAGAAGAAGCCCCAGCCCTAACTACCTACCTCAATGACTGCCGCGCCGCATCCAGTACGCCACCGCGGCCGGCAGCGCGAAGATCAGCAGGAAGATCGGCAGCTCCTCGGTGAACGAGTAACCCGCCTTCAGCACGCCGACCGCCAGGTTCGCGGCCGCGGCGACGAACCACACACCCATGAACAGCAGCGCGGCCGTCTTCAGACGCGGCGCGCCGCCGGTGTAGAAACCGGCGACGGCGAACGCGGCCAGCAGGACGAAACCGATCGCGATGATGATGGCCGTGCGCATGCGGATCAGGCCGGGCAGGCGTCGGGGAACGTCGTCGGCGCGTTCGCGTCGTGCGCGTCCGGCGCGGAGTAGATCTCGCCGAAGTGGAACGCGTCGGCGGACGGGCCCTTCGTGCGCAGCAGTTCGAGCTTCGCCACCGCTTCGGCGACGGTCGGGATGTACCCCGCCGGCACCCACCACAACACGTGCGGCATCGTCATGCGGTGGAACCACTCGCGCTTGCGCTTGAGGATCTCGACGTGGACCGTCTTGTAGACGTAGTTGCGCAGGTTCTCGACGTCGGTCCAGACGGAGAAGTTCACGATGATCTTCTCGCCCATCGGACGCAGTCCGGTGGCGTCGTTGCCCTCGCCCTGCAGCCGCCAGACGAAGCCCGGCGAGGCGTCCGCGAGCGCGTTGATGCGGTCGAGGTTGTCGACGAAATCCTTGAGCATCGGCGAATCGAGCGGGGCCTTGAGCTCGGCGACGTTGAGCTCGGCGAGGTGGTACTTGGACATCGATGTCTCCCGGGGTGGCGGCGGACCGCGTTTGTTTTTGGCTCCGACGCGCGTTATGCGTCCGCCGGGTCGGCGTGGCAATCGTTCATTGTGGGTAGATCGGGCGGCCGTCAGGTGGACGTGCTGTCGGGATTCTCGATCTGCAGGTCCTGGCCGGAGACGCGCGTGAGCTCCACGCCGTCGACGGTCATCTTCCACAGCCCGCCCTCTTCGTGCGGCGGCTTCGTCACGACGAACTCCGTGTTCATGAAGCCGACGCCGACGAGAAAACTGTCGCCCTTGAATTCCTTCAGCGGCGCGTCGATGCGGGTCGAGCGGTTGCCGGTCTTGCGTTCGTAGACGACGCGGCCGCCGGCGTAGATGACGAGCGACATCGACTCGTCGCCGGTGAGGCTCTTCCACTCGCCGGTGTAGGCGAGCCTTTCGGCGGGCAGTGGCTGCTCGCAGGCCGCGAGCAGGGCCACCGATGCAAGCAGCGCGACCGCGGCCCGCTTCACGGCGCCACCTTCGCGACGCGCACGCCGACCGCTTTCAACGCTGCGATCAGCTCGGCGGGCCGATTGACCCGCAACCGCATCGTGCGCTGCTCGCGTGCCACATCCCGGTACGACACCTTCACCCAGCGCGCATCGATCTGCGCGGCGGAATCGATGTCCTTCGGCGACACGTGCGCGCGCGGGTCGATGGAATTCGAATACATGAGCAGGTTCAGCGGGAACATCGCCTCGATGGCGAATTCCTCGCGCGTGACCCAGACGAACAGGCAGTTGTTGGCGCCGCCGAGCTTCGTCATCAGGTTGGCGTCGACGTGCCCGGAAGCGCGCGCCTCGCCGAACAACGCGCCGGCGGGGATCGCCGGACGCACCGGCCGACCCTGCGCACGCAGCGCGCGCGCCGCCCACGTCATGCGCCAGATCACGAACACCAGCGTGAACAGCGCCAGGAACGGCGAGAGGTAATTGGCGAAGTCGAGGATCTTCTGCATCACAGCCCGCGCGCGATGACCTCTTTCATGATCTCGTTCGTGCCGCCGTAGATGCGCTGCACGCGCGAGTCCGCGAACAGGCGGCACACGAGATACTCGTTCATGTAGCCGTAGCCGCCGTGCAGCTGCACGCATTCGTCGAGCACGTGCTGCTGCATGTCGGTCGTCCACCACTTGGCCATCGACGCGGTCTCGGTGTCGAGCTTGCCGGCGACGAGATCCACGACGCAGCGATCCGAGAACACGCGCGCGATCCGCGCGATGCTCGCGATCTCGGCGAGCTTGAAGCGCGTGTTCTGGTAGTTGAACACGGGCTGGCCGAAGGTCTTCCTCTCGCGCACGTACTTCAGCGTCTCGTCGATGCCGCCTTCCATCGCGCCGACGGCGCCGACCGCGATCACCGTGCGTTCGTACGGCAGGTCGTGCATCAGCTGGTGCATGCCCTCGCCTTCGACGCCGCCGAGCAGGCAATCGGCCGGCACCTGCACGCCTTCGAAGAACAGCTCCGACGTGTCCTGGCCGTGCAGGCCCATCTTGTCGAGCACGCGGCCGACGCGATAACCGGCGAGGTCCTTCGTCTCGACCATCAGGATGGAGAGACCCTTGTTGCGGTCGGCGTCCGTGCGCACGACCAGCATCAGCAGGCCCGCGAGCCAGCCGTTCGTGATGAACGTCTTGCCGCCGTCGACGACGTAGTGGTCGCCTTGTTTGACGGCGCGCGTGCGGATGCCCTTGAGATCGGAGCCGGTGCCGGGCTCGGTCATGCAGATGGCGCCGACCAGCTCGCCGGCCGCCATGCGCGGCAGCCAGCGCTGCTTCTGTTCCTCGGTGCCGTGATTCAGCACGTAGTGCGCGCACATGCTGTGCACGCCCTGGCCGAACGCGCCGAGCCCGCGGCGCGCGAGCTCGGTGTACATCACGGCCTCGTGACGGAAATCGCCGCCGCCACCGCCGTAGTCGGCCGGCACGTCGAGCAGCAGCAGCCCGGTCGCGCCGGCCTTGCGCCAGGTCTCGCGATCGACGTGGTGCTGCTCGCGCCAGCGCGTGTCGTTCGGGACCATCTCGCTTTCGATGAAGCGGACGACGGTGTCCTTGAACACCTCGAGGTCGTCGTCCATCCACGGAATGACGTAGGGATTCATGGCGGCAAGACTAACGGTTGTCGGCGCAGGTCGCGACGCGGGCGAACGTGAAGGAGCCGCCGGGGTATCCATTGAAAGAGTACTCGCGGTCCGCGACGGGCTTCTCGGCGAAGTCACGCAGCGTCTCGCCGACGCCGGTCTTGAACTCCGCCGCGAAGAGGTTCGAGCGCACGGTCAACGGTCCGGGATGCCCCGTGTTCACGACGATGCGCTTCGCGCCGCAGGCGTCCCAATCCAGCGAGACGGTCGCATCGCCGCGCACGCGGATGCCACGCACGCTGCCCTCGCGCCACGCCGCCGGTTTCGCCGGCAGCACGTCGATGACGCCGGCCTGGCTCTGCACCAGCATCTCGACGATACCGGCCGTCGCGCCGAAGTTGCCGTCGATCTGGAACGGCGGATGCGTGTCCCAGAGGTTCGGCAGCGTCGAATCGCGCAGCAGCCCGGCGAGTAGTTTGTGCGCACGGTCGCCGTCGCGCAGCCGTGCCCAGAAGTTGATCTTCCACGCGCGGCTCCAGCCGGTGCTGGCGTCGCCGCGCGCATCGAGCGTCTTGCGGGCCGCGGCCGCGAGTTCGGGATTCTTCCCGGGATCGATCGCGTGTCCGGGATGCAGCGCGAACAGGTGCGAGACGTGGCGATGATCTTCCTTGGCGTCGTCGAGATCCGCCTTCCATTCCTGCAGCTGGCCCCAGTGGCCGATGCGCAGGCCGCGGTCGAGCTTCGCCAGCGCGGCGGTCAATCGTGCCGCGAATTCCGCGTCGCCCTGCCGGCGCGCGGCCTCGAGCGTGCTGTCGAACAGGTCCGCGACGATCTGCTGCGACATCGACGCGCCCGCGGTGAACGGCCCGTGCTCCGGCGAGTAGCTGGGGCTGACGACGAGCTTGCCGTCCTTCGGATCCGTCACCAGCGCGTCGAGCCAGAATTCCGCGGCGCCCTTCATCACCGGCCACGCGCGCTTGCGCAGGAACGTGTCGTCGCGCGTGAACAGATAGTGTTCCCAGTAGTGCTGCGCCAGCCAGGCCGAGGCCTCCGGCTGCCAGAACGCGGTGGGCCAGTCGATCGGACCGACGTAGCCCCACGCATTCGTGTTCAGGAACAGCGTCCAGCCCTTCGCACCGAAGTAGCGTTCGGCGGCGATGCGACCCGGCGGCACGAGGTGCTCGACGAAATCGAACAGCGGGCCGACGGTCTCGACGAGGTTCGCGCTCTCCGCCGGCCAGTAGTTCATCTGCAGGTTGATGTTGACGTGGTAGTCCGCGTTCCACGGCGGCGTGGCCTTGTCGTTCCACACGCCCTGCAGGTTCGCGGGCAACGAGCCGGGCCGCGACGAGGCGATCAGCAGATAGCGCCCGTAGTTGAAATACAGCGTCTCGAGCAGGCGATCGTTCGCCGGATCGCCGCCGCCGTACGCCGCGCGCAGCTGGTCGGTGGGCATGTTCGCCGCGCCGTCGGCACCGAGGTTCAGCCACAACGACGCGTACAGGTGCTGGTGGTCGGCGACGTGCCGGTCGAGCAGCGCGGCGTAGCGCGACTCCGCGGCCTTCAGCACGTCGGCCGCCGCGACGTCCGCCGGTTCGACGCCGGCGGCGCGGTAGTCGGGATACCGCATCAGGTAGTTGGTGCGCGCGCCGAGCACGACGGTGACGGGGCAATCGCTGTCGACGATGAGCGAATATTCGTCGGCCGTCACCTGGCCGCACTCGGTGATCACGCGCAGGATGGCCGCGTATTTCAGGCCATTGGACTTCAGCGCGCCGGTGACGCGCAGGCGCGTCTTGTCGGTGCGCGTCTCGATCGTGCGGTTGTCGGGCACCGCGAGCCGGATGCGCAGCTTCTGTTTGCCGGTGGACGCCAGCTGCGCGACCAGCACCTGGTCGGGATACGACACGAAATATTCGCGCGTGATCTTCTGTCCGGCCTGCGTGAACGAGACGCGGGACAGGCCGTCGTAGAGATCGAGCTCGCGCCGGTAGTCGGTGGCCGGCGCGGCATCGCCGATGCGCTCGATGACGAGGTCGCCGAAGCTCTGATAGTCGCCGTAGTTGTGCATCTTGCGGCCGAGTAGTTTGGCCACTTCGTCGGGCGCCAGCGTGGCGCCGTCGACGAGCTTCTTGCCGACGGCGCGCATCGCGGCCGCCTGGGAGTCCTTGGGCAGGCCGTAGTCGTAGCCACCGTCGCTGCCCGGGCCGCCGGTCCACAAGGATTTCTCTGAGATCTGCAGCCGCTCGGAGTCGACGCCGCCGAACACCATGGCGCCGATGCGGCCGTTGCCGATCGGCAGCGCTTCCTTTTCCCAGTCGAGAGCGGGCTTGTCGTACCACAGCGTCTGCAGCGGCACGGCGTCGGGCGCGAGGCGGTCTGCGAAAGCCGGCGCGCAGAGTGTCAACAGCAAAATGGGGACGTACCCTGATTTCACGGTAACTCCCATCCGGTCGGCGATTCGAACGGCGCGAGGAATCCGATCGCCTCGATCTCGTGGATCTTCCCGCCCCAGATCTTGAACACGTGCACGGCTGGCAGATCGAACGGTTGGTACGGCAGCTTGCGCGTCGCCACCCCCGGCACGCCGTAGACCGCGATCTCCTGCTTGTCCATCGCGTGGCGGAAATGCGAGAGGCCGAACACCAGCCCGTTCTGCTCGTCGGCGATCCACACGCGGCGATCGTCGATGCGCGTGATGTACGACATGACCTGCGAATCGAGCTGCGCGGCGCAGCTCATCGCGCCGAACGGTGCGAAGTCGTCGTCGCTCGGGCCCGGCGGCACGGGTTTGCGCACGGCCTGCCCGCCATTCTCGAAGCGCACGCAGTCGTCGGCGAACGGGGCCAGCGAGCCGTTGTTCAGATCGAGCGCGTCGTAGTAGGACGCGCCGATGGCGAGCAGCCGGCCGCGCGCGTCGCGATACGGATCGATGACGGGACTGGTCAGCGCGAGCCGCGGCGATTGCAGGTTGACCATCACCTCGTCGCGCAACTTGTGGACCACGACATGCTCGGCCTCCGTGATCCTGCCGCCCTCGAGCTTCAGTCGCAGGCCGAGCTGGATCGGCCTGCCCTCTTCCTGCATCACCGCGAGCTCGCCCACCTGCTGCGCGACGACGTCGGGCACGACGATCCGGAACGTCGTCGGCACCGCCGACGCGGTCTTCCACAACCCGTCACCCGGCTGGATGCGGTGGATGTTCTCGACGATCTTCACGTCGCGCGCCAACGGCGCCTTCGACGGGTCGTGTGCGACCAGCGCGGCGAGGTAGCGGTCGGCGAGAGTAGTCAGGCAGGCGCGGTCGCAGGAAACATTCGCGGTATTGGCAGCGTGCGCGAACGGCGCGACGAGCACGAGTAGCAAAGCGTGACGGCTGTTCATGGCTCCCCCGGTGACCGGTGGAGTCTAAGAGGTGACTGTCCCCTTTTGCCAGGAAACGGGGACTGTCCCCATTTACGCGTTGACGGCCTTCAACACGCGCTGCGGCTGGGCGATCCCGTAACCCTGCGCGTAATCCACACCCAGCGACGTCAGCATCTGGATGATCTCGGCGTTCTCCGCGAACTCCGCGATCGTCTTCTTGCCGGTGAGGTGGCCGATCTCGTTGATCGACCGCACCATCTCGCGATCGATCGGGTCGTGCAGGATCTCGCGCACGAACGAGCCGTCGATCTTCAGGAAGTCGACGGGGAAATGCTTGAGGTAACCGAACGAACTCAGGCCCGTGCCGAAGTCGTCGAGCGCGAAGCGGCAACCGAGCTCGCGCAGCGCCTGGATAAAACGGTTCGCCTGGCTGAAGCTCGCGACCGCGGCCGTCTCCGTGATCTCGAAGCAGATCTTCGACGCGTCGATGCCGCTCTTCTGGAACTGCTCGATGACGAACGGCAGGAACTTGTCGTCGCCCAGGCTCTGGCCCGAGAGATTGATCGAGCACATCGCGAGTTTCTCGCGCTCGTCCGCCTCGCTGACCAGCCAGCGCAGCGCGGCTTCGATGACCCAGCGATCGATCGCCGGCGTGAGGCCGTAACGTTCGGCGGCGGCGATGAAGTTGTCGGGCGACACCATGCGGCCCGATTCATCGCGCATGCGCAGCAGCAGCTCGTAGTGCTGGCCGGGCTCGTTCCGCTGCAGCGGCTGGATCTGCATGCGATACAGCTCGAAGCGGCCCTCTTCCAGCGCCGAGTTGATGCGCGCGGCCCACTGCATCTCGCGGCGACGGCGCATCAGCTCGATGTCGTTCTCCGCGAAGCTGTGCACGCGGTTGCGGCCGGATTCCTTGGCGGCAGCGCAGGCGCTGTCCGCGGCCGACAGGATCGACGCCACGTCTTCGTTGTCCGCGGCAATCGGCACCACGCCGACGGACGCGCCGAGACGGAACACGCGGTCTTCCCACGTGAAACGGAAATTGCGGACGGCCTCGCGCAGCACTTCGGCCGTGCGCAGCGCCTCGTCCAGCGAGCAGGCTTCGAGCAGGATGCCGAACTCGTCGCCGCCGAGGCGCGCCAACGTGTCGCGCCAGCGCACCTTGCTCTTCAGCAGCGCGCCGACCTGGCCCAGCAACACGTCACCCGCGGAGTGGCCGCAGGTGTCGTTGATGATCTTGAACTGGTCGATGTCGAGGTAACACAGCGCATACGACGACTCGCGCGCCTTCGCGCTCTTCAGCGAGCGCTCGACGCGGCTCTCGAATTCGCGGCGATTCACGAGGCCGGTCAGCAGGTCATGCGACGCGTGGTACGAGAGGCGGCGATTCAGCTCGCGCGACTCGGTCACGTCGTGGAACACGAGCACGCCGCCGGACACCTGGCCGGCACCGTCACGGATCGGCGCCGCGGTGCTCTCGACGTACAGCTCGTTGCCGTCACGGCGGATCAGCAACATCGGGCGGACGCTCTTGATCGGCCGCGTGCGGCGGATCGAGACGCTCAGCGGATTCTCCAGCGGCTCGCAGGTCTCTTCGTGGAACGCGCGGTAGATCTCTTCGATGGGCCGCCCCATCGCGTCTTCCAGGCGCCAGCCGGTGAGCTGCTCGGCCACGGGATTGATGTAGTCGACCGTGCTGTTCGCGTCGGTCGTGATCACGCCGTCACCGATCGACTGCAGCGTGATCTGCGCGGATTCCTTCTCGCGGAACAGCGCCTCTTCGTAGAGCTTGCGTTCGGTGATGTCGAGCTCGACACCGACCAGGCGCAGCAGGCGCCCGTGTTCGTCGACGCGCGCCTTGGCGCGGCTCACTACCCAGCGCCAGTCACCGTTGCGGTGCTTCATGCGGTGGACGGATTCGAAGATCGGCGACTTGCCGGCGACGTGGTCGCGGATCGCGCTCTGCACGCGCGACATGTCTTCCGGATGCACGAGGCTGCGCCAGTCCGGCGAATCGAGCTGCGCGTCGATGGGATAACCCAGCATCTGCTTCCAGCGCGGCGAGAAGTGGACCTCGTTGCTCTCGATGTCGAAATCCCAGAGGCCGTCGTTGGCGGCGCCCTGCGCGAGTTCTAGTCGCTCTTCCAGCTTGTGCAGCCGGTGCTCGACGCGCAGGCGTTCGAGGCCGGTGCCGAGCGAATTGCCGAGGAGCTTCAGCAACAGCTGCAGGTTCACGTCCCACGCGCCGCGCGGCAGCGCGTTCGCGAGGCCCATGATGCCGGCCGGCTGCCCGGCGACGCGGATCGCGATCATCAGGACCGAGCCGATCGACAGCTCCGCGAGCCGCCGGCTTTCGGCAACTTGGTCCTTGCGCGGCGTCGCGCTGTCGCGGATCTCGGAGAGACGCAGGTGTTCGAGACGGCCCTTGAGCCAGGGATAGGTGTCCAGCGAGGTGCTGCGCCAGGCTTCGACGCGGCATTGCGCCAGCGCACCGTGGGCGGCGTAGACCTCGTGGATGGTGTTGCCGTCGGGTCCGAACAGCCAGACGAAGGCCGTGTCGACACCGCAGGAATCACGCAGGGAATTCAGCGACTCGCGGATCGTGTTCTCGACCTGCCCGCGGCGCACGTTCTGGAGGTCGACGGCGATCTTGGTACAGGCGATGTCGACGCCGAGCGTCTGCTTGCCGCCACGGGCGGACCAGACGCCGGTCGAAAAGACATCGGACGCCGTCAGATCGTGAGGATGTTCAGGTGCTTGAGCCACTCTTCTGCACGCTAGCGCGTGAAAACCCCGGTGGCTCGAACGCGCACCACAGATTCCGACGCCTGACCTCTCCCAAAGTTGCGAAGCATTCTGTCACAACGATTTAGGAACACAAGCTAAGTGCAGGCGGCTCAAAGGGAATGACTCGCAACGCCTTGCGGCGAGGCTGTATGAATCTCGATCAATCGATCGGATCAGCGGCTTTGGTGGTCGGGCTGGTAGTAGATCGCGCGCTTGGCGTTGCCCCGCTTCGCGCAGGACTCGTCGGCCGGCGACCGCACGAGATACCAGCGCTCGCCGGAGGCCTCACCCGCCAGCCGCGTATTGAGCATGAAGCACGGCGACAGCTGGTCCTGGGGCACGAGCAGCACGCGGTTCGGCATGCCGTCGAGCCAGGCCGCGGCGTCGAACGATTCCTGCGGCCCTTCGAGGAAGCGCCGGTGTCCGAAGTTGACCGTCGGACGATCGAGATACAGCAGGAACTGTTCCTTGTACGCGACCAGCGCGAGCTGTTCGTCGGCCGCCACCTGCGTCAGCACGCCGCGCGTGAAATCGCTGCCCGATCGTTCGCCGTTCATCTCGGGCGCCACCCAGTACGAGAACCAGATCGCCAGCGCGCCGAGTGACGCGGCGAACGCGGCCACGGGCTTGCGCCACAGCGCGAGCACGATCAACACGGCCGACGTCACGACGAACGGCAACATCGGCGGGATCCACTCGATCGGCAGCGCGCGGAACATCGGCACGATCCACAACGCGAGGCCGGCAATGAACATCAGCGCCGCGAACGCGATGCTGGCGATGCGCACGCCACGGCGCGCGAGCACGCCTTCGATCAGCGGCAGCGCGGCGATCGCGAGGCCGGGGATCGCGGGGTTCACGTACACACCACGCTTGCCGGGGCTCGCGGAGAAGAACAGCAGCACCAGCATCACCCAGCACAGCGGCAGCCAGACACGCGCGTCGCGCGCGGTCCACGCGCGTTTGAAACCGGGCACCAGCCAGAACAGCAGCAGGCTCCACGGCAACCACAGCGGCGGGATCACTTCGACGAGGAAGTAGTACCAGCCTTTGACGTGGTGCCAGGCCGCGGCGTAGCGGCCGACGGTCTGGCGGAACAGGATCTCGTCGCGATACGCCGTGTATTCGCCCGGACCGTGCGCGGCGACCGCGAGCAGCATCGGGACGAACCACAGGCAGATGCCGGCGAACATCGCGAGGGGCGCGAGCCACCAGCGCCAGCCGCCCTTCCCCGCGTCGAGCACCGGCAGGTGGTTCCACCGGAACGCGCGCATCGCGAAGAACGGGATCAACGCCAGCATCGGCAGGAACCCGACTCCCTTCGTGATGACTCCGAGGCCGGCGAACAAACCACCCAGTGCGTACCAGCCCCACGCGGGGCCGAGCAGCAGGTGCCGCAGCAGCGCGTACAGCGAGAACGTGGTCATGAAACACAACAGCGGATCGATCTGCGCGCCACGCATCGTCACGAGGAATTGCAGCGTGCAGCAGACGAGGATCGCGGACGCGAGCCCGGCACCGCGGCCGACGAGCCGCCGGCCGAGATCGTAGACGCAGAACATCACGCCGCCGGCCGCGAGGAACGATGGGATCAGGAACGACGCCTTCAACGAGCCGGTGAGCGTGTAGCCGATCGCGAGCAACCAGAAGAACAGCGGCGGCTTATCCTGGTAGAGATCGCCGCCGACGCGCGGGAACAGCCATTCGTGCGACAGCACCATGTCGCGCGCCACGGCCGCAAATCGCGGCTCGTCCGCGGGCCACGGATCGCGGATGCCGAGGCCGGTGCCGATGATCACGAACAACGCCAGCGCGAGCCACGCGAGGTCCTGCCAGCGGAAGGCGGATGGTGCCGTGACGACGGCGGCCGGCGGTGTCGACCGCTCGGGCGGCAGTCCCGGCGGCGGCGTGAGGCTCGACACGCCGGCGAGCTGGAGCACCGGCACCTCGGCGGACATCGAGCTCGCGGGTGACGCATGTCGCGCGGGGTCCGGCGGCGTCAGCGTTCGCGGCGGTGACGGTGGCGGCGTCGCCGCTACCGCGGCAGGTTCGGGCGGCGCAGCGGCCGCCGCGCGCGCCATCACCGGCACGGGCTCACTAACTACCGGCGCGGCGACATCGACGTCGGGCCCGGCGACCTGCTCCGCGGCTTCCGGCTCCGCGGCCTCGGGGTTCGCCACGGTGATCAGCTCGACCGGATCGGAAGCTTTCCCGGTGTCCGGATCCGCCAGCAGCTCCGGCGCGCGCAGGATCGCGAACCCGGGCGCGGCGACGCGCGCCGCGACCTTCAGCGGCGGTAGTTCGACATC
>DATJTW010000064.1:0-68399 GCA_035502995.1 Steroidobacteraceae bacterium | reverse complement strand
CGCGTCGTGCTGGCGGCGCGCGACGCGTCGCGGCTCGACTCGCTGGCGCGGGAATGCCGGGCGGCCGGTGGCGAGGCGCACGCCGTTCCCACCGACGTCGCGAACGCGCAGGACTGCGAGTGGCTGATCGGCGAATCCGTGCGCGTGCTGGGCGGCATCGACGTGCTGATCAACAACGCCGGCATCACGATGTGGAGCCGGTTCGACGCGCTTGCGGATCTCGAGGTGTTCGAGCGGTTGCTCGAGGTGAACTATCTCGCGCCGGTGCGGCTGACGTCGCTGGCGTTGCCGCACCTGAAGACGTCGCGGGGACTGGTGGTGGCCGTGGCGAGTCTCGCCGGGCTGACCGGCGTGCCGGAACGCACCGCATACTGCGGCAGCAAACATGCGCTGGTCGGATTCTGCGATTCGCTGCGCATCGAGCTGGCGGGCAGCGGTGTGGATGTTTGCGTAGTCGCGCCGGACTTCGTGGTGACGGAGACGCACAAGCGCGCGATGGGGCCGGACGGTCAGCCGCTCGGCGAATCGCCGATGGTGCAGGCGAAGATCATGACGGCGGCCGACTGCGCGGCGCGGATCGTGACGGCGATCGGCAAGCGGGAGCGGATGGTGGTGATGTCGGCGCGCGGGCGCGCCGGGCGGTGGCTGAAGCTCGTGGCGCCCGGGTTGATAGACCGCCTCGCCGCCAGGGCGATCCGCGAGAAGCATTGAGGGATCAATGGGGACAGTCCCCGTTTCCTGGCAAAAGGGGACAGTCACGTCGTGAGGTCATCGGATCGGAGCCGCCTCGCGGCCGGCGTCAAGGCAGGCGCAGAGATGCCTGACCGAAGGCGTATTTCCAGCCGTCCTTCGTGCGCACGTAGGTATCGCTGAACCAGAGTCTGTAATCGAAGGCCGTGCCGTCGGCGACGGTCGTCCCCTTCAGCCACAGCAGCGCAGTCACCACAGCGGTGTCCTTGCCGAACATCCGCACGGTCTGCGTGCCCGGCATCTCGACCTGCTTCTCGTAGGTCCGTTGCGGCTGCCGCGCGGACTCGATCAGCTCCGCGCGCGTGAACGACTTGCCGCTGCCGACGACCAGCACGAAGTCGGCGTGCAGGATGCGGTCCATCGTGCGCCAGTCGTTCCTCTCGACCGCGGCCTGGTACTCGACATCGAGCGCCGCCACGATCTCGACATCCGTCCGCGGTTCAGCCACGTAACCCGGATTCGCGAACGTCACGCCCAACGCGGCGGCCGCCAGCAATCGATATCGCGTGTCCATCGATCCTCCCCTCTTGACTGTCCCCTTTTGCCAGCAAACGGGGACTGTCCCCATTGAACAGGCGGCGGATCTCGGGCAGGCGCGCGTACGCCGCCTGGCGTCCGATCTCGTACAGCCGCGGCATCGCCGCGGTCTCCCACAAGCCGATGCGCCGGTCGATATCGAGCTCGAAGTGCAGCAGCCGCGCGCCGGCCGCTTCGGCCGCGCACACCTGCGCCCGCTGCAGGTTGTTGATCATCGTCGTCGTCACCTGCGCGACCAGCCGCGAGGCGCGGTTCACGCGCCGCGGCAGCGCACCGCGGAATCCCACCGTCAGCACGACGCGCGCCTCGGTCGCGAGGGACACCGGCAATGGATTCGTCAGCACGCCGTCGGTCAGCCGCCGCCCCTGCCATTCCACGCTCGGGAACAGGAACGGCAGCGCCATGCTCGCGCGCACCGCATCCGCGACGCGGCCGTGATCGAGCATGAACGGCGCGCCGGTGGACGCCACGGTCGTCGCGATGCGCAGCGGGATCGGCAGGTCCTCGAGCCGCGCGTCGCCGAACGCGGCGTCGATGCGCTCGCGGATCAGCCGCGCGTCGCGCAACGAGAAGTCCGCGTCGAAACCGGCCCATCGCGGCGCCAGCAATTCGAGCCATGCGCGCCAGCGCTTCTGCTCGGTCAGCTCCGCCGTCCACAGCCGCGTCGCCGCGTCGAGACCTTCGCGTCCCGTCCAGCCCATCGCGATGCAGGCGCCGAACAACGCGCCGGAGCTGCAGCCCGCGACGAGATCGGGCGCGTAGCCCGCCTCGCCGAGGACTTCCGCGATGCCCAGCGCCGCGACGCTGCGCACGCCGCCACTGCCCAGCACCAAGGCCAGTTGCGGTTGCGGCACGATCAAAACTTCACGTTCGCGCGCAGGTAGTAGCGGCGACCCAGCACGTCGTAGGTGGACGGGTCCGTGTTCATCTGCACCGACGCCGTGTACAGCGGCGGCGTCTCGTCCGTCAGGTTCTCGACGCCCGCGCGCAGCTCGAGCGACTCCTTCATCCGCCACGACACGTTCGCGTCGACGTAGGTGATCGACGGCACGCCAACCGTCGTGTCCGGGTCGTAGCTCGCGTACTTGTTGCTCATCGACGGCAGGTGCTGCAGCCGCAGGCCGGCGCCGAAATCGCGCAGCTGCCAGTGCGCGTTCAGCAGCAGCTTGTACTCGGGGAACGCCGACGAGAGGTTGTCGCCGATCGTGCCGCGATAGTCGATCGACGGCAGCCCGGCGACGTACGACACCTTCCATTCCTGCAGCCAGTTGCCGAGCAGGTTGACGTCGAGCTTGCCGGCGGCACCGAGATCCAGCGGGAAGTCGACCTGCACGTCGATGCCCGACGTGCGCAGCGTCGACACGTTCGCCGTGCCCTGGCTCGGGATCGACGGGATCGGATCGTCCTGCGGCTCGCCGTCCACATCCGTCAGGCGGTTCACGGCGCGGCACGCGGGATCGTTCGGATCGAGCCCCGGGTTGTTGCCCGAATAGCCGTAACACAGCAGCAGGATCTCGCCGGCCGGCACCGAGAAGATCGCGTCGTCGAGCTTGATCGAATACCAGTCGACCGAGGCGCGCACCCGCTCGAAATCGAACACGGCGCCGAAGGTCACGGTGTTCGCCTGCTCCTCGCTCAAGTCGGGATTGCCGCCGCCGCGCGTGGCGATCTGGCCGTTGCCGAACGTGTACGTATCGATGATCGCCGGCGACACACCCTGCGCGATGCACAACGTGCGGATGCCGCCGTCGCCGCCCTGCGCGACGTCGCGGTGCGCGCCGAGATTGCGCGCGGCCGAGGTGTTGTCGCAGGGATCCTCGAGCAGCGGCGGATTGTTGATGTTCTCCGGGCTGAAGAGCTCGGCGATCGACGGCGCGCGCACCGCGCGCTGGAACGACGCGCGCAGCCGCATGACGTCGACCGGCTGCCAGTTGCCTTCGACCTTGAACGCGCTGGCGCTGCCCGAGATCGAGTGATCGGACTGGCGCGCGCCGAACGTGAGACCGAAATCGCGCGCCAGCGGCGCGTCCTTCAGCAGCGGTAGATAGAGCTCGCCGAACACGTCGGTGACGTGGTACCCGCCGCGCAGCGCGCTCGACTGGTTGAAGCCGAGCAGGTCGCCGCTGGCGACCGCCGCGTCGGGCCGGAAATCGAAGCTCTCCTCGCGCCAGTTGGCGCCGATCGAGAACTTCGCTTCGCCCGCCGGCAGCGTGAACGCCTTGCCACCGAACGTCGCCTCGACCATCGAGCTGTCGAGCGTCGTCTCGTTCGTGAAATACGCGCGCACGAAGTCCGCGCACTCGGGCGAGGTGTTCTGCGGGCCGCCGAACGGGTTGTAACCGCCGGCGCATTGGCTCGCGCCGCCGTCGGCGGCCGTCAGCAGCTCGTTTAGCCGCCGCTCGGACACGTCGTTGTTCAGGAACGTGCTCTCCGCCATCGACGAAGTCGCGGCGTACACGTCCCAGTTGTAGTGTTCGCCGAGCCTGCCGCGGATGCCGCCCAGCAACTGGTAGACGTCGTACTTGTCGGTGGTCTCGCGCGGGCCCACCGCCTGCGTGCGCTGGCGCACGGTGATGTCGGCGTCCGGATCGTCGCGCGACGCCAGCAGCTCGGCGAGATCCGCGCCGATGAACGGGTTCGTCACCGGCACCTTGAACTCGGCCGTCGTCGGCGCGAGCGTCGACGTGGTGTCGTAGGTCGTGAAGAACGTCTGCACGTACGCCTCGGTGTGCTCCGACAGGCCGAGCGTCGCGAAACCCGCGAGGTTCCAGCGTTGCACCGGCAGCTGCAGCGCGTTCGGCGGCGAGAAGTTGTAGCTGAAGCCGGCGTCGTCGAACGAGCCGCCGGTCTTGTCGCCCTTGAAGTTCACGACGCTGCCCGGTGCGCCGGTGCCCATCGAGAACAGGCTGCCATCGGCGTTCACGCCGACGTTCTGCGCCGGCACGCTGCCGGCCGCGGCGCCGTAGCGGCCGAACACGCTGTTCATCGCGGCGGCGGAGAACGAGTTCACGCCCGAGTTCGAGACGCGGCCCTCGAGGATGAAGCTCGAGCCCTGCGGATGCAGGCCGTCCTTGCGCACGTCGTAAGCGATGCGCGAGAAGTCGCGCGCGCCCTGGAAGATGGCGTCGCGCTGGGTGTACTGGAAGCTGAACACCGCGTTGCCGCGGTCGTCGGCGAAGTTCGAGCCCAGCGTCAGCGAGCCCGACCAGTCGTCGCCGTCGGATTCGGCGGTGCGGCTGTAGCCGCTGTCGATCGCCACGCCTTCGAAGTTCTTCTTCAGCGTGAAGTTCGTGACGCCGGCGATCGCATCGGAGCCGTACACCGCGGACGCGCCGCCCGTGACGACTTCGATGTTCTCGATCAGCGCCGACGGCACGATGTTCACGTCGACCGTGCCGTTCGAATTCGCGGCCGGCAGCCGACGCCCGTTCAGCAGCACGAGATTGCGGTTGGTGCCGAGGCCGCGCAGGTCGATGTTGGCCTGGCCGCCGTTCGCCGGGTTGTTGGACGTCGTCGTCACCGACGGCACGAACTGCGGCAGCGAGTTCAACAGGTGCTCGACCGCGGTCGAGCCGGTCTCCGTGAGTGCGCCGGCCGACACGGTGACCAGCGGGCTGTCGGAGACGTAGTCGTTGCGCTGGATGCGCGAGCCGGTGACGGTGATGGTTTCGATCTCCTGCGCCCGGTCCTGCGCGGAAGGTGCGGCGTCCTGCGCCAGCAGCGGCGCGGCCGGCAGCACGAGCGCACCGGTCAACGCGGCGAGGGTGAGTTGTCTGGAATTCATGCGGTCCTCCCGTGGACGACGATTTGCATGGGGGCGCGCGGCGCGAGTGCCTGGCGCGCGAACAGGTGGAGCTCGTTGCTCCAGTCGGCGAAGAGATCGAAGACGCGGAACGCGAGGTCGAGACAGCGCACGCGCTCGACGGCGCTCAGCGGGATGGCCTCGAGGTCGTGCGGGTCGAGACCCCGCGACGCGTGTCCGGCCTCGCGCGCGACGTGCAGCTGGCCGAGGTAACGCAGCTCGGGCCCGCCCTGCTCCGCCAGTCGCGCGGCGAGCGGCGCCGTCAGGCCGAACAACACGTGGCCGCTCTGCGCGATCGACTCGACGATGACCAGCTTCTCCGCCGGCGTCGCGCGATACGCGAGCTGCGCGAGTCGCGGCACGAGCAGGCGGTTTTGCTGCCAGGAATCGCGCAGCGTCGCGCGCAGTTGCTGCGTGACCGGGCCGATGCGGTCGAAGCCGAGCTTCGTGTAGTCCTCGAGGTACCAGGACGCCTCGCGGCCGTTCTCGCGCGTGCGCGCGTCGACCAGCCGCTGCACGGGATCCGGCGAGCTCTCGTCGCGGAACACGCAGCGGTCGAGGTCGGCGGACGCCAGCACGAACGGCGCCATGACCGGCAGGAACGCCAGGCGGTCGCGCAGGCCGAGCCTCTCGTCGCGCAGGAACTCGAACAGCGGCAGGGTCGAATAGTGGCGCTTCGCCTGCGCCAGCTCACGCATCACGGCCTTCATCGGCACTCCGGGACGTAGTTAGTCTCCTGGAATACCGACGCGGAACGGCCCGCGATCAGGACACGATCAGTCGTCTTTTCGTATCGAGAGCCGGTTCGCGGCGCGCGCGATGCCGGCGCGGGCGCGCAACGTGTCCGCGTGGCTCTCGCCGACGGCGCCGGCGTATTGCACGGCGGCCTTCGCGAACGCATCGCGCGCCTCGCGCAACGCGCCGCGTTTCTCGGCGATCAGCGCCGTCGCGTACCACGCACCGCCGGTGAAGCGCGAGAACGATTCGGTGGTGTCCGGCGGCGCGAGCTCGCGCGCGGTCGCGGCGTCGGCCGCGGCGGCATCGAGCTCGCCGAGCGCGATCGCCAACAGGGCGCGCTCGCCGTAGGCCAGCGAGCGCGTGGCCGCGCAGCACTTCTGCGAGTCGTAGGCGGCGATGACGTTGGTCAGCATCGTGCGTGCTTCCTCGCGGTCGCCGTGCGCAGCCAGCCATTCGGCCCGCGTCAGTCGATAGCGGATGGCGATCAGCGAAGCCGGCGCGAGCCGCGCCTTGGCGATGGCACGCGCCGCCGCGTCGAGGTCCAGCGAGGCCTGCGCGAGCTGCCCGGCCTGGATGTGCACGTCGGCCTCGCCGATGCGGATGGTGGCGACGTTCGAGAGATTGCCGCGCGGCTCGGCCAGCGCGGCCGCCTGCCGGAACTGCACCAGCGCGCCGTCGTAGTCGCCGAGCGTCGCGAGGATGCGCGCGCGGCGCGCCAGCAGCCGGTCGGTTTCGCGCGCGGCCGGCGCGAGCCCGCTCAGGATCCTCCAGCCGAGGTCGAGCTCCTCGAGCGCGCGGCGCGGATTGCCGGCGTTCATGTACACCGTGCCCCAGTCGTCGTGCAGGCTGGCGGCGGCGCGGCTGTTGCCGCGACCCGCGGCCTCGAAGAGGCGCAGCGTCTCGCGGTACTTGTCGTGCGCTTCGTCGAACTGGCCGAGGATGCCGTAGGCGCCGCCGATCGACGTGAGGATGGCCGCGTGGTCGAACACCGAGTCGACGCCGCTGTTGTCGTAGCGACGCTGCGCCTCGAACGCGAACGCCAGCGCGCCCGGCGCGTCAGCGTTCGACGCGGCCACCGACGAGCGGTCCATCAGGCAGCGCGACGCGGTCACATCGTCGGCGCCGGCCTCGGCGATCAGGCCGTCGAGCACCGCCACGGCATCGTCGCGGTCGCCGAGTTCGTCCCACAGCTTCGCGCGGCGGCAGCGCAGCGTCGCGCCGACCAGCGGCTGGTCCGCGGGCAGCGTGTTGATGGTGCCCGTCAGCACCATCTCGGCGTTCCGGTACAGGCCGTTCGCGCTGTACCAGCTCGACAGGAAGTCGGTGGCGAAGATGCGCGTCCGCAGGTCGTTCGCGCCGGTGTCGCGCGCGATCTGCTCGCTGCGCGCGATCAGCTGCTCGAACGTCAGCGTCTGGCCGGGCTGGATGTTCTCGATGAGCACGGTCGACGTGAAATCCTCGGCGGCCAGCGAGTCGGCGAGCCGGTCGACGGCGATCGCGCGCTGTTTCTCCGCGTCCTGCCATTGCACGGCGGCAACGCCGAGCGCGGCGGACAGGGCCAGCAGGACGGCCGCGCCGATCGACATCGGCCAGGCATTGCGGCGCAGGAACTTGCGCGACACGTACGCCAGCGAGCGCGGCCGCGCGACGATGGGCTCGGCGGCGAGGTAACGCTCGATGTCGGCGGCGAAGGCTTCGGCCGAGATGTAACGGTCGGCCGGCGCCTTCTCCAGCGCCTTCGCGACGATGGCGTCGAGGTCGCCGCGCAACGCGCCGACTTCCGCCGGCCGCACGACGCGGCTCATCAGCGGCGGCTCGACTTCGACCACCGCGTGCTCGTACGCACCCAGCGACGTGCCGCGCGGCGTGTACGGGCTGATGCCGGTCAGCATCTCGAAGAGGATGACGCCGAGTGAATAGACGTCGGTGGCGACGGTGATCGGCTGCCCCGTGAACTGCTCGGGCGCGGCGTAGGCCGGCGTCAGCGCGGCGGCGCCGACCACGGTATGCGGCGCGCGCGGCGCGTCCGGCTGCAGCAGGCGCGCGATGCCGAAATCGAGCAGCCGCACCTCGCAATCCTCGGAGACGAGGATGTTGCTGGGCTTGAGATCGCGATGCACGACGAGCCGCGCGTGCGCGAAGCTGACGGCGCGCAGGATGTTCAGGAACAGCGTGAGCTTCTGCTCGAGGTCGAGTCGCTGCGTGTGGCAGTACTGGTCGGGCGGCACGCCCTGCGCGTACTCGAGCGCGAGATAGGGACGGCCGCGTTCGTCGACGCCGGCGTCGTACAGCCGCGCGATGTTCGGATGCTCCAGCGTCGCGAGGATGTCGCACTCGCGCGCGATGCGTTCGGCGATGCCGCGGTCGACCAGCCCGAGATGCGGCAGCTTCAAAGCGATGCGGCGCTGGATGGAGCCGTCGACGCGCTCCGCCAGCCAGACCGTCGACGTGCCGCCGGCGCCGAGCTCCTGCAGCAGCCGGTACGGCCCGACGACGGAGCCCGTCTGCAACTTGAGCGCCGCCGGCACGGCGCTGAACTCCGGCAGCCGCCGCATGAAATCGCCGGTTTCGATGCCGGGGTGCGTGTCGAGCAGCTCGCGCAGCCGGTCGCGGAGATCGGCGTGTTCGGGCGGCAGCGCCGCCAGCCAGGCCGCGCGTTCGGAGGGCGGCAGGTCCAGCGCCGCGTCGAGCAGCGGGCTCAGGCGTTTCCAGTGGGTGGCGACGTTCGACATCAGAGGTACGGACGCGAAGCCGGCTCGGATCAGGACATCGAACCGCCGCTAGGCGCGCAACAGCGTCGCCAGCAGCATGCGCGCCTTCTCCCAGTCGCGGCGCACCGTGCGGTCGGTGACGCCGAGCACCGTGGCAATCTCCGTTTCGGTCATGCCGGCGAAGTAGCGCATCTCGACGACCTGCACGAGCCGCGGGTCCTCGCTCTCCAGTGCCTCGATGGCGTCGTTGATCTGGATGACCTCGTCCTCGCCGGCTCGCAGGTTCTCGGCGAGCTGCGCGTCGAGCGAGACGTGCACGGCGTCACCGCCGCGACGCTCGGCGCGGCGCTGGCGCGCGAAGTCGACGATGACCGAACGCATGACGCGCGCGGCGTAGGCGAAGAAATGCCCGCGTTCGGCGCCGGCCAGTTTCCCGGCGCGCTGGAAGCGCAGGAAGCTCTCGTGCAGCAGCACCGTGGTGTTCAGCAGCGTGTTGCGGCCGCCGTCGCGCAGCGCGGCGCGCGCCTGTCCGCGCAGGTCTTCGTAGGCCACGGCGAACAGCCGCTCGCGCGCGGCTTCGTCGCCGGCATGGGCGCGCTGGATCAGCATCGATAACTCATCCACTGGCGGCGAGCCTCTTGAACCATTCATGGACGCCTGCGCCTCGCAGGCGTTTATGAGTGGGGCGTGAGCCCCTGACTAAGACACGTCTTGAGGGAGATCGAGGGAGATCAGGAAGTACTCGAACAGGTACTTCAGGAATCGCACCTCGTCCTGCAACCGGTGATCGCTGTTCAACAGGTGCAGCGCGCAGCCGTAGCGGCGCGCGAACTCGATGCTCTGCTCCACCGGCACGACGTCGTCCTTCCAGCCGTGCACGATGGTCGTCGGGCAGTCGAGCAGCTTCTCGCGCAGCGGCGGCAGGCCGGGCATCGTCAGCGCCGGCGCCATCAGGAACACGCCGCGCGCGTGCAGCAGCGACGCCGCCGCCACGGACACGTAGCCGCCGAGGCTCGAGCCGCAGAGCACGAGGTCGCCCTTCAGCTCCTTGCAGAACTCGACCAGCTTGTGCACGCGTTCGCGCGGATCGTCGATGCCGCGGTAGTCGACCGACTCGACCTCGTAGCCCTCGCTGCGCGCGTTGCCGGCGAGCGCCGTGATCTTCACGCCCCACGGACCGGCATCCTTGCCATGCGAAAACACTACGTAGCGGTCCACCATCGCCTCACATTTTCCAGAGCAGCGCGTCGAGCGTACGCGCCGACGACGCCGAAGGTTTCTGCACGACACGACCGCCGCGGGCCTGGACGCCCTCGCGTGCCAGCCGCCGCAGCTGTTCGCGGGCGTTCGCGGAGCCGCGCGGAAACGCGATGCGACCGCCGGCACCCGTGACGCGATGCCAGGGCAGATTCCGTGAGTCTCCCGAATCCCGCAAGACGGTTCCCACCAGCCGCGCGCGACCCGGCAGGCCGGCGCGCCGCGCCACTTCGCCATAACTGGCGAACGTCCCACGCTTGATGCCGCGCACCGCCTTCAGGATGGCGGCGGCGCGTCGTGCAGGTGTAGCGATTTCGTGCATTTGTGTACGATGCTGCTTCCGCCTCGCTGGCGCCGGATTCGAACACGCGATGGCCCGAACAGCAACCGCCGCCCCGCCCGAACCGACCCGATCGCAATCGGACTGGCTCAATCGCACCGACACCACGTCGGCAGGTCCCACGTTGCGCGCCTGGCTGCGAGTGCAGCGCAACGCATTCGGTCGCTGGATGTTCGCGCGCACGGTCTGCAAGCGGGCGCCGTACTTCGGCACCATCAAGCCGCGCTTCCTCGAGCTGCAACCGAAGATCTGCCGCGTCACGATGCAGAAGCGCCGCGCCGTCGAGAACCACATCGGCACCGTGCATGCGCTGGCGATGGGCAATCTCTGCGAGCTGGCCGCGGGCATGGTCACCGAGGTGACGATCCCGGTCGCGATGCGCTGGATCCCGCGCGGCATGACCATCGAATATCTCGCGAAGGCCGAGACCGACGTCACCGCGACCGCGCGGCTCGACAAGACCGAATGGGCCGGCGCGGAGAACGTCAGCGTGCCGGTCACCGTGCACGACGCGGCGGGCAAGGAAGTCGTGCGTGCGGTGATCAGCATGTACGTGTCGCCGCGCAAGGACGCTTGAAGTTCACGTTGCTCGGCCCCGACGGCCGGCCCTACGCCAGCGCGCGCCGCGGTCGATTCGGCGGCCATCGAAAGACGAAGCTCTACGGCCGGCTCGACTGCCGCGCGGCGTTGCGCGCGATCGAACGCGGCGGATACGTGACGAACCGCGTGTTCTTCGCGAGCGAGTCCGACGCCGTCGCCGCCGGGTACCGGCCCTGCGCCGTGTGTCTGCCCGAGGCGTACGCCATGTGGAAGAACGCCGGCGGCGAGGCGCGCAGTCTGTCGCGCGGCAACGCGCGCGGTCTCAAGCCGCGTCGTGCAGGATGACGCCCAACGTGTGACGGTCACCGCGCAGCACGCGGCTCACGCCATGCCGATGCGTCACGCGATAGTCGCCGCGCGAGCCCGTCACCGGCCGTTCGCTGACCGCGAACAGCACCGCGTCGCCCTGCGCCAGCGGCACCACGTCGACGCGTGACTGCATACGCGGGCGTTGTTCGGTGAGCACGAACTCGCCGCCGGCGAAGTCCGTGCCCGGCGCGGACAGCAACACCGCCATCTGGATCGGGAACACGTGTTCGCCGTACAGATCGCGGTGCAGGCAGTTGTAGTCGCCGGCGCCGTACTTCAACAGCAGCGGCGTCGGGCGTGTCTGTGCCGCGGCGTGGCAGCGTGCGAGGAACTCCGCGTGCGTCGGCGGGAATCGCGAGTCGAGCTTCATGCGTTCGTGCCAGCGGTTCGCGAGCGGTGCCAGCGCCGCGTACAACGCGGCGCGGATCGCGGCGAGATCGAACGACAGTGGATAGGAGAAGTAGCGGTATTCGCCGCGACCGAAGCCGTGCCGGGACATGACCACGCGCGAGCGGAATTTCGCGTCGTCATCGTAGGACGTGGCGATCGCGCGGCAGCAGGCGCGGTCGAACAGCGCGGGCAGCAGGACGTGGCCGCGTGCGTCGAGCTCCGCGGTGAGCCGCGGCCAGTCCGCCGCCGCGAGTTTCGCGGCGGCGGATGGCGGTGCGGATGCGAGAACGGTGGCGGGCAGCGCGCTCATCGCGCGGCCATGTCCGACGTCGATCGCGCAACGCCGCGCCGCGGCGCCTGCATCGACTCGCGCTCGAGCAGCGCGCGCTTCCGCGCCACGCCCCACCGATACCCCGACAACCCGCCATCACCGCGCACGACGCGGTGACACGGAATCGCCAGCGCCAGCGGATTCGCGCCGCAGGCCTGCGCGACCGCGCGGAAGGACGTCGGCGCGTCGATGCGGCGCGCGATCTCGGCGTAGCTCGCGGTGCGGCCCGCGGGGATCTTCGCCAGTGCGCGCCAGACCTTGTGCTGGAACTCGGTGCCGGCGGGATCGAGCGGCAGGTCGAGCGCGGCGCGGCGGCCGTCGACCAGGTCGATCACCTGCTTCAGCGCCCGCGTCGATGCCGCGGCATCACGCGTGAGCGTCGCGTCCGGAAAGCGGTCAAGCAGCTCGCGCGTGACGGCCGCGTCCGAATCGCCGAGCAGGATGGCGGCGATGCCGTTGTTGGTGAGTGCCACCAGCACGCGGCCGAGCGTGCTGGACCCGATGTCGAAGTGCAGTGGTGTGTTCATGCGCGCCAAGGTACGCGGCGCGCGGCGGCGGATCAGCCCGAATCTTGCTGAGTTGCTAGTCGTGGATCCCGGCCGCATCCGCCGTCAGCGGCGCCTGCGGCAGATCCACGGTTTCATCGTCGAACGGCCGCGGCATGCGCACGGTCTTCTCGTCCTCGGGCTTCGGCATGCGCACGGTGTCTCCCGCGGCCATGTCTTCCGGCGTCGGCTGCGGCACGAGGCCGCGCAGGATCGACGACTCGATCTCGAGGTTCACGCTCGGCGAGTAGTTCGCGAAGCGGTTGACGGTGATCGGCCGCGCCCGCGAGTTGCCGGGCTCGTGCGTGACGATGAACGCGTGGTACTCGCCGGGCTTGCTGGCCGCGAAGCCGAACGCGAGGTTGATGCGACCGCGCTTGATCTGCTCGGCATCGTTGATGCGCTCGTCGCAGACGACGAAGTAGCTGCTCTCGCCCGTGCGCCCGGCGAATGCGCCCTCGGCGTACAGCGAGTCGAGGAACGCTTCGACCTGCCCTTTCGCCAGCGCCCAGGTCGGCGCGGCATTGCGTTCGAACAGCATCCAGCGCGTGCCACGCTCGATGGACGTCATGATGAACAGCGCGAGGCGGCGTGCGGACAGGTAACGCCAGTCGCTGACCGCGGCGGCGCCGCTGGCCAGCGTGCGCGGGCTGGCCTGGAACTTCGGCGCGATGCGCACGGAGCCGAGCAGGTTGATGCCGGCGTTGACCAGCCGCGCGCGATCGCCGTTCGACACGTTCCACGCGGGGCGCAGGCCGGGACGCAGGATGGCGTCGTCGCCCTCGGCGGCGGCCCACACGGGCCAGGATTCGTCGCAGCGCGCGATCATGCCGGCGGCGACGCCGCAGGGCGCGAACATCTCGAAGCGGCCGCGCAGGCGGTCGAACGCGACGATGCGCGGATAGAACATCGCGGCGTCTTCGCTGCGGAACGGCCAGTGGCGCATGCCGTCGATCGCCGCGGCGCTCGAGGCCCACGGCGACGGCGGATCGACGATCAGCAGCGCACGGCGATCCTTCGCGAAGCGGCCGGCGACCAGCAGCGTCGACAGGCCCACGTCGTGCTCGCGCGTCAGCGGCGGGATGCACAGCAGGTTGATGTCCGGTGCGGAAGCCAGCGCGAACAGGCCCGTGCCGGCCTGGGCCGAGCCGATGACGTCGTAGTCGGTGATCGGGCCGCCGTCGTCGCCATCGGGATTCGACGGCGTGTAGCCGATGACCGCGCCGTTGTGCGCGGCCGGCGTGCGCGACGGCCGGTCCAGCGGCACGCTGCCCTGCACGCGCACCAGCCGCGAATCGCGCAGCACGTCGGCGATGAAGCGATCCGCGCCGGGCGTGATCGACAGGCGGCGGAAGATCTCCTGGTCCTCGATCTGCTCCGAGCCGGCGGTGCGCACGCGCTGCACGACCAGGTTGAAGCGGTCGGTGTCCTTGGAATCGATGGTGTCGTAGTCGACCGAGGCGCGCAGGTATTCGCGCGAACCCGCGCCGACGCCGCGCAGGATGAGTCGGCTCTTGCCGGTCGGCAGTGTCAGCGTCGGCGGACGCGCGCCGTTCGTGACGCGGACGATGATGGCGCAACGGCCGCCGTTCTCGAAGAATTGCTCGACCGCGTAACTGAGCGTCGACGGCTGCCACAGGCCGCCGAACACGCGCGTGTAGTCGGCGAAGCTGCGGACGGGGACGGGCTCGTTGACGGGGCCCTTGAGCGCGCGGCCGACGAAGGCGGCAATGCTGGTGGCGGCGCGAGCGATGACACGTAGAGAGCCGGGCTTATCGGCGGCTGGAACCTGCGAGTCGATCGGCTCGGCCAATTAAGAGAACCCCTGCGCGACGCTGGCGGAATGTATCAGCGTCTCACCAACGCCGCCACAGCGGCACGGAGCGTCGTTTGAAAATCGTGACGAGCAGGCAGCCCGCGACGAATCCCCCGATGTGCGCGCCGAAGGCGATGCCGCCGGTCGCGCCGGAGATCGCGGCGTAGCTGCCCATGACGAGCTGCATCGCGAACCACGCGGCGAGCACCCACATCGCCGGGTAACGTCCGATCTCGACGACCAGGAAGCCGAGCGGCAGGCCTAACAACACCTTCGCGCGCGGGAACAGCAGCAGGTACGCGCCGAGCACGCCGGAGATTGCGCCGCTGGCGCCGACCATCGGCACCTCCGACGCCGGGTTCGGCAATACCTGCGCGGCGACCGCGGCGATGCCGCACAGCAGGTAGAAGAGGCCGAAGCGCACGTGGCCCATCGCGTCCTCGATGTTGTTGCCGAAGATCCACAGGTACAGCAGGTTGCCGGCGAGATGCCAGAACCCGCCGTGCACGAACATCGACGTCAGCACGGTCAGCAGCGGCGGGATCGGCGCGGGATCGACGAAGTCGGGGTTGGTCAGCAGCGCCGGGATCAGGCCGAACAGGTAGATGAACTCGATCTCGCCTTCGCGCGACAGCAGCAGGTACTGCAGCGCGAAGACGGCCGTGCACGCGATCATGATGCCGACGGTGACCTTCGGCTTCGTGGTGGTCGGGTTGTCGTCGTGCAGCGGGATGACCATGGATCAGCGCGGCCTCAGCAGCGGATCGAGCGCCGACACCGCGATCGGGTGGTAGTTAGGACGCGCCTTCGCGTAGATGGCACGGGCGCGCGCCGCGCCGGCCGGCGTCTTCAGCAGGTCCTCGTACAGCGGCTTGATCAGCCGGCGGCGGCCGATGGTGGTCAGGTAGTTCTCGAGGCGCGGCCAGGCGGGTGCGTAGTCGTTGCGGATCGCGACGCGCAGCCAGCTGAACGCGATCTCGGCGTTGCCGGCGTCGGTGAGATGGAACGCCGCGTCGAGCTCGGCGAGCCTGTTCGCGGCGACCTTCGCGGGCAGGCGGTCGATGAAGTGCACCCATTCGTGCGTGGTCCAGTCGGCGCCGGGCAGATCGGTGGCGGGCATGCCGCCGAGCCAGTCCTGGCGCTGCGCGTCGACCTTCGCGAACGCGTCGGACTGCGGCAGCACCGCGGTCTTCGGCAGGCCGGGCTTCAGCAGCCACTCGTCGAGCTCGGCGGCGATGACGGCGCCGGGCTTCTTCGGCAGCAGGTTCGCTTCGAGATACGCGCGGAACTGTTCGGTGGCGATGCTCTGGAACTGGAAGTGGTCGAAGTAGTCGTGCAGGAACGCGTCGACAGTATCGGTGCCGAAGCGCGCCGTGAGCCAGCGGATGAACAGCGAGCCTTTCACGTACGCGACCTGCGAGAAGACGTCGTCGGGGTCCCGGTCGCGCAGGTCGATGGCCAGCACCTGGTCGGACGGCGGCAGTTTCGCGAGATCGTCGCGCAAGGTCGCGAGATCGAGCACCTCCTCCATCGCCTCGCGGCGCGCGCCGTAGACGGCCTCGACGATGCGGCCCTGCAGGTAGGTGGTGAAGCCTTCGTTGAGCCACAGGTCGCGCCAGGTCGCGTTCGTCACGAGATTGCCCGACCAGCTGTGCGCGAGTTCGTGGGCGATGACGGCGGTGAGGCTGCGGTCGCCGGCGATGACGGTGGGCGTGATGAAAGACAGGCGCGGGTTCTCCATGCCGCCGAATGGAAACGACGGCGGCAGGATCAGCAGGTCGTAGCGGCCCCAGCGGTACGCGCCGAAGAGTTTCTCGCTGACCTGCAGCATCTGCTCGGTCTCCGCGAATTCCTTCGCGGCGGCGTCGATGACGGACTTCTCGGCATAGACGCCGGTGCGCGGGCCCGTGGCGCGGAACTCGAGGTTGCCGACGCCGAGCGCGACCAGGTACGACGGCACGGCCTGCGGCATGTGGAAGCGGAACACGCCGTCGGGCGCCAGCTCGAGCGGGTTCGTCACGCTCTCGGCGCTCATCACGGCGCGCATGCCTTTCGGGACGCGGAGGGTGGCGTCGTAGGTGAGGCGGATCTGCGGCGAGTCCTGCAGCGGGATCCAGCTGCGGGCGTGGATGGCCTGTGATTGGGTGAAGAGAAACGGGTCGGTCTTGTCGGCGGTCAGCGCGGGCTCGACCCATTGCAGGCCGGAGGCTTCCGGGCGGGTTTGATAGGAGATGCGGACTTTCAATTCGCTGGCGCTGGCCTCGGCGGGCAGATCGATGTTCAGCGGCGCGCCGAGCAGCGGATCGCGTGCGCCGATCGTGAAGCGCAATGCGACGAGGTCGCTGGCGCCGCGCAACCACCAGACCTGGCGGATGACGAGGTCGCGGGTGTCGAGCGTGAGCTTGTGAGCGTCGGGCGTGAGGCGCGTGAGCGTGAGGTCGGCGACGCCGGAGAGGCGCTTGTCGACGAAGGAGACGGAGAGATCGAGGTCGAGGTGCGTGGTCCTGAAGGCGCTGGGGTCGGCGTAGGAGTGATAGTCCTTGCTGGGGATGATGGGATCAGGAGTTGGCGACGCCGGGGCAGCGGCGGTTGCGAACGTCGGAATACTCGCGATCAGCGAGACGAGGAGTTTTTTCATGCCCCAGAGGTTAATGGGGACATTCCTGATTTCCTAGGAAAGAGGGACAGGGCTCGATGAACGTGAGCGGTCAGCGACGTGGGTGTCTCGAGCGCGCGTGGAGAGCGGCGAGGAGTGAACGGCCGCGCGCCGCTGTCGTGAACTCGACAACTGGCCACCGAGAAGATGTGAAGGCGCGCAGTGAACGACGAGCGAACGCCGAGGAATTCCGTCCGGAATTCCTCGAAGCGCGCTCGACTCGCGCGCGAGAGACACACACGTCGCTGACCGCCCGCGACTCGCTCGAGCCCTGTCCCTCTTTCCTAGGAAATCAGGAATGTCCCCGTGGACCAAGGACGTGAGAGCGTCAGCGCGTCCCGTTCTTCGGCGGAGATTCCGGAGCCGCGGCAGCGGCGGCGGATTCGACGGACGGCTCGCGGTCGGACACCAGCTCCTGGAACGTCGCTTCATCCACCGGCAGGTCGGAGATCCCATCCCACGTCGCTCCCGGCGCGACCTTGTTCTGCACGACCGTCGCCGTCGCGACGATGTGATCGAGCTGATCGGGACCGCCGGACACGGACACGGGAATGCCGCGCGGCTCGTGCGTCAGCTTCGCCACCGCATCCCAGTCGATCTTCTCTTTGCGTTCCGCGAGCTCTTTCTGGATGCGCTCGGCCAGCGCCTTGTTCAGCAGCTTCGCCTGCGCCTTCTTCCAGTCGCGCGGATCGTCTTCGAGCACGTCGAACGCCTGCACGTGCAGTGCGCCGTCGCGGAAACCGAATACGAAGGGCTGGTTCACGACGCGCACCGTGGTGCCGATCGGCGCCATCTCGAACAGCGCCGCGATGTCTTCCGGATAGAGGCGGATGCAGCCGTGGCTCGAGCGCAGGCCGACGCCGGCCGGCTTGTTCGTGCCGTGGATCATGTACGTCGGCCAGCCGAGATAGAACGCGTACTTGCCCAGCGGATTGTCCGGGCCCGGCCCGATGACGCGATCGAGCTTCTCGCCGCGCTCCTCGAGGTGCTCCTTGATGATCGACGGCGTGGGCCGCCACGTCGGACCCGCCTGGCGGCGCACGATCTTCGTCGCGCCTTCCGGCGTCTTCCAGCCCACCTTGCCGATGCCGATGGGATACGTGTGCACGACCTGCTGCTCGCCCTTCTTCACCTTCGGGTAATAGAAGAGCCGCATCGCGGCGGCGTTGATGACGATGCCTTCACGCGGCGCGTTCGGCAGGATGAACTCGGACGGGATGACGACTTCCTTGCCCTCGCCCGGTATCCACGGATCCACTTTCGGATTGGCGCGGACGATCTCCTCGTAGCCGACGTTGAAGCGTCGCGCGATGTCGGTGAGCGTGTCGTCCTTGCCGACGACCGTCTTCTGCACGACGCCGACGATGTCCACGTTCGGATCGATGTCGAACTGGTGCGTCTGCACCGGCTCCGGCAGCGCCGGCGGCGCAGGCGGCTGCTCGGCCTCGTTCTTCTTCTTGTTCCAGCCGCCGCCGTCCTGGAACAGCGAGCAACCGGCGAGCAAGACGAGGGAAAGCGTGGCGGCGACGAGCGTCCGCGGCGCGGGAGTTCTCATGGCGGGAGTATGACACCGGGGATTCATTTCAGGATGTCGGCATTCTGCTACAGCAGCGTCGGCTGATTGGGCAGTTCGTCGCGATTCACCGGTCGCGCGGGAAAGTGTTTCTCTAACAAGCTGCCGACGCCCGCGACACCGGCGACGGCACCGTCGCCGAACCGTCCGGCGCGGAACTCCGCTTCCATGCGGCGCGCCACCTCTTCCCAGCCGGCGGGCGACACCGCGGCGGCGGCGCCCCGGTCGGCGACGATCTCCACGTCCCGGTCCGCCACCAATACATATATGAGTACGCCGTTGCGCTCGTCGGTGTCCCAGACGCGGAATTGGCCGAACACGTCGAGCGCGCGGTCGCGCGGGGACTGCCCGCGCCAGGCCGCCGCGGGATGCAGCGCGGTCTCGATGACGAAGCGGATCTCGCCGCCCGTACGTTTCTCCGCGGACTCGATGGCCGACTCGATCGCCGCATCGACGGCGTCGCTGAAGCGGCGCCGCGTCAGCCAGCGCGAGGCGAAGACGTGCCGCAGGAACCTGGCGAGATCCATGAGCTAACTACCAGCGGCCGGACGCACCGCCGCCTCCGAAGCCGCCACCGCCACCGCTGAACCCGCCGCCACCGCCGAAGCCCCCGCCGAATCCGCCACCACCACCGCCGAACCCGCCGCCGCCGAAGCCGCCACCCCAGCCGCCGCGGTCGCGGAACACGCGTGATCGGCGCGACGAACCGCCACCACCGCCACCACCGCCGGGACCACCGCCGCCGGCCGATTGCATCAGCAGCGAGAACAGGAACACTCCCGCGCCTGCGCCGACCGACGGCACGATCCGCGAGAACAACCAGTGGATCACGATACCGGCGCAAAAACCGGCGATCAGCGCACTGACCGCGCGGCCGCCGAGGAACCGGAACGCGCCGCCGAACGCGAGGAAGCCGATGAGGATGAACGGCCACGGCACGGCGCGCGGCTTGTTCTGCCAGCGCTGATCGGCCGCGGGCAGCGGCTCGCCGTCGATGACGCGGATCATCCGGTCGACGCCGGCATTCACGCCGCCGTAGAAATCGCCCTGCCGGAACAGCGGCACGATAGTGTCGTTGATGATGCGGCCGGCGGTGATGTCGGGCAGCGGACCTTCGAGGCGGCGGCCCACCTCGATGCGCAGCGTGCGGTCTTCCTTCGCGATGATGAGGATGGCGCCGTCATCGACGTTCTGCCGGCCGATCTTCCACGCCTCGGCGACGCGGATGCCGAACTGCGCGATGTCCTCGGGCTGCGTGGTGGGCACGATCAGCACGACCACCTGCGAGCCCTTGCGCGCCTCGAACTGCTGCAGCTTGTCCTCGAGCGTCGATTGCTGGCTGGCCGTCAGCGTGCCGGTGAGATCGGTGACGCGCGCCTCGAGCTTCGGAACCGCGACCTGCGCGCGCGCCGCCGGCGCGCCCAGCACCAGGAACGCCAGCGCGATCAGCAGCGTTTTCACGTTTTCAGTTCGTGGCCGGCGCCGGCTTCTCGACGGGCGCGGCCGTGGCGTTCGGCGTCGACGTATCGAACGTGACCGCCGGCGCGGTCGAGATCGCCTTCTCGTTCTCGACGCTGAAGTTCTGCTTCACCTCGAAGTCGAACATCTTCGCGGTCAGGTTGGTCGGGAACTGGCGCACCGTGACGTTGTACGACTGCACCGCGTCGATGTAGCGCTTGCGCGCGACGGCGATGCGGTTCTCCGTGCCCTCGAGCTGCACCTGCAGGTCGCGGAAGTTCTCGTTCGACTTCAGCTCCGGGTACTTCTCGACCGTCACCATCAGGCGCGACAACGCGCCGGTGAGCTCGCCCTGCGCCGCCTGGAATTTCGCGAATGCGCCCGGATCGTTGATGAGCTCGGGCGTCAGCTGGATCGAGCCCACCTTCGCGCGCGCCTCCGTGACCTCGACGAGCACGCGTTCTTCCTGCGCGGCGAAACCCTTCACGGTCGCGACGAGGTTCGGGATCAGGTCCGCGCGCCGCTGGTAGTTGTTCACCACCTCGGACCACGCCGCCTTCACCGACTCGTCCTCGCGCTGCAGGTTGTTGTAGCCGCAGCCCGAGAGGCTGCTGCCCACCAGCACGACGATCACACCCAGCATCCACTTCCGCATCGTCATCTCCCCGTTCGCCCGGCGGGCATCACCAGATTTTCACGCGCTCGTTCTGGGGACGATACAACCGATCTCCAGACTTCACGCCGAACGCATCGTAGAACGCGTCGATGTTGCTCGTCGGACCATTCGTACGGAACTCGCTGGGCGCATGCGGATCCGCCTTCACGCGTTTCAGCAGTTCCGGGTCGCGGTACTTGCGGCGCCAGCCCTGCGCCCAGCCGCAGAAGAAGCGCTGGTCGCCGGTGAACCCGTCGATGACCGGCGCCGGCTGGCCGTTCAGCGCGATCTTGTACGCCTTGAAGGCCACGGCCAGGCCCGACAGGTCGCCGATGTTCTCGCCCAGCGTCAGCTCGCCGTTGATGTGCTGGTCGTCGAGCACGGTGTAGCCGTTGAACTGCGCGACGATACCGTTGGCGCGCGTCTTGAACTTGGCGGCGTCGTCGGCCGTCCACCAGTCGCGCAGGTTGCCGTCGCCGTCGAACTGCCGGCCGGAGTCGTCGAAGCCGTGGCTGATCTCGTGGCCGATGACGGCGCCGATGCCGCCGTAGTTCACCGCGTCGTCCGCTTCCGGATCGAAGAACGGCGGACGCAGGATCGCGGCCGGGAACGTGATCTCGTTGGTCGTCGGGTTGTAATACGCGTTGACGGTCTGCGGCGTCATCAGCCATTCGCCCTTGTCGACCGGGCCGCCGGCACGCTGCACGTAACGCTGGTGCTGGAACTCCGCCGCGCGGATCAGGTTGCCGACCAGGTCGTCGCGCTTGACGGTGAGCGTCGAGTAGTCGCGCCACTTGTCGGGGTAGCCGATCTTCACGGTGATCTTGGACAGCTTGCGCTTGGCCTCGACGCGCGTGTCGGGGCTCATCCACTCGAGGCCGTCGATCGAGGTGTCGAACGCCTTCAGCAGGTTCGAGACCAGGGCGAGCACGCGCTGCTTCGACTCGGGCTTGAAATGCGCGTCGACGAACATGCGGCCGACCAGCTCGCCCATGGTGTCGCCCATCAGCTCGACGGCCTGGCGCCAGCGCGGTTTCTGCTCCGGCACGCCGGCGATGGTGCGCTGGTTGAAGTCGAATTCGAGGTCCGCAAAGTCCTTGGACAACACCTGCGCGTACTCGTTGAGCAGGTGGAACTTGAAGTACAGGCGCCAGTCGGCGACCGGTACGGTCTTCACCAGCTGGCCCACGCCCTTGAAGAAGCTGGGCTGGCTCACGTCCATCTTCTGCGGCGGCGCGCCGAGGCCGTCGTAGAACGCCAGCCAGTCGAAGCCCGGCGTGAGCTTCTGGTACTCGGGCAGCATCATCGGGTTGTAGGTCTTCACCGGGTCGCGGTTCTGCACCTTCGTCCACTGCTCGTTCGCGAGGCGCGTCTCGAGCGCGGCGATGCGCACGGCCGCGGCCTTCGCGTTGCGCTCGCCAGCGCGCGCCAGCATCTGCTCGACGTAGGTCGCGAACTTCGCCCTGAACTGCGCGAACTTCGCGTCGGGGCTCAGGTAGTAGTCGCGGTCCGGCATGGTGAGGCCGCGCTGCTGCAGCGAGGCGAGGTACACCGTGGAATTCTTGCTGTCGGGCGACGTGTACCAGACGAACGGCTGCGCGACGCCGATGCGCATCGAGTAGCCGATGTAACGCGCGACGTCGCGCGGTGTCGCGATGGCGTCGATCTGCGCGATCTCCGCGGCCAGCGGCGTGAGGCCGAGGCTCTCTATGCGCGCCGTGTCGAGATACGAGAGATAGAAATCGCCGGCCTTCTGCGCGTCGGAGCCGGGCGGGTTGTTGGCCTTCTCAGAGGCCGCGACGATCAGCTGACGGACCTCGTCCTGCGCGCGGTCGTCGAGGATGGAAAACGAGCCGTAGTTCGACTTGTCGGCGGGGATCTCGGTCTTCGCGAGCCAGCCACCGTCGACGAAGCGATAGAGGTCATCCTGCGGACGCACCGTGCGATCGAAACCGGCGAGATCGAGGCCGGACTTCGGCGGCGGGGGCGGCGGCGGAGCCACGGCTTGCGCGGCGGGAGCGGGTTTGGACGCGGCAGACGTGCACGCCGCCAGCGTGGCGACCGCCACTGCAATCAGCGAGATCGTGGCGGTGGCCGTCACGGCAGTTCGACGAAGCATGGAAAACCCCGGATTCGGTGCGAAGGGCCGGAGTATAAAAAAAGCCCCAAGCTTTGGGGGCTCGGGGCTCGGAAGGCGGACTTTCGATGAAGGGAAAGAAGTCCGCTAGGGGATACGGGGGAGAAGAATCAGTGCAATCGCGCAACCTGCAGAATCTTGATGTCCTCGGCTTCGATCTCGAAGTTCGCGGCCAGCAGTCGGCGCAGTTCCTTCGAATCGCGGCGTTCACCCAGCGGGTGCGTCAGCTCGATGACCCCGCTCCACTCGCTCGAATGAGCGGGCTCGGCGCTGGTGACGAAGTGCGTGTAGTAGCGGGCTGCCATGGGTAGACAGTTTGGGCTTCGGGGGTCCCGACGGCTGTGAGGGGGCTCACGGAACCCCCTGGCGCACCGCGGCCGTGAGCGTGACCGCCTTCACACATATGATTTCGTTCATGAGCCGCTATCGACCGTCAGAGAAACCCGGGTCCCAGTTCATCACGCCGGAGGGCGCCGCCCGTCTCAAACTAGAGCTCGACGAGCTGTGGCGCGTCGAACGGCCACGGGTGACTCAGGCCGTGTCGGAGGCCGCGGCGCAGGGCGACCGTTCCGAGAACGCCGAATACACCTATGGAAAAAGGCGTTTGCGCGAGATCGACCGCCGCGTGCGGTTCCTGCGCAAACGACTGGACGGAATGACGGTCGTCGATCAGCCGCCGTCCGATCCGCGGCGCGTGTTCTTCGGCGCCTGGGTGACGCTCGAGGACATCGACGGCAAGCAGGAGACCTACCGCATCGTCGGGCCCGACGAATTCGACCGCGAGCCGCGATTCATCAGCATGGATGCGCCGCTGGCGCGCGCGCTGATGCGCAAGGCGCTCGACGACGAGGTCACGGTGCAGCTGCCCGGCGGCGAGCGCCTGTATTCGATCGTCGCGATCCGCTACGGCGCCGACGCGGGCTGAGCGGCGCTGGCCGCGCGCTCGGCGCGGCGCGCGTACAGGCCGAGCGACGTCTCGACGAAATCCCCGACGACGGCGTCGCCGATCCAGCCGGCGTACCAGTTGAAGTGCGTGCTGACGCGGTAACGCGTCGACAGCGACACGCGCGTGCCGCCGGTCGTGGGCGTCAGCGTGAACGTGCAGGTCCGGATGTCGAAGTATTCGCCGCCGATGAGCACGTGGTCGTCGAGTGCACCGGGTGGAAAGGAATCGGCGGCGAAGCGGTAGCGCCAGACGACGACGCCGGATTCGCGGGACCCGGATTCGCCGGAGCCGGGTTCCTGCCACGTGCTCGCGACCTGGTCGAAATGCACGCCACGATTCATCGCGATGTGGCGCAGGTGTTCGTCGCCGCGCGTCTCGCCGCGGGCGGCCAGCGGCAGCGGCACGCCGATGCGGTACATCCAGGCGCCGCCGACTTCTTCCGGACGGATGTCGGGCACGTCGACGATCTCGCGCCACACGGCGCCGGGCGTCGCGGCGACGAAGACCTCGCGCGTCTGGACGCGTTCGCGCGCGGCGTTCGGGATGAGGTGTTCGAACGAACCGCCGAGCAGCGGCAGCATCGCGAGGCAGCTCACCAGCGTGCGTTTCGGCCGTCCGGTGGCACGGCAGATCGCGCCCACGACCAGGCCCGCGAGCCCGCCGACGATGGCGAACAGCGGCAGGATCAGGATGGCGCAGATCCAGCCCTCGACGTTCAGCGCCAGCGTGCCAGCGACGAACAACGTGACCGACAGCATCGGCGCGAAGAAGTAGTAAGCCCAGCTGCGCGATTCGATGCGCTCCGCCAGCCAGACGGTGACGGCGGCGACCGCGATCGGCGCGCCGAAGATGAACGACGCGAGCATCGCGCCGTAGGCGTCGCCGGCCTTGCCGGAGAAGGCGAGTCGCAGCAGCAGGCCGGCGGCGACGCCGCCGCCGACGGCGTACCAGCCGCTGAACGGCAGGCGCCGGCCGGTGCGGGGTTCGGAGGATTCGTCGCGCGGGTTGGATTCGGGCGGTGCGTACGGGTTGTTCATGCGTTTCTTCCGTCTTGCGCGCCGATCTTAGCCGTCTATAATTTCTGTGACTACAGAAATTACGGTCATGACAATATGCAGCTCACCGAAACGATGCGACGCTACATCGTCCACTGGGGCGAGATGGGCAGCCGCTGGGGCATGAACCGCTCGGTCGCGCAGATCCATGCGCTGCTGTTCCTCAGCGAGGAGCCGCTGAACGCCGACGAGATCGGCGAGACGCTGGGCATCGCGCGTTCGAACATCAGCACGGGACTCAAGGAGCTGCTGGCCTGGGACCTCGTGCGCATCACGCACGAGCTCGGCGACCGGCGTGACTACTTCGCTGCGCAGCAGGATACGTGGGAGGTCATCCGCGCCATCATTGAAGGCCGCAAGAAACGCGAGCTCGACCCGACGCTGGCGGCGTTGCGCGAGTGCGCCGCGCAGTTGCAGAAAGACAAGGAGACGCCGGCCGCGGTCCGCGAACGCATCGTGAGCCAGCTCGAGTTCCTCGAAACCGTCACGCGCTGGTTCGACGCGATCAAGAGCATGCCGCGCAAGACGCTGCTGAAGATGATGCGCATGGGCGAGCGCATCGCGAAGCTCGTCGGCGAGTAGTTCGACCGACCGGAGGCGCGGCGGCGGACCCGCGTCCGCCCCCGCTCGTGTTCAGACGCGGACGTTCTTGAACTGCCAGGGATCCGTCTTGTCGAGATCTTCCGGGAACAGGCGCTCGCGATCGTGCAGCGGCGTCCAGTCCGTGTACGCACCGGCGACCGTGCCCAGGTAGGGCATCGCGATCTCCAGATTGCGACGGAAGTCGATCTCGTCGGGCTCGACGAGGCCGACGTTCGGATTCTCCATCGCCCAGATCATTCCCGACAGGCACGACACCGTGACCTGCAGGCTGGTGGCGTTGTTGTGCGGGGCGAGCTTGCGCGCCTCGTCGATCGAGAGGTTCGAGCCGAACCAGTACGCATTCTTCTTGTGGCCGGCGAGCAGCACGCCGAGCTCGTCGGTGCCCGAGATGATCTCGTCCATCAGGATGCGCTGGCGATCCTGCAGGTGCCAGTTGCGGCCGGCGAACTCGTGCACCGACACGACGGCGGAATCGCTGGGGTGATAGGCGTAATGGCAGGTGGGGCGGTACACCGTTTCCGAGGCCTGCTTCACGGACAGGTAGTCGGAGATCGAGATCGCCTCACCGTGCGTGATCAGGAAGCCGTGGAAATGACCGGCCTTCGGCGTCCAGGTGCGCACGCGCGTCGCGGCGCCGGGCTGCATCAGGTAGATGGACGAGCCGTTGCCGAAGTCGTAGCGCTTGCCGTCGCGCGGAAAATTCTTCTCGTGCGTGCCCCAGCCGAGCTCGGCCGGCTGCTGGCCTTCGCTGACGAAGCCGTCCACCGACCAGGTGTTCACGAATTCGTTGAACTGCTTCGGCTTCGACGCGAGCTGCGTGTCGCGCTCGGCGATGTGGATGACCTTCACGCCGAGCTTGCGCGACAGCTGGCCCCAGTCCTCACGCGTCTTCGGTGAACCGGCATCGACGCCCGTGTCCGCGGCGACGTTCAGCAGCGCCTGCTTCACGAAGTGCGACACCAGGCCCGGGTTCGCACCGTGCGTGAGCACGGCCGTGGGCGCGCGCGGATTCTCCTTGCGCAGCGCCAGCGCCTCTTCGCGCAGCGCGTAGTTGGTGCGGCGCGCGTGCGGGATCGTGGCGTCGGTGTAGCCGCCCGGCCACGGCTCGATGCACGTGTCGAGGTACATCGCGCCCTTCGACCAGCAGAACTTGATCAACGCGATCGACGACACGTCGACGGACACATTGAGTACGAAGTCACCACGGCCGATGTACGGGTCGAGCTCGCGGCGGAAGTTGTCGCGCGTCAGCGTGATGTTCACGAACTTGACGCCGTATTCGGCCGCGACCTTCTTGCCGCGCTCGTCCGACGTGACGATCGTGATGCGTTCCTTCGGGATGCCGATGTGGCGCAAGACGAGCGGCAGTGTGCCCTGGCCGATGCTGCCCATGCCGATGAAGACGATGCGGCCCGGAAACTCTACGTGAACTTTTTCTTCCGCCATGATTGACCCCGTATCACTCGACCGAAAATCAGGGCCGAGAGGGTATCAACCATCATCCGGCGTTGCCACCGATGACGGGTTGTCACGTTTTCAGTCGCGCGTGCGCCAGTGCGGCGGAAACGTCTTGTCGTAGCCGGGCAGCGATTCGACGCGCTTCAACCAGCGATCGAGCGACGGATAGTTCGCGTCGACGGGCATGAATCGCGCCGCGAGCGCGCGCGCCTCGGGCCGCGCGAGCGCGCGCAGCAGCAACTTGATGCACGGGTAGATCATGAAGTCCGATGCACCCGGCCGATCGCCGACGATCCAGTCGCCCTTCGACAGGCGCATCTCGATGGTGCGCGCTTCGCCGGCGGCGACCAGCATCGAGTTCGTCACGAGGTCGGAGTTCGGATCCTCGCGGCGCGTCAGCACCGCGCGCGCCACGCGCATGACGTGATCCTCGATGTACGCCTGGAACTCGCAGCAGACGCGCATGATCACGCCGCCCTCTTCCGCGGACTCGCCGAACAACGGCTTCGCCGGATATTTGCGGTCGAGGTAGTACATGACGGCCAGCGACTCGAACACGACGTAGTCGCCGTCCTTCAGCGTCGGCACGCGGCCGCGCGGATTCAGCGCGAGCATGTGCGGCGACTTGTGCTCCTGCATGTCGAGCGACAGCAGGTGGCTCGTGTAGGGCAGGCCCTTGTGCTCGAGCGCGAGCAGCACGCGCCACGAGTACGGCGAGCCGCTGCCCCAGTAGACGTCTATTGCCATGAGTGGGCCATGAGTTGGCGCGATTGTAAGATGCGCCATGACTCATTTCACCACGCTCATCGACGCAGCCACGCTCTCCCGGGAGATCGCCCGCGACGATCTCGTCGTCTTCGACTGCCGTTTCGATCTCGCGAACACGAGCTGGGGCGAAAACCAGTTCGCCGCGGAGCATCTGCCGGGCGCGCAATACCTGCATCTCGACCGCGACCTGTCGGGTCCGATCGACGCCGCTTCCGGCCGACATCCGCTGCCCGATCCGGACGTGTTCGCGCGGCGGCTCGGCGCGCTCGGTGTCGACGCGGGTTGTCAGCTCGTGGCCTACGACCAGGGCAATGGCGCATACGGCGCGCGCTTCTGGTGGCTGGCGCGCTGGATCGGTCTCACGAAGGTCGCGGTGCTCGACGGCGGCATCGCGGCGTGGCGTGCCGCCGGTCTGCCACTCGAGAATGCCCGGCGATCGCGCACGCCGCGGACGCTGGAGGCACACCTGGTGCCCGATGCCTGGCTGACCAGCGAGCAGGTGAACGCGGCGCGGACGCGCGCCGGCACGCTGCTCGTCGACGCGCGCGGCACGGACCGCTTCGCCGGCCGCAACGAGACGCTCGATCCGGTCGCGGGACACGTGCCGGGAGCGCGCAATCTGCCGTTCGCCGGCAACCTCGGCGCCGACGGACGGTTCCTGCCGGCCGACGCGCTGCGGCGGCGCTGGACGACGCTGCTCGGCGCATTGCCCCCGGCGTCGGTCGTCGCGATGTGCGGGTCGGGAGTCACGGCCTGCCACAACCTGCTCGCCCTCGAACACGCCGGACTCGGCGGTGGACGTCTGTACGCCGGGTCGTGGAGCGAGTGGATCCGCGATCCCGAGCGTCCGATTGCGACCGGCACGTACTAGACCTGCAGTCTCTATTTGATATCGTGCGCGCCATCGTGGCAGCCGACCCCAACTCACTGTCCGGCGCGCAGGAAACCCAGCGCCGAGCCGATCGCACCATCGCCTGGTCGACCGACGATTCCGCGGAGCTCTACCAGGTCAACGCCTGGGGCAAGGGTTACTTCTGCGTGAACCCCGCCGGCCACCTGGTAGTTCGGCCGGACATGAATCCCGCACGCGAGATCGACCTGTTCGAAGTCGTGCAGGGGTTGAAGGAACGCGAGCTGACGGCGCCGGTCGTCGTGCGTTTCTCGGACATCCTCGCGCATCGGCTCAAGCATCTGCACGACGCGTTCGCGCAGGCCATCGCCGAGAACGACTACCAGAACCGGTACACGGCCGTGTTCCCCATCAAGGTGAACCAGCAGCGCCTCGTCGTTGAAGAGGTGTATCGCTACGGCCGGCCGTTCGGGTTCGGGCTCGAGGTCGGCAGCAAGCCCGAGTTGCTGAGCGTGATGGGCATGACGGCCGACGCGCCGGATCGCCTGATCATCTGCAACGGCTTCAAGGACGACAGCTATCTCGAGGCCGCGATCATCGCGACCAAGCTCGGGCGCACGATCATCCCGGTGGTCGAGAACTTCAGCGAGCTGCCGGCCATCCTGCGCATCGCCGAGAAATACAACGTGCGGCCGCGCATCGGCGTACGCGTGAAGCTGGCCAGCGAAGGATCGGGCAAGTGGCGCGAGAGCGCCGGCGACAAGTCGAAGTTCGGCCTGTTCATCACCGAGATCCTCGAGGCCGTCGAGATCCTGCGCGAGAAGAACATGCTCGACTGCCTGCAGCTCGTGCACTGCCACCCGGGCAGCCAGCTGCAGGACATCCGCCGCGTGAAGGACGCGATCAACGAGCTCGCGCACGTGTACGCGGAGCTCAAACTACTCGGCGCGGACCTGCGCTACATCGACGTGGGCGGCGGCCTCGGCGTCGACTACGACGGCAGCGGCACGAACTTCTCGTCGTCGATGAACTACACGCTGAACGAATACGCGAACGACGTGGTGTACCGCATCGCCAACGTGTGCAATGCGCGCAAGATCGCGCACCCGATGATCGTCAGCGAATCCGGCCGCGCGATCGCCGCGCACCACAGCGTGCTCATCTTCAACACGCTCGGCAGCCAGGCGCTGGACCAGTTCCGCGTCACGGGCAAGGAAGACGAAGGCAATCCGACGATGGCGCCGCCGGTGCGCGACCTGCTCGATGCCTATCGTTCGGTGACCGAACGTCGCGTCGTCGAGTGTTATCACGACGCGCAGACCGCCCGCGACCAAGTGCTGCAGATGTTCAACATCGGCCTGCTGTCGCTCGAGCAGCGCGGTCTCGCCGAGCGGCTGTACTGGGCGACCTGCGCCAAGGTGCGCGACCTCACGCGCAAGCTCGACGAGGTGCCGGAGGAGCTCGAGGAGCTCGAGGCCATCCTCTCCGACATCTACTTCTGCAACTTCTCGGTGTTCCAGTCGCTGCCGGACAGCTGGGCCATCGACCAGCTGTTCCCCATCATGCCCATCCACCGCCTCACCGAGCGCCCGACGCGTAAGGGCGTGCTCGCGGACATCACCTGCGATTCGGACGGGAAGATAGACCGCTTCGTCAGCCAGCGGGACGTCAAGAAGACGCTCGAGCTGCACTCGATCACGGCCCAGGACGAGTACTACCTCGCGGCCTTCCTGGTCGGCGCGTACCAGGAAACCCTCGGCGACCTCCACAACCTGTTCGGCGACACGCACGTCGTGCACGTGCGCTTCCACGACGATGGCGGCTGGTGGATAGAAGAGGTGGTCAAGGGCGACACGGCCAACAAGGTTCTCGAGTACATGGAATACGACGTGGCCGACCTGCACCCGGCGCTGGCGCGCGACTGCGAACGCGCCGTGCGCGAGGGGCGCATGTCGGTCGCGGAGTCGCAGGCGATCAAGCGCTTCTACGAAGGCGAGCTGAACGGCTACGCCTATCTAGAATAAGTGCCATTGCACCGGAAGTGAGCGCTACCATTCCGGCCCTCACAAGCGCCGAAATGGTTGAAAAAGCACGGTAATCACCGGTGTTGCGCGGTCCGGCACCGATCAAACCACCCGGACGTTTACAGCTTCTCGAAACGAGGAGTAGCATCGGCCGCGTTCGGGATTTGCAACGAACGACGGTGCAGGCCGGTGGTGCCTCGAGCAGCCTTGACCTGTTTTCAATTTCCCGCGGTTCATGCAGGGAGCCCAAACTACCTGCCGCTGTCCGCCATCTGAGCGAGAAGTCCGGGATGACGACGATCTATGTGGGCAATCTGCCCTTCTCCGCGACCGAGCAAGACATCAAGGTGCTCTTCGAGCGCCACGGCAAAGTCGACTCCGTGAAGCTGATCAACGACCGCGAGACGGGCAAGCCCCGGGGTTTCGGTTTCGTTGAGATGGGATCTGGCGAGGCGCAGGCCGCCATCCAGGGACTCAACGGCTACCAGATGAACGGCCGTCCGCTGCGCGTCAACGAAGCGCAGGAACGTCCGCCGCGTCCGCGCCAGGGTGGCGGTGGTCCGTTCCGCCGCTGATCCGACGCCGGACTCGCTGACGGCCCGATGACACGAAGAACCCCGCGCTCTCGCGGGGTTCTTTTTTTCCGCGATGGCGGGTCCGCCGTCGGGGACCCCTTTCGTTTTTCTGGAGACCGGCCCATGGCGCGGCGCATCCGTCAGTACTTGTTGTCAGGCGCCGCCGCATTGCTGGCCGCCTGCGCCACCGGGCCGGCGACGCCGCCGGCGATCCACACGCCAGCCGGTCCGCCCCGCGACGCCGTCACCGCCGCGGCGATCGAAAAGGCCGTCGCCGGCGAACACCGCTCGGCGGAGAACCGGGCTCGCGACGCGTCCCGGCATCCCGTCGATACGCTGCTGTTCTTCGGCATCAAACCCGACATGACGGTGGTCGAGGTGTGGCCCGGCGCCGGTGGCTGGTACACGGAGATCCTGGCGCCGCTGCTCGCCGAGCGCGGCAAGCTGTACACCGCGATGATGCCGCCGGCACCCGGCAACGAGTACGTCACGGCCAGCCTTGCGCAGTTCGACGCGAAGCTCGCCGCGCGTCCCGACCTCTACGGCAAGGTCACGGTCACGCGACTCGGCGCCGGCGATTTCAACATCGCGCCGCCCGGCAGCGCGGATCTCGTGGTCACGTTCCGCAACGTGCACAACTGGATGGACCTCGGGATCGCGAAGGAAGCCTTTGCCGAGATGTATCGCGCGCTGAAGCCCGGCGGCGTGCTGGGCGTGGTCGAGCATCGCGGCGCGGCCGACAAGCCGCAGGACCCGCGCGCCGACAGCGGCTACGTGACCGAGCGGTTCGCCATCGATCTCGTCACGTCGGCGGGATTCGTGCTCGAGGCGCGCTCGGAGATCAACGCGAATCCGCGGGACACGAAGGACTACGAGCAGGGGGTGTGGGCGCTGCCGCCTACCTACCGGGCGGGCAGCCGCGATCGCGCGAAGTACGAGGCGATCGGTGAGAGTGACCGGATGACGTTGCGGTTCAGGAAGCCGCGGTAGGAAACGGCCTCAGACCCCTCACCACATCTGTTTGAGGCGCGACGCGACGTCGATCGTGCCGGAATCGGCGCCCGACTCCTCGATCTTCACTTCGGTGTTCGAGCCCTGGAACGTCGACTCGTCGAAGCACTTCATGACCTTCTCGGTCAGGAACCGGCTGCGGCCGCCGTAGACGTGGCCATCCGAGGTCTTCGGCTGGCTGGTGATCTGGAAGCGCAACGGCACGACGCAGGTCAGCTCGTTGCGCGCCCGGGTCATCGCGACGTACAGCAGGCGACGCTCTTCCTCGATCATCTCCGCCTTGCCGGTCGCGAATTCGGACGGGAAGCTGCCGTCGACCACGTTCAGCACGTACACGTGATCCCACTCCATGCCCTTGGCCGAGTGGATGGTCGAGATCACCAGGTAGTCCTCGTCGAGCAGCGGCTGACCGGCGAGATCGCTGGTCGCGTGCGGCGGATCGAGCGTCAGCTCCGAGATGAAGCGCTCGCGCGACGGGTACTGCGACGACAGCAGCTCGAGCTGATCGAGATCGCCGATGCGCGTGTGCACGTGTTCGTACAGGCGCTCCATGTGCGGCTTGTACCACTCGCGGATCATGTTGATCTGGCCGCGCCATTCACGGTTCGGTTCGCCCAGCGACGAGAAGAGATCCATGAAGCGCAGGAACGGGACCTTCGCATCGCCCGGCGCGTCGAACTTCTCGAACGAGCTCCACTTGTAGTCGCCGGCGACGAAGTGATCGAGCGCGCGCTTGGCGTTCGCCGGGCCCATGCCCGGCATGAACTGCAACACGCGGAACGCGGCTAGCTGGTTGCGCGGATTGTCCGCCCAGCGCAGCACCGCGAGCAGGTCCTTCACGTGCGCGGCCTCGAGGAACTTGAGGCCGCCGTACTTCACGAACGGGATCTTGCGTTTGGCCAGCTCGATTTCGAGCATGTCGCTGTGCGAGCCGGAGCGGAACAACACGGCCTGGCGGCGCAACGCCGTGCCGGCTTCGCGCGCGGCGAGGATGCGCGTGCAGACGAACTCGGCCTGCGTCGGCAGGTCGTCGACGGTCACGAGCTTGGGCCGCGGGCCCTGGCCGCGCATCGACAGCAGGTGTTTGCGGTACTGGCGCGGCGCGTCCGCCATCAGCGCGTTGGCGGCATCGAGCACGCTCTGGCTCGAGCGGAAGTTCTGCGCGAGCGTGACCACCTCGGCCTTCGGCCGGAAGCGGTCGGGGAACCCGAGGATGTTCTCGACCGCGGCGGCGCGGAACGAGTAGATGGCCTGCGCATCGTCGCCGACGACGGTGACGCCCTGCCCGTCGGGCTTGAGCGCCTGCACGATGTCGCCCTGCAGCTTGTTCGTGTCCTGGTATTCGTCGACCAGCACGTGATCGAAGTTGGCCGCCACCGATTTCGCGATGCGCTCCTCGCCCATCATCGCGTGCCAGTAGAGCAGCAGATCGTCGAAGTCGAGCACGCGATACTGGGACTTGCGCTCGACGTAGCCGCGCAGCAGCTTGCCGATGTCCTCTTCCCAGTTCGCGCACCAGGAGTACTGCGTCTCGAGCGTCTCCTTGAGCGATTTCTGCGTGTTCACGCGATACGAGTAGATGCCGAGGCAGGTGTCCTTGCGCGGGAAGCGCTGGCCCTTGCCCGAGTAGCCGAGCTCGGTGCGCACGGTGTCGAGCAGGTCGGCGGCGTCGCCGCGATCGATGACGCTGAACGCCGGATCGAGGCCGACGTGTTTCGCGTAGTGACGCAGCAGGCGATTGCCGATCGAGTGGAACGTGCCCGCCCACGTCAGGCGTTGCGAGAGCTGCTGCGCCTTGCTGCCGAGCTTGTCGTCGAGCACTTCGCGCATGATGTCGGTGGCGCGCCGCTTCATCTCGATGGCCGCGCGGCGCGTGAACGTCAGCATGAGGATGCGCGCCGGGTCCACGCCGGACAGCGCGAGATGCGCGACGCGGTGCGCGAGCGTGTTCGTCTTGCCGGTGCCCGCGCCGGCGACGATCAGCAACGGACCCGAGCGAAAGCCCTTGCCGCCGGGCAGCGCTTCACCGTGCGTCACCGCCTTGCGTTGCGGAGCGTTGAGAGTTCCGAGTTTTTCGGCCGTGGACATCGATACAACAATAACCGAAAGCGGTGCGGTCGCCGACTCCAGACAGGAAGGACCCGTGACGTGAGTCACGCGTCCAAGTCCCGGAATGTGACGCCTTTTTGGGGGCCGCAATTATGAGCGCCCGCGGGTCGCTTCGGTACACTCGCCGCCATGTTGCTCGAACGAAAACCGATCTACGACGGCCGCGTCATCAAAGTCAGCGTCGATTCGGTGGAGCTGCCGAACGGCCATCGGTTGCCGCTCGAGATCGTGCGCCACCCCGGCGGCGCCGCCGTCGTGGCGATCGACGCCCAGGACCGGGTTTGCCTGTTGCGCCAATACCGACACGCGGCCGGCGGATTCATCCACGAGCTGCCCGCCGGCAAGCTCGAGCCGGATGAACCGCCCGACGTGACCGCTCGCCGCGAGCTCGCCGAGGAAGCGGGCGCCGAGGCCAGTGGCTGGACGTCACTCGGCGCCTACTTCAGCTCGCCCGGCGTGTTCACCGAGGTGATCCATCTCTATCTGGCCACCGGGCTCTCGCCGGCGACGTCGGCGCCCGAGGCCGGCGAAGTGTTCCAGGTCGAGTGGTGGCCGCTGGCGCAGGCCGTCGAGCGCGCGTGCAACGGCGAGCTCACCGATGGCAAGACGATCATCGGAATCCTGCGCGCCGCGGCGCATAAAAAAATTGCGTGAAGCGGCTCACGATCCGCGACGGGCACCCCGGAAAATGGCGGCTATGTCAAACAATCGGCGAGCCTCGTCGGTCATACTGGGGCCGTGAACGATAACGACTCCAACGGCAGACCCCCTGCCTCGCCCAACCGGCGGCGTGCGTCTCAGATCGTCCACGACGATCGTGGTAACGCGTACGTGGAATGGATCGATGCCGGCTACGCCGGTGAGCCGCTCGAGCGCGCCCCGCTGACGATCGAAAGCACCCCGGCCCGCGGCGAGCCCGCCAAGCTGACGATGGAACGCGGTCGCGCCGGTGGCTTCGATCCGTATCAGCGCGTCGGCAGCGCCGGCGTTCCCGAGAACAAGAAGCCCGCCGGCAAGCGCGACCTGCGCAAGCTCGGCGAGTGGATCAAGCTGAAACGCGAGCTCGACGCCAAGAAGTCGACCGGCGACGACGTCGAGTAGAACCTCCGCGCCCGACGCTCACGCGTGGCGTTCGATGAACGCCAGCTTGCGCGCATTCCCCAAGCGATAGAACCGCCGCAGATCCGCGAGCAGCTCGCGCGAGATCCGGCGTGCGCCATGTTCGAAGCCGGCCGCGATGCGCCGGCAGAACCGGCCCGCGTAGTTCGACGCCGTGCGGTACATGCCGGCCCGCCCGCCGGCCGCCGCCGGATCCACGCGCGCCCGCTCGAACAGCGCGCGGTGCAATTCGCTCGGGAACCGGCCCGCGCCCTGCTCGCGCAGCAGCCAGGCCGCGAGGACGTATTTGTCCACCTCGGCCTGCAGCTCGAGCTCGAGCAGCGTGACGGGTTTGTCGTGGCCGGCATTCCATGCCACGTACACGAAATGGCTCACGCCTTCCGCGACGGTCAGGTAGTCCGCGAGATTGCCGCCGGTGAGCTCGCGGTACGGATCGCGCTGCGCGAGACGTTCCAGCACCGCGGCGTCGATGAACAGGCCCAGTGACACGGTGTCGCCGTCCTGCGCGACGATCAGTTGCTCGTCGCTGGCGCGCGCGTCGAACGAGGCGAGACGTGCGCGATCGGTCAGCAGGAAATCGGCGACGTCGGGCGTCGCCGGCAGATCGTAGATGTCGGCCAGCGCGGCCTGCAGGGCGGCCAGCGTGGCGGCGCTCATCAGTGCGCCAGCACGCTGCGCGCCGCCGGCGCGGGTTCTATGCCCAGCTTGCGCAGCAGCCGCCGGGAACGTTCGCTGCCCGTCTTCACCCACAGTTCGTAGAGCCGCAGACGATCGCGGTCGCTGTGCTGGTACGAGCTCTCGCTGATCTCGTTCAGCGCGTCCACCACCGGCACGAACTTCGCGGCCAGCTCGCCGAACACCTGGCGCAGCGTGCGCCCGCGGGTCGGCGGACAGGTTTCGGCGAGCGTGCCGTAGGCGCGCCCGCCCATCGCGATGTGATAGTCGACGTCGACCAGCTTGCGAGCGAAACCCGCGGAGAAGAACCCGGCGATGAACAACGAGACGTCGCCGAGCCGCTGCAGTCCGCGGCAGCGCGCCTCCGGCGTCGGCGCCTCGAGCGCTTCGCCGAGCATGACGACCAGCGGCTTCAACCCGGCGCGCGGCGCGGTCTCGTTGGGTTGTCGCTCGTACAACGCGTCGGGATTGGAAAACAGCGTGAGCAGGTTCACCACGTAGTGCTCGGTCTCGCCTTCGACCGCCACGTGTTGATGCGACAACGCGTCGTGCAGCGCGTCGCGGAAGAATTCCTTCAGGCTCACAACCGGCTGGATGGTCATCGTTCACCCCCGAGCTGTTCCACACTCCTGTAACGGCGTGCGGCCGGGGCCAGTTGAGCGCGATGCGGGCGCGGGTTCCGTGACGCAGGAGCCGTTTCGCGCATCGCACCGCTGGCAGCCATCGGTGCACACTGCTAACCACTGCGGCGCCCGCGGCGCTGGTTCACGTTCCGGCGAGCAGCGCTTCGAGCTCCGTGAGGTCGGTGATGCTGGCGTCCGGTGCGGGCAACGCGTCGGGCCAAACAACCCTTCCCCGATTCACCCATACAGTTTGCATGCCAGCGGCACGCGGGCCCACGACATCAGCGTGGGGTTCGTCGCCTACAAACAGGATTTCCGCGGGCGCGAGCGTCAGCGCGTCGGCGAGCCGCGCGTAGGCGCGGGCGTCGGGCTTGGCGCAACCCAGTGCGGCGGCGTGCAACCGCACCTCGAAATGGTGCGCGAGCCCGATGCGATCGAGATCGGCGTTGCCGTTGCTGAGCGTCGCGAGGCGATACCGCAGGCCGAGACGCAGCAGCGCCGGGATCACTTCGTCGTACGGCGTGACCTCGTTGCGCGCGGCGTGCCAGGTGGAGAACGCCTCCTCGGCGATCGCGGCGGCGATGTCCCGCTCATAGCCCGCGCCCGCCGCCACGCGTGCGAACGTCTCGCGGCGCAGGAACGTGAAGTCGTGTGCCTGGTCGGGCCGTTCCGCTTCGAGCGCGGCGCGCACTTTCTGCACGTCGGCCGGTCGAAATGCCGCGGGAATGCGCGGATACCGGGCGGCGAGCCAATCGGCGAGAATGCGCTCCGCGCGCTGGAGCACGGGCTCGATCTCCCACAGGGTGTTGTCGAGATCGAAACAGATCGCGCGAACGGTGCCGGGATTCATGGCGCCAGTCTAAACGGGGGAATGCGTGAACGACCTGCTGCTGACCATCGGGAACAGGAACTATTCGTCCTGGTCGCTGCGTCCCTGGATCCTGATGAAACATCTCGGGCTCGCCTTCGACGAACGCCTGATGCCGCTCGACACGCCGGAGTTCGCGCGCGACATCGCGGCCGCCAGCCCGACGAAGCGAGTGCCCATCCTCAAGCACGGCGCGTTGCTGGTGTGGGACTCCCTCGCGATCTGCGAATACGTCAGCGATCTCGCCGGCCGCGGTTGGCCACCGGACCGGGCCGCGCGCGCCGTGGCGCGCTCGGTTTGCGCCGAGATGCATGCCGGGTTCTCGATCCTGCGCTCACAATGGCCGATGAATGCGCGCGCCGAAGGTCGACACACCGCGCCCAACCCGGAGCGGACCGCCGAGATCGCGCGCATCGAAGAGCTGTGGTCCGACTGCCGCCAGCGTTTCGGCGCGGGCGGCCCGTGGTTGTTCGGCGAATACAGCGTGGCCGACGCGATGTATGCGCCGGTGGTATTGCGATTCCGCACGTATGGCGCGCGCCTCGGCGCACCCGCGGCGACGTACGTGGCCACGGCACTCGCCGACGCGTACCTGCGCGAATGGATCGACGCCGCGAGGGCGGAGAGCTGGGTCATCGAATCATCCGAGATCGGGAGATAAATGATGTTCATGAAGTTGCGCGCCGCGGGCATCGCGGTTGCGGGTGTCCTCGTCCTGGCCGTCCCGGCGCACGCCGCCGAATCGTCGCGAGCGTTGACGCCGACGGATCTCAACCAGCTGGCGCGCGCCTCCGATCCGCAGGTATCGCCGGACGGCCGGTACGTCGTCTACGCACTGCGCGAAACCGATCTCGACGCGAACCGCGGCCGCACGGACCTGTGGCTCGTCGACCTCGACGGCGCGGCGAAGCCGCGTCGTCTCACGCAGCACTCGTCGAACGACACGCATCCGCGCTGGTCCGCCGACGGCACCAGCATCTACTTCCTGTCGTCGCGCGCCGGCAGCATGCAGGTGTGGCGCCTGCCGCTGACCGGCGGCGAGGCCGTGCAGATCACCGACTATCCACTCGAGGTTGGCACGTTCAAGTTCTCGCCGGACGGCTCGCGCATCGCATTGGCCATGGAGATGCTGCCCGACTGCGCGGACATGAAGTGCACCGCCGACCGGCTCGAGGCGCAGGGCAAGTCGAAGACGTCGGCGCGCACGTACGACCAGCTCTTCATCCGCCACTGGGACACGTGGAGCAACCACACGCGCTCGCACCTGTTCGTCGCGTTGATGAACGCCGACGGCCGCGCCGGCGCGCCCACCGACGTCAGCCGCGCGCTCGACGCCGACGTCCCCTCGAAGCCGGACGGCGGCGACGAGGAATTCACGTTCAGCCCGGATTCGAGCCACATCGTGTTCAGCGCGCGCGTCGCCGGCCGCGGCGAGCCGTGGTCGACGAACTTCGATCTCTACGAGGCGTCGAGCGACGGCCGCGCCGCGCTGCGCAACCTCACGGCGAACAACCCGGCCTGGGACACGCAGCCCGTCTACCTGCGCAACGGCGATCTCGCCTGGCTCGCGATGAAGCGCCCGGGCTTCGAGGCCGATCGTTTCAGCATCATGATCTCGCGCGGCGGCGTTGCGCGTGAGCTCGCGCCGAAGTGGGACGTCTCCGCCGGCAGCCTCGGCGTGACGTCGGACGGCAGAGCGCTGCTCGCCACCGCCAGCGACACCGGCCAGCACCCGCTGTATTCGATCGACCCGGCCACGGGCAACGTCACGCGCCTGTCGCGCGACGGTTACGTGGCCGAGTACTCGACCGGCCGCCGCGGCACGGTCGTCGTCTGGCACGACATCGCGACGCCGCCCGACCTCTATCTACTCGCCGGCAAGGGCGAGCCGCGCCGGTTGACGAACGTCAACGCGACGCTGCTGGCGAACCGGGACCTGTCCGCGTTCGAACAGTTCAGCTTCAAGGGTTGGAACGGCGACACGGTCTATGGATACGTCGTGAAGCCGTTCGGCTTCGCGGCGGATCGCAAGTTCCCGATCGCGTTCGTCGTGCACGGCGGTCCGCAGGTCAGCTTCGCCAACCACTGGAACTGGCGCTGGAACGCGCAGACGTTCGCGGCGCGCGGTTATGGCGTCGTGTTCATCGACTTCCACGGCTCGCCGGGTTACGGCCAGGCGTTCACGGACGCCATCAGCCAGCACTGGGGCGACCGCCCGTTCGAGGACCTGCAGAAGGGCCTGGCGGCGGCCACGGAGAAATATTCGTGGCTCGACGGCACGCGCGCCTGTTCGCTCGGCGCCTCCTACGGCGGCTACATGCAGAACTGGATCGCCGGCAACTGGCCGGACCGCTTCAAGTGCATCGTCAACCACGACGGCATCTTCGACACGCGCTCGATGTACTACTCGACCGAGGAGTTGTGGTTCACCGAGTGGGAGAACGGCGGGCCTTACTACGACGCCCCCGAGATCCACGAGCGCTTCAACCCCGCGAGCTTCGTGAAGAACTGGAAGACGCCGATGCTCGTGATCCACGGCGAGCAGGACTTCCGCGTGCCGGACACGCAGGGCATCGCGACGTTCACCGCGCTGCAGCGCCGTGGCATCGAGAGCCGGCTGGTGTATTTCCCCGACGAGAACCACTGGGTGCTGAAGCCGGCGAACAGCATCTACTGGTACGGGCAGGTGCTCGACTGGCTGGACGCGCACGCGAAGAAGTAGCGCGATGCACGCGTTCGCCCAATTCTTCCCGATCGCGATGCTCGCCGGTGGTTTGCCGGCGGGCGTCGCGGACGAGATCCGCGAACAGCCCGCGACCATCCTCCTCGCCTGTGTCGATGCGACCGGTCAGTTGCTGAGCGTGAACATCGTGAAGAGCTCGGGCATCGCAGAGGTCGACGAAGCCGCGCTGAAAGTGGCCCGGGCGTCGAAGTTCTCGCCCGGGAAAGACGTCGACGGAAAGACGCCGCTCGATCAGAGCTGCCTCAAGTTCAAGGTCAAGTTCGTCCTCAAGGACGGCAAGCCGGAGCTCGCCGGCTCCTGACGCGCCGGCGGGGCGCGCCTTCCGCCCGACTAGTTCGGCGCGCCGTGCTGCACGCGCGAGTAGTCCTCGGGCTTGCTGCCGCCGCAGCTGTACGAAACCTTGTTCTTGTCGTCGCTGAGCTTGATGTCGCAGGTGCCGGCCGCGCGCACGTCCTTCGGCAGCAGCGCCGTGAACAGCTCCGGCTGTTCGCGCAGGTTGCGCCACTGGTTCTGCTGGGTGAAGCCGTAAGCGAGCTGCAGGATCTTGCCGTCCTTGCCCGGCGCGAGCTCGATCAGCCGGCCCGACGTGCCGTTGCCCGAGGTGCGTTCCACGTAGATGGTGTCGAGCGCGATCATGCGCGCATAGACGGGCGCGATGACCAGCGTGTCGCCGTCCTCGCTGACGAATTCGCCGGCGACGTACGACATGAACTTCTGCATCTCGCGCTTCGATTTCTCCTGCTGGTTGACGCAGGCGGCGAGCGTCGCCGAGAGGATGCCCGCGATCACGCAGGCCAGCAGGTTCTTCGGATTCATGCGCGGTCCCTCTCGCCCGACGTCTGCGGTGTCGCTACCCGTAATAGGCGCGCCACTCTGCCTGATATCCGGCGCCCAGCGTGAGCATTTTCTCGAGCAGCTCCGGGTACTTCACGCCCGCCGCGCGCGCCGACTGCGCGAAGTCTTCTTCCTCGGCGAGGTTCGGATTCGGATTCGCCTCGATGACGTAGATCTGCCCGTCGGCGTTCATGCGGTAGTCGAGGCGCGCGCAACCCGAGAGCCCGAGACAGCGATAGATGCGGCGCGACAGCTTGTCGAGGCGCGCGACCACCGCCGGCGCGAGGTCCTTCGCCTCGTACGTGTCGATGCCGTGTTTCTTCTGGTACTTCTTGTCCCACTTCACGCGGCGCGTCGCGATGCCGGCCGACGTCTCGGACAACGAGCCGAACTTCATCTCCCACACCGGCAGGCGCGTGAGGCGGTCGTTGCCCATGACGCCGACGTACAGCTCGCGCCCCTCGATGTATTCCTCGACCAGCGCATCGGTCTGCACCTGGTCGTGGACGAACTCGATGCGCTGCTTCAACTGCGCCTTGTCGGTGACGATCGACGCCTGCGAGATGCCCAGCGACGCGTCCTCGGTGGTCGACTTCACGAACAGCGGGTACTTGATCTTGCGCGGCAGCCGCAGCTTGAGTCCGCGGCGGAACACGGCGAACTGCGGTGACGGGATGCGGTGGAAGCTCAGCAGCTGCTTGCACAGCGGCTTGTCCCGCGACAGCAGCAGTCCGCGCGGATTGCAGCCGGTGTACGGCTGGCGCAGCAGCTCCAGGAAGGCGACCACGTGCTGGTCGTAGGTGACGATGCCGTCGAACTCTTCGAGCAGGTTGAAGACGATCTCGGGTTTCCACTCGGCGACGACGTTGCGCAGCTCTTCGAGGCTGTCCGAGATGCCGAGGCAACGCACTTCGTGCCCCGACTTCTTGAGAGTCGAGACGACGTCGTACTCGGTACGCCATTCCTCGATCTCTTTCTGGCTGTGTCCGTCGAGCGTGTCCGGCGGCACCAGCGTTGCGTGCATCACGACGAGCGTGCGAAGTCGCTTCACAGCGAGAGTGTGGGACTTTCACCTTGCGCGTACAAGCGCGTCAGATAGACGAGCATCCACCGGGCGTGCCGGGTGGCGTCGCGACGGCTGCCGCGCACCCAGAGTCCGAGCTTGTCGGCACGCTCGACGGCGATGCGCAGGATCTGCTCGATGCTGTACTTCGCGGCCGGGACTTCGCGCATCGTGCCGTTGATCAGCGAGACCTCGTTGGCGCGCAGGAACGTGCTCGCGCGCACCGGGCGCCGCGCGCCGTTGCGCTCGGCCGTGAACACGCGCTCGAGCAGGTGGTCGGTGACCGTGCGGCGATACATGTTGTAGCGGCGCAGCTTGCGGCGGTAGTGATCCGCGAGCGTGCGCGTGTTCTCGCGCAGGGGCTCGACGATCTCGCGGTTGCGCACCGGCGGCCGGCGCGCGCGCACGGCGCTCAACAGCTCGTCGACGAGCTCGAGCTTGTGGAACGCGGGCCACTGCGCATAGGTGCGGCGCCACGAGGAGTTAGGCTTGAGCCACACCGCGAAGGTCTCGGCGAAGTCCTCGCAGGGATGCGACTGCGCGTACCACTCGCCGAGATGCTGCACGTAGCGGCGGCTGCCGGGTCGCGCGCGGTAGGTATCCGGATACGGCAGCGACGCGGGACCGAACACCTCGCGCCAGCGTTTCCGGCGGCGCAGTCGATAGGCCGTGTCGATGGCATGTCCGGCCTCGTGACGCAGGATGCGCATCGCGCTCTCGGCACTGCCGCCTTCGACGTTGCGCATCATGCGGCGCTCGAGCTTCTCGAGCCGCGGATGCGCGAGATAGAACGGCACGGCGATGCCGGGCACGCCGTCGGGCGAGAACCATTCCTCGGACAGCCACACGTGCGGCCGGAACGAGATCTGGCGCTTGTCGAGCTCGCGGTACAGCCGACGCACGCGGCGCGCGACCGGGGAGCGCTCGATCTTCAGTTTCAGATCGCAGAAGCGCATTCCCAGCAATTCGTCGTCGGACAGTCGCGTCCAGGAGCGCGCAGCCCGTCGGACGCGGGTGGCACGCGTGGTCGACATGACCCGGAATTTATCGGAGACGCGGCCCGCTAGGAATCGGTTCCGAGCGTCACCAGCGCATGAGTGAGAAGTCGATCGGCGGCGTCGATGACCGCCTCCTGTTTCATCAGGCTGTTACGCCAGACTCCCGGAATGGAGCTGACGCCGAAGTGCGCGCCGGCGATGGCGCCATAGACGGCGGTGACCACATCGGAATCACGGCCGAGATTGGCGCAAGCCAGTGCCCCTTCTCGGAAATTTGCGCTGCGTTGAAACGACCACAACGCCGCCTCCAGCGCCTGCACGACGTGTCCCCCGGCCGAGATCTCGGACAGGTCGCGATGCACGTACGACCCTTCGTAGACGGCCAGCACTTCGGCGCGCGTGCTCGGCGTCACCCACCAGTCGCGCGGCGGCTTGAGCAGCGCGGCCTTGTCCTTGCCGGCCAGCGCGCCGTGCAGGATGGCCGCCAGCAGGCGCACGCAGTCGAGGACCATGGGTGCCTGCGCCGTGATGCGCGCGGACTCAGCGGCGCGCGCCACGGCCGCCGCCGGGTCGGCGAAGAAATACATGACCGCCGGCGGCACGCGCGACAGCGGCTCCTTGTCGAGCTGATCGGGATCGTGCGAGCCGGCGAACGGCTGACGCTTGTACTGCGCGGTGGCGAGCGAGCGCGCGACGCTGGCGGTGATGCCGACGCATTGCCCGGTGGCGCTGCCATAACCCTCGCGCTGCCAGCGCGCATACCGCTGCACCTGGTCGTGCGCGTCGAAGCCCTCGCGCTCGGCCAGGCTTTCGGCCAGCAGCAGCGCCATGGCGGTGTCGTCGGACCAGGCGCCGCGCGGCAGGTCGAACGGGCCGCCGCCGAGCAGGTCGCCCACCGGCGCGAACGTGCCCGGCTTGCGGAACTGCGTGTTCGCCGCCAGCGCGTCCCCCACCGCGAGGCCCATCAGCGCGCCCTGGAACCGGTCGCGCAGGCTGCGCGCGGCGTCCATGACGTCCGGCGCCTGCGTCGGGTCGACCTCGGGTGCGAAGTTCAGGATGTAGTCGCGCTGCTCGTCGGTCTCGGGGACCTCGGGCCAGGTGTCGGACCGGTCGTTCTGCTGCCAGAGATCGTTCAGGTGCCGCAGCGCCTCGCGCGGCGCCATGCCGCGGTCGATCAGGTGGCAGGCGACGACGGTGCCGGTGCGGCCTATACCTGCGCGGCAGTGCACGTACACGCGCCGACCGGCGTTCAGCGCGGCGTCGAGCGTCGCCAGGATCTCGGCCATGTGCGCGGCCTGGCGCGGCACGCCGTGATCGGGGATCGGCTTGCGCGCGTAGTAGACCTCCTCGGGTAGATAGGGCTCGTACGGCGGCAGCTCGCCGGGCTCGGTGAGGTCGATGAACGCGTCGAAGCCGGCGTCGAGCAGCGGGCCGAGGCGGCGCTCGATCTCCTGCGGGTTCTTGCCGCCGGGATACTTGCCGGCCAGGAACCGCTCCGGGATGACCCAGTACGACTCGGCGAGCGGCTTAATCAACGGGCGGTTCAAGCGAGCGGAGACCGGCGAAGTCGAAGAGCTGCGGATCGGCGAGGTGCGCCGGCTCGACGCTGCGCAGCGCCGAGAAGATGGACTCGGTGCGGCCGGGATATTCCTTCTCCCACGCGGCCAGCATCCGCTTCACTTCCTTGCGCTGCGCGTTGTCCTGCGAACCGCACAGCTTGCACGGGATGATCGGGAAATTCCGCGCGCGCGCGTAGCGCTCGACCTGCGACTCGGCGACGTAGGCCAGGGGCCGGATCACGATGTGCCGGCCGTCCTCGGAGCGCAGCTTCGGCGCCATCGCCTTCAGTCGGCCGCCGAAGAAGAGATTCAGGAACAGGGTCTCGACGATGTCGTCGCGGTGATGCCCGAGCGCGATCTTCGTGATGCCGTTCTCCGACGCCCAGCGATACAGCGCGCCGCGCCGCAGCCGCGAGCACAGGCCGCACATGGTCTTGCCCTCCGGGATCACGCGCTTGACCACGCTGTACGTGTCCTGCTCGATCACGTGGAACGGCACCCCGAGCGCACGCAGGTAGTTCGGCAGGACCTCGGCGGGAAATTCCGGCTGCTTCTGGTCGAGGTTCACGGCGACCAGCTCGAAATCGATCGGCGCCGAACGCTTCAGCGACAGCAGGATGTCGAGCAGCGTGTACGAGTCCTTGCCGCCCGAGAGGCAGACCATGACGCGGTCGCCGGCCTCGATCATCGCGTAGTCCTCGATCGCCTTGCCGACGAGGCCGCGCAGGTGCGCGCCGAGTTTCTTCGCGGTCTGCGACGGCCACGCGGCGCTGGGTTCCTGGACGGGAACCGGATCGAGCGCGGTTTCGGGGGTCGCGTTCATGCGCGCGCGATTCTACAGCGGGGTGCGCTGGCGCAGCTGCCGGACGATCGCGAAGACCGCGGCCGCCGCGAACAGGTGCTTGATGGTGTGCCCGCTCAGCGTGCCGCCGAGCATTCTGTAAACCGCGAGGTCGAAGGTCTCGAAGACCTTGGCCACGCCGTAGAACACCGCCGCCCACAGCAGCAGTGAACCGTGCGTGTAGCGCCGTGCCGGGAAGATCGCGATCACCAGCACGATCACGGCGATCGACCAGGCCTGGTAGGCGGCGTACGGGATCACGTTGCCGGCGCCCGCCCGCTCGGTGCCGTACCAGTAGACGACGCTGGCGACGCCGAGCAGCAGCAGCGGCCACAGCGACCGCAGGCCGAGCCGGAAATCCACGCGCTCCGCGAGCGCCGCCGCGACCAGCCCCGCGAAGCCGAGCGTCATCGGCAGGCGGTCCCAGACCAGGCGCGGATTATCGGGCGCCGCATGGTAGTAAGCCGAGCCCAGGCACGTGAGCAGCGCGCCGAGGAAGAACACGAGGTACGGCAGCTGTTCGCGGCCGTCGACGAAACGACCGCCGCCGCGCCAGATCAGCGCGAGACCGAGCCCGCCGCCGACGAGGAACGGCAGGTTCGAGACGACGTTGAAGAAGTTCGGGATGGCCCAGAAGGTCCGGCAGTCGGCGAACTGGTGATACGACAGCGGCTGCGGCATCGCCGGCACGACGAACGCCGCCACCGCCAGGACCGCGGTGACGGCCCCGAGCAGCCAGCCTCGCCAGGTGTTCATTTGCGGCGCGCCGCTCAGGCGGCGGCGCTGCCGGCCACCGAACCGCTGTCGAGGTACTTCGACTCCAGATAGCGCAACGCGGCCGTGGCCGAGAGCGGCTTGCCGGTGGAGAGTTTCAGCAGCTCCTGCGCGCTGACCCGCGCGCCCTGGCCGTGCACGTGCTCGCGCAGCCAGCCCATGAGCCCCGCGAATTCGCCGCGCCCGATCTGCTCCTCGATGTCCGGCACCGCCGCGTGCAGCGCCTCGAAGAACTGGGCGGCCATCACGGCGCCGAGCGCGTACGACGGGAAGTACCCGAACGAGCCGACGGCCCAGTGCACGTCCTGCAACACGCCCTCGAGATCGTTCTGCGGCTTCACGCCGAGTCGCTGCTCCATGCTGGCGTTCCACGCGTCACGCAGGTTGCGCACGGCGAGCCGGCCGTCGAGCAGCTGGTTCTCGAGCTCGTAGCGCAGCTGGATGTGCAGCGTGTAGGTGAGCTCGTCGGCGTCGACGCGGATCGGGCCGCGCTTCACCCGCGTCAGGTGCGCGTAGAGATTCTCTTCCGACCACTCGGGACCGCTGACGCCGAAGTGCTTCTCCATCAGCGGCTTCAGGTAGCGCACGAAAGCGCGGCTGCGGCACACCACCATCTCCATCATCAGCGACTGGCTTTCTTCCAGCGCCATGCCGCGGTCGCGACCGACCGGCTGGTCGGCGAACTCGGCCGGCAGGCCCACGTCGTACATCGCGTGGCCGGTCTCGTGCAGCGCGCCGAGCAGGCCGGTGAACGGATCCGCGGCATCGAACCGCGTGGTGACGCGCACGTCGCCGGGCACGCCCTCGGTGAACGGGTGTTCGCTCTCGTCGAGACGGCCGCGATCGAACGGGAAGCCGACCGCCTTCATCACCTCGATGGCCAGCGCGCGCTGTTTGCCGGCGCTGAACTTGCCGGTGATCGGCAGCAGCGGCTGCTGTTCCTGGCGTGCGAGCACTTCGCGGATCAGGCCCGGCAGGCGGCGACCCAGCGCCTTGAACATCGCGTCGATCTCGGCGGAAGTTAGGCCGGGGCTGAATTCATCGACCAGCGCATCGTACGGCGAGAGGTTGCGCGACTGGCCCAGCAGCTGCGCCTTGTCGCGCACCAGGTGCACGACTTCTTCGAGATGCGGCGCGAAGTCCTCGAACTTGCCGCTCTGGCGCGCGGCCAGCCAGCGGGCCTCGGCTTTCGACGCGGCCTTGGCGAGTCGCGAGACCAGCGCCACCGGCGTCGCGATGGCGAAGTCGCGCTGGCGGCGCATCTCGCGCAGGTTCGCGACCTGCCAGTCCTCGAGGCCGTCGACATTGGCCTGGGCGCGGTCGAGCAGGCGCGTGATGCGCGGCGCCGTGACCAGCGCGTGGTATTCGGTCTCGAGCGCGGCGAGCTGTTCGCCGCGGATGTCGGCGCTGCCGCGCGGCATCATCACGGCGGCGTCCCAGCGGAGGACCGCCATGGCGCCACGGAAGGCGTGCAGGCGTTTCCATTCCTGCTCGAGTTGCTTGTAGGGGGTCAGGGCCATGCGAGAGGCGCCGGGTGGCGGAGAAATGAACGGGCGCCAGTCTACCAGCGACCCCTTTCACGGCCCTGTCACGGACCCGCAATCCGTCGACGCATCAAGGACTTAATCGGTCACGTCCGGGTTGACAGCGAACCGGCCGACGACCGTGGAGCGGGTGGCCTATGTCAAATCGGCCGGGCTCAGGCGCCGCCGGACTCGCGCGCCGCGGCGCCCGGCGCCGCGGCGTCCCCGGCCTTGTCGCGACCGGTGAGGCTGTCGACGAGGCGGGACATGTATTCCGGCGACCGCGTGTTCCGCGCGATCAGCAGGTACAGCGCGGGAACGACGTACAGCGTCATGCCCAGCGACACGACGGTGCCGAAGAAGACGGTGGCGCCGATCGACATGCGGCTCTCCGCGCCGGCGCCATGCGCCAGCATCAGCGGCACGGCGCCGAAGGCGGTGCACAGGCTGGTCATCAGCACCGGGCGCAGGCGCGTTGCGGAGGACTGGATCACCGCGTCGAAGAACTCGACGCCGCGATCGCGCAGCTGGTTCGCGAACTCGACGATCAGGATGCCGTTCTTGCAGGCGATGCCGATCAGCATGATGCAGCCGATCTGGCTGAAGATGTTGATGGTCGAGTTGAACAGGAACAGGCCGAGCATCGCGCCGGTCAGCGCCAGCGGCACGGTCACCAGGATGACGATCGGGTGGATGAAGCTCTCGAACTGCGCCGCGAGCACGAGATACACGACCAGCAGCGCGAACGCGAAGGTGATCCACAACGCGTCGCCCGATTTCTTGTACTGGTAGGTCTCCCCGTTGTAGATGATCTGCGCGTTCGGCGCTTCCTCGTGGATCACCTTCTCCATGTACTCGACCGCGTCGCCGAGCGCGTAGCCCGGCGCGAGTGAGCCGGCCAGTTCGATGGCGCGCATGCGGTCCGTACGGCGCAGCTCCGTGGGACCGGCACGTTCGTCGATGCGGACCATCGCCGACAGCGGCAGCAGCTCGCCGTTCTTGTCGGAGCGCACGTAGAGGTTGTCGAGATCGCCGATGGACGCGCGCTGCGTGTCCCGCGCCTGCAGCATCACGTCGTACTCCTCGCCGGCGCGTTCGAACGTCGTGACGATGCGCGAGCCGAGCATCGTCTCGAGCGTCCGTCCGACCGACTGCAGCGACACGCCGAGATCGGCGGCCTTGTTGCGGTCGATCTGCACGATCACGCGCGGCTGGCGCTCGAGGTAATCGGACTCGAGGTTGAGGATGCGCGGGTTCTCGGCAGCGACGCGCTGCATGACCTTGTCGCGCCACTGCACGATCTCGGCGTAGTCGCCGCCGCCCATCGCGATGGCCAGCGGGCGCGTGCTGTTGCGCGTCAGCGGACTCGACGCCTGGTTCACGTTGATGCGCGCGCCCGAGATGTCCTGCGTGCGCTGACGCAGCCGATCGCTGATCTGCCCGGCGCTCTCGTCGCGCTGGTCCCAGAGGTTCAGCGGCAGGATCACCATGCCGGTGCTGACGTCGCCGCTGCGCCCGAAGCCGCCGGTGCGCACGTTCACGCGGCGCGCGTTGCCGTTCGCGACCTCGTCCATCGCGATGGCCTCGACCTGGCGCAGCTGGCGGTCGAGGTACTGGATGCTCGAACCTTCCGGCGCGGTGATGAAGATGCGCACGAACGCGCGGTCTTCCTGCGGCGCGAGCTCGGTCGCGATGCGCAGCCCCGGGAACGGCCAGCCCTTGACCAGCAGCAGCACCAGCACGCCGAAGATCGCCAGCGATCCGGCGACGAAATACAGCGGCCGCCGGCCGGCCAGAGCGCTGCGCAGGTTCGCGGCGTAGTGATCGTCGAGGTTGTGGAACAGCCGGTCGATGCCGCCCGTCATCGACGACTTCGGCATGCCGTTCGCGAACAGCTTCGACGTCATCATCGGCGTGAGGCTCAGCGCGACGAACGCCGAGAAACCGACCGCCGCGGCGACGGTCACGCCGAACTCGCCGAACAATCGCCCGGTGTCGCCGGTCATGAACGACACGGGCACGAACACGGCCATCAGCACCAGCGTGGTCGCGATGACGGCGAAGCCGATCTCGCGCGCGCCGGTGATGGAGGCGAGCACGGCCGGCTCGCCCTGCTCCACGCGCCGCACGATGTTCTCGAGCACGACGATCGCGTCGTCGACGACCAGGCCGATCGCCAGCACGGCGGCGAGCAGCGTCAGCGTGTTGATCGAATACCCGAGCGTCGCCATGACGATGGCGGCCGCGATGATCGAGACCGGGATCGTGACCGCCGGGATCAGCGTGGCGCGCACGGTGCCGAGGAACAGGAAGATCACGATCAGCACGAGCACCAGCGTCTCGGTCAGTGCCTTCACCACGTTCTTCAGCGATGCCTCGATGAACACGCCGTTGTCGATGTTGATGTCGACCTTGATGTCCGCCGGCAGCGTCTTCTGTATCTCGGCGAGCTTCTGTTTGACCGCCTTGGACGTGGCGAGCACGTTCGCCTTCGACTGCGGAATGATGCCCATCGACAGGCCGATGGCGCCGTTGGAGCGCGACAGGCTGCGGTCGTCGTCGGACGCGAGGCGCACCTCGGCCACTTCGCCGAGCCGCACGAGATAACCATCCGGTCCGCGGCCCACGACCAGCGCGCGGAAGTCCTCCTCGGTCCGCAGGTTCGTGTCGGTGCGCAACGAGAATTCGCGCTCGCGCGATTCGAGCCGCCCCGCCGGGATCTCGACGTTCTCGCGCAGCAGCGAGTTCTCCACGTCCGCGACGGTCAGCTGCCGGGCCGCGAGGTTCTCGCGCGACAGCCACACGCGCATGGCATAGCGGCGCGCGCCGTTCATGCGCACCGACGCCACGCCTTCCAGCGTCGAGAACTGGTCGACGAGGTAACGCTGCATGTAGTCGGTGAGCTCGAGCACGCTGCGCTGCGTGCTCGCGACGTTCAGGAAGATGATCGGGTCCGCGGCGCTGTCCACTTTCGTGATCTGCGGCGGATCGGATTCGAGCGGCAGTCTCGCGGCGACGCGCGACAGGCGTTCGCGCACGTCGTTGGCGGCGCTGTCGAGATCGCGCTCCAGCGTGAACTCGACGTTGATCTGCGAACGCTCGTCGCGACTCGAGGAGTTCAGCCGCTCGACGCCTTCGATGCCCGAGATCTCGTTCTCGATGATCTGCGTGATGCGCGATTCGACGACGTCCGACGACGCGCCGCGGTAGCGCGTCTCGATGTTGACGACCGGCCGCTCGACGTCGGGGAATTCGCGCAGCGACAGCCGCGTGATCGCGCCGATGCCGAGGATGAACAGCAGCAGCGACATCACCGTGGCGAACACGGGACGGCGGACCGACAGGTCCGAGATCATCACTGGCGCAGGCTCGCGGGCGACGCGCTGGCCTCGTGCGAGGCGGCCTCGAGCGGACCCGGCAGCAGGCTGGACGTCTTCTGCGCGACGCGCACCGCCGCGCCGTCGCGCACTTTCTGCGTGCCCTCGACGATCACCTGCTCGCCGGCCTCGAGACCCGACACCACTTCGACGCTGCCGGGACGGCGGTTGCCGATGCGCACTTCGCGCCGCTCGGCCTTCTCGTTCGCCACCACGAACACGAACTGGCGCTCCGCCTCGGGGGTCAGCGCCTCCTCGGGGATGATCAGCGCCTGCCGCTCGTCGTTCGCCAGCGAGACGTTGAGGAACATGCCGGGACGCAACGCGCCGTCCTCGTTCGCCAGCAGCGCGCGCACGGTGACCGATCGCGTCGCCAGGTCGACGCGCGAATCGATGCTGGCCACCTTGCCGGCGAAGCTGCGGCCCGGGAACGCCGGCGCGGTCGCGCGCACGGACAGTCCGTTACGCAACGTGGCCAGGAAATTCTCCGGCACCGAGAAGTCGAGCTTGATGACGCTGGTGTCGTCGAGCGTGGTGATGACCGCGCCCGGGCTGATCAACGTGCCGACGCTGACGCGGCGCAGGCCGACGCGGCCGGTGAACGGCGCGCGGATGACGGTGTCCTCGAGGCGCGCGTTCGCCGCGGCGAGGCGCGCGCGGTTCGCCTTCAGCGTCGCCTCGAGCTGCTCGAAGCTCGACTTCGACAGCACCTGCGTCGACAACAGTTCGCGGCTGCGATCGTACTGGCTCTGGCTCTCGGTGACCGCGGCCTCGGCTGCCGCCACGTCGGCGCGCACCTGCGCGTCGTCGAGCTGCACCAGCACCTGGCCGCGCTTCACGGTCTCGCCGTCGCGGAAGCGCACGGCGGTGACGATGTTCGAGCTCTTCGAACTCACGTCGACGGATTCGTTGGCGCGCGCGTTGCCCAGCGCCTCGATCTTCTGCGAGACGTTCTCGCGGCGCACGGGCGCGAGCGTGACGTGCGCGGGTTGTCCGCCGCCGCGCGACTGCGCCGCCGCCGGCGCGCCCGAGCCCGGCGCGGCGCGATGCTGGGTCGCGTACAACGCCCACGCGGCGCACACGACGGCCACGCCGAGGCTGATCGGGGTCACGAGATTGCGGGGCGTCGACATCGGTGGCAGGGGTCTCTCCGGGGGGTCGCGAGTATGGCATCGCCCGGAAATCCGGCCCATAAGGGGCCGGCCTTTGCCTTATGCCGTTCCCTTATGAGGCGCCGATGCGCCTGTCTTCCCAGCGATGGATCATCTGTTTGCGGGCGGCGCCCCAGCGATAACCGCCGAGCTCGCCGCTCGCCTTCAATACGCGGTGACACGGAATCACCCAGGCGATCGGATTCGCGCCCACCGCGTTCCCGACGGCGCGCGCGCCGTCCGGTCGGCCTAGCTTCCGCGCCAGCGAGCCATATGTGACCGTGGCGCCCGGCTCCAGTTCGAGCAATGCGCGCCACACCTGGACCTGGAAGTTCGTCCCCGTCACCGCCAACGGCAGTGTTGCGGATTCGTGACCGGCGCCGCGGGACCAGATCGTCGCCGCCAGCGCCTGGGCACGTGCGTCGTCACGAACGAACCTCGCACGTGGCCAAAGGACGCGCAGGGCCGCGATTTCCGTGGCGTCGGAGCGGCCATCGAGGAAGGCGAGGCGCATGAGCCCGCGCGCCGTCTCGGCGACGAACGCGGATCCGAACGGCGTCTCCGTGCGGCCGTGGCGGATCTCGACGCCCTCGCCGCGTGCGCGGATCTCGCCGGGCGACATCGCCTCGAGCGTGACCGTCAGGTCATGCAGCCGGCCGCCGCCGGACAGGCCGACGGAATGTGCCGCGTCCATGACGGAGGGCTCGTCGCGCAGCGCGACGCCGGCCGCGCGGCTGGTGACCTCGGCGAGGTATTGCTTGGGCGTGAGGCCGGTCCAGCGGCGGAACAGCCGGTTGAAGTGGAACTCGGACAGGCCGATGTGCCGCGCGACCTCGGCCAGGCGGGGCTGCCGCTGGTACTCGCGGTCGATGAAGGCGATGGCGCGGGTCATGCGCGCGAATTCGCGGCTGTCGAGGAAATCGTCCATGGCGCGCATTCTGAACAGGCGGCCGCGGCGTTGCGACCCGAAGCTTGCGGCGGGGCTAGGGTGTCGTCGAATCCGACTTCAGCGCCGCGATCATCGCGTCCGGCAGGTGCGACATCGTCCGGCTCATGGCTTCGCCGCCCGGGCCGGCGATGTTCACGATGGTGAGACCCTGGTCCGGCAGCACCCAGAACGAGCTGCCCTGGTCGTCTTCCGCGGTCAACAGCGGCACCCCCGAGCGCGAGACGCGCGTGAGCTCGAGGCCGGTCTCGGCGTTGACGCGCGACGGCTTCGCCATCTCTCGCACCCAGCCGGGCGGCAACACCGCGCGACCGCCGACCACGCCGTCCGACGCGAGCAGATTCGCGACGCGCAACACGTCGCGCGCGGTCGCGCGCCAGCAGCAATGCGCGGCCGGCATGCCGGCGCGCCGGTCGAGCTGCAGCTCGGCGCGCCCGGCGCCCAGCGGCCGCCACAGTTTCTCGTCGAGATATTTCTCGTAGGCCGTGCCGGTGCGGCGCTCGATCAGCACCGCGGCGACCTGCACGTTCGCCGGCGACACGTTGTAGAAACCGCCGGGCTCGTGTTTCAGCGGGAAGCCGAGCGCGGTGCGCTGGAAATCGTTGCCGAGCATCAGGCGCACGCCACGGCTGGTGGCGAACGCGGGCAGCTTCGAAAGATTTGTCCACGGCGAGCGCTGGTAGAGCCCGGCGATGTCGCCGCCGGTCTCGAGGCCGCTGGTCTCCTCGAGCAGCTGGCGCGGCGTGATCCGGCCCCGCGGCTCGTCGTTCCATTCGTTGAGCGCGAGGCCGAGCGGCGCATCCAGCGAGGCGATCCGGCCGTCCGCCAGCGCGCGGCCGATCGCCATCGCGGCCAGCGGCTTCGCGATCAGCGCGGCGGGCATCAGCGTGTTCTCGTCGTCGGCGCCGAAGTAACGCTCGACCTCGATCCGGCCGCGCCGCATGACTAACAAGGCGCGCGAGCCCGCGTCGCGCGCCTGCGCCGCGACGTTGTCGAGCGTGGCCGCGTCGAAGGCGGACTCGGCGGCGGGCACCGTGGCCAGCGGCGCGGGCACGGCGTCGGCGCCCAGCGTCGCGATCGGTAGGTAGGCATCGTCCGGCGCGAGCGGCAACTGGAAGGCGCGCTGCCAGAACGGCAGGTCGGCCGTGAAGACGCCGACGCCGAGCGAGCCCACGACGAGCACGAGAGCCGCCAGGTATGTAAGAACGCGACGCATGGGAAGGGAGACCTGGTGCAATGCTACCAGCCGGAAACAGCGGCTAGAATGCCCGCCGCCGTGAAACTGAACATCTGCGCCATCGCCTCCGAGGTCATCCCGCTCGCCAAGAGTGGCGGCCTCGCCGACGTCGCGAGCGCCCTGTCCCGCCAGCTCACCGCGAGCGGCCACGACGTGCGGCTGTTCGTGCCCTTCTACCGGCAGATCGCGCGCGACAAGCTCGACCTGCACCGCGTCGAACCGCTGATCGGGATGCCGATCGTCACCGGCCGGCACGAATACGTCGTCGACATCTGGCGCGCGGTGTTGCCCGGCTCGACCACCCCGGTCTACCTCGTCGAGTCCGACGGCCTGTACGCGCGGCCCACGCTGTACACCGGCGACGCCGACGAGCACCGCCGCTTCCTCGTGCTGACGCGCGCGGCGCTCGAATGCTGCCGGCGCATGAATTTCCGGCCGCACATCGTGCACTCGCACGACTGGCACACGGCGTTCGCGCCGCTGTGGCTGCGCTCGAACTACAAGAACGATCCGGTCTTCGCCGCCGCGAAGTCGGTGATGACCATCCACAACATCGGCTACCAGGGCGAGTTCAGCGCCGCCGACGTCGCCGACCTCGACCTGGCCGGCGATGCCTATCTACTCCACCAGGACGACCTGCGCGCCGGCCGGATCAACGCGCTGAAGCACGGCATCCTGCATGCGAACTGCGTGACCACCGTCAGCCCGACGTACGCGCGCGAGATCACGACGCCGCGCTACGGCATGGGCATGCAGAGTGCGCTCGCGGCGCGCGGCAGCGACGTGCGCGGCATCCTGAACGGCGTCGACTACGAGGAATGGGATCCGCGCCGCGACAAGTACCTGCCGATCCACTTCGGCCCGCACGACCTGACGCCGAAGGCCGAGCTGAAACGCAATTTCCTGCTGCGCCAGAACATGAAGGCGACGCAGGGCCGCGTGCCGCTGTTCGGCATCGTCAGCCGACTCGCCTCGCAGAAGGGTTTCGACCTGCTCACGGATACGCTGCCCAGGCTGCTGTCGTCGCACGACGTGCGCGTGGCGGTCGTCGGCACCGGCGACGCGACCTACGAAAGCTTCTTCTCCCGGCTGTCGGCGCGGCATCCGGGCCGCGTCTGGTTCTTCGCCGGCTACGACGAGAGCCTCGCGCACTGGATCGAGGGCGCGAGCGACATGTTCCTCATGCCCTCGCAATACGAGCCCTGCGGCCTGAACCAGATGTACAGCCTGCGCTACGGCACGATCCCGATCGTGCGCAGGACCGGCGGGTTGGCGGATTCCGTCCAGCATTTCGATCCAGCCACGGGCGCCGGCACCGGCATCGTGTTCAACGACTTCGACAGTGCCGCGATGGACTGGGCGTTCGGCATCGCGATGGAGTGGTACCTGCAGCCGCCGCTGTGGGAGCGCATCGTCAAGAACGCGATGCGCATGGATTTCTCGTGGGAAACCCAGTGCAACGAATACCTGAAGCTGTTCGCGGAGCTACTTCAGCTTGACGCTGCCGCGCTCATCAAACGGAATCCGGCGCAGAAAGCCGCTGGATAAAGAGACGCTGCCGATCAGGCGGTAGTCGAGCGTGTCCTTCGAGCCCTTGCGGCCGAGGATCTGCGAGAGCGCCGTGGCGAGGTTCGCGGTCACCTGCACGTCGAACTCCGCTTCGCCCATCGCGGGAACCACGAACGGCTTGTCCGCCATCCCCTGCGCGAGGTCCGCACCGTCGACGACGATGCGGTAGTCGATCGACTTCACCGGCAACTCGCGCGCGTTCGGATTCACGACGCGCATGTGCACCAGCATGCGCTGGGAGAACAGGTCCGCCGACTGCACCTGCATCGACATCACGGTGAGCTGCGGCGCCTGGAGCTTCGTCGTCGCGCAGCCGGCGGCGAGCAGCGCCGTCGCGAGCGTGGCGGCGAGGACGCGGGCCGTCCTATGCATGGTGGAGCATGTCCGGCGTGACCAGCACGACGCCCTTCTCCGTCACCAGGAATCGTTTCGAGTCCTCGTCGCGGTCGTGGCCGATGCGGGTGCCGGCCGCGATCTCGCAGCCCTCGTCGATGATCGCATTGCGGATCTGGCAGTTCGGGCCGATGCGCACGTTCGGCAGGATCACCGACCGTTCGACGTTCGAGCGCTCCTCGACGCGTACGCCGGAGAACAGCAGCGACTCGCGCACGGTCGCGCCCGAGATGATGGTGCCGCCCGAGACCAGCGAGTTGATGGCGACGCCGCGGCGGCCCTCGTCGTCGAGCACGAACTTGGCGGGCGGCGTCTGCGCCTGGTAGGTCCAGATCGGCCAGTCCTCGTCGTAGATGTTGAGCTCGGGATTGACCCAGACCATCTCGATGTTGGCTTCGTAAAAGGCGTCGATTGTTCCGACATCGCGCCAATACGATTGCGCTCGCGTCTTGACGTCCCGGAATGGATACGCAAAGACCTGCAGCTTCTCGATGGCGTCCGGGACGATGTTCTTGCCGAAATCGTGTTTCGAGTTCTCGTTCGCGGCGTCGGCGATGAGCATCTTCTCGAGCAGGTCGGGGTTGAAGACGTAGATGCCCATGGAGGCCAGCGCGACGTCGGGGCGGCCGGGCATGGGGTCCGGCGTCGGCGACTTCTCGACGAACCGCGTGACGCGATTCCACTCGGTCACCGTGAGGACGCCGAACTCCTTCGCGTCTGCGATCGGCACTTCGACGACGCCGACGGTGATGTCGGCACCCTTCTCGACGTGGTACGCGATCATCGGGCCGTAATCCATCTTGTAGATGTGATCGCCGGCCAGCACGAGCACGTGCTTCGGGCGGTGCGCGTGCATGACGTCGATGTTCTGGTAGACCGCGTCCGCGGTACCGCGGTACCAGTGGTTGCCGGTCTTCTGCTGCGCGGGGATGACTTCGACGAACTCGCCGAACTCGCCGCGCATGTAACCCCAGCCGCGATGGATGTGCTGGATCAGCGACTGCGCCTTGTACTGCGTCAGCACGGTGATCTGGCGGATGCCCGAGTTCACGCAGTTCGACAGCACGAAGTCGATGATGCGGAACTTGCCGCCGAACGGCGTGGCCGGCTTGGCGCGGTTCTCGGTCAGGCCCTTCAACCGTTCGCCACGGCCGCCCGCCATGATGACCGCGAGCGTGCCACTGGTTAGACGGCTCACGTATCGTCCGGAAGTTGCGCGTGCGGGTCGCTTGGCCATTGGGTCCCCTCGTTTTTTCGAAGTATAGGGTGCGTGCTACCGTACCCGCATGTCAGATCGCGCCATCGCGCTGCTGTTCGCCTGCGCCCTCGTCGCGCCGTCGCTGGCCGGAGAGGCTTCTTCCGGAAATCCGACACCCAAACCGACCGGCTGCCTCGTGGCCGGCGATGGCTACCTGCGCGCGCGCGTCCGCGGTGCCCTGGACCTCGACCTCGACTGGAAGGATGCGCAGATGGAGTGCGAAGGCGCGCCGCGGCCGTCCGGGCACGGCGTGCGCGTCAGCATCGGCGGACCGCTGCGCGGCGACGGCCGCCGGATCCGGCTGGTGTTCGGCATCGCCGATCTCGCGGAAGGCGGCGACGGGCGGGCCCTGCGTACGAACGTCACGCTGCTGTTCGAGGGCGAGAAGCGGCTGTTCGCCACGCGCGGCGACGACAAGTGCACCACGGACACGGCCAGCCAGCGCCGCGTCGAGACGCTGGGCGGCAACCGCGCCGTGTACCGCGTGGTCGCGCGGGGTTTCTGTGTCGGCCCGGCCGCCAACCCGGCGCAGACCGAACGCGTCGTGATCACGAGCTTCGATTTTGCAGGCCGCGTCGAATTCGGGGACGATGACCGCCATGAAGCCCCAGCACCGTCCCGTTGAGTTCCTGCGCGCCGCCTGCGTCGCGCTCGTCGTCTCCCTCGGATTCGCCGCCGGCTGCGCGCAGGCGCAGAGCGGTCCGATCGAGGATCTCGCGGCGTTTCCGCAGGACAAGCTCGAGATCTCCGAGGGCAAGAAGGTGAAGTACACCTTCCAGGTCTGGCTGGCCGACAGCCCGCGACGCCAGTCGCAGGGGCTGATGTTCGTGCGCGACCTGCCCGACCTGCGCGGCATGTTGTTCGTCCACGACCAGCCGAAGGACATCAGCATGTGGATGAAGAACACCTACATCGCGCTGGACATGGTGTTCATCGACTCGGACAACCGCATCCAGCAGATCCACGAGAACGCGGTGCCGCACTCGCTCGACCTCATCCGCAGCGACAAGCCGGCCCGCGCGGTGCTCGAGATCGCGGGCGGCGAGGCGCGCCGACTCGGCCTGCATGCCGGACAGCTCGTCACCCATCCGGCTCTCGTAAGCCATTGACGGATTACCGGCCCCCGTGGGGCTCGCGTATGATTCCGGGCACTTGCTAGGGGCCCGGCAAGACGGCCCCGGTACACAGGGATCGGAGAAGAATCATGAAGACATTCGCAAAGGCGATGCTCGCTTTGCTGGTCGGCCTGTCCATGACGGGCACGGCGCTGGCGGGCGCCCCGGAAGGCAGCTGGTACATCGCGCCGCAGCTCAACGCGCTGTGGCTGGACGACGACCGCCTGGCCGATGACGACGCCGGCGTCACGCTGGCTTTCGGCCGCACGCTGAACACCAACTGGGACGCGCAGATCTCCCTGTTCGGTTCCGAGCACGACCGCGCCGGCAACAACAACTCGCTCGAGATCCAGGGCTTCGGCCTCTCGGCGAACCGCATCTTCTACCGTGAAGGTCGCGTGAATCCGTTCCTGAGCCTCGGCCTGGCGCGCATCAAGACACTCTTCAAGCCCGGTGCCGACGACGACACGAATCTCGCCGCGCTCGGCGGCGTCGGCCTGCTCATCGGCCTGGGCACGCCGAAGGACGACGGCAGCACCATGCAGCTGCGCGCCGACCTCGGCGCACGCCGCGGCCTCGGCGACAACTCCGGGATCGGCAAGGCGGTCGACTACGTCGCCGGCCTCGGCATCCAGTATTCCTGGGGCGGCTCGCCCGCGCGCCGCGTCGTCGACACCGACGGTGACGGCGTGAACGATGACGCCGACCAGTGCCCCGGCACGCCCGCCGGGACGCCGGTGGATTCGAAGGGATGCCCGCTGCCGCAGGACGACGACGGCGACGGCGTGACCAACGACATCGACAAGTGCCCGAGCACGCCCGCCGGTGCCAAGGTCGACGCCACCGGTTGCGAGCTCGACAGCGATGGCGACGGCGTCGGCGACAGCCGCGACCAGTGCCCGAACACGCCGGCCGGCGCGAAGGTCGACGAGAAGGGCTGCGAGCTCGACACGGACGGCGACGGCGTGGTCGACAGCCAGGACAAGTGCCCCGACACACCCAAGGGCGATCGCGTGGACGCGATCGGTTGCTCGTTCAAGGACGAGATCAAGCTGCCGGGTGTCGTGTTCGAGACCAACAAGGCCGATCTGCTGCCCGAGAGCATCCCGGTCCTCGAAGGTGCGATCGCGACGCTCAAGCGCTATCCCGAGCTCAACCTCGAGGTCGCCGGTCACACGGACAGCCGTGGCTCGGATGCATACAACCTCGATCTCTCCGCGCGGCGCGCGGAGACGGTGCTCAAGTACCTGCACGATGGCGGCGTCCAGAACGCGCTGACCTCGCGTGGTTACGGCGAGCGCCAGCCGATCGCGAGCAACAACACCGACGCAGGCCGCCAGGCCAACCGTCGCGTGGTGCTGCGCGTACTGAACTGAACCGGTTGGCCGCGACCGACGAATCGCTGATTCGCGGGCTGATCCAGCAGGCCGAGCGGGCGCACGCCGCGGGTCAGCGCGACGAAGCGGAGCGCCTGCTGGTGCGGGCCGAGGGCGCCGGTCCCGCGCACCCGCTGGTGCTCAACGCGCGCGCGATCCGCGAGCTGCAGGGCGGCAATCCGGCACGGGCGCGCGAGCTGCTCGAACGCGCGATCCGCAGCGAGCCGGCGAACGCCGCGCTGCGCATGAACCTCGCGACGGCATGGCGCGCGCTCGGCGACGGCGAACAGGAAGAACGCGCGCTGCAGGCCGTGCTCAAGATCGAGCCGCGCAACCTGCTCGCGCTGCTGCAGAAGGGCGATCTCTTCGAACGGCGCGGCAAGATCCGCGCGGCGGCGAGCGTCTACCAGAACGCGTTGCAGACCGTATCGCCGAGCACGATGCTGCCGGCGGCGCTGCAACCGGCGTTCAAGCACGCGGTGGATGTCGTCCAGCGCAACGACGCGGAACTGGCGGCGCACCTCGCCGCCTCGCTCGAGCCCGTGCGCGCCGGACATCCGGCCGGCGAGCTGGCGCGTGCCGAACACGCGCTGGCCGCGCTGACGGGCGCGAAGCGCATCTATCTACCGCAGCCGACGTTCCTGCACGTGCCGCGGCTGCCGTCCGACGAGTTCTATTCGCGCGAACAATTCCCCTGGTTGCCCGAACTCGAGGCGGCGACCGGCGAGATCCGCGCCGAGTTCGAACGCGCGGTGCTCGAGGATGCCGGCGGCGCCGTGCCATACATCGATTACCCGGACGGCGTGCCGCTCGACCAGTGGAAGGACCTGAACAAGTCGCGCCGCTGGAGCGCGTTCTTCCTGTGGCGGGACGGCTTGCGCGTCGACGCCCATGCCGACCGTTGCCCGAAGACGGCGGCGCTGCTCGCGAAGCTGCCGCATGCCAACGTGCCGGGTTACGCGCCCACCGCGTTCTTCTCCATCCTCGACAAAAAATCACACATTCCGCCGCACACGGGTGTTACCAATTCACGCCTGATCGTCCACTTGCCGCTCGTGGTGCCCGGGAACTGCCGCTTCCGCGTCGGGTCCGAAACCCGCGAATGGGAGACGGGCAAAGCCTGGGTGTTCGACGACACGATCGAGCACGAGGCCTGGAACGACAGCGACTCGCCGCGCGCGATCCTGATCTTCGACGTCTGGCATCCGGCGCTGACCCAGGGCGAGCGCGACGTGCTGCGCACGGCGGTGCCGGCGATCAAGGGGTTTTACCGCGACGAAGTCGCGATCACGGGAAGTGAATGAACATTCGATTGATCCTGGGCATTGCCGCCTTGTCAGGCCTGACGTCTCTGGCGTCGGCGGCCGACGTGCTGCCCGCGCCCATCGAGGCCTGCGCCGCGCTGAAGCGCGATGCCGAGCGGCTGGCCTGTTACGACCGCGCCGTCGCGGTGATCCGCTCCGGGGATGCCGCCCAAGCGGCGCCCACCGCCGAGAATATGTTTGGTGCCAACACCGACCTGTCCACGCCCAAGGGCCAGGCCGTCGAGGTCAAGCGAGAAGAACTGAGGCAAATCAGCGGATCCGTCACTTCCCTGCGCCGGCTGGACGATGGGATGATCCAGCTCGAATTGGACAACGGGCAGATCTGGCGTCAGCAGGACGCGGATGTCCGCCCCGCGATCGCCGTCGGTGACAAGGTCACGATCGTCCGCGCGGCGATGGGCACGTTCAAGCTGACCGACAAGACCGGAAGATTTGCGCGCTTCAAACGCGTGCGCTGAGAGGTATGAGAATCATGGATTTCAGAAACATCGTCATCACCCTGGGACTCGCCACGGCCGCCGTGCTCGCCACGGGCTGCGCCTCGCAGCCGGCCTCGTCGCCCGCGCCCGCTGCCACGGCATCCGTGCCGGCTCCGGCCGCAGCGGCCGCCACGGAAGCCGACGCGGCATCGAACATGGAGAAGAAATTCCAGGATGCCGCCCGCAGCTACAAGAAGGTCGAGAAGGACGGCAAGACCTTGTACTGCAAGCGCGAGAAGGTCATCGGCACCACCATCCCGTCGATGCAGTGCCTGACCGAGATCCAGCTGCGCAACCAGGTCGAGAACACCGAAGAGCTGCGTCGCAAGATGCGCAATTCGACCGGCGGTTGCGTGCAGACCGGCGGTTGCACCGGCGGTTGATCAGACGAGTGGGCGCCCCGACCGGGGCGTCCACCTCTTCAGCCTGGCGCGGAATCTCCCTGCAGGCTGAACCAGCAGTTGAAAGCCACGGTGATCCGTTCACCGTCGCCTTCGAACGGCTTCACGTCATGGAGCACCCACGACGGAAACAGCACGAGCTGTCCGGGCTCGAACCTCACGTGACGGATTCCCGTGCCGAACGAACCACGCAGGTTGGCGTTCGCCGCATCGGTATGCATCGCGCCCAGCGTCGCCGGATTCAGGAAGCTCAGTAGACCGCTGTCGGGCTTGTCGGCGTCGTGCGCGCCCGGGCTCACGCAATACACCCCCGACCAGCTCGCATTCGGGTGGTTGTGCAGCCCGAAGAACCCGTTGCGACGGGTCACGTGGAACCACGAGTCGGAGTAGATCAGCAGCCGACGCATCATCGCCGGGTCGTACTTGTTCAGCTCCGCGATCAAACCCAGCAGGCTGCTCCAGCAGAACTGCTTGAGCTGCTGTACGGCCGGATCCGTTGCACGGAACAACTGGAATTCACTCTCGAACACCTGACCGTTGCGTTGCGTGAGCGGCCGCGGGTTGGCGTATTTCGCGCCCTCCGCTTCCCGTTGCAGGAACAACGCGCGCAGGTCGGCATTCAGCGCCGCGCAATTCTCCAATTGCGCGAAGCCGAAGGGCACCGCGAAGAAAGGCTGAACCTGGACCATCCTGCAGTCGCGACGATATCTCAAAAAAAAGAACGGCGGGCACGAGGCCCGCCGTTCCATCGTCAAACAACCAATCTTTCGATCAGAAGTCGATCGTCACCGACGCGAACACCTGGCGACCCAGGGCGTCGTACACCTGCGCCCAGGTGTTGCCGTTGCAAGGACCGGCCGGGCAGTCCGTCACACCGCCGCTCGGGATGAGCGGGGGCGACTTGTCCAGCAGGTTGTTCGCACCGACACGCAGCGTGAACTTCTCGGCGAAGGTCATGCTGGCCGTGAGGTCGATGTAGCTGTACGCCGGCACGCCGTTGGAGATGCCATTGACGTTGACCGGGCCCGCGAGCTGGTCGTTGCCACTGAGACGCTCCGTCTTCGACTTGCCGTAGTAGCGCCACGTGGCCGCCACGTCGAGGCCGTTCCACGGCGTGCGCCAGTTCGTGCGCAGCGAATGGCGCCAGGTCGGAGCCGGCACGCCGCAGGTGTTGCCGTAGAAGCCCGTGCAGTCATACGACGGGAAGCCCGGCAGCGGCGCGTTGCTCAGTTCGAACAGCTTCGTGCCGACCAGGTTGAAGCCCAGGCGATGCTCGCCGAGGTTCAACGTGTAGCTGGCCTGCAGGTCGACGCCGGTCGTCTTCAGCGTGCCCAGGTTCAGGGCGGTGTCGACGACGTACGCATCCGTCGCGCTCAGCCACAGGGAGCCGAACGAGTCACGATGCACCTTGTCGCAGAACTCCGGCAGGGCCGTCGCGATGCAGTTGTTGATGAACGTGTCGGCGTTGCCACCGGCCGTGCTGCTGATCGTCTTGTCGACCTGGATGTCGAAGTAGTCGATCGCGACGCTCAGGTCACCGATGTCCGGACGGAACACGAGGCCGTACGAATAGGTGTCCGACGCTTCGGGCTGCAGGTCCGGGTTGCCACCCAGGAAGCCGTTGTACTGGCCAGCCGGGTTCTGCGGAACGTTGCCGTACTGCGCCGCCGTCATGCCCGTGAGCTGACACTCGGCCAGCGTGGCTTCCGGATCGTCGGTGGTGTCGAGGGCGCCCATGGCGTTCAGGTTGCCCAGGATGCCCGCGCAGGGATCCGACGCGCCGTCGAGCGCGACGGACGCCGTCGAGTACAACTCGCCGACGTTCGGCGCACGCACCGCGTGCTGGTAGCTCGCGCGGAAACGCAGCATGTCGATCGGCGCCCAGTCGAGGCCGGCCTTGTACGTGTCCGTGCTGAAGCCCGTGCTGTAGTCCGAGAAGCGGTAGCCCACTTCGACCGACAGCGCCTTCGCGCCGGTCTTGCCCTCGACGAGCGGCAGGCGGCCTTCGGCGAAGATTTCCTTGACGTCGAAGCGGCCGAACACCGGCAGCGTCGCGCCACCCTGGCCGGACAGGTCGCCGGTGCGGAAGGCTTCGTCAACCGTGAAGTTCGTCTTCTCGTCGCGGTATTCGGCACCGACGTTGAACGCCAGGCCCGTCTCCGTCGACGGCAGCTTGACGAAGCTCGTCAGGTCGGCCGTCATGTCGAAGTGCACGATTTCCGTGCGCGCGGTCGCGCGCTGGAAGCCGGGGGTCTGCAGGTAGCCGAGGGCGGCCGGATTCACGTTGCCCGGGACCCAGATGTTCCACGGCACGCAGTTCGCGTCATCGTTCGCCGGATCGGCGTCGACGTTGACCAAGCACTGCGCGACGCCGTCGTCGTCGAGACCGGCATTCAACGCGAGCGCCGTGCGGCGGCTCGAGAAGTCGTTGTTGTACGTGCTGTTGCGCTTCGTCTCGCCGTGCAGCAGGTAGCCGTCATAGCTCAGGAAGTCGTTGAGCTCGCCACGGACGCCCGTGACGACGCGATACGACGAGTGACCGATGTCGTCCTGGCGACCGCCGCCTTCCACGTTGCGACGACCGATGAGGACGTCCGTGAAGTCGTCGTCACCGAGGCCGAACTGGCCGCAGAACTGCTGACGCTCGTCCGCGGTCCACAGCGGGTTGTTGCAGTTCAGCGAGAACGTCACCGCGCCGAGGAACGCGCCCGAGGGAGCGATCTGGGCCGTGGAACGGTCATCCATGAACATCAACTCGCCATACACCTCGGCCTTTTCGCTGAGCTTGAAGTTCGCGAAGGCGCCGGCGGTGTAACGCTCGTCGGGACGCTGGAAGTAGTTCACCGGACCGAAGTTGTACTGATCGGCCGCGGTGAAGGCGCGCATCGTGCCGTCCGCGTTGATCGTACGGCCGCCCTGCGGGAGCTGCGTGGCCGGGTTGATGATGAGGAACTGGCCGGCGCCCGAGGTGCCCGAGCCACCGCAAGCGTAGTCGGTGCCCGCGGCCGCCAGGTTCAGCGTACACGAGCTGTAGTCGAACTCGGACTGCAGCACCGGCTTCACTTCGCGGTAGCCCGCGTAGAAGGTCGCGTGGCCACGGCCTTCGGCGCCGCCGATGCCGACGGCGATGGAGAAGTCCTTGCCGTAGCCGACGTTCGAGGTGCTGTCCGGCAGCGGGAAGTTGCGGTCTTCGTTCAGCTGCTGGGTGCGATCGCTGTCGTTCTTGTGGTTGTAGAACGAGTAGTTAGAGTCGATGCGCACGCCCTCGAACTCCGTGTCCATCACGAAGTTCACGACGCCGGCGACGGCGTCCGCGCCGTACACCGACGAGGCGCCGCCCGTGAGCACGTCGACGCGCTTCACGAGGGACAGCGGGATCTGGTTCAAGTCGGCCGCGCTGCCGCCGCTCGGGTCGCCGGGCATCAGGCGCCGGCCGTTCACGAGGACGAGCGTGCGACGCGCACCGAGGCCGCGCAGGTCGACCGTCGCGGTACCGTCGGAAGCGTTGGAAAGATTCGAGCCCTGCGCGGCAAACGCCTGCGGGAGCTGGTTGAGGACGTCTTCGATGCGGGACTTGCCCGCGATGTTGAGCTCTTCGGCGCCGATCGCGGTGATCGGGCTGATGCTCTGCAGGTTCGGCGAGACGATGCGCGAACCGGTGACGACGACTTCATCGATGGAGTTGCTTGCATCCTGTTCCTGCGCGACGGCCGGCGCGACGAGCGCCACCGGAATCGCGGAGGTGAACAATGCAAGTCGAACGGCCTGCCGCACTGATAGGTGTTTAGCCATGACTTATCCCTTATAGGTTTATGAATCTGGTAGCAGGAACCGACGTACGGGAGGAAGCGCTTGGATAAGTCATCACGAGGCTGAGAACCAACACAGCCTGCGTATATGACTTACGCTTCATCCCGGCTTTCGACCCCTGCAGTGCGGCGAAGCCTACTACAGCGTCTACGCAACAAACAACCGAGAATGCGACGAGTCGATTCGGGCCTACATTTCGATTAGTTTGTTCGCCGATTCAATGACTTGGATTTTCCGCCCCATCGCGGGGCCCCAGAACGTTGTAGCAAGACCACATCACGCCCTGTTTCGAGGCAAACGATGCGACTCTTCTTACTCTTATTGATGGGAACGGGCGTCGCGGCCGCCGCGGATGTCCGGATTACACATCCGTGTGCGTCTCTCGGCGATCGCGAGGCCAGGCTCGCCTGCTACGACGCGGCCTTCCCGCCACCGACGAATGCCACGTCGTCGGATCGCGAAAAGGAATTCGGAAAAGTGAAACCGCCGCCGCCCAAGGACGCCGTCGCGAGCGTCAGCGCTGCGGTCAGCCAGGTGGAACGGCGCAAGGACGGGCGATTCGTCGCGACGCTCGACAATGGCCAGGTCTGGTCGCAGTCCGAGCTCCAGAGCCAGGCCGTCGTCGCCGCCGGCGACACGGTGACGATCAAGCGCGCGCTGCTCGGCTCGTTCCTGCTCGTGACGCGCGACGGCATCGCGACGCGCGTGAAACGCGTGCGCTGAATCGCGTCCGACATCGGGCACCCGGCGCGGGCGAACCCTCCACAAAAAAAGAGGGCGACCCTCGCGGATCGCCCTCCTCATTCGCCCATCTCTCCGGATCAGAACTTCACGCGCACACCGGCGTAGAAGCGCCGACCGATCGCGTCATACGTGCCCGCATCCGTCTCCGCGCCCGTCACGTCGCCGGGCAGGCCGGTGATCAGCAGCGGCGGCTCCTCGTCGAGCAGGTTGTTCACGCCGACGAATGCTTCGTAGTTCTCCATCGGCGAGAACGACACCTGCAGATCGAGATACGTCGTCGCACTCACGCCCGCCCAGCCGCGCGGCAGTCCCTGGCCGGGATTCTCCGGATCCTCGAACGCCGCGAGGAACTGGTCGTCGAGATCCGCGGCCGACAACCAGGTCGTCTGCAGCGTCGCGGCGAACTTGCCCATCTCGTAGTTCAACGTGAGATACGCGCGATCCTTCGAATCGCCCACCTCGCCCGCGAGATAGTCCTTGTCCTCACCCGGCAGCGGGATCTGGTAGTGATCCAGCAGGTGCGTGTAGGCGAGCCGCGCATTCAGGCGGCCCGGGCCGACCTCCTGCGAGTACTGCACCGTCAGGTCCACGCCCTCGGCGAATTCACCGCCGCTGTTCGTCACGCCCGCATCGAGCTGGTCGATCGAGCCGGCGCTGTTCGCGCCGACCTGCGCCGGACGACGCGTGATGAAGTTGCAGAACGCCGGATTGCCGCCGCCGTAGCACTGGCTGAGGATGAAGTTGCGGTCCGTCTGCACGATCGCGTCCGCGATGTCGATGCGGTAGTAGTCGATCGTGAAGTCGAAGTTGTCGAGTACCGGGATGCCTTCGGGCTGGATGACCGCGCCGATGGTCCACGAGTTGCCCTTCTCTTCCTGCAGATCCGGGTTACCGCGGTCGAATCCCGAGATGCCCTGGAAGTCCGCCTGGTTCAGCGTGAACTCCCCGTTGCTCGCGATGTTCGCGTTGACGCCGGGCGCCGCGCGGCACGCATCGGAGACCGCGCCGGCTGACGTCGCCGTGACGCCGACGCAAGGATCCTGGATGCCGGTCGGGAACGTCTGGCTCGGCGGCGAGTACAGCTCGTTGATGTTCGGCGCGCGCGTCGACAGCGCCTTGATCGCGCGGAACCGCAACGACGGGATCGGCGACCACTCGACGCCCCCGTTCCAGCTCAACGTATTGCCCACCGTCGAGTAGTCGGAGAAGCGCACGGCGCCGCGCAGCGTCAGCTGGTCGACGGCCGGCAGCTCCTTGAGCAGCGGCACCGAGGCTTCGAGGTACGCCTCGCGCACGTCGAACTGACCGCGCGTCGGCGGGATCGCGTTGCCGGCGTTCAGACCGGCCTGCGTCAGCGGATCGAACTCGCTGCTGCTGAACTCTTCGCGGTACTCGCCGCCGACCGCGATGCCCAGCGGTCCGGCCGGCAGGTCGAACACCTCGCCCGACACGTTGACGCCCAGCACGCGCTGCGACGTGAACGTCGCGAGCGATCCCGGCGCCTGGATGTAGTTGATCGCGCCCGGCGACATCGTGTTGACGCCGAACACGTTCACCGGCGTGCAGCCCTGCTCGCGCGCATTCGCGTCGCGGC
>DATJTW010000063.1:0-47339 GCA_035502995.1 Steroidobacteraceae bacterium | reverse complement strand
CGGTCTCGACATGGATGGCCGCCCGTTCGGCATGGGCCTGCGCGGCCAGCGCTTCGCGCTGATCGTGAAGGACGGCGTCGCGACCGCCGTGGAAGTCGAGCAGCCGAAGGAGTTCAAGGTCTCGGCGGCCGACTACATCCTCACGAAGCTGTGATCGTCCGCGTCACTTGCGTGACGCGTCGATCAGCTTCTCGAGCTCGGGCACGATCGTGAAGAGATCGCCGACGATCCCGATGTCGGCGATCTCGAAGATCGGTGCTTCGCCGTCCTTGTTGATGGCGACGATGGTGCGCGCGTCCTTGATGCCCGTCAGGTGCTGGATCGCGCCCGAGATGCCGATCGCGATGTACAGCTCGGGCGCGATGATCTTGCCCGTCTGTCCCACCTGCATGTCGCTGGGCACGTAGCCCGCATCGACCGCGGCGCGCGAGGCGCCGACGGCCGCGCCGAGCTTGTCGGCCAGCGAATAGATGATCTTGAACGCGTCGCTGCTCGCCAGGGCGCGACCGCCGGAGATCACGCGGCTCGCGCTCTGCAGGTCCGGGCGGTCGCCGCCGGCGGAGGACAGGCCGATGAAGCGCGTGTGCGCGGGCAGGGCGGCGCTCGACACTTTCGTCTCGACGGGCGCCGAGCCGCCGGCCGCCGCCGCTTCGAACGACGCCGTGCGGATCGTGCCGACGACGATCGAGCCGGCCGCGACTTCCACCGTCGTGATCGCATTGCCCGCGTAGATCGGACGCCTGAACGTCGTCGCCGACTGGATCGACATGATGTCCGAGACCTGCGGCGCGTCGAGCAAGGCTGCGACACGCGGCATCAGGTCCTTGCCGAACGTCGTCGACGGCGCGAACACGTGCGTGAAACCTGCCGCGACCTCGGCCACTTGCGGCGCCAGCGTCGCGGCCAGCGCGTGCTCGTTCGCGGCGTTCGTCACGTCGAGCACCTTCGCGACGCCGGCGAGTTTCGCGGCCTCGGCCGCGATCGGCGAACCGGCGGTGGTGAAGGTGGCGACGACGACTTCGGCACCGGCCAGCGTGGTTGCGGCCTTGACGGATTTCGCCGTCGACGCATTCAGCCGACCGTTCGCATGTTCGGCGATGACCAGTACCTTGCTCATACGAGACCCCGCTTCGAGAGCTCGGCGAACAGCTCGTTCGCGTCCTTGACCAGGATGCCGCGCTGTCGCCCCGGCGGCGGTTCGGTCTTCAGCACCTTCACGCGCGGCGCGCCGCCGGCGCCGGGCGCCAGTTCCTGCAGAGACAGGGTCGCCAGCGGCTTCGTCTTCGCTTTCATGATCTCCGGCAGCTTCACGAAGCGCGGCTCGTTCAGCCGCAGATCGGTGGTGATGACCGCGGGCAGATCGACTTCGAGCGTCTCGAGGCCGGCGTCGACTTCGCGCGTGACCTTCGCGGTCTGGCCCGAGAGCTCGATCTTCGACGCGAACGTCGCCTGCGGACGGTTCCACAGGGCGGCCAGCATCTGGCCGGTCTGGTTGTTGTCGTCGTCGATGGCCTGCTTGCCGAGGATGACGAGGAACGGATTCTCTCGTTCGATCAGCTTCAGGAACACGCGCGCGACCGCCAGCGGTTCGAGCGGCGCATCGGCGACGACGTGCAGCGCGCGCTGCGCGCCCATCGCCAGCGCGTTGCGCAAGGTCGCCTGGCAGTCGGCCGGACCGATCGTCGCGATGATCACTTCGTCCGCACCGCCTTTCTCCTTGATGCGCAGCGCCTCTTCGATGGCGATGGCGTCGAACGGATTGATGCTGAGCTTGACGCCGTCGAGCACCACGCCGGAGCCGTCGGGCTTCACGCGGATGCGCACATTGGCGTCGACGACGCGCTTGATCGCAACGAGAATTTTGCGGGATTGGGATGCGGTTTCCATGCGTTGGAGTGTAGCCTTTGCGTGGATGCCCTTCGAGACCTGTCAGTGATCTCCTTCGCGCTGCGACGCCTCGCGGGACTGGTGCCGACGCTGTTCGTACTGGTGACCGCATCGTTCTTCATCATTCGTCTCGCGCCCGGCGGACCGTTCGACCAGGAGCAGTCGCTGCCGCCGGCGATCCGCGCGAACCTCGACGCGGCGTACGGCCTCGACCGGCCGCTGGCCGTGCAATACGGCCGCTATCTCGCGCGGCTCGCGCGCGGCGATCTCGGACCGTCGTTCCGCTACAAGGACTACTCGGTCAACGAGCTCATCGGCAACGGGCTGCCGCTGTCCCTAACTATCGGGCTCGCCGCGGCGTTGCTGGCGTTCCTCGGCGGTGTGCCGCTCGGCGCGATCGCGGCGTGGCGCGCCGACTCGGCCACGGACCACGCGCTGATGGGATTCTCGATGCTGGGCGTGATCCTGCCGGGATTCGTCGTGGGCCCGGTCCTCGCGCTGCTGTTCGGCATCTACTGGCCGCTTTTCCGCATCGCGGGGTTCGAGGCGGGCGATCCGAGCTTCCTCGTGCTGCCGGTCATCACGCTGGCGTTGCCGGTCATGGCCTACGTCGCGCGCCTGACGCGCGACAGCCTGGTCGAGGTGCTGCAATCCAACTTCGTGCGCACCGCGCGTGCCAAGGGCCTGCCGGCGCGCGTCGTGTTGTTGCGCCATGCGCTGCGCCCGGCGCTGATGCCGGTGGTGAGTTATCTCGGCCCGGCCGTGGCGTTCGTCGTTACCGGCTCGCTGGTGGTCGAGGCGGTGTTCGGATTGCCGGGCTCCGGGCGATACCTCGTGCAGGGCGCGATCGACCGCGACTATCCACTGGTCATGGGCATGATCCTGGTCTACGGCGTGTTCACGCTGGTCTGCAACCTGGTCGCGGATCTCGTCTATGGCTGGCTCGACCCGCGCGTGCGGCCGTGAGTGCACTAAGCCTGCGCACGCGTATCGCGGTGGTCGGGCTCCTCGCGCTCGGCGGGGTCGCGCTGGCAGCGCCGTGGCTCACGTCGTGGAGTGCCGAGGCGCTCGACTGGCAGCATCTCGCGGCGCCGCCGTTCGACGGGTCTCACTGGCTGGGGACCGACCGGCTCGGCCGCGATCTCTTCGCGCGCAGCATGCAGGCGATCCGCGTGTCGATCGCGCTCGGCCTGCTCGCGGCGCTGGTCAGCGTCGTGATCGGCGTGAGCTGGGGCGCCACGGCGGGATTCATCGGTGGCCGCACCGACGCGTTGATGATGCGCTTCGTCGACATCGTCTACGCGCTGCCGTACGTTTTCATCGTGATCATCCTCGCGACGCTGTTCCCGCGCGGCAGTCTCGCCGCGTTGTTCATCGCGATCGGGGCGGTGGGCTGGCTGACGATGGCGCGCATCGTGCGCGGCCAGACGCTGGCGCTGCGGCGCCGCGAGTTCGTCGACGCGGCGATCGCCAGCGGCGCGCGCACGCCGTCGATCCTGTGGCGGCACATCGTGCCCAACGTCGCCGGCACGGTGATCGCGTATGCCACGCTGACGATCCCGCAGCTCATCCTGTTCGAGAGTTTCCTGAGTTTCCTCGGACTCGGCGTGCAGGAGCCGTACGCGAGCCTCGGCAGCCTCATCAACGAAGGCGCGCAGGAGATGGAATCTTCGCCGTGGATGCTGCTGGTGCCGGCGACGTTGCTCAGCGTGCTGCTGGTCGCGTTCAACCTGCTGGGCGAGGGCCTGCGTGCCCGGCGCGAGGCGCCGCGTGAGTAGTTTGGCCGGCGGAACGGGATTGACGGTCGAGTCGCTGACGATCGGCTTCGGCGCGCGCGACACCGTGAAGGACGTGTCGTTCGCGCTGGCGCGCGGGCGATGCCTCGGCGTGATCGGCGAATCCGGCGCCGGCAAGACGCAGATCTTCCTCGGGCTCATGGGGCTGCTGCCGCCGGAGGCGCGCATCGCCGGCCAGGCGCGGCTCGGCGAAACGCCGCTGCTCGGCGCGGATGCCGCCGCGATCCGCGGCCGCCGCGCGGCGATGATCTTCCAGGACCCGATGACGGCGCTGACGCCGCACCTGTCCATCGGCGACCAGGTCGCGGAGCCGCTGGTCGCGCATCGCGGCCAGAGCTGGGGCGCCGCGCGTGCGCAGGCGCTGCGCCTGCTCGACCAGGTCGGCCTGGCCGAGGCGCCGCGGCGCGCCAGGTTATATCCGCACGAGCTGTCCGGCGGCATGCGGCAGCGCGTGACGATCGCGATGGCGCTGGCCTGCGATCCCGAGCTGCTGATCGCGGACGAACCGACCACGGCGCTCGACGTGTCGGTGCAGGCGGGCATCCTCGCGCTGCTGCGCCGGTTGATGACCGAACGCTCGATGTCGCTGGCCGTGATCACGCACGACATGGGCGTGATCTCCGCGCTCGCCGATGACGTGCTCGTCATGCGCCAGGGCGAAGTCGTGGAACGCGGCGATGTCGGGACGATCCTGAAAACGCCGCGGCACGAATACACCCGCGCGCTGCTGGCCGCCACGCCGACGCTCGACGAGCCGTTGCTGTCGCCGGTGCCGCCGCCGGCCCCGGCCGCGACGACGGCCGCCGCGCCGCCGCTCGAGGCGCGACACGTGCACGTGCGCTACCGCATCGCGAGCGGCCCGTTCCGCCGCGCGACGGAGTTCCACGCGGTCGACGACGTGTCGTTGCGCATCGCGCCCGGCGAGGCGCTGGGCATCGTCGGCGAATCCGGCAGCGGCAAGTCCTCGCTGTCGCGCGCGTTGCTGGCGCTCGGCGGCCGGATCGAGGGCGAGGTCGCGTGGCTGGGGAGCGCGGTGCAAGACCTGCACGGCGAAGCACTGCGCCGCCTGCGCGATCGCGCGCAGATCGTGTTCCAGGATCCATTCGCGAGCCTCGACCCGACGATGACCGTCGCCGACATCGTGGCGGAACCATTGCGCGCGCTGCGGCCGGAGCTGGACGCCGGCGGCCGTGCCGAGCGCGTCGCGCGCCGGCTCGCCGACGTCGGCCTCGACGCGTCGTTCCTGCCGCGGCGCAGCCGGCAGCTGTCAGGCGGCCAGAACCAGCGCGTCGCGATCGCCCGCGCGACGGTGCTCGATCCCAAACTACTGGTCTGCGACGAGGCGGTCAGCGCGCTGGACGTGTCGATCCAGGCGCAGGTGCTGGACCTGCTCCAGCGCATCCGCCGGGAGCAGGGCACGAGCATCCTGTTCGTCAGCCACAACCTGGCCGTCGTTCGGCGCCTCTGCGACCGGGTGCTGGTGATGCAGCGCGGGCGCGTCGTCGAATCGGGACGGGTCGCGGAGGTGTTCGCGGCGCCGCGCGATCCGTATACGCGGCTGTTGTTAGATTCGGTGCCGCGGCTGGATCCGGCCACCGAGCGCGCGCGCCTGGCCACGCTCGGCGTGGCGGAATGACGGCCGCGGGCGATCGCGCGGCAACGGCTCGCCGCGCGGAACGGCACGGTGCCGGCGGGAATCGTGCGAGGTGGCCCGCCGGGGCGTGAATCAACGCGCATTTCGGCGCCTCCGGCCGCTGCGCGCGCCGGGTGGTTCGCGATATCCTCCGGGCCATGTCACAGGAACACCAGATCCGCCCCAGCGAAGGCCTGCGCCACGTCAAGTACGAGATCCGCGGACGGCTCGCCCGTCGCGCCCAGGAGCTCGAGCGCCAGGGTTACGAGATCGTGCCGCTGAACATCGGGAACCCGGGCGCCTTCGGCTTCCGCACGCCCGAGACCATGCGCCTCGCGATGATCGAGAACATGCCGGTGGCCGAAGGTTACTGCCACCAGAAGGGCATCTTCCCGGCGCGTGAAGCCGTCGTGATGCAGCAGCAGATGCGCGGCGTCAGCGGCGTCAGCGCGGAAGAGGTGTTCATCGGCAACGGCGTCAGCGAGCTGATCGACCTCTGCCTGCGTGCGCTGCTCAACGACGGCGACGAGGTGCTGATCCCCAGCCCCGACTATCCACTGTGGTCGGCGGCCGTCACGCTGAACGGCGGCAAGGCCGTCTACTACTCCTGTCGGCCGGAAAACGAATTCGTGCCGGACCCGGAGGAGATCGCGGCGCTGATCACGCGCAAGACCCGCGCCATCGTCGTCATCAACCCGAACAATCCGACCGGCGCGGTGTATCCGCGCGCGGTATGCGAGCAGATCGCCCGCATCGCCGAGAAGAAGGGCCTGGTCGTGTTCAGCGACGAGATCTACGACCAGATGACCTACGACGGCGTCGAGTCCGTGCCGATGGCGACGCTGGTCAAGGACACCGTGTGCTGCTCGATGTCGGGCCTGTCGAAGATCTACCGCGCCTGCGGCTATCGCGTCGGCTGGGCCGTGTTCTCCGGCAACCTGCGCGGCGCCGGCGACTATCTGCAGGCGCTCGAGCTGCTGTCGTCGTTGCGCCTGTGCTCGAACGTGCCGGCCCAGTGGGCGGTGCAGACCGCGCTCGGCGGCTACCAGAGCATCAAGGAACTGCTGGCGCCGGGAGGTCGGCTCTACGAATCCCGCCGGGCGATCGTCGAAGCGACCGCCGCCAGCCGCTTCCTGCACCTCGCGCCGCCCAAGGGTTCGATGTACGCGTTCGTGAAGGTGAAGACCGACGAGATCCCGGACTTCGACGACCAGGCCTTCGCGCTCGACCTGCTCGAACAGAAGCACGTGCTGCTCGCGCCGGGCACGAGCTTCAACGTGCCGTATCGCGATCATTTCCGCACGACGCTGCTGCCCGACGCGACGCTGTTGAAGAAGGTGTTCATGCGCATCGACGAGTTGCTGACGGCCTATGCGGGACGGCCCGCGGGCGAACGCCAGCGCGTCGTGCACGCCGAGACCCGTTTCAAGTAACGGAAGCGATTCCCTACGCAAGCTATTGAATAGCCAGCGTCTTTCTGCCGCCGTTTCGCAGGCCCTCGCGGCCGGCGCGACGCTGATCGTCCCGAGCGCGCAGCGCCAGGCCGCCATCCGTTCCGCCTGGGCCGAGAGTCAGCGGGACGCCGGCCGCACGTTGTGGCCGACGCCGCGCGTCTTCACGTTCACGCAGTTCGCCGAACGCACGCTCGCCGCGCAGTGGAGCGCCGGCAATCTGCCCGATCGCCTGCTGCCCCCGGGCGCCGAGTGGGCGACGCTGCGCGAGCATTGCCGGGACTCGGGCGGCAGCGCGGAGGCGCGCGCGCTGCTGAATTCCATACGCACGTTGGGCGACTGGCGCATCGGCGCTTCCGCGCGCGTGCTCGGCGCCTCGCCGGAAGGCGAAAGGCTGGTCGAAGCACTGCGGGCGCTCGAGAGGCTGGGAGTCGACGAAGCCCGCCGTCCGCTGCGCGCCTGGCTCGACGAGCTCGAATCCCCCGCCGGTGGGTTGTTCGTCGCGGGTGGCGCGAGCTTGGCCGCCGCGCCGCTGCAGGCGCTGCGCCGCCTGGGCGCGACCTTCGACGAACCGGCCGCCGCGTCGCGCGCCGTCTCGATCGCGACGGCCGACAACGACGAACACGAGCTCGAGCTGATCGCCGACTGGTGCCGCGCCGAGCTCGAACGCGATCCCGCGCGCCGACTGCTGATCGTCGACGGCAAGCTGCGCCAGCGGCGGCGACTGTACGAACGCCTTTTGTCGCAGACCCTGTCGCCGTCGGAATGGCTGTCGCTCGATGCGCGGGCCACGCCCACGACGTTCTCCATCGAGGGCGGCCGGCCGCTCGCGGAATTCCCGCTGGTCTCGCATGCATTGCTGACGCTGCGGTTGTTGACGAGCCGCCTGCGCTTCGACGAGGTGGTGCACTGGGTGCGCTTGCCGTTCCTCGACGGCACCGACGTCGCGGCGGGCGCCGCCATCGAGGCGCTGCTGCGCGATGGCCGCAAGCTCGAGTACGGCGGCGCCGAGCTCGCCGGGTTTCTCGAACACGCCGACAGCCCGGTCGCTGCGGCGCTGGCCGCGCGACTGCGGACGTCGCTGGCCACGCTGGCCGGCGAGCGCCGTGCGCCGGCCGAATGGGCGCCGGCGCTGCTGGCCGCGTTGCGCCAGCTCGGCTGGCCCGGCACGCGCCCGTTGCGCAGCGACGAGCAGCAGACGCTGGCGCGCTGGCACGTGCTGCTCGACGAATACGCGGCGCTGGGCGCATGGCTGCCGTCCGCGGGTGCGGCCGATGCTGCCGCCACGTTGATCGATCTCGCTGCCGAACGGAACTTCGATCCGCAGAGTGCCGCCGCGCCGGTCACGCTGACCGAGTCGCTCGACGATCCCATCGTGCGTTACGACGCGATCTGGGTCGCCGGTCTCGATGCCGCCGCGTGGCCTGCACCGCCGCGCCCGGACGTGTTCATCCCGTCCGCCGCGCAGATCGCAGCCGGCGTGCCCTGGGCCAGCGCTGCCGGACAGGCGCGCGTCGCCCGCGCCAGCCTCGCGGCGTGGCGCGCCAGCACCGATTCGTTGACGTGCTCGTGGGCGCGACTCGAAGGCGATGCGCATCGCTCGCCGAGTCCGTTGCTGGTCCGATTGGCCGATGCATCGCCGATGCCCGACGGGCGCCGGCTGATCTCGCTCGCCGAGGCATTGCGCAAACCGCTGCTCGTCGAATTCGACGACAGCGCCGGGCTCGCGGTGCCCAAGGGACTGCCGGTCCGCGGCGGCGTGAAGCCGCTGACTTTGCAGGCCGAATGCGGCTTCCATGCGTACGGCGAAGTGCGGCTGAACGCCGCGGAGCTCGAACGGCCGGAGCCCGGGCTGGACCCGCGCGAGCGCGGCATGCTGATGCACAAGGCGCTCGAGCTCGTGTGGATCAAGCTGCAGGGCCAGTTCTCGCTGATCGGCACGGACGAGCAGGTGCGGCTGCCGTTGATCGCGGACTCGGTCGCGGCGGCGGTCGTCTCCGTGTTCCGTGGACGCGTGCCGAAGGAGCTGGAACGCGCAATCGAGCGCGAGTCGCACCGGCTCGAACGGCTGATCGAGGTGCTGTTCCGGCAGGAGCTGCGGCGGCCGTCGTTCGACATCGAGGTGCTGGAAGCGCGGCGTGTCGTCAGCATCGCCGGCGGGCAGTTCGAGCTGCGCATCGACCGCATCGACTCGATCGAGGGCGGCGGCTACGCGATCATCGATTACAAGTCGGGGCAGGCACGCACGCCGCGCTGGAACGGCGAGGACGTCCGCGATCCGCAGCTGCTGGCCTATCTACTGGCGGAACGCGGCCGCAACGTGCAGGCGCTGGCGAACGTGTCGCTGACGCAGGGGCGGGCGCGGTTCGCCGGCAAGTCGGCGCGGCCGAACCTGCTGCCGGACGTCGGTGGCCTGCCGGGCATGAACCCCAACAAGGTGCCGGCCGACGAGATCGAGGCGGCGTGGCAGGCCGAGCTCGGCCGCTGGATCCACGGTCTGCAGATGATCGCGTCCGACTATCTCGCGGGGCGCGCGCCGGTCGAGCCGGCGTCCGACGTGTGCCGCAATTGCCACCTCACCGTGTTGTGCCGCCGCGTCGAGCTCGCGGCGAACGACGTGCGGGCCGGGGAAGATCATGAGTGACGCGCACGCCAGCGACGCCAGCGCGCGCGAGACCGCGCTCGACCCGTCGCGCTCGTTCATCGTTCAGGCGCCGGCCGGTTCCGGCAAGACGACGGTGCTGACGCAGCGCTACCTGAAGCTGTTGGCGACCGTCGACGATCCCGAGCAGGTGCTGGCGATCACGTTCACGCGCAAGGCGGCAGGCGAGATGCGCGAGCGCGTGCAGAAGGCGCTCGAGGGCGATCTCGCGGTGAAATCGCCGGCCGACGCGTTGACGCTCGACCTGGCGCGCGCGGCGAAGGCGCGCGCCGCGCAGCGCGGCTGGGGCCTCGAGGAGAGTGCGGCGCGGCTGCGCATCCAGACCATCGACGCGTTCAACGGTCAGCTCGCGGGTTCGCTGCCGATCACCTCGCGCCACGGGTTCGGCCACGCGATCGCCGACGAGCCGGGTGATCTGTACGCGGCCGCCGCGCGCGAGACGCTGCGCCTCGCCGACGACGATGCCGAGCTGCGTCCCGCGCTCGAGCGCATCCTGCGGCGTCTCGATGACCAGTGGACGCATCTCGAGCGCCTCATCGCCGAGATGTTGCCGCGGCGTTCGGAGTGGCTGCCGAACCTGCCGCAGCTGTCGGGCGAGGCGCTGGTGCCGCGCATCGAGCAGAGCCTGGCCGAGATCGTCGCCGACGAGCTCGCGCGGGCCGCGGCGCTGCTGCCCGCCGATTTCCTGTTGCAGGCGAGCTCGCTGGCGCGCTTCTGCGCGCAGCACGTCGACCCGCAACGCGAGCCCGACATCGCGCGCTGGCGCGACGCCAGCCCGGCGCTGAGCGCATCGATCGACGACCTTTCGCGCTGGCGCGGCCTCGCGTCGCTGGCGTTGACGAAGGAGAACACGCCGCGCCGCCGGCTGACGAAGAACGAAGGCATCCCGACCGACGACGTGCTGGGCAAACAACTGCGCGACGACTGGCTCGAGCGCCTGATCCTGATCGCGCCGGAACGGCTGCAGGCGTTGACGACGATCCGCGCGCTGCCGGCGCCGCTCGTGCCGGAGCGCGAGCGTGGCGCGCTCGACGCGCTGGCGAGGCTGCTGCTGCTCGCCGCGCAGGAACTGACGCGGCTGTTCGACGTGTACGGCGAGTGCGACCACACGCAGATCGCCGGCGCCGCGCGCCAGGCATTGACCGAGGATTCGAGTCCGACGCCGCTCGCCGAACGGCTCGGCACGCGGCTGATGCACATCCTCGTCGACGAATTCCAGGACACGTCGCGGGAACAGTACGACCTGTTGCGCACGCTGACGCAGGACTGGTCGCCGGGCGACGGCCGCACGTTGTTCCTGGTCGGCGATCCGATGCAGTCCATCTACGGGTTCCGCAACGCGGAGGTCGGGCGCTTCTCGACCGTGCGCGCCGCGGGCCTGGCCGGATTGCCGCTGGAGCCGCTCGAGCTGCGGCGGAATTTCCGGTCGGCACCGGCGCTGGTGGAGTGGGGCAACCGCGTCTTCTCGCGCGTGTTCCCCGCCGCGGACGACGTGCGTCGCAGCGCGGTCCGCCACCTGGCCAGCGTCGCGGCGCGCACCGGTGTCGAGGGCGAACCGCGCGTGCACCGCGTCGTCGGCGCGGCGCGCGCGGCGACGGAAAGCGACGCGGTCGGCGAGATGATCGCGGACCTGCGGCGCACGCGTCCCGATGACAGCATCGCCGTGCTCGCGAGCACGCGACCGCACCTGCGCGGCGTGCGGGCCGCGCTGACCGCGCGCGGCGTGCCGTTCATCGGCGTGAACCTGGAGCCGCTGGCGGACGTGCCGGTGGTGCGCGATCTCGAGGCGCTGGCGCGCGCGCTCGATTCACCGCTCGACCGCGTGGCGTGGCTGGCCGTGTTGCGCGCGCCGTTCGTCGGGCTGGCGCTGCCGGATCTCACGCGATTGTCCGATGTCGCCGGCGAGGCGCCGATCCCGTCGGCGCTGCTCGGCGAAGTGCCCGGGCTCACGCCGGACGGCAATGCGCGCCTGTTCCGCGCGCGGCCGATCCTGCTGGCGGCCTGGGAAGGTCGCGAGCGCGAGGCGCGCGCGCACCTGGTCGAGCGGACCTGGCTCGCGCTCGGCGGCGCGTCGGCGAGCGGCCAAACTACCGAGCTGGCGCACGCGCGCCGCTTCCTCGCGGCGCTCGACGTCGAGGACCGCAAGCGCCTGCGCGGCCGGCCGCCGGACCTCGGGCGCCTGATGAACCGGCTGTACGCCGAGGATCCGGCGCAGCCGGGCGCGGTGTCGCTGATGACGATCCACGGCGCGAAGGGTCTCGAGTTCGACCACGTGTTCGTGGTCGGCGTGGGGCGCGCGACGCGCGGCGACGAATCGCGGCTGCTCAACTGGCTCGAGATCCCGCGCGAGCAGGGTGGCGACCACCTCGTGATGGCGCCGATCCGCATGCGCACCGAGGACGACTCACCCGAAGACGATGCGATCAACGAATACATCCGCATGCTGCACAAGGAACGGCTGCGGGCGGAGCGCACGCGCCAGGCGTACGTCGCGCTGACCCGCGCCAAGCGCTCGTTGCACGTGTTCACGCATCCGAACACGCGCGACGTCGATGGCGTGCGCGAGTACTCGGCGCGCAGCGGCACGCTGCTGCACAACCTGTGGCCGGCGTTCGGTGCGGAGCTCGACGACCCGACCCTGGGCGATGAAACAGGCGACGACACGCGCGCAGAGATCGAGCCGGTGACCACGCAGGTGCGTCATCGGCTGCCCGCCGTGGTCGCGCCACCGGCGCCGCCGCCGGACGTGATCGCGCGCGGCGAGCTCGTACCGCTGGCCGACGACGACGAGGAGATCGAATTCTCGTGGGTACGGCAGACCGCGCGCCGCGTCGGCACCGTCGTGCACGAGGCGCTCGAACGATTCGGCGGTGCGCATCCGCCGACGCTGGCCGGATTGCCGGCGTTGTTGCCGCGGCTCGAATCGCGCCTCGCGGCGCTCGGCGTGCAACGCGACGCGGCGAGAGCCGGCGCCGCGCGCGCCGTCGACGCGCTGCGCGCGACGTTGTCCGACGAACGCGGCCGCTGGCTGTTCGACGCGACGCATCGCGAGGCGAGCTCGGAGCTGGCGCTGACCGGTGTGCGCGGCGGCCAGATCGTGAACGCCGTGATCGACCGCACGTTCGTCGATGCAGCCGGCGTCCGCTGGATCGTCGACTTCAAGACCAGCCCGCACGAGGGCGGCAATCTCGCCGGCTTCCTCGACGAACAGGCGCGGCGTTATTCGGCGCAATTGCGGCGTTACGCCCACCTCGCGCGCGAGCTCGGGCCCGAGCCCGTGCGCGCCGGCCTGTATTTCCCGCTGCTCAGCGCCTGGCGCGAGGTCGACGTCGGACCGTGACGTCGTGAATCAGTAGTCGCCTTCGAGATCGATCTGCGTGCGGCCGGACGTGTCCGGCGACGCGTAGGGCAGGGCCTGGCGCAACATGCGCTCCGCGTCCGCCGTGCGGCCGGTGACGTAGCCATGCACTTCCCAGCGATTCGGCGGCACCAGCGTCAGCGTGCCTTCGACGCGCAGCGGGCCGCCGGTGTCGGCGAGATTGCCGAGCACCTTGCCGTCCGGTTGCGCCACGCCGTCGAACGTCACGCGGTACGAGCCCAGGTCCATCGCGGTGGGCGCGATCTGCTGGAAGTCGCGCAGCTCCACCGTGCCTTCGAGTTGCCGGATCGCGCGGTCGGCGATCACGGCTTTCTTCACATCGAGTGCGAGGCGGCCACGGCGATCCGCCGGAAACTGCGCGATGAACGCATGATCGAGCGGGAACTGCCCGGTGACGTTGCGCAGCTCGCCGCTGCCGGTGGTCGAGAGGTCGAGATCGGCGCGGACCTGCGCCAGCGCGCCGCGCAGGTCGACGTCACCGACGAGCCGGCCGCGCAACGCGCTCAGCGCCGCGAGATTCCAGGTAGCGTCGCCGATCCGCGCATCGCCGACGGCGAGACCGATGCATTCGCCGGCCCACACCGAGCCGCCGATGTCGCCGCAGGCCACGCCCGGCGGCAGCTGCGAGCGGAACCAGCTGGCCGGTAGATAGAAGAACAGGACGACGAGGAAGACCGCGAGGCCGGCGATGACGGTCAGCGCGAGCCGGCCGCGTTTCATTCAGCCGACCTTGAGCACGAGACCCGCATTGACGAGGCCGGTCTCGCCGGCGCTCTCGATCTCCGCGGACTCGACGCGCACGCCGTGTTGCTGCGAGAGGCGCGCCAGCCACGCGACCATCGCGTCGAAGCCGACGCGGTCGAGACGGATGCGCAGGCCCTTGTCGCCGGTGGGCTGGCTGTTCGACAACGACTTGCCGAGCCCGCTCTCGCGCGCCGAGCTGTCGATCAGCACGACCAGCGATTCGGCGCTGGTCGCGTTGCCGGCCGGGCCCGCGGCCGCGAGCTGCGGCGCGGCGTTCTGGATGAACTGCAGGTCGCCCTGTTTGCGCGCCACGCGCTCGCGCGCGATGGTGATGTTGCGGTTCAGCGGCACGATGATGCCGAGCAGGACCAGCACCAGCACGACGATGCCGCCATACGTGACGATCTTGCGATCGCGCTCGGAGAGGTTGTCGTACCACTCGCGCATCAGGCGCCGGCCTTCTTGATCTGCATGCTGCCGCGGTAGCTGTCACCGCTGGCGGTGCCGCCGAGGATGTCGGCCTGCCAGTTCGACGAGCGCAGCTGCTGGCCGATAGCGTCGAGACTGGCGGCGTCGGGCGCACTGATGCGCAGCTGGACGATGCCGTCGCGGAACGTGATTCCTTCGATGTTCGCCTTCGGCGCCGCGTTGCGCGCGGTGGCCAGCGCGCCGAGCGCGGGCAGCAGGGCGCCGCCACCGCCGCTGCGCACCTCGGCGAGCCGCAGCTCGACGCGGCGCCGCGCGTTGGTGGCGTTGTTCTGGCCGGGCATCGCCGCGCGGAACGCATCCTCGATGCTCGAGTCGAGCACGGTCTCGCTCTTCTCGAGGCGGTTGAGCTCGAAATAGCGCGCGCCGATGTGCAGCAGCACCAGCGCACCGGCCAGCATCGCGGCGAGGCGCCACGACTTCCAGCGCAGGTCGACCGGGTTGGAGATCGCGAACGCGCCCTGCAGCACGTTCACCGCGTCGTCGGCGGCCGCGGCGGGCGCGAGAACGGTGATCGGGCCGGAAGGCAGCAGCTGCACCTTCACGCCGGTGAAGCGGTCACGCAGCGCGTCGATCTCGTGCTGGTGCGCGTCCCACTCGTCCTGTCCCGTGTACAGCAGCAGGCCGAGCGGTGCGGGCTCGAGACCGGCGACCGCCGACTGCTGGGTCGCCAGCACCATCTCGATGCCGTCGGTGATCGACAGCGCCGGCAGCACCAGCGGCTGCGCGTCGCCGAGGCGCAGCGTGAGCGAATCGCCATCGAGCAGCGCGATCATCTGGCCGGGCATCGACGGCAGCAGCGTCGCGGCGGAGTAGATAGCCGTCGGCACGAGGCCGGCCGCCTGCAGGTCGTTCAGCCACCCCTGGACCCTGGTGCGCGCGACGACGACGACCGGCACGCGGGCGCCGGCCTCGGCGCGTTCGCCGATGGCGAAGTGCAGGTCCTCGATTTCGTCGGCGACGCGTTCCTCGAGTGCGAACGGCACCACCTGCGCGAGTTTCGCCGCGCTCTTCGCGGGCGCGTCGCTGTCCGTGGCGAGCGCGTCGCCGGCGGGCACGATGACGGCGACGCGGCGGCCCGCGGCCATCGCGGTCGCCTGCGCCAGTTCGCCCGACACGGGGTTGACGATGACCTGACCGTCGTCGTTGCACACCAGCCATTGCGGTGCGGCGCCATCGCGCAGATGAATGACCAGGGACTCGCTCATCGTCTCATTCGCTTCCGAAACTGCGCTGCACGACGCGCACTTTCTTGTTTTGCTCGCGGAAGAGGACACTGTATAGAACGAATTCGGCAGTGCCAATACGAACGTTGGTGCGTAGGCGGAACCAGGAGGAGGTCTCGAGCACGCGTTCTCCCGCCTTCTGCTTCTGGTCCGCGGAAATGCCTTGCAGCCAGGTGTCCCGGAGTGGCGCGCAGCCTTTCTTGCGATCCTCGGCCAGCGTCGTCGATCCCGCCCACTCCTGGTTCGAGGTGTCGTTCTTGGCCACGTCGAGGATCAATCCGCTGGCGGTGCAGACGTTGATCTTCGCCTCGAGTGGCAGCGCGGTGACATAAGGCGCGATCTTCTTGTAGTTCTCCGCCCCGAAGCCGGGCAGGGCGAGCAGCTCGGAAGTCTGCGTGATGAAGGTGTTCGGCGGCCGGTACGGCGGCACCTGCGTGAGATACAAGGTGTCCTCGCCACCCTGCGAGCCCTCGGGGGCGATGTCGGTGTCTATCCAGTCGACCAGCAGGTCCGCGTATTTGTCCTCGATGTCGAGGTCGTGCAGCAGCGTGCGGAACACGGCGACCTGGTCCGGGTTGGCGATGTAGGCGCCGGACCCGTTGGGATCCTGCGTGACGACGCTGTTGAGATTGAACCGGCTGGACGCGTCCTCGACCTGCGCCGCGATCCACACGCCCGTCCCTTCGATCTCGATGGGGCCGAGCGGCTGCGCCCAATCCTGGTCGAGCGTCGTGCGTTGCGAATCCGCGCCGGCTTCGAGCGCGATGGACGCCAGCGCTTCCGCCGCCATGCCGGCCTGCAGCGCCTGTTCCATCGTGAACGTGGCGGCGGCGCGGCGCGCGGCCATCGCCTTGTTGTACGTGATCGCCGCGGCCATCGTCGTCGCCAGCGCGAACAGCACGATGGCGACCAGCAGCGCGACGCCGCGTTGTCTGCGGTGCTTCACGAGGGTATCTCGAACAGCCGCTGGATCCGGCCCCAGTCGTCGAACACCACCGTCAACTCGATGGCCAGCGGCCGCGTCCGCAGCAGCAGGTCGATGTTCGACGGGTCCACCGGGCCGTTCGGCGTCGACGCCGGCCAGTCGTCGCGCCAGTTGCGCGAGACCGGGTCGAGGAATCGCAACTGCACTTCCTTGATCTTCGTCAGCACGATGCGCTGGCGCGGCTCGGCGTTGAGTGCCGAGTCGAGCGACAGCCAGTGCTCGCGGACCAGCGAGCCGTCGATGAAGCGATACCGCACGCGCTGTTCGGCCGGACGCTGCACGCCCGCCGGATTGCTCCAGCCCGCGCGCGAGAAGGTGATCAGCGTGTCGTCCTTGTTGGTGGCGATGACGGCCGCCTGGATGTTGCCGCCGCCCTCGGTGTCGCGCGCGGTGCGCGCGATCATCTGCGCGAAGTCCTGCGCGACGACGCGCATGCCGCGCTGGATCTCGGTGATGCGCGCCTGCGAAGTCTCGAGCGAGGTGCGGTCCTTGGCCGCCTGGTTGATGGCGCTGTAGCCGAGCGCCAGCATGATCGCCGCGATGAACATCGCGATCATGACCTCCATCAGCGTGAAGCCGGTGCGTCGCATCAGCGATCCGGGTTGCCGATGCCGGGGCGCGGCACCGGCGTGGGGTTCTTCTCGCCGGGCGGGCCCTTGCCGTCGTTGGGGCCGGCCGGTCCGCCGGGGCCGTTCTGCCCGCTGGCGAAGAACGCGGCGACCGCGTCGGTCTGTTCCGATCTCGAGGTGCCGATGACGCCAACGACCGATGACGTCCAGCCGAGCTTGTCGAGCTCGTCGCCGCCGGATTTGCTCTCCGACAGCACCTGCGCGCTGGCTTTCTGCAGCGTCTTGTTGTCGTCGACGAAATCGCCGGTGGGCCGCGCGCGCACTTCGACGCGGAACATGCCCTTCACCGGCAGCTCGATGACTTCCTCTTCCCACTGCCATTTCATGCCGGCCATCTCGGTGTTGCCGGTGCGCCGGCCCTTGTCCGGCATCTCCTTCCAGATGCGCACTTCCGTCAGCCGGTTCAACGCCACCCATTCGGCGACGGTCTTCTCCTTCAGATAGATGACGTTGCTGGCCGACGAACTCACCGTGCCCAGCAGCGCGCCGACCGCGAGCGCGACGATGGCCAGCGCGATCAATACCTCGAGCAACGTGAAGCCGCGCGCCTTCATCGGGATACCGCGCGCACGGGAACGCTCGGCTGCTCGACTTCGCCGGGTCGCAGCAGCTTGATGTTGGTCTGTTCGTCCGTGTAGAGGCGCGCGCGCTCGTTGTTGCGCTCGAGCGCGATCTCGAACGACGACAGGTCGCCGTTGGCGAAGACGAGCACCTGCGGGGTGTAGTCGACCACCGTCTTCTTGTTCTTCTTGTCGTCGTCCTTGGGCTTGTCGAGGACGATGGTGCGGCCCTCGACGACGACGCTCGGCAGGATGCCCTCGGGGAACTGCCGCGCGCGCAGGGCATCGTCCTCGCTCGCCTCGCGCCATTCGTCGGCGATCACGTCGAACACGACGAACGAATATCCATTGCGGTTCACACGGAAGCCGTAGTCGCGCGTCTGCAGCTCGGCCTGCTCGCGCACGTAGTCGAAGAGGGCATCGAGGCGTTCGGCTTCCTTCACCAGTTCCTCGTCGTGTCGCTGGCCGGTGAGGGTGACGACCGCGACCGCTGCGAGCAGCGCGATGATGAACGCGACGATCGTCAGTTCGATGAGCGTGAAGCCGCGCGAATGGACATGCGCGGCCCGCACCCGGTCACTGCTCGAGGTTCCAGTTCCCGATGTCGGCATTCTCGCCTTCGCCGCCTTCCTGGCCGTCGGCGCCCAGCGAGTACAGGTCGTACTCCTGGCCGCGCGTGCCCGGGAACACGTACTGATACGGGTTGCCCCAGGGATCCTTGCTGACGCGCTTGATGTAGCCGCCTTCGCGCCAGTTGCGCACGGTAGGATCGTTCGGGCGCTGGACCAGCGCCTGCAGGCCGAGATCGGTGCTCGGATACTTGTAGTTGTCGAGCTTGTACATCGTCAGCGCGGTCTCGATGCCCTGGATGTCACCTTTGACCTTCGCGATCTGCGCCTTGATGACGTTGCCGAAGACATTCGGCAGGATGAACGCCGCCAGCAGGCCGATGATGACCACCACGACCATGATCTCGATGAGCGTGAAGCCGCGCGCGGCGTGGTGGATTTTCCGAGAATTCATGGTGGACCCGTCGAATGAAGCGGTGGCGGATGATAGCAAATGAACGTTGAAGCCCCCGGGTCCGGGTTGAACGGATTGTTAAAGTCTCTTAATGGCGACCGGGCCTACGGCCTGTCCCTGCTTGCGATCTGCGCCGTCCTGGCGTTGCTGGAGGCGGGCGGCGACACCGTCCGGAACGCGCTGTCTTACGAACGTTCGGCGCTGCCCGGCGAGTGGTGGCGGCTGCTCAGCGCCCACGTCGTCCATCTCGATGCCGCGCACGCCACGCTGAACGGCATGGGCCTCGTGCTGATGTGGGCGCTGTTCGCGCGCGATTATTCACCGTGGCGCTGGGCGGCTATCTATCTGTTCTCTTCGCTGTGCATCAGCGCCGGGCTGTGGTTCTTCGATCCCGACGTCACCAACTACGTCGGCGCGTCGGGCGCGCTGCACGGGGTCATGACGGCCGGCACGCTCGCGCACCTGCGGCGCGGCGACCTCGACGGCTGGATCCTGGCGGTGTTCATCGTCGTCAAGCTGGGCTTCGAACAGTTTTCCGGCGCGCTGCCGTTCTCGAGCTCCGGCAACACGATCGTCGATGCCCACCTCTATGGCGCTGTCGGAGGATTCGGACTGGCGTGCTTCCTGCGCTCGCGTCCTAGATAATCCGCGCCCATGTCCAACAACTCACTCGCTTTCGTCTTCCCCGGCCAGGGGTCCCAGTCCGTCGGCATGCTCGGCAAGCTCGCCGACGAATCGCCGTTGATCCGCCAGACGTTCGACGAGGCGTCGACCGTGCTGGGCTACGACCTGTGGCAGCTGGTGTCGCAGGGTCCCGCCGAGGATCTGAATGCCACCGAACGCACGCAGCCGGCCATGCTCGCGGCCGGCATCGCCACGCTGCGGCTGTGGCGCGAACGGAACGGCGCGCCGCCGGCGATCGTCACCGGCCACAGTCTCGGCGAATTCACCGCGCTGGTCGCGGCCGATGCCATCGACTTCGGCGCCTGCATCGATCTCGTCCGCTTCCGCGGCCAGGTGATGCAGCAGGCCGTGCCCGCCGGCACCGGCGCGATGGCCGCATTGTTAGGCCTGGAGGATCCGGACGTCATCGCGGTTTGCGCCGAGGCGGCGTCGGCCGGGGGCGTCGTCGAGGCGGTGAACTTCAACTCGCCGGGGCAGGTCGTCATCGCCGGCGACCGCGTCGCCGTGCAGCGTGCCATCGAAATGGCGAAGGGCCGTGGCGCGAAACGCGCGGTCGAACTGCCGGTCAGCGTGCCATCGCACAGCAGCCTCATGAGGCCCGCCGGCGAGAAGCTCGCGCAGAAGCTGGCCGGCATCGACGTGCGCGCGCCGTCGCTGCGGTATCTCAGCGCGGTCGATGCGCACGAACACACCGTCCCGGCCGACATCCGCGCGCTGCTGGTCAAACAACTGTCCAGCCCCGTGCGCTGGACGACAACCACGGCCGCGCTGACCGCGGCCGGGGCGAAGATCGTGGTCGAATGCGGGCCGGGCGGGGTGCTGGCCGGCCTGGTCAAGCGCATCTCGCGCGGCACGGACGTCCAGACGTTCGCGCTCGAATCTCCCGAATCCTTCCAGGCCGCGAGCACCGCGGCCGCAGCCTGAATGAAAGACACCATGCTTCAAAATGAAACCGCGCTCGTCACGGGCGCTTCCCGTGGAATCGGACAGGCCATCGCCAAGGCGCTGGCGGGCGCCGGCGCCAAGGTCATCGGCACGGCCACCAGCGAATCCGGCGCGGCCGGCATCTCGTCGTGGCTTGGAAGCAACGGCCGGGGCGCCGTGCTCGACGTGGGCAATGCCGCGTCCATCGACGCCCTGTTAGGCGATCTCGACGCGAAGGGCGAGATGCCCACCATCCTGGTCAACAACGCGGCGATCACGCGCGACACGCTGCTGCTGCGCATGAAGCCGGAGGACTGGGATGCCGTCATCGCCACGAACCTGACCAGCGTCTTCCGCCTGTCGAAGGGCGTACTCAAACGGATGATGAAAGAGCGGCGCGGCCGCATCGTCTCGCTGACGTCCATCGTCGGCCTCACCGGCAATCCCGGACAGGCGAATTACGCCGCTGCGAAGGCCGGCATCCTCGGTTTCACCAAGTCGCTGGCGAAGGAGATCGCGTCGCGCGGAGTCACGGTGAACGCGGTGGCGCCGGGCTTCATCGACACGGACATGACGCGTGCGCTCACCGACGAACAGCGCGGCGCACTGACGACGCAGGTCCCGATGGCGCGCCTGGGCACGGTCGACGACATCGCGCAGGCGGTGCTTTTCCTCTGTTCGCCGGCGGCCGGCTACATCACCGGCGAGACCCTGCACGTCAACGGCGGCATGTACATGGCCTGAAACGGGGCCGCGGAAGGCCCGGACGTGGGGTCTTTGCAACAGACGAATCCCGTAAAAACAAACAAAAACAAGCACTCACGATTTGACAGCGTGGCGGTAGGGCAAGTGTTGCCCTAGAATACGCGCCCGCTGCGGGTCCCCCCGAAAGGGCCCGGACGAAAAAGGTCTCGCAGTGACAAACATCCTATTGAGGGCGAATCAGAAATGAGCACGGTTGAACAGCAGGTCAAGGCGATCGTCGCCGAGCAGTTGGGCGTCAAGGCGGAGCAGGTTGTGAATGACGCTTCGTTCGTCGATGACCTCGGTGCCGACTCGCTCGACACGGTTGAGTTGGTGATGGCGCTCGAAGAAGAGTTCGAGATCGAGATCCCGGACGAGGACGCCGAGAAGATCACCACCGTCAGCCAGGCCATCAGCTACATCTCGGACCGCCGCAAGTCGTAGCATTTTCACGGGCGCGTGGTTCCACGCGCGTCCCGTCTCCATCGCCCTCACTTCGCAGAGGATAGAGTGTCCAAGCGACGCGTCGTCGTTACCGGGCTCGGCATCGTTTCGCCGGTAGGCAGTGACATCAACACCGCGTGGGCGGCGATCCTCGCCGGCAAGAGCGGCATCAAGCCCATCACGCGCATCGACGCGACGCCGTTCGCCACGCGATTCGCGGGCGAGGTCGAAGGCTTCGACGTCGCCGCGTACATCTCGCCGAAGGAAGCGCGCCGCATGGATCCGTTCATGCACTACGGCATGGGCGCGGGCATCCAGGCGGTGGCGGATTCGGGCCTCGATTTCACGAAGGAAAACGGCGAGCGCTGCGGCGCCATCATGGGTTCGGGTATCGGTGGCCTCGCGGGCATCGAAGACGAAGCCATCACCTGGGAACGCACGCACAACCCGAAGAAGACGTCGCCGTTCTACATCCCGAGCACCATCGGCAACATGGTCGCGGGTCATCTCTCGATCCGTTTCGGGTTGAAGGGTCCGAATCTCGGCGTCGTGAGCGCCTGCACGACGTCCACGCATTCCGTGGGTTTCGCGATGCGCTGCATCCAGTACGGCGACGCGGACATCATCATCGCCGGCGGCTCCGAGTGCGCGACCACGCCGACGGCGCTGGCCGGTTTCTCGCAAGCCAAGGCGCTGTCCGAGCGCAACGACGACCCGCAGGGTGCGAGCCGTCCGTGGGACAAGGATCGCGACGGCTTCGTCATGGGTGACGGCGGCGGCGCGATGATCCTCGAGGAGCTCGAACACGCGAAGGCGCGTGGCGCGCGCATCTACGCGGAAGTCGTCGGCTTCGGCATGAGCTCCGATGCGTACCACATCACGGCCCCGCCGGAAGACGGCGCGGGCGCGCGGCTGGCGATGGTCAACGCGCTGCGCGATGCGCAGATGAACCCGACCGACATCCAGTATCTCAACGCGCATGCGACGTCGACGCCGCTGGGCGACAAGGCCGAGACCGTCGCGATGAAGAGCGCGTTCGGCGACTACGCCTACAAGCTCGCGATCAGCTCGACGAAGTCGATGACCGGCCATCTGCTCGGCGCGGCCGGCGTGGTGGAGGCCATCTTCTCGGTGCTGGCGATGCGCGACAGCATCGCGCCGCCGACGATCAACCTGCATACGCCGGACCCGGACTGCGATCTCGACTACGTGCCGAACAAGGCGCGTCCGCTCGCGATCGACGCTGCGTTGTCGAACTCGTTCGGCTTCGGCGGCACCAACGGCTCGCTGATCTTCCGCCGCTTCAAGGGCTAGGCCCGGCACGTCGCGTGGCAGTCCGCGCGCCCTTGCTGACGAAGCTGGATCTCCCGGTCGATGCGCTGCGCACGCTCGCGGCGACGCACGCCACTTCGTGTCCCGTCTTCCTCGACAGCGCCGCGCAGGGGCCGCTGTCGCGGTACAGCCTGTTGGCATTCGAGCCCGGTGCGTCGCTGACGCGCGATGCGCAGGGCAACGTCACGGCCCACGGCTTCACGCCGGGGCCGGGCGGATTCATCGACAACCTCGACGCCTGGCTGCGACGCGAGGCCACGCCGCGCGATGCGCAGAAGCCGCTGCCGTTCATGGGCGGCTGGCTGGTATTCCTTTCTTATGAGGTGGCCAGCGAGGTCGAGCCCATCCTCGAGCTGCCGCCCAGTGACCTGCCATTGTCGGCATTCGCCGTGCGTGTCGAACACCTGGCCGTGCACGAGCACGCCACGGGCACGACGTTTGCGGTTTCGCAGAATGGGGATGCGACTGCCCACGCCCGGCTTGTCTCCTTGCTGAAAAACGCGGCGGCCCATCCCGCCGCGGAACCCGACGACAACCCGCGCGTCGATCGCTGGGCCGAGGAGGCGCCGGAGAAATATCTCGAGCGCGTGCGGCGCGCGCAGGAGTACGTGGCGTCCGGCGACGTCTACCAGGCGAACCTGTCGCGGCCGTGGCGGCTGCGTCTCGCGGCGGGCGCCGATGCGGATCGCGTCTACGCGGCGTTGCGCCGTGCGAATCCGGCGCCGTTCGCGGCGCGCGTGCAGTTCGGCGGCATGACCATCCTCTCGTCGTCGCCCGAGCGGCTGCTTGAGGTCACCGGGCGACGCATCTCGACGCGTCCCATCGCCGGCACGCGGCCGCGCACCGGCGATCCGGAGCAGGACGCGCGCGACACCGCCGAGCTGATCGCGCATCCGAAAGAACGCGCCGAACACGTCATGCTCATCGATCTCGAGCGCAACGACGTCGGTCGCGTGTGCGAGGCCGGGAGCGTGCGCGTCGACGAGTACATGGTCACCGAGACGTACGCACACGTGCATCACATCGTCTCGAACGTGCGCGGCACGTTGCGGGCCGACGCCACTGCCGTCGACGCGCTGCGCGCGCTGTTCCCCGGTGGCACGATCACCGGGTGTCCGAAGATCCGCTGCATGCAGATCATCGCGGAGCTGGAAGGCGAGGGACGTGGCGCGTACACCGGCTCGCTGGGCTGGCTCGGCACCGACGGTGACGCCGACTTCAACATCCTGATCCGTACGTTGACGCTGCGCGGCGACCGCATCGAGCTGCGCGCCGGCGCCGGCATCGTCGCGGACTCCGTGCCCGAGCGCGAACTCGAGGAGACGCGCGCGAAGGCCCGCGGCCTGTTGCGCGCGTTCGATTCCGCATGAGCGCGCCGAACGCGAGCCTCGGCATCTGGGTCGACGGCGTCGAGGGTGCCGCGGTGCCTGCCGACGATCGCGGCCTCGCGTATGGCGACGGCGTGTTCGAGACCGTCCTCGTGCGCAACGGCGTTGCGCGGTTTCTCGACGCGCATATCGCGCGCCTGTCGCGCGGCTGCGCGCGGCTCGGCATTCCGTTCGACGTGGCCGGCGTGCAGCCGGATCTCGGCGCGGCGCTGGCGCGCGCGCCGTCGCTGGCCATCCTGAAGATCGTCGTCACGCGGGGCAGTGCGCCGCGCCGCGGCTACGCGCCGTCGGCGTCGGATGCGCGGCGCGTGGTGTCGTTGTGGACCACCGGGGACACTTCCGCGCTCGCCGCCGGCGTCGATCTCGGCATCGCGCGTACGCGCGCGGCGATCAACCCGGCCGTCGCCGGCCTCAAACATTTGAACCGGCTCGACAACGTGCTCGCGGCGGCCGAGATCACCGCCGACGCGTTCGACGTGGTCATGCTCGACGCCAACGACGACGTGGTCTCCGGCAGCGCCTGCAACCTGTTCGTCGTGCAGGGCCGGCGCCTGGCGACGCCGCGGCTCGACCGTGCCGGCGTCGCGGGCGTGATGCGCGCGATCGTGTTGCGCGAGTCGCCGAAGCTCGGGCTCATCACCGAGGAACGTGCGCTGACGCTGGCGGAGCTGCGCGGCGCCGACGGGATGTTCGTCACCAATGCGCGCATCGGGGTTGTGCCGGTGCGCCGCGTGGGCGAGCATGCCTTTCGCATGAACGATATCGCCCTGGCGCTGCGCGCGCACCTCGAGGCCCTCGATGCGTAAGCTGCTGCTCGTCGTGTTGCTGCTGGCGGTCGCGGCCGCCGGCGGCGCGGCTATCTACTGGCAGCGGGCCACGGCCGCGATGGACGCCGCCGGGCCGCAGGCCGAACCGGTCGAGCTGACCGTCAAGCCCGGCGCCACCGTGCGCGCCGTGCTCGCCGAGCTCGAGTCGCGTGGCGCGCTCGCCGACCGCCGCGCCGTCGAGATCGTGCTGCGCGTGCGCGGCTGGCCGCAGGTGAAGACCGGCCGTTACGAAATCCTGCCCCACGCCAGCCCGGCCGAGATCCTGCGCCAGCTGCAGGAAGGCCGCGTGGTCCTCGAAGCGCTGACCATCGTCGAAGGCTGGACGTTCGCCGACATGCGCCGCGCCATCGAGGCGCACGCCGGCATCAAGTCGACGCTGCGCGGCCAGGACATCGCCGCCGTCATGACGGCCATCGGCCATGCGGGCGAACATCCCGAGGGGCGCTTCTATCCGGACACGTATCGCTTCGCGGCCGGCACGACCGACCGCGAGCTGCTGACGCTGGCCTATCGCAAGATGGCGGAAGCGCTCGACGCCGCGTGGGCCGAGCGCGCGGCGGGCCTGCCGATCGAAACCGCTTACGAAGCGCTGACGCTGGCGTCGATCGTCGAGAAGGAAACCGGCCTGGCCGCCGAACGGCCGCGGATCTCCGGCGTGTTCGTGACGCGCCTGCGCAAGGGCATGCGGTTGCAGACCGATCCCACGGTGATCTACGGCATCGGCCCGTCCTACGACGGCAATATCCGCGAGCGCGACCTGCGCACCGACACGCCGTACAACACCTACACGCGCGCCGGGCTGCCGCCGACGCCGATCGCATTGCCCTCGCGCGAAGCGTTGATCGCGGCCACGCGGCCGCTCGAGACCGGCGACATCTTCTTCGTCGCGACCGGCGAGGGCGACGGTTCGCACGTGTTCTCGGCGACGCTCGAAGAGCACAATGCGGCGGTCGCGCGGTATCTCGCGCGCCTGCGCGGAGGCAACAGACGATGACGGCGGCGCGATTCATCACGCTCGAGGGGATCGAGGGTGCGGGTAAGACCACGGTGGCGGACCGCATCACGCAGACGCTGCGGTCGCGTGGTATCACCGTGCATGCCACCCGCGAGCCCGGCGGCACGCCGGTCGCCGAGCGCATCCGCTCGGTGGTGCTCGATCGCGGCGAGGAACACATCAGCGCCACCGCCGAGACGTTGCTGATGTTCGGTGCGCGCCAGGTGCACGTCGACAACCTGATCCGTCCCGCGCTGACGCGCGGCGAGTGGGTGCTGTGCGACCGCTTCACCGATGCCACGCACGCCTACCAGGGCGGTGGCCGCGGCGTCGATCGCAACCTCATCGACACGCTGGCGAAGTCGGTGCACGGCGACCTGTGGCCCGATTGCACGCTGCTGCTCGACGTGCCGGTGCGCGTCGGTCTCGAGCGCATGCAGGCGCGGCGCGGCGCTGTCGATCGCTTCGAGATCGAGTCGGCGCAGTTCTTCGATCGCGTGCGGACACGGTATCTCGAGCTGGCGCGCGCACAGCCGCAGCGCTTCCGGATCATCGACGCCAGCGTGAAGCTCGACCAGGTCTGCGACGCGGCGGTCGCCGCGCTCGAGGAATTCCTGGCGTGAGCGCACCGGTGACGCCGTCGTGGTTCACCGCGGCCCGGGAGGAGATCGACTCGGCGCTGGCCGCGAACCGCCTGTCGCACGGCATCCTGATCCACGAGGACCCGGGCGCCGGCGGCCTCGAGCTCGCGCGCTGGATCACGCAGCGCATGAACTGCACGGGAGAACCCAGGCCCTGCGGCGAGTGTCAGAGCTGCAAGTGGATCGCCGCCGGCCAGCATCCGGACGTCACGCAGCTCTCGCCGGAAGGCGACTCCACGCAGATCACGATCCAGCCGGTGCGCGATCTCGCCGCGGACCTGGCACTGACCGCGCACGGCAAGGGTTACAAGGTGGCGGTCGTCGCGCCGGCCGACGCGATGAATCCGTTCGCCGCGAATGCCTTGCTGAAGACGCTGGAAGAACCGCCGCCACGCACGCTGGTGCTGCTGGTGACGAGCCAGCCGTCGCGGCTGCTGCCGACGCTGCGCAGCCGATGTTCGAAGCTGCGGTTGACCGCGCCGTCACGCGACGAGGCCGCGGCCTTCCTGGTGGCGGCGCGCGGCGAAGGTCCCTGGGCCGACGCGATGGCGGCGACCGGCGCCGGTCCGTTCGCGCTGCTCGATGCCGACCCCGCGGCGCTGGCGCAGCTGCGCACCGACACCGTCAACGCGCTGCGCGACATCGGCAGCGGCAATCTTCAGCCGCCTTCGGTGGCCGAACGCTGGGCGAAAGGCGACCTGCCGACGCGTCTGGCCTGCCTTGAGAGCTGGGTCACAGAACGCATCCTCGAATCCGGCGCAAAGCGCGAACTAACGCACTTGTCAGGGGCGGGTCTTCCCCTGAACATATGTCGCCTCTTCGAATTCTCAGACGCCATCCGCGACATGCGCAGACTTGCTCCCACATCCATCAACAAGACCATGGCGGTAGAAGCCCTGCTATGGCGGTGGGCCAAGGCATGAGCACCGAAGGACGCACCGGGCGCACCGGTTCCAACAAGCCCGGCCTGCTGACGCTCACCATCAAGGACAAGAGCGCGCTGTACCTGGCCTACATGCCGTTCGTGAAGAACGGCGGCCTGTTCATCCCGACCAACAGCAATTACCGCCTCGGCGACGAGGTGTTCATGCTGCTGAACCTGATGGGCGAGGATGAAAAGCTGCCGGTCGCGGGTCGCGTGATCTGGCTGACGCCGAAAGGCGCGCAGGGCAAACGCACCGCCGGCATCGGCGTGCAGTTCTCCGACCAGGATCGGGGACAGACGCAGAAGAAGATCGAGACCTACCTGGCCGGCGCGCTCGCGGGCGACAAGGCCACGCACACCATGTGACGAGGTAATTGGGGACGGACCCTATTTTCCTTGTAACAATCGTCGACGTCTTCTCTAACAACCGGTCGCTCGCCGATTGTTACAACGAAAATAGGGTCCGTCCCCAATTACCCCGGACGTCGCAGCGGCAGATTCGACGTCGTGATCCCGCCCTTCAACACGTAAGCATCGAAGCCGCGTTCCGACAGGATGAACGCCGCGGCCGACGACCGCCGTCCCGTATCGCACACCACCACGTAAGGCGTATTGCGATCGAGCGCATTCAGCTTCAGCCGCACGAAATACAGCGGGATGTTGATCGACCCTTCGATCGCCAGGTTCTGGAACTCCGACGGCAAGCGCACGTCCAGCCACTGGCCGCGGTTCTGGATCACCTTCATGGCCTGCGGCTCGTCGACCCAGCGCAGCAGCGGCTCGTGCATGAGGTCGCGGAAGTCCTGCTTGTTCAGGCGCATCAACACGCCGTCCGAGAGCATGGTGACCGTCGCGTTGCGCTTCGCCTCGGCGATCAATGCCTCTTCACCGAACGTCTCGCCGACGCCGAGCTCGGCCAGCTTGATGCCCTTCTGGTTCAGCGGTGATTCGCGCGTGACCAGCACCTTGCCCTGGACGATGGCGTAGAAGTAATCGCCTTCGTCACCTTGTTTGATGACGACTTCGCCGGCGCGGTACTGCTGCCGGCTCATGCGCATGAAGATGGCCTGCAGGTTCGCCGGCGGGATGCGGTGGAACGCCTTGGTCTGCAGCAGCGTGGTCATCCAGTCGTTGTCGTCGGCACCGGCGCCGAACGACGCCTGCAGCTCGCCGACCTCGTAACTGCCGGTCTGGTCCCAGGTGATCATGACGTCGAGCAGGTCGGCGTCGATCGCCAGGTAGTCCACGTCTTCGACGGCGCGCGCGGTGACCTTGCGCGGCATGCTCTGGTTCAGCGGCGCGCGCGCGTCGGCCGTGCCGCCTTCGATCATGCCGATGGTGCGACCGTTCTCCGACAGCTCGACCAGCCCGCGGATCACCCAGATGGTGCGTTTGTCCGCGTCGCCTTCCTTGAACAGCGTGCGTCCCGCCGTGAGCTGTTTGACGGTGACTTTCTTCGCCAGGGCATGGAGATTCTCCCGCTTCATTCCTTCGAGCGGGGTCAAGGAGCGCAGCAGCTCCACACTGACTTCACGGGCATCGGTCGACATCGCGAAATGCTAGCACGCCCTAGGGCGTGCTCAGGGACCGACTCAGGGGTTCGCGCGGACTTGCGACCAGCCGTTGTCCGGCGTGAAGCGCAGACCGTAGCGTCGAGCGAGCTCGGTGAGTCGCGCGATGACCGCGTCGATGCCTCGTTTGCGCGCGTACGTCAGCGGCCCACCGCGGAAAGGTGCGAATCCCGAACCGAAGATCGTGCCCGCATCGACCAGGTCCGCGTCGGTCACGATTCCTTCACGCAGGACGGCCGCGCATTCGTTGGCCATCGCGAGGATGAGGCGGTCCTCGAGATCCCGTGGCGGCTCGGGCCGCGGACCGGGTGACTTCACCGCCTTGCCGTCGCGCCACACGTAGAAACCTTCGCCGCTCTTGCGGCCGAGCTTCTTCGCGGCGAGCAGAGCGTCGAGCCGGCTCGTGTCCGGCTTTTGTTTGTTCAGCGCGTTGCTGACGATGTCGCCGACGTGTTTGCACACGTCGAGGCCGACCACGTCGGCGAGCTCGACCGGCCCCATGGGCATGCCGAAACGCAGCGCCGCCTCGTCGACGACCTCGATCGGCATGCCTTCCTGCACCGCGAACATCGCTTCGTACAGGTACGGCACCAGCACGCGGTTCACCAGGAAGCCGGGTGCGCTCTTGCAGGGCAGCGGCAGCTTGTCGATCTTTCGCGTGAAGGCGATGGCCTTCTGCATGCTGTCGTCGCTGGTCTGCTCGCCGCGGACGATCTCGACCAGCGGCAGTTGCGAGACGGGATTGAAGAAGTGGATGCCGACCAGGCGGCCCGGATCCGGGAGCCGGTCGTCGAGCTGCTCGAGCATGATCGACGAAGTGTTGGTCGCCAGGATGGCGTTGCCGGGCATCTTCGGTTCGACGCGCGCGAACAACTCGTGTTTGGCGTCGGCGTTCTCGAAGATCGCCTCGATGATCACGTCGGCGCGCGGCACGCCGTCGCCGGCCACGTCGGCCGTGAGCTTCGTCATCATCTCGGCGGCCTTGCGCGGATCCTTGAGCCGCTTCTCGAAGCCGTCACGCGCGCGCTGCAGCGCCGGCTCGATGAACTTGAGCTCGCGATCCTGCAGCGTGACGTTGAGGCCGCGCTGCGCGCACCAGGCGGCGATGTCGCCGCCCATGACGCCGGCGCCGACCACGTGCACGCGTTCGAACGGCACCTTCGTCTTGCCGCCGAGGTTCTTCAGGCGGTCCTGCAGCATGAACACGCGCACCAGGTTGCGCGACGTCTCGCCGACCATGAGATGCGCGATCGACTGCGCCTCGGCTTCGTAGGCCGCGGCGCCCTTCGCGCCGTGCTTCACCCACAGGTCGATGATCGCGTACGGCGCCGGGTAGTGCTCGCGGCGCGCCTTCGCGGCGACCTGCGCGACCAGCTGCTTCTTCACCAGGCCACGCACGCCCGGCCACGACAACACGCGGTCCATGAACCGCGGCTGGCGCTGCTTCGGTTGCTTGTGGATCAACTCGCGCGCGACGGCCTCGGTATCCGCGGGGTAGACGAGCCGATCGAGGAAGCCCGCGCGCAGCGCCTTGTCGGCCCGCAGCGTCTTGCCGGTGAGCATCATTTCCATGGCCGTGCGCATGCCGGCGCGACGCACCACGCGCACCGTGCCGCCGAACCCCGGGTGGATGCCGAGCATGACTTCCGGCAGACCGATCGCGAATTTCTCGCTGCGCACGCCGATGCGGTAGCGGCAGGCCAGGGCCAGCTCCAATCCGCCACCGAGCGCGAAGCCGTTGATGATGCAGACCGTGGGGCAGGGCAGCGATTCGAGATGGTCGAGGATGCGTTGCGCGGCGCGCACCAGCTCGACCGCCTGGTCGGCGCTCTCGAGCTGGACGAACTCCTTGACGTCGGCGCCGGCGATGAAGCCCGACGGTTTGCCCGAGCGGATGACGACGCCGCGCGGCGGCGCGGCCTTCAGCTGTTCGAGGTGACCGTCGAGCTCGACGAGCGCGTCGCGCGACAGCACGTTGGCGGTCGCGCCGGGTTTGTCGAACGTCAGCCACGCGATGCCGCCGGCATCGGTGTCGCGTTGCCAGGAAGCGGGAGCTGGATTCGTCATCCGGGAATGTTAGGCGACGGCCGGCTGCGACGCCACGGCGCCACGCACGTTGAAGTCGCACATCACGGGCCGATGGTCCGAGAGGCGCACGTCCGGCACCTCGAAGTTCGTGATCTCGATTTCCTTGCTCACCAGCACGAAGTCGAGCTCGATGCGCGGGATGCGCGCCGGGAACGACGGCAGGTTCTTCTCGTTCGCGCTGCGCAGGCCGGCCGCGCGCATGAAGAGATAGATCTCGTGCGTGCCCCAGAAGGTGTTGAAGTCGCCGGTGACGATGACCGGCTTGTTCGACTTGATGATGAGGTCGTGCAGGTAGCGCAGCTGGTACTGGCGCTGGCGGTACTTGAGCGCCAGATGGACCAGGAAGATGCAGACGTCATCGAGCTCGAGCTCGATGATCAGGCGCTTGATGCCCGTGTCGAAATAATGGAAGCGTTCGTTCTCGACGCGCGGTGCGGCCAGGAACGCGTTGCCCTGCTTGCGCACGATCGGCATGAAGTTGTTGATCGAGCTCTTGCCGTACTTGCACTCGTAGGTCGTGTAATGACCGAGCGCGTCGGCGATGTGTTCGGCCTGGTTGACCATGCCGCTGCGCACGGAACCGATGTCGACCTCGATGAGGCCGACGATGTCCGGGTCCTTCTCCTTGACGAACGACGTGATGCCGTCGAGGACCTTGCGGTTCGAACGCAGGTATCCCGCGCCCGGAAACGGCAGGTGGAAGGCGGGACCGATGCCCGTGGCGTAGCGGATGTTGTAGACGAGCAGGCGCAAGCGGAACGACTCTAACGGTGCGACGCACAAAAGGGGAGTGGGCGCGGCAGTTTAGCGACTAAACTACACTCAAGCCCCCGGAACGGTTCGGTCTCTATGTCACAAAACAATCCGATTCGATTGTTCGTCACGCATGCGTGGGACGTCTCCGACGACTATCTGCGGATCTTCGAGTACCTCGAGGGGGCCCGGAACTTTTTCTACAAGAATCTCTCAGCGCCCGATAAGGCGCCGGGTGGCGGCAAGGATGCGGAGCGCGAGGAGCTGCGCCGGCAGATCGCGCAGGCGGAATGCGTGATCGCGCTGCCGTTCCTGTATCGCTCGGAGAGCGAGACGATGCTGTTCCAGATGACCTTCGCGAAGGCGTCGGACAAGCCGGTGATCCTGATGCGGCCGTTCGGCGCGAATGCCGTGCTGCCGAACGCCATCACGTCGATGTCGGATCAGATCGTCGACTGGGACGGGCGCGCGCTGGTGGACGCGATCAAGGCGCAGGCGCGGCACGAGGAATCGAACCGCTGGGACACCATCGAGTTCAAGCTCGACTAACTAGTCAACCCTCGGCGGCGAACAGCTGCACCACGGCGCCGGTGTTCGGCGTCGGCATCGGCAGGTCCAGCTCCGGCTCGCGCGACATGCGGCAGAACAGGCGCACGATGTGCGCGGCATGCCGCTCCGCATCCTCGATCGACATCTTGCGGATCGTCGCGCGCACCGCGTCTTCGCCGCGCAGCGGCCGTTCGCGTTGCATCGCCGACGCGAGCTCGAGGAATTGCAGGCGCTGTTCGCGCGGTACGTCGTCGGCCTCGAGTGAAGCGAGATAACGCCAGGCGGCGTTCAGACGTTCCTTGATGCTGCCGCCGCGGGTGAGCAGCAGCGTGGCGGATTCGAACCGGTCGTAGACGCGCGACATGTCGTGAGTTCGTTATCGCGAGGAACGATGCCGGCATCCCGACTGCCTGCGCTGCATTCCTGACGTAACGCCTTTAGTTGTTGTTGTAACGGAGACCCTGATCCGTCAATGGCGTACGGCGCAAATATAGCGCGGGACATGTCAAATGCAACGGGCAAAAGCACGAGCAGGCCTAGCAACCCTAACGTCAGCCACTCGAGTGACCCGCCGCCGCCGCTCTTGGTGGCGGGCGTCGACGGCGTGCTGGGGGTCGTGGGCGTGGTCGGGGTGGTCGGCGTCGACGCGCGCGGGGTGGCGCCGGAGGTGATGTTGGCCGCACAGGCGGTGGTGCCCGCCGACGCCGGCGCGGGAGTCGTCGCAGAGTTCGACTCGACCGTGACGTTGGCCGAATCCGCGTGGCCCTGGTCGTCGGTGACCGTCACGCGCAGAAGGTAGCCCCCGGAGCTGGGGGCGATGACGGTGACGGTCGACGTGTTGGCCCCGACCAGGACCGGCGGATTCGTGGTCGGCTGGACCACCGTCCAGGAATAACTGGCCACGGTCCGGTTGCAGGCCGCCGCGCTGCCGCCGGCGTTCAGCACGACGTTCTGGCCGGCCGACACCAGGGCCGGCACGGCCACCGCGGCGATCGGCCGATCCGCGGCGACCACGGAGTTCGCGGCGTTGGCCATGCCCGCGCCGCAGGTATTCACCGTGCACAGGCATTCGGCCTGCTGCACGTCGTCCGTGTTGACGGGCACGTGGCAGGCCGTGAGCGCCGGATTGCCGGCGACCGACGTGGGGAAGGGGACCGCGCCCTCGCGCAGCCGCGCCAGCAGCTGCGTCGTCGACAGATTGTTATTGCGCGACAACATCAGCGCGGCGATGCCCGACACGATCGGCGCCGAGAAACTCGTGCCGAGGTTCGACGACTGCTGGTTCGTGTACGTGTCCGTCCCCGGCGCCTGCGTGCCCGTGTTCGACGTCGTGTCGAGCGAGAACAGGCAGGGGCCGCCGCTGATGTTCACGCAGTTGCCGCCGGGCGCGCCGACCGTGACCTCGGGACCGAGGTTGCTAAAGCCGACCTTACTGCCCGCATGGCGCAGCGCGGCCACGCCCGCGACGCCCGGGCAATCCGCGGGCGACGACACCATCGTGCCTTCGTTGCCCGCCGAGACCACGACCAGCACCTTCAGCGCGGTCAGCTCGTCGATCACGGTCCGATAACTCGATTCGCAGGCGCCCGTGGATCCCAGGCTCATGTTGAGGATGCGCGCCGGTGTCGGGTTGTTGGGCACGCCCGGCGTCGTCAGGCCCGCGGCCCAGCGCATGCCGGCCAGGATGTCGCTGTCCTTGCCGCCGCATTTGCCGAGCACGCGCACCGGCAGCAGGAACGAATTCCAGGACAGGCCGGTGATGCCCGCGCCGTTGTTGGACAACGCGCCGATCATTCCCGAGACGCGCGTGCCGTGCCACGAGCTGCCGGTGACGTCGCAGTTGGCGAGCGCCACGTTGGCGGCCTTGTCGGCGTCGTTGACCCAGTCGCCGGGATCGGACGGATCGGCATCGCGACCGTCACCGTCGTTGGCCTGGGCGACCAGCGTGACGAAATCGCGGCCCGGGAGCAGCTTGCCGCCCGCATCGCCGCGGCCCAGGTCCGGGTGGTCGTACAGGACGCCCGTGTCGAGCACAGCGACGACGACGCCCGGACGGCCTTGTTCGAGATCCCAGGCGCCGACCGCATTCACGGCCGAGACCTCGGTGCTCTGCAGGTACCACTGGCCGTTGAACAGCGGATCGTTGGGCACGGCCTGCGCGAAGCGTCGATGGTCGGGCACCGCATACTGGACGGCGGGATCGGCGCGCAGCCGCTCGAGGACCTGGTCCGGACTCTCGTCGGTCAGCGTGACCGTGCCGGCCAGCAAGCTCGTCGAGATCTCGCGTCGCAGGCTCATGCCGAGACGCGAGCGCTTCGCAATGGCCGCGACGCGATCACTGCCGGTGGCGAGCTTCGCGATCGCCGCGCCGTCGCCATTGGCTTTGAGCTTGAAGATGACGTCGGCCGTGCCGAGGGACTCCGCGACATGCGGTTCCTGCATCACCGGATTGAATTCGGCGCTGCCGGTCGTGGCCGCCGCGGCGACGCCGGCGATCAACACGCCCGACGCGAATCGACGCAGATGTTCGGTGAGAAACATGACCAGTCCTTGGGTCCGGGCCACGAGGTGGCGTTTGACGGTGAGTTTTCGCCGGGCGGTGAAAGGTTCGGTCATGGTGGGTGGAGAGTGCGCTTCGGGGGTGTAAGCGGGTGTTATGGAGTGCTCAAAGACGTCCATGTCTTCTTCATCCCTCCCAATCTCTTACTACGCATAATGTATATTATGGTTAATACGATACCTTTATAAGGGGTTGGAGCGGACGCGGACGCGCCGCTCAACCCTGGTTCGAGTGGCGCGCCGAACCACGGCCATCGAGCGAAGCCACGATCTCAGTGCAAGCGGTCTGTGTTCGTCGGGACCAGGCGCATCACGTGGCACGAGTCCGGCGAGACGTTCGGCCATGACAAACCGGCGGCGTGCAGTTGTCGCGCGAAGCGGATGGCATGAGGCGCGGCGAGACGCGCCATGGCGGCCGGCGCGAAGCGGCGCAGACGCAGGAGCACACGGCTCTCCTCGCCGCCCGCGGCGGCCCTGAGTACGTCGAGAAGGATCTCTTCGCCGGGTGTGATGCCGGGACAGCACGGGCAGCCCAGCGCAGCGCCGCAGCCGCCGCTGGCCAGCAGCACCGAGCACAGTCGGTGGCAGGATTCGAGCGCCAAGGGCACCTGGCAGGCGCGGAATCCGCGGACGAGCTCCGGCCAGGCCGCGTCGACCTCCGGAAAGGCCTGCCACCAGGTCCGCAATGCCCACAGGGAGAACTGTTCGCCGCGGCTGGCATCCGACGTTGCGCGCAGGTCGAGCCCGACTTCATGGGGACTGGCGCTCATTCCGCCACCTCGAGCGTCAACGCATACGTGTGGCTCTCGGCGCGGGCTTCGGTGCCCGGCAGCACGACCCGGTGACGCCGCATCGCGTGGTAGCGACCCGCGGCGAGCGTCACCGTGGTGAGGCCGTCGGCGCCGGCGATCACGGTGATCGGTGGCGCAGCGTCGCCATCCTCGGTCGCGCGCGTGATGGCGATCGGGCCGGCCAGCGTCTGTCCGTCGAACAGGACTTTCAGCCGCACCGCAGTTCCGGCGAGGACCTTGTTCGGATGCGTCAGCATCTGGAACTCGAGCCCGTGACCGCGCGGCGCCAGCGCAGCGTCGGTCGGTGTGCCGCGCGACACGTAGACCTCGGCGCTGGTGATGCTTTTCACCTCGTACACGCGCGCGCCCGCTGGCGGTGCGTCGCCGTCGCGCAGGAATTTCCAGTCTTCACCGACTAGCGCGGCCCTGGCCGTGCGGCCGTCGCGCAGGCCGCTGGAGATCCGGTACGTGCCGGCAGTCGGCGTGTCGACGTCGAGCACCGCGAGGTCGCGCGTATACACGGCGGTCAGCGGCTGGTCGCGGCCGTCCGGGGTGCGCACGGTCCACGCGCCGGATTTCATGACCACGTCGGGTACGAAGAACGTCTCCGTGAACGACGCCTGCACGCTCACGTGGTCGCGATCGGCGAGGTCGAACGTGTTGGGGAGTAGATAGGGCGAATGCGCCAGTGCGCAGGATGGCAGCAGCATGCAGGCGGCGAGCCGCGAAACGAATCGGGACATGGAAAGCCTCCGGGGACGGACAACGGTGAGTTGGCTGCCTCGGTGCCGCGATGGCGGCACGCCGGTGGCTGGGACGGGACCGCCCGGATCATACGAAATCCGGGCGGCCCGCGAAAACCGCTTTTTATTCGCCGACGAGCTGGACCGCGTCGACGACCTTGTAGCCGTTGTCGATGTTGTTCGCGATCGTGATCTTCACGCCCTGCACGGGCGTGGCGGTCTTCTCGAACTTGCGCACGAACCAGCTGCGCGGGCCGCGCTGGTCCTCGGGTTCCTCGTTGAGGCCGGACCAGACGGTGGTGTACGTCCCGTCGGCGCCCTTCACTTCCAGCTTGCTCACGGCCTCGACGCCCGCATCGAACACGGCGCGGACCTCGGTGGCGTGCACGGGCTTCTCGAACGACACCTCGAGCGTGTCGAAGCCCATGTCCTGGTGATCGTTGGTCCACTGGCGGCCGTCTGGCTTGCCGACCAGGTTCTTCGGCTTGTTGGAGTCGCTGGCGCCGTTGGCGCTCGTTTCACCGAACGTCGAGCTCGCGGTGCCGTCCTTCGCCCACTGGCCTTTCGGATCGTTGAGGTACGAATCCTCCATCGTCGCGTAGTCGAGCGCGGCCTGCTTCTTCGCGCGGGCACGCTCCTCGTCGGTGGGCTCTGCGGCCGGGGCCGGCGCAGCGGCGGTCGGCGCGGGCGCGCTGGCGGCGTCGGCGGCGGGCGCTTCCTCGGTCTTCTTCTGGCAGGCCGAGAGCACGAGGGCGAACGACAGGATCAACAGACCTTTCTTCATCGATGACATCCGGTGACGGGCGCGGACATTCGCGCGCGCGGAATCTACCACGCGGGGTGCGACGTGCCGATGCCGGTCGCGGGAAAACCGGCGGCGGGCGCCCGCCCGTACCGCCGGTCCGCCCGCCGCCAGACTAACTACCGCGGCCGCGCCTCAGTCGATCGCGATCGTGCGGATCAGGCCGGTGAACTGGTCGGCGACGACCAGCCGCCGGTGCGCGGCATCGAACGCGAGTCCGTCCGGCAACCAGAACGTCGCGACGTTCGCCGCGCCGTCGGTGCTGCCGGCCGTGCCCGTCCCGGCGAACGTGCTCACGACACCGGCTGCCGTGATCCGGCGCACCACGTTGTTGAACTTGTCCGCGACGTACACGTTTCCGGCGTCGTCGACCGCGACACCGCGCGGATGCGCGAACGTGGCCGTCGACGCGGCACCGTCGTTGCGGCCGTAGCCGCCGCTGCCCGCCAGCGTCGTCGTCACGCCGGTCGGATCGATGGCGCGGACGAGCTCATTGTCGCTGTCCGTGACCAGCAGCGAGCCGCTGGCCGTCAGCGTCAGGCAGGTCGGGCCATCGAACGTCGCCACCGAGCCGATGCCGTCCGTAAAGCCGATCCGGCCGGTGCCGGCGAGCGTCGACACCTGGCCCAGCGCCGTGATGCGCCGGATGTTCTGCGCGTTGCGGTCCGCGACGAACAGGTCGCCGGTCACCGGGTCAACGGCGATGCCCGCCGGCGTCATGAACAAGGCCTGCGACGCGGCGCCGTCCTGCACGCCATACGTGCTGCCGGCGATCGTGGTCACCGTGCCATCGGGCGCGATGCGGCGCACCTGCTCGTCTTCCGTCACGAACACGTTGCCCTGCGCGTCGACCGCGACGGCCGACGGTCCGTTGAATGACGCAGCCGTGCCGACGCCATTTGCGTGGCCGGGCGTGCCACTGCCGGCGATCGTGGTCACGACGCCGTCGGGCGTCACCTTGCGCACGAGATGGTTGCCGTAGTCGGGCACGTAGGTGTTGCCCGCGGCATCCGTCGCGAGGCAGGCCGGCTGGTAGAAGCTCGCGGCCGCGCCGGTGCCGTCGCGATGGCCGGTCTGGCCGGAGCCGGCGAGCGTCGCGACGACGCCGGCGTTGCCCGTGTGGCCGCCCGAGCTCGAGCCGCCACCGGAGCTGGAGCCACCACCGGAGCTCGAACCACCGCCCGAGCTCGAACCACCGCCCGAACTGGAGCCACCGCTCGAACTCGATCCGCCACCCGAGCTCGATCCCACGCCGCCACCCGAGCCGCTGCCGCCCGAACCGCCATCGCCTCCGCCGCCACCGGCGCCGCCTGCACCACCGCCACCGCAACCCGCCAGCGTCGCCAGCAACAGCAGCGTTCCCATCATCACCGTCGTCGTACGCATCGCCTCTCTCCCGCGTCGTTGTTCCGCCGCGTGCGACATGCGCGCGGGGTTTACGAGGCAGACGACGCGGTGCGCGAATTCTTAGCGGGTGCGCTCGCATGGCGTGGCACCGACCGGCCGTGCACAATCCGGACGCATCACGAGGGGGACGATCGCGATGAAAACGACAACGATGAGCCTGGCCGCGTGCCTGCTCGGGGGGATGTTCTTGAACGCTTCAGCCGCCGAAACCTGGGCGACACTCGAATCGCTCGATCCGCGTTTCGACGCGCTGATCGCGCCGGACTCGAAGTTCGAAAAGATCGCGGACGATCTCGACTGGTCGGAAGGTCCACTGTGGGACGCGGCGACGAAGTCGCTGCTGTTCTCCGACATCCCGCGCAACGTCGTCATGAAATGGAACGCCGAGAAAGGCGTCAGCCGTTTCCTCGAGCGCAGCGGCTACACCGGCGCCGCGCCATTCACCGGCCGCGAGCCCGGCTCGAACGGCCTCACGTTCGATGCGCAGGGCCGGCTCACGTTGTGCCAGCACGGCGACCGCCGCGTCTCGGTGCGCGAAGCCGATGGCACGATGAAGCCGCTCGCGGTCGGCTACAACGGCAAAAAGCTCAACAGCCCGAACGATCTCGTCTATGACGACAACGGCAACCTCTGGTTCACCGATCCGCCGTACGGCCTGCCCGGCACGTTCAAGGACTCGGGCAAGGAACTCGACTTCCAGGGCGTCTATCGAGTGGCGCCGAACGGTACGTTGACGCTGGTGACGAAGGAGCTCGAAGCACCGAACGGCCTCGCCTTCTCGCCGGACCAGAAAACGCTGTACGTCGCGAACTCGCAGTCGGAGCGGCCGATCTGGAAGGCGTTTCCGGTCAGGGCCGACGGCACGCTGGGCGCGTCGCGCGTTTTCTACGACGCGACGAAGCTGCGCAAGGACGGCGACGGCAATCCCGACGGCATGAAGGTCGACGTGAACGGCAACGTGTTCGCCACCGGTCCCGGCGGCGTGCTGGTGCTGACGCCCGACGGCACGCTGCTCGGCCGCATCCTGACCGGCGTGCCGACCGCCAACGTCGCCTGGGGCGAAGACGGCGCCACGCTGTTCATAACGGCAAACCATCGCGTGTTGCGTCTGGTCACGAAGACGAAGGGCAGGTTTCCGCCCTGGCAAAAATCCACGAAGGGGAATCCATGAAGAATCGACTCTGGCTGATGGCGTCGCTGTTGACGCTCGCCGTGCTCCCGGGCCTGGCGACCGCCGCGAAGCCCGCGCCGAAGGTGCTGATCTTCTCCGGCAGCACGGGCTTCCGCCACGACTCCATCCCGGCCGCCGACGAGGCGATCAAGGGCATCGCGACGAAGCTAGGCTACGCCGCCCACGTCAGTGAAGATCCGGCGGTGTTCTCGAAGGAGAACCTCGCGCAGTACAAGGCCATCGTGCTCGTCAGCAACACGACGAACCCGAAGAACCCGGACTCCGAATATCTCGTCGGCGATCGCAAGGACGCGCTGCTCGGCTTCCTGAAGGACGGCAAGGGCGTGCTCGGCGTGCATGCCGCCGCGGACTCGCACTACCTCTCGGGCTGGTACGGCGAAATGATCGGCGGCTACTTCGAGCATCACCCGAAGGGCACGCCGACGGCGACGCTGACGGTGGCCGATGGCAAACATCCCGCCACCGCGAAGCTGCCGAAGACGATCACGCGCACCGACGAATGGTACTACTACAAGGACTTCAACCCGCTGGTGCACGTGCTGATCACGGTCGACCCGAAGACCATCGGCCCGCCGGGCGAAACCGACGTGAACCCGAACCCGAACACCTGGTACCACACGTACAACGGCGGCCGCGTGTTCTACACGGGGCTCGGCCACACGGCCGATTCCTACCAGGAGCCCTACCTCGTCGACCTGCTGACCGGCGGGCTGCGCTGGGCGGCCACGGGCAAGTAGTTAGCCGGCCAGTCGGCCGGATTACCGGCCGGCCATCACGACTCGAAGTTCTGGTCCCACCAGCGCTCGATGCGGGCACGTTGCCCCGCATCGGGCATGCGCCCACGGATGGCCTCGAGGTTGTCCTCGAGGTGACCGAGCTTCGTCATGCCGGGGATCGCGACGGTCACCGCCGGGTGCGACACGATGTACTTGAGGAATACCTGGCCCCAGTTCCGCGCATCGATCTCGTTCGCCCATTCCGGCAGATCGCGGCCCGCGACGCGCGAGAACAGGTTGCTGTTCGAGTTCCGTCCGCCGAACGGCAGGTTCACCAGCACGCCGACGCGTTTCGCCAGCGCCGCCGGCAGCACCGTCTCGGCGGATTCGCGGTTGCCCAGCGAATAGTCGACCTGCACGAAGTCGATGGGCTGCGTCTTGATCACCTCGACCATCGCGTCGTGCTGGCTGCCGCTCGACGTGGTGACGCCGATGTAACGCACGCGGCCCTTCGCCTTGAGCTGGGTCAGGTGCGGGAACAACACGTCCACGCCGTTCAGGCTGTGGATCTGCAGCAGGTCGATGACGTCGGTCTTCAGCTTGCGGAACGACTCCTCGATCATGTCGATGCCGCGCTGGAGGTTGCCCTCCGGCGCGGTCACCTTCGTCGCGAGGAACGCCTGCTTGCGGTTGCCGATGTCGGCGAGCAGATCGCCGATCGTCTCCTCGGACGCGCGATACGCCGGTGCCGTGTCGATGACGGAGGCGCCTGCGGCCGTCAGGCCCGCAAGCACTTCGCGGCGCGCGGCGCGTTCTTCCGGCGTCGTCGGGCTGTAGTTGTTCGTCCCGACGCCGACGACCGCGAGGCGCTCGCCGGTCGAGGGAATCGCCTTGGTCATCAGCGGGCCCGGCGGCGGCGGCCGCGGCTCGTCCTTGTCCTTCTTTTTCTTGTCGGCCGCCCAGGCGCTCGTGAGCTGCGTGCCCGCGAGCGCGGCGATTCCGGCCTTGATGATGTCTCGGCGTCCGGTCATCTATTTCTTCCTTCGCGCGGTGGATTTCTTCGCCTTCGATGACTTCGAGACCCGTTTCTTCGCCGCAGGTTTCCGGGCGGCGGCTTTTTTCTTCGGAGCTTTTCGCGACTTCGCCTTCGGGGCCGTCTTCGCCTTCGGCTTCGCTTTCGCCTTTGCCTTCACCTTGGTCTTTGTCTTCGCTTTGGGTTTCGCAGCCTTGGGCGCCTTCGGCTTCGCGGCCGGCTCGGCCGCCGGCATGGCCGCGGCCGGCATCGAGTGGATCGCGATCGCCGCGCCGGTCGGGTCGAGCAGCTGCGCGATGCGCGAACCGCCCGGCACCGTCTGCGGCGGCACGAGGCTGCGGCCGCCCGCGGACTGCGCCGTGACGTGGCCGTCGTCGACGCTGGGAATGCTGACGTACGGCAACCAGGCCGGCGGCCCGGGATTCTCGGCGGGCTTGATGAACATGCCGCCGCGCTGGATGTTGCCGTTGCCGAAGATCAGGTAGATGCCCATCGGGCCCATGTCGTGGCGCGCGAGCACGTCCCAGCCGAACAGCCCGCTGTAGAACGCGAATGCCGACTCGTGGTCCGACGTCGCGAGCTCGTGCCACGAGAAGCTGCCGTTCGGCGGCATGCCCTCGCGCTCGGGCCGGGAATTCTCCGGATCGAGCACGGCAAAGATCGCGCCCTGCGGGTCCCGCAGCACGGCGTAGCGGCCGGCGCCCTTGATGTCCTCGGGTGCCTTCACTACCGAGCCGCCGGCGCGCACCGCCGCGTCGGCGAGCCCGTCGACATCGCGTGTACCGATGTACGACACCCAGTGCGCCGGCATGTCCGCCGGCATGTCGGCGGGAATCGTGAAGAAGCCGGACTGCGGTCCTTCCGCGGAATGGTTCACCGTGTAGTTGGGGTCGTGGGCCCAGGCTTCGGGCTTCCAGCCGACGAGCTTCGAATAGAACTTCTTCGCGCCCGGTACATCGCGCGTCATCAATTCGTGCCAGACGAATCGGCCGTGCACATCGACAGCGTTCATGGACGGATCTCCGCGTTGGGGTTGTCGGGGATCCGGATCTTACGGCGTGGGCGCAGTCTCCGGTGATGCCTTCGCGGTCTTCGGATAGATGCCGATGACGGAACCGTCGGCCTGGCGGCGCGCGAAGCTCAATCCGTTGGCGACGGCGACCGTGCCTTCACACAGCGTGATCTCGGGCCGCGGCGGGATCGGCGTCTCGACGGACGGGATCTCGATGTCGATGCTCTTCACGGGCACGCCCAGCGCGCCGGTCATGGCGCGCAGGTAGGTCTCGAGTTCTTCCTTGAAGTGCGCGGGCAACCCCACGTCGTAGCGCAGGAAATACGCGGTCAGGTGGCGCGCCAGCGGCGTCGCCTTCTGCATCTCGCGCATGACGATCGTCTGCTCGCTCTCCAGCGTCCAGAAGTAGGTCTGGGCCAGGTATTCGCCGACCTCGGAGGGCACCGAGGGGTCGTCGGCGCGGATCGGCGGCGTCTTCACGTGCAGGATGCCGCTGGCCGTGTCGAAGCTCAGTTTCGTCTGCGACAGGTCCAGCTCGTAGTTGAGCTTGGCGGGCCAGATCACCATGACCTGCGGGTTCACGCCCTTCACCTCGGGGCAGGCCTTGTACCAGACCGTCACCTGGCGCTCGTGCTCGATGATCGCGCGCGTGCGCATCTGGGTGACCATCACGTTGATCGGGCTTTCCTCCGCATCCTTCTTCGTCCAGAACGCGTAGCCGATCGCACCGGCGGCGACGGCGATGATGAGGGCGATGACCGTCTTCAGCATGGCATCTCCGTGTCAGACGATCTCGAACAGGCCGGCGGCACCCATGCCACCGCCGATGCACATCGTGACCACCGCGAGTTTCGCCCCGCGACGTTTGCCTTCGATCAGCGCGTGGCCGGTGAGTCGCGCGCCCGTCATGCCGTACGGGTGACCGAGCGCGATCGCGCCGCCGCTGACGTTCAGCTTGTCGTCCGGGATGCCGAGCTTGTCGCGGCAATAGATGACCTGCACGGCGAACGCTTCGTTCAACTCCCACAGGTCGATGTCGGAGACCTTCTTGCCCGCGCGCTCGAGCAGCTTCGGGATCGCGAACACGGGACCGATGCCCATCTCGTCGGGCTCGCAGCCCGCGACCGCGAACCCGCGGAAGATGCCCAGCGGCTTCCGGCCTTCGCGTTCGGCGCGCTTCGCGCTCATGACGACGCAGGCCGCCGCGCCGTCGGAGAACTGGCTGGCGTTGCCCGCGGCGATGACCCCGCCCGGGACGGCGCTGCGGATCTTCGCGACGGCGTCGTAGGTCGTGTCGGCGCGGATGCCCTCGTCGGTGCTGGCCGTGACGGCGCGGGTGGACAGGCGGCCGGAGTCCTTGTCGGCGATGCCGGCGACGACGTCGATCGGCGCGATCTCCGCCGTGAAGCGGCCCTCGGCCTGCGCGGCAGCGGCGCGCTGCTGGCTCTGCACGCCGTAGCGGTCCTGCGCCTCGCGCAGGATGCCGTAGCGCTTCGCCACGGTCTCCGCGGTCTGCAGCATCGGCCAGTAGATAGCCGGCTTGTGTTCGTCGAGCCAGGCCTCCTTGGCCATGTAGTAGTTGGTGCGGTCGTTCTGCGTGTTCGTGATCGATTCGACGCCGCCGGCGACGTACACGTCGCCTTCGCCGGCCGCGATGCGCTGCGCGGCCAGCGCGATGGTCTGCAGGCCCGATGAGCAGTAGCGGTTCACCGTCATGCCCGACACGGACACCGGGCAACCGGCACGCAACGCCGCCTGGCGCGCGATGTTGAAGCCAGTGGCGCCCTCGGGATTCGCACAGCCGAGGATGACGTCCTCGACGGCGCCGGGGTCGATGCCGGCACGTTCCAGCGCGGCCTTGACGACGTGGCCACCGAGCGTCGCCCCGTGCGTGAGGTTCAGCGCGCCGCGCCAGGATTTCGTCAGCGGCGTGCGCGCGGTCGAGACGATGACGGCATCAACCACGGCGCTTCTCCTGTCGGGCCTTGCCGGCTCTCGTCTTCATTGCCTCGTCGTCGAAGCCGCGGCCCTGCGCCGCGAGCGTCGCGAGCCGCTTCGCCGGCTTCCAGAACGCGGGCTCGGCGTGCGGGTTCGATGCGAACTCCTTCATCCTGCGCAACACGAGGCCGAGACCGCGGCGGCTGGCTTCGAACATCGGGCCGCCTTTCTGCACGGGGAAGCCGTAACCGGTCAGATAGACGATGTCGATGTCCGACGCGCGTTGCGCGATGCCGTCGTCGAGGATGCGCGCGCCTTCGTTGACCAGCGCCAGCAGCAGGCGATCGACGATCTCCGCGTCGTCGATCTTGCGCGGCGCCAGCTTCAGCGATGCGCGCTCTTCCTGGATGATCTGATCGACGACGGGATCGGGAATCGCGTCGCGTTTGCCGGCTTCATACCGATACCAGCCGAGGCCGGTCTTCTGGCCGAAGCGGCCGAGCTCGCAGACGCGGTCGGCGATGCGCATCTGGCGCTGCCGGGGATGTTCGGCGTAGTGCCGCCGGCGGATGTGCCAGCTGATGTCGTTGCCGGCGAGATCGGACATGCGGAACGGTCCCATCGCGAAGCCGAACTTCTCGACGGCCTTGTCCACCTGCGCCGGCGACGCGCCCTCTTCCAGCAGCAACAACGCCTGCTGCGAGTAGGCGTTGATCATCCGGTTGCCGATGAAGCCGTCGCAGACACCGGCGACGACCGCGGTCTTGCCGATCTTCTTCGCCAGGGCCATCGCGGTGGCCAGCACATCGGGCTTGGTCTTCCTCGCGCGCACCACCTCGAGCAACCGCATGACGTTCGCGGGGCTGAAGAAATGCAGGCCGAGCACGTCGCCGGGCCGCTTCGTGAACGCGGCGATGCGATCGACGTCGAGCGTGGACGTGTTGGTGGCGAGGATGGCGCCGCGTCGCGCCACCTTGTCGAGCTCGCGGAACACCGCCTTCTTGACGTCCAGGTCCTCGAACACCGCTTCGACGATCAGGTCGACTTTCGACAACGCGGCGAACTCGAGCGACGGCGCGATCGACGCGGAGCGTTTCGTCGCCTCGTCGGGTTTGAGCTTGCCCTTGGCGGCCGCGCCTTCGTAGAACTTGCGGATCGCGGCGACACCGCGATCGAGCGCGTCCTGCTTCGCCTCGACGAGCACCACCGGGATGCCGGCGTTCGCGAAGCTCATCGCGATGCCCTGCCCCATCGTGCCCGCGCCGACGACGCCGACGCTGGCGATCCTGCGCGGCGACGTCTTCTCCGACAGGCCCGCGACCTTGCCGGCCGCGCGCTCGGCGAAGAACGCATGCCGCAGCGCCTTCGACTCGTCGCCGACCATCAGCTCGCCGAAGATCTTCTGCTCGGCGGCGAGCCCGGTTTCGAATTTCTTGTTCAGCGCGGCGCCCACCGCCTCGACCGCGCGCAGCGGCGCCGACAGGCCGCGCGCCACGGCCGTGACGCTGGTCTTCGCGAACTGCAGGAATGCCTCGCCCTGTGGATGCGCCATCGGCAGATCGCGCACGCGGCGCGGTCCCTTGCCGTCCTTCAGCAGTTTGTCCGCGAACTGGCGCGCGGCGCCGGCGAGATCGTCCTTCGCCACGACGTCGAACAACTTCGACTCCTGCAGTGCGCCCGCCGGGACCGTCGAGCCCGACACGATCAGATTCAGCGCGGTCTCGAGGCCGACCAGCCGCGGGAAGCGCTGCGTGCCGCCGGCGCCGGGAATCAGCCCGAGCTTCACTTCGGGGAACGAGATCTTCGCGTCGGCCAGTGCGACGCGGTAGTGGCAGCCGAGCGCGAGCTCGAGGCCGCCGCCCATGCAGGCACCGCCGATCGCGGCGATCACCGGCTTCGGCGAGCCTTCGACGATGTCGCAGACCGCGGGCAGGAACGGCGGGCTGTAAAACGTTGCCCCCGAGAATTCCTTGATGTCGGCGCCGCTCGAGAACGCGCGGTCGTTGCCGATCAGCACGACGGCGCGCACCTTGGCGTCGGCGACGGCGCGATCCAGCGCCGCGACGATGCCCTGCCGCAGCTCGTGCGACAGCGCGTTCAGCGGCGGATTGTTCATCGCGAGCCACGCGATGCCCTTGTCGACTTTGTAGCGGATCACGGTCATGGCGCGATCATAAGCATGAACGCGCGCAGCGGTCGATCAGGCAAAGCCCAGTCACGCGGCGTCCAGCTGGAAGCGGCGCCAGGCGCCGTGCCGCCAGCGCCAGAACATCGCCAGCCCTAACAAGGTGACGTAACTCATCAGCGCGATCCAGCCGCCACGCGCGCCGAGCCCGAGCTGCGGCAGGCCGTCGAACCAGCCGGCGCCGGGCGCGAAGATCAGCGTGTGCGCCAGCGGCACGAAGAAGAACCACGACAACACCAGCGCGGTGATCGCCGGCACGCGCGTGTCGCCGGCGCCGCGCAGGCAGAAGCCCGAGCCGCAGTAGAGGCCGTCGAAGATCTGGTAGGCCGCGGCCGGCCACAACAACACGAGACCCGTCGCGACCACGTCGGCGGCCGAGGCATCGCCTGCCGAGACGAACAACGGCAACACCCACGGGCCCACGACCAGCAGCAGCACCGCGATGAACGCCATCAGGCCGGCACACAGGCCGATGATCACGTTGCCGAGTCGATTCGCCCAGTCGCGATCGCCGGCGCCGATCGACTGCCCCACCATCGTCGTGCCGGCCAGCGCGATGCCGATCGTCGGCATGTACGCCATCGACGTCAGCGCCATGACGATCTGCGTGGCCGCGGCGCCGGCCGCACCGGTCTG
>DATJTW010000062.1:0-78933 GCA_035502995.1 Steroidobacteraceae bacterium | reverse complement strand
CTGGCGCTGATCTATCTGCCCATCCTCGCGCTCCTGTTCGTATCGGTCGTCGCCGCCCGCCTGCTGCACATCCCCGTCGCGAGTCTCACCCGCGACATGGCCGCGCTGGCGCACGTCCATCCGCTGATCGGCGTGGTGTCGAACGTGGGCATCCTGTTGTGGTGTGCCACGGCGGCGATCTGCCTGTTCGGCCGGAATCTCCTGCGCCAGCACGGGCGCGATGAAGAGGCGCGTTTTCTACTGTGGGGCGGCGTGCTGACCATCGTGCTGCTGCTCGACGACCTCTTCATGATCCACGAGTACATCGCGCCCGTTCACTTCCACGTGGGCGAGAAGGTGATCCTCGCCTGCCACGCGTGCGGCGCGGCGGCCTATCTACTGAGCCATCGGCGCCTGATCCTGGCGGAGAACTACCAGCTGCTCGTCGCCGCGATGGTGCTGTTCGCGGCCTCGGTGCTCGTGGACATCTCGGATGGCCACGGCTGGTTGTCGAACCTCGCGGAGGACGGCTTCAAGATCCTCGGAATCGCGAGCTGGCTCGGTTATCACGCCGGCAAGGCGAGGCATTGGCTGGCGGATGCGCCGCCCCTGCGGCCCTCGGCCCCGGCACCCGGCGACGACCATCGGCAGACGGCGGCATTCGATCAACCGCTGGTTTCGGACCCCCTGGCCACTGGACTGCCGCGCCTGTGAGTCATCCGGCGCCGGGACAACGTCGGGTGGTTCGCCCGATGCGCAGCATCCTCGGGGCGCTGCTCGTCGCGAATCTTGCGGCCTGCGGCGGTGGCGGTAGCGGCGACAACGCACCCTCGCCACCTTCGAGCGCACCGCCGCCGACGACCGTGCCGCCGGCCACGCCGGCGCCGACTCCTGCGCCGCCGCCGCCTTCGACTCCGGCGCCATCGCCATCGCCGTCTCCTTCACCTTCACCTTCACCGCCTCCTTCTCCGTCACCATCGCCGTCACCGTCACCGTCTCCGGCGCCTGCGCCGTCGCCCGCGCCAACACCATCGCCGCCGCCGACTCCCGCGCCACCGCCGCCGCCGCCACCACCACCGCCCAGCGAAGCGGTCACCAGCGACATCGAGTGGAAAACCAACGACGCCGGTGTCACGCCTTTCATCTCGATCGTGCACCTGGCCGGCCAGGATCTCGCATCGGTCCGGTCGATCTCCTATTCGATCGCAGCGAAACCGGGCAGCGTGTCGAAGCCCGTGCGGGTCACCTATTCGATGGACGCGCTCGACAACCGGGGCAGGGTGACGAGCGGCGAAGTGCTGCTGCCCGTCTTCGGCCTCTATGCCGGATATGCGAATCCGGTGTCGGTCGACCTGACTTTCGGCGACGGTTCCCGGCAGGTCATAGACCACACACTAACTACCGCCGCGTACACGGACCCGAACGCCGTGTACGACATCCCGGAGATCATCAAGAGACGCGCGCCGGGCAGTGCGCTCGACTTCGACTTCTTCGCCATGAAATCCGGCCTGGGGACGCCCGTCATCGTCGACACCGACGGTGCGATTCGCTGGGTGGGCACGAGCGCCAGGTCGCACATCAGCTCCATCTTCACCGACAACGGCTTCGTCGCCGGCAGCCAGAGCTCGGGAAACATCTGGCGCGTGGAGCTCGATGGCACGGAGACCGCATGGCCCTCCGCGCCGTCCATCTACCGACGGTTTCATCACAACATCGACGCCGGGAAATCCGGGCTGATCGCCGGCGTCAACACCGCGACCGATTTCCAGAGCACGCTCGTCGAATTCACGAAGACGGGTGGTTTCCACAAGGTGTGGGATTTCGCGACCATCGTCGGCGACCACCTGAGGAGCGCGGGTGAAGATCCGAGCACGCTGGTGCGCCCGCCGAACGACTGGTTCCACACGAACTCCGCGCTATACGTCGCCAGCGACGACTCGCTGATCGTTTCGTCCCGCGAGCACGGCGTGATGAAGATCGACTACGACACCGGCGCGATCCGCTGGATCCTGGGCGATCCGACGAAATACTGGTGGCAATTTCCATCGCTGCGCGCGCGGGCGCTGAAGCTCGACGCCGGTGGTTTGTATCCCACCGGCCAGCACTCGCTCTCGTTCACGCACGACGGCCTGCTGCTGTTGTTCAATGCCGGCAACCCCTCCCAGAACCAGGCGGCCGGCGTGCCACGCGGCGAGTCGCGAACCTACAGCGCCGTGTCGGCCTACCGCATCGACGAGACGAACATGACCGCGACCGAAGTCTGGCGCTTCGATTACGGCCAGATGCTCCACACCGATCACTGCAGCAGCGCGTATGAAGCGGGCCGGTCGATCCTGATCTCGTACGCGCGCATCAACGACCTCTTCCACGCGAGGCTGGTCGGCCTGAACGACCAGCACGACGTGGTGTTCGATTTCCAGTACGAGGCGCGTGGCTGCAATACGAGCTGGAACGCCGTGCCCGTGCCGCTCGAGGACATGCAATTCCGTTAGGCCCGGGCCCCGCGTCCACCTTGTTTGCCCGCCTGCGCGTCGTCCCGCGTGCCGCCCAGGGTTTCCCCGTACTACCGCCCGTCTCCTAACTACTCCCGCGTTCACCAATATCGCGTCCGGTGAGCTGTTTCACGCCGCGATGCGCGCTGCCTCTGTAGTTTTGGCCCCGTACACACGGGTTCTCGCCCCGACTGGGAGAATCCCCTAGTAGCTTGGCCAGAGGACAGGATGTCACCCCGCATCTCGCGACCACCTGAACGCGCCGCCACGGCGCGCGGAAACCCGGGCGCGAAGTCTTCCCATCTGCGGGCGTCGCGGTGATGAGCAATCCGTCCGCCACACCGGCCGCTCCCGGCCAGGCCATCCCCGCCGTCCGCCGCATCGCGCTGGTCGACGATCTAACTACCACGGAGATGCCCGCGATCCCGGACCCGGCGCAGCACCCGATGCGCCTTCTCGAAACCCTGCTCTGGGCCCTGCGCGGCATGACGCGTGAGGCGTGGACCAAATCCTCACCCGACGATGCCGACATCATCGTCGTGCCGCGCGGCGGCGAACGCGCGCGCCGCATCGCCTGGAAGGGCAAAGGCAAGGTGATCGTCGAGCTCGTGCCGAAGGGCAGCGAAGCCAATGCCGACACGAATTCCCTCGTGTTCCCGTTCCGCGCCGCCGACGTCATCGCGTTGCTCGAGCGGATGAGCACGCTGCTCGAACCGAAGTCGGTGACGCGCACGGATCTGCGCAGCGCGAACCCCTGGCGGTTCATGGAGAAACTGCGCGCCGTTCGCGACCTCGGCGACGCGAACCAGTGGCTGGTCGCGAGCGACCGGTCGACGCCGCTGCTGTGGATGCGGGGTGACGCCGGCACCTACAAGGCCGCGGCGGAAACGGTCGCCGCGCTTCGCCACGGCGAGTTGAGCCTCAATAGTTTGTCGCTCGGCATGGAAGCCGCTTCGCCCGACCAGCTCGAACACCGCCTGGGTTCCGAGCTCTGCTGGCACGCGGGTTATCAGTCCTCCGACGTGCTCGCCCCCTGGCTGCAGCCGACGGCGCGATTCCGCATCACCCAATGGCCGAACCTGAGTTCGATCCGCCCGCATCCCTCGCTGATGCGCATCGTCTCGGCGCTCTCGGCCGCGCCCGCGAATCTCGACGAGCTGATCGCGCGCACCCGCGCCGCGCCCGACGTGACGGCACGCACGCTGAACGCGCTGTCCGCCACGGAGTCGATCGTCACGGAACAGACGCCACTGCGCGCGCCCCGCGCCGCGCCGTCCATCGCAACGCCGGCGGGCGGCTTCAAGAACTTCTTCCGCAGCATGCGCAAACACCTCGGGCTGGACACGCCATGAGCGCGGCGCAGGAGCTGAAGATCGTGTTCACGGGACCGATGGGCGCGGGCAAGACCACCGCCATCAGCGCCATCAGCGACATCCCGCCGGTTTCGACCGAGGTCGAGAACAACGACAAACAATCGCACGCCAAGGATTCGACCACGGTCGCGCTCGACTACGGCCAGATGCAGCTGGAAGACGGCACGACGGTGAAACTCTACGGCACGCCGGGCCAGCAGCGTTTCGCGTTCATGTGGGAAATCCTCTGCGGTGGCGCGATGGGCATCGTGTTGCTGATCGACGGTTCGAGCGAGAACGCGCTGGAGGACTTTCGAACCTACGTCGAGGCGTTCCATCGCATCAGCCCCGACCAGCCATTCGTCATCGGCGTGGGCCGGCCGGCGGCGACCGAGAGTGCGCAGTACGAGGACTTCATGCGCGTGCTCGCCGTCCACGGCGTCGTGGCACCGGTGATGGCCGTCGACGTGCGGCGTCGTGAGGACGTGTTGCTGCTGATCGACACGTTGTTATGCATCCTGGAAGCGCAAGTCGGGAGTGTCACCGATGGCCACTAGTCCGCGCTTCGCGCCGCAGCTGCGCGATACCGTGCTCGCCCGGCTGCAGGTGCTGGTGCAGGAGAATCCCGGCATCAAGCTGGCCGTCGTCACCTCGGGCGACGGCTTCGAGATCGCCGCGCATCCCGCCGGGCCGGTGACGCAGAAGATCGCCGCGATGAGCAGTTCGCTGCAGGCGTTGTCCGAAGCGATCGCGCGGGAAGCGGGCCTCAAGGACAGCCGCAGCCTGGTCGTGGAATCCGAGAACGGCACGATCGTCATCCTCGGCATCGCCGTCGTGCCGCGCCTGTCGCTCGCGGTGGTCGCCTCCGGCGAGGAGATCCTCGGCCGGCTGCTGTGGCTGGCGCGCAATTGCTGCACGGAGCTCGAACGCACGCTCGGCAGCTGATTCCTATCTACTTCCCGGGCGGCGCACTTGCGCGCGGGAGCATTTCGCACAAGTGCAACTCACCGGAAACCTTTCAGGAGACATTCAATGGCTACGGTAAATGATTCGCTGAAGACCCTGCTGAATGCCGATGGTGCGCTGTGCGCCGCGCTGGTGGATTCCAACAGCGGAATGATGCTGGGCGGAATCGGTTCCGGCGTCGACCTGGAGCTGGCCGCCGCGGGCAATACGGAAGTCGTGCGCGCGAAGCTGAAGACCATGAAGGCCCTCGGTCTCAACGACGCGATCGAGGACATCCTCATCACGCTCGGCAAGCACTACCACATCATCCGCCCGGTCGCGGCGAAGCCCGGCATCTTCATCTACTTCGTGCTCGATCGCGCGAAGGCGAACCTGGCGATGGCGCGGCGCGCGTGCCAGGACGCCGAGCACGGTCTCGCGTTCTGACGCGCCACAGGAGGATCCGCATGGCCCGCGGGGTCGTCCGTCCGTCGCGCAGACCCGACTAGCCAGACTGGCGGGGCAGGGCGCGACGGATGGCTGTCATCGATCCACACGGCGATGCCGTCGTCATCCGCATCGTCTACGACGGCGCGCCGATGGCCGGCAAGACCACCAGTGTCGTCGCCCTCGGCAGGTGCCTGGGCGTCGACGTGGTGACGCCGGAAGCGATCGCCGGCCGCACTCTCTACTTCGATTGGCTGGATTACACCGGCGGCCTGTTCGAGGGCCGCCGGATCCGCTGCCAGGTCGTGTCGGTGCCGGGCCAGGCGGTGCTGGCGAAGCGGCGTCGCCGCCTCCTCGAAGCGGCGGACGCGATCGTGTTCGTCGCCGACAGTACCCCGTCAGGTTTTCACGCGGACCGGGGTTACCTGTCGCGGCTGGATGGTTTCCTCGGCAAACTACCGGCGCCGCCGATCGGCGTCGTGCTCCAGGCCAACAAGCGCGATCATCCCGATGCCGTGCCCCTCGACCAGGTGCAGTCGCAGCTCGATCGGCTCGGCATGCGCATCGGTTTGATCGAGTCGGTTGCGACCGAGGGCACGGGGGTCCGTGAGGCATTCGTCTTCGCCGTGCGACTCGCGCTGGATCGCGTGCGCGAACAGATGCGGCTGGGGCTGCTCGAAAGCGCGCCGCCGACCGTGAATGGCGCGCAGGACCTGCTGGACGATCTGCAGCGCCACGAAGGCACTTTGCCGGGCATCGAGGCTCTCGAGGAAGGTTTCGCACCCGCGACGCCGCCCACGACGAGTGCGGGCGAACATCACGTCCCCGCCGCTCCCGACGAGCGCGTCGCCAGCGGCCTCGTCTGGCCGCCGATCGACGGCCGCGTGATCCTGCACGAGCTCACCGGGACACGCGTGAGCCTGGCGCGCAATCCGCGCGGTGACTGGTGGGGTGTCGTGAACGATCGCTGGCGGCTGACGTCGCCCGCGGACGCGGTTTATGCGGACGTCGAGCTCGGCAGATCCGTGCTGGTCAAGGCGGCCGGCGCGAACGCCGCGAGACTGCAGGGCCGCGGTGATGACCGCTGCGTGGTCCTCGCGGCCGATGGCGCCGGGCGATTCAGGCTGTGGAACATCTCGCGCGTGGCAGCGCGCGAGTAGCTAGACGCAGCGCGGCGCTGCGTCGCCGCGCGCTACTTCGCGCGCGGCACCAGTCGCAACAACCGTCCATCCGCGTCATCGGTCAGCACCCACAATGCGCCATCCGGTCCCTGTCCGACCCAACGCATCATCTGCTTCTGGTCCAGCAGCAGACGCTCCTCACCCACGACGCGATCGCCCTTCAACACCAGCCGCACGAGGTGCTGGCTCAGGTGCCCGGTGATGAACAGGTTGCCGCGCCACTCGGGGATCAGCTTGCCCGTGTAGAACGCCATGCTCGTCGGGCCGATCGCCGGGTCCCAGAAGTACTTCGGCTGCTCCATGTGCGGGTCCTGCGTCTTCCCGCCGTTGATCGGCGTGCGATCGTTCTCCATGCCATACGCGACCAGCGGCCAGCCGTAGTTGCGGCCGGGCAGGATGACGTTGAGCTCGTCGCCGCCCGCCTGGCCATGCTCGACCGACCAGAGCGCGTGCGTCACCGGGTGATAGGCCAGTCCCTGCGAATTGCGGTGACCATACGTCCAGATGTCGGGCAGCGCGCCCGGCGTCTTCTCGAACGGATTGCCCGGCGCCGCGGTGCCGTCGGTATTCAGGCGCAGTAGTTTGCCCAGGCGTGAGTCGAGCTGCTGAGCCTGCTGGCGCAAGATGGGATCCATGCGCTCGCCCGACGTCATGAACAACTTGCCCTGCGCGTCGAACAGCAGCCGGCAGCCGAAATGCGACACGCTCGGATGCGAGGGCTCGATCCGCAGCAGCACGCGCACGTCCTCGAGCGCGGTCTCGTCCGCGCTCAACGTCGCGCCGCCGAGCGTCAGTCCCTGGCCGCCTTCGCGCGGTTCCGCGTAGGCGAAATAGATGCGGCGATTCTTCGCGAAGTGCGGATCGATCACGACGTCGAGCAATCCGCCGTCGCTCTTGTATGCCACCGCCGGGACGTTCGCGATCTTCGCGCCGACGTCACCGCTGGTGGTGAGGATGCGCATCTTCCCGGGCTTCTCGGTGATCAGCAGGTGTCCGTTCGGCAGGAACGCCAGCGACCACGGGTGATCGAGGCCATGCGCGACCAGCGTGGCTTCCACAGGCGTCTTCGTGACGATCGCCGGCGCGCGTGTCTGCCCTGCAAAGGCCGGCTTCTGGCCCTTGCCGACCGGATCGCGCGTCTCGAGCGGACGCCCCGGCACGACGTCGCCATCGGGCGGACGACCGCCGAGGATGAATGTCTGTCCGCCCGGCATGCGCCCCGCGTTCAATCGCACCGGCATGCCCGGCGCGAAATACTTCGCGAGATACGCCGCGATCTTCACCGCTTCCTCGTCGGTGACCTTCGCGCCGCGCCCGCGCATCGCGTCGACGACGCCGCGCCACTCGGGCTCGGTCCGCTGCTGACCCAGCACCGGCATGATCGGATGGCACAGATTGCAACTGCGCACGAGCTCTTCGCGGCCGGTGTCGAGCGGCAGCGATTCCGCGTTGGGAGTGGGGAAGGGGGATTGGGCGTTGGCCGTTGCGGCGAATGCCGCGAAGGAGAGCCCGGCGATGATCGCGGGCAGGCAAATCGAAGACGAGCGCATGAACTGAATCGGCTCCGTGTCGTAACGACGAGGCGCGAATGTTGCCATGCCTCCGCGCACCGGCCCGTGCATGGCACGCAGGTCGTACTTCCCGCAGCGCGCTGTCGGCGCGCGCCTATGGCAGCCCGAAACCGGTACTGTTTAAATACCCAGTATGGAGCTCGAACGCAAGCTCGCGATCCTCGCGGACGCCGCGAAGTACGACGCCTCGTGCGCCAGCAGCGGCGCGCCCAAGCGCCATTCCGCGCCGGGAAAAGGCCTCGGTTCCACCACCGGCATGGGCATCTGCCACAGCTACACGCCGGACGGCCGCTGCGTCTCGCTGCTGAAGATCCTGCTGACCAACTTCTGCCTGTACGACTGCCAGTACTGCGTCAACCGCCGGTCGAGCGACATCCCGCGCGCGCGGTTCTCGGCGAACGAAGTGGTCGCGCTGACCCTCGACTTCTACCGTCGCAACTACATCGAGGGACTGTTCCTCAGCAGCGGCATCATCCGCAGCAGCGACTACACCATGGAGCAGATGGTGCACGTCGCGCGCACGCTGCGCACCGAGCACGACTTCCGCGGCTACATCCATCTCAAGACGATCCCGGAGGCCAGCGCCGACGTCGTCGCCGAAGCGGGTAGATGGGCCGACCGCCTCAGCGTGAACATCGAACTACCGACGGAGCACGCGTTGACGCAGCTCGCGCCGGAGAAGTCGCAGGGGACGATCAAGCGCGCGATGGCCGGCATCCGCACGCGCATCGAGGAGGTGCGTGCCGACAAACCCGCGCGCACGGCGGCCGCGCGCAAGGCGGCGCCGCGTTTCTCGCCGGCCGGGCAGAGCACGCAGCTGATCGTCGGCGCGGACGACGCCGACGACAGCACCGTGCTCGGCACCGCCGACACGCTGTATCACGCGTATCGCCTGCGTCGCGTCTACTACTCGGCGTTCAGTCCGATTCCGGCTGCCGCTGCCGCATTGCCGAACCGCGCGCCGCCACTGATGCGCGAGCACCGCCTGTACCAGGCCGACTGGCTGTTGCGCTTCTACGGCTTCTCGCTGCCCGAGTTGCGTGCCGGAATGCCGGCGGGAAAGCTGGACCTCGATCTGGATCCGAAGACGCAATGGGCATTGGCGCACCGCGCGCACTTTCCCGTCGACGTGAACCGCGCGCCACGCGAGACTTTGTTGCGCGTGCCGGGACTCGGCGTGCGCGTCGTCGACCGGATCCTCGCCACGCGGCGGTTGCGTCGCCTGCGCATCGCCGACCTCACGAAGCTCGGTTGCCGGCTCTCGCGGGCGCTGCATTTCATCGTCACCGCCGATCACCGGCCCGCACGGGATGCCGAGTCGTCGGATTCGCTGCGCGCGCGCCTCGCGCCGGCCGTGCCGCAGCAGCAAGCATTGTTCTGAGCGCCGCATGACCGCTCCGCGCGATTTCGAGGACTGGCGCGCGACGGCACGCCGACTGCTGACGGACGGCATCGCGCCGGATCGAGTCGGCTGGTCGGATTCCACGCATCCGTCGCTGTTTGCATTCGATGCGCCGTCCGCCGGGGTGGCGGAAGCGTCGCCGGGCACCAGCGTCCCGAAGGATTTCCTGCGCTTGCTGCGCACCGTAGCCCTGCACCGCGATCCGCGGCGCTGGGATCTCATGTATCGCCTGCTGTGGCGCCTGCAGAAGGAAGGCCGCGCCTTGCTGGCCGACGCGGCGGACGCGACGCTCGCGCTGGCCCGGCGCTTCGCGCATGACGTGCGTCGCGATCTGCACAAGATGCACGCGTTCGTGCGATTCCGGGAGCTGCCGCCACCCGAGGCCGATGGCCCCTCTCGCTTCGTCGCCTGGTACGAGCCCCAACAACTGATCCTGCACGAGGGCGCACGTTTCTTCGTTCGCCGATTCGCCAACATGCAGTGGACGATCGTGACGCCGGACGGCGCGGCGGTGTGGGACGGACGTGAACTCCGGTTCGAGGACTCTCCGCCGCGCGATTCGCTGCCGACTGCCGACGCGCACGAAACGCTGTGGCGGACTTACTACCGAAGCATCTGCAACGTGGCGCGCTTGAAACCGGCGGCGATGAAGCGCGAGATGCCGGTGCATCGCTGGAAGAATCTGCCCGAGACCGCCGAGATACCCGCGCTGATGCGCGAGGCGCCGCGCAACGTGTCGCGGTTCGACGAGCCTGCGGCGCGCGCGCGTCATGCGCCGATCCGCAGCGCAGGCCCGGCGAAACCGCGCGACGGCGCGCAGCTCCCCGACAAGCACGAGCTCGATCGCTGCCGGCGGTGCCCGCTCTGGGAACACGCGACGCAGGCCGTCGCGGGCGAAGGTCCGCCCGACGCGCGGCTGGTGCTGGTCGGCGAGCAGCCCGGCGACGAGGAGGATCTGCAAGGTCGCCCCTTCGTCGGGCCGGCCGGCCGCCTGCTCGACAAACTACTCGCGGAGGCCGGCATCGATCGCCATCGCGTCTACGTCACGAACGCCGTGAAGCATTTCAAATGGGAGCCGCGCGGCAAGCGCCGGATACACAAGACGCCGGCCCAGCAGGAAGTCGCCGCGTGCGAGGCCTGGCTGCGCAGCGAGCTCGGCAGACTGCAGCCCCGCGTGGTCGTGGCGCTCGGTGCCACGGCGCTGCGGGCGTTGTCGTCGACCGCTGGCCCGGTCGGGAAGTCGCGCGGCGGCACGTTGACGACGGACGAGGGTCTGCCGCTGATCGCCACGTGGCATCCCTCGGCGTTGCTGCGCGCGCGCGACGACAGCGTCGAACGGATGCGCGCCGAGGTCATCGAGGACCTGCGGCGCGCCGCCTCGCTCGCGGGCCTCTAGGGAGCCGTCGAACGTCGGGGCGGCCGCGCCGGGCGCCACCCGCGCCGACTACCTGGGCGTCTTCAGACCGAACAACCTGCGCGCGTTCTCGTAGCGGATCGCCGCCTTCTCCTGGTCCGTGAGATCCAGCTTGTCGAGCCCGTCCAGGTTCTGCTTCACCGAGAACTGCGGGTAGTCGGAGCCGAACAACACGTGATCGATGCCGACGTTGCGGAGGGTCCAGACGTACTCCGTCGCGAGCGGCGAGCCGCCGATCATCGACGCCATCGCCGAGATGTCGAAGTACACGTTGTTGGCGAACAGGTTCTCGGCGGTGCGCGCCGCCGCGAGGATGTTCCAGAACCGGAAATTGAAGCCGCCGAGGTGCGCGAAGATGAATGTCGTCTTCGGCGCGTCGAGCGCGAGGTTGAACAGCTTCTCGCAGTCGTCGGGCACGATGCCGGCGTTGTCCATCAGCACGATGACGTTCAGAGCGCCGGCGCGGCGCACCAGAGTCAGCACGCGCGGATCCGCGGCGTCGAACTTCTGGGTGTGCGGATGGATCTTCAGCACCTTGATGCCGAGCGCAGCGACGCGAGTCAGCTCGGTCAACGCGGCGTCGCCGTCGTAGGGATGGACCGTGGCGATCGGCATCAGTGACGGATTCTTCGCCGCGATCGCGAGGATCGAATCGTTGCCGGCGCGGATCGCCGCCGGGTTTCCCGCCAGCGCCTGGTTCCCGCCGCCAAACCACATGATGCCGGCGCCGTCGAGCGTGACCTTGTCGGCCGCGTTCTTCGCGAGGTATTCGGCCAGCGACTTTTCGCCGTCGTGCAGGTGGACGTGCACGTCGAACAGGTGCGGCTGCTGCGCGTGCAGAGGCGCGGCGACGGCCAGCAGCAACGAGAGAAGGGCGAGCGGTCGCGTCATCGTGTGTCTCCAGTTGAAAACGCTGCGGAGTATGGATGAGCCGCGGCGATCGTCAACGAACGGCTGGCGGGCGCGTTCAAGGCACATGAACACCTCGCGACTCGTCTTTCTCGCCGCCACGCTGCTCATCGCCCGGTTGACCAGCGCCGACGAATCGCGCACGCCCGAACAGGTCGTGCGCGCCTACGCGGCCACGTGGAATGCCAACGACCCCGCCGCGTTCTTCGAGCTGCAGGATGCGGGGATCCAGAAGTTCGCCCTCGATGCGTCGACGTCGGGGTTCAAGCTGACGACGTCGGGCCTGGAGACCGTGCGGCAGAAGTACGCGCCGCTGTTCGCGAAGTCATCTCGCGTGCACGTCGAGATCGTCAGCCTGACCACGCTCGGCGAGATCGTCGTCACGCGCGATCACGTCACGAACGCGGCCGAGGGCTACGACGCGAACGAAATGACGATGTACCAGGTGCACGACGGGAAGATCGTGATCATCTGGTATCTCGGCCGCGAGTCGGCGACGCCCGCACTACTGGCGGTCCCGAAAGATCCTTGAACCTGACTACACGCCCGCCGATCAATCGTCCGTGTCAGGCAACCAGCGACGCCGGCACCTTGCCGCCGTTCTTCTCGAGCTCCTGCATGACGCGCTTGTGCAGCCAGATGTTCATGCTGGCCGAATCCGCCGTGTCGCCGGTATAGCCGAGCTCGCGCGCCAGCAACTTGCGATTCTCCAGGCTCGAATCGATGTCGAGCAGCTTCATCAGGTCGACGATCGACGAGCGCCAGTTCAATTTCTGCGGCGTCGTCGCCGCGCGATCGCTCAGGATCTGTTCGACGTCGACGGGCCGGTCCCATCTCGCGTCGGCAGGTGACGCCGGAATGCCCGGCGCTGCGCCCGCGGGCGTGGCCGGATGCACGGGCGTGCGCGTGGCGGAGGTTTGCGGGGCCGGTGCGTTCGCGGCGGGCGCGTGACCGAAGATGGCGTCCTTGATGCGGGTGAAGATGCTCATGCGGATCTCCTGTGGATACCGCGCGAGCTTGCGAGCCGTGCCGCGGCGCGGCCATCACCCGCGGGCGTGAGCCGGTGTCGGCCGGTTCCGCCATGCGCCGCGGCTAGGCGTCGTCGCGCTCTTCGGTCCCCGACTGCGCCGCAAAAATCCGCCGCACCGTCTCCATCGTGTCCGCATCCGCGACGCTCTTGTCCGGCCGATGCCGTTTCACGCGCGCCAGCCGCAACGCGAGGCCGCCCGGATATCGCGGGCTCGCCTGCAGATCGCTGAACGCGATTTCGACGACGATCTCCGGCCGCAGGTACACGGTCCATTCATCGCGATGATCCTCGCGTGCCAGGAACTCGCGCGTCTGCCATTGCAGCATCTCGTCGGTCAGTCCCTTGAACGTCTTGCCGAGCATCACGTAATCGCCGCTAAGCGGATCGCGCGCGCCGAGATGCAGGTTCGACAGTTGGCCGGTGCGGCGGCCATGGCCCCACTCGGCGGCCAGCACCACCAGGTCGAGCGTGTGCGCGCGCTTGATCTTCAGCCAGCTCGCGCCGCGATTGCCGGCTTCGTACGGCGAATCCAGCGACTTCGCCATCAGGCCTTCGTGGCCGGCGGAAATCGCGGCGTCGTAGAACGCGGCGGCGTCCTTGCCCGAGCGCGTGACGAGCCGCGGGATCACCTGGTCCGGTGGCACGACCTCGGCGAGCGCCGCGAACCGCTCGCGCGCCGGTTTCTCCGCGTAGCTCACGTCGTCGCGCCGCAGGCAATCGAAGTAGTAAGCCCGCATCGGCAGCTCGGCGCGCAGCGCCTCGACGTCGAGCCTGCGGCCGAAGCGGCGCATCGTCGTCTGGAAGGCATGCGGCCGGCCCGCCGCCGTGAACGCGATCGCTTCGCCATCGAGCACGAGCTGCTCCGCCGGCAGCGTACGCGCCGCCGCCGCGATCTCCGGGATCGCGTCGGTCACGTCGTTGAGCCCGCGCGTGAAGATGCGCACCTCGGCGCCGCGCTTGTGCACCTGGATGCGTGCGCCGTCCATCTTCCACTCGAAGGCGACGTCGCCCGCCAGCGCTTCGAGCGCCTCGTCGACGTCGCCGGCCACCTGCGCCAGCATCGGTGCGATCGGCGACATCACCTCGAGCTGGAATTTCTGCAGCCCCGCGGCGCCGAACTCGCGGCCCATGCGCGCGATCGTGCCGAGCCGGCTCTCGAACATCGCGGCGCGCCGCACATCGGCCAGCGGCACGTCGGTGATCGCGGCGATCGCTTCGATCATCACGCCGGCCAGCGCGCCCTGGCGCAACTCCCCGACCAGCAGCCGCAGCAGGAACTGCTGCTCGTCGCGCGTGGCGCGGCCGAACAAGGCCTGCAACGCCGCGGCGCGGCGCGCCGTGGAACCGCCGCCGCGGATCGCCGCCAGTTCCTCGAGCATCGTCTCGACTTCGCCGAGCTGCAGCGTCGGCACGTGCGCCGCTTCGACGACGTTCGCGCGCAGGGCGGATGGTCCGATGCCGATCCTGCCCTGGCGGATCTCGCCGGACAGCCACGTGACCGCGACGTCGAGCTCGTCGGGCCCGAGCAGGCGCAGGCAGTCGGCTAACAAGCGGATCTTCGCGGAGCGCGCGCGGGTCTCGGCGACCTGCCGCGAGGTGGCGACCACGGTGGCGAGCAATGTCATCGACGAACCCTCGCACGGCTTGAGGTCATGCGCCGCCGCCGGGCGGGCGCTGCAACTTGTAGGCCATCATCACCCCGAAGCGACGGCGTCAGCCGCACGACGAGCCCGCAGAACCCTGCGAGCATGTGCCGCATGAACTCACAAACGTCGGTCTCCCGCTCCCGCCTCGAACATGCCGAGGCGCTCCTCCGCGAAATCCTGGTCGAGGATTTCGCCGGCGACAACAAGGGCGATGCCGGGACGCTGAACCGGATGCTGGTTCACCTGACCAACATGCACCAGGCGGTCAGCCTGTCGCCGGACGACGAGGCGAATGTCGCGAAGCGTCTCGGCGATTTCGCGAAGTCCATGTCGCGCGTGACGCCGCCGAAGCCCGGCTCGGTCGCGCGCCTGAACCGTCTCGCGGAGGCGCTGGAGTCGGCGCGCGACGGACTGAAGGCGGAAGCGCAGGGCGACAAGGTCGCCTCCGGGGTTGCGCCGGGCACCGGCGAAACCGCCGGCGCCGGCACGCTCGTCAGTTAGTGCGAGACCCGGCGCGCCGGCCGGCGCGCGGGCGGCTGCTTCGCTTCGAGCAGGTAGATCGGCCGGATGTCATTGCGCCGCGGCTGCGGGGTAGCGAGCAGATAACGATCCCCCAGCCAGGACACGGCGCTCTCGAGCGCCGCACCGTAGTCGTGGACGGAGGTCGGGGTGTCTTCGGGGCGTTTCATGGTGGTCTCCTTGCACACCACTATGGAGACGGTCCCGACTCGCAACAACGCCCCTCGGGGCGCCGCGCCCTCATCCCAAAGAGATAGGAACCACCCGTGGTCTCGCCGGGCGGTGGCCTCCTGCCGAAGACCATCGCCCGGCGATTCGCGAGTCCGGTGACGCCGCGTCAGCCGGCCGACTGCCGGATCGATTTCGCCGCCGCCACCATGTTGGTCAGCGCCAGCTCCACCTCCGGCCAGCCGCGCGTCTTCAGCCCGCAGTCCGGGTTCACCCACAACTGCTTCGCCGGGATCACGCGGCCCGCCTTCTTCAATAGATAGGTCATCTCGTCGACCGACGGCACGCGCGGCGAGTGGATGTCGTAGACGCCGGGCCCGATCTCGTTCGGATACCGGAAGTCGACGAACGCGTTCAGCAGCTCCATCTGCGAACGCGAGGTCTCGATCGAGATCACGTCGGCGTCCATCGCGGCGATCGCCGCCATGATGTCGTTGAACTCCGAATAACACATGTGCGTGTGGATCTGCGTGCGGTCCTCGACCGTGCACGACGCGAGACGGAAGTCCTCGACGGCGTTGTCGAGATAGGCCTTCCAGTCCGCGCGGCGCAACGGCAGGCCTTCGCGCAGCGCGGCCTCGTCGATCTGGATCATGCGGATGCCGGCGCGCTCGAGGTCGGCGACCTCGTCGCGGATCGCCAGCGCGATCTGCCGCGACGTCACCCAGCGCGGCTGGTCGTCGCGCACGAACGACCACTGCAGGATCGTGATCGGCCCGGTCAGCATGCCCTTGACGATCTTGCCGGTGAGGCTCTGCGCGTACTTCGCCCACTCCACGGTCATCGGCTTCGGCCGCGACACGTCGCCGAAGATGATCGGCGGTTTCACGCAGCGCGAGCCGTACGACTGCACCCAGCCGTTGTGCGTGAACGCGAAACCTTTCAGCTGCTCGCCGAAGTACTCGACCATGTCATTGCGCTCGGGCTCGCCGTGCACCAGCACGTCGAGGCCGATGCGTTCCTGGCGGTCGATCGCGACGCGGATTTCGTCCTGCATCGCTCGCCGGTAACCCGCGTCGTCCAGCGTGCCCGCCTTGAAGCCGGCGCGCGCCTTGCGGATCGCCTCGGTCTGCGGGAACGAGCCGATGGTCGTCGTCGGGAAATCGGGTAGTTTGAACAGCGGGCGCTGCAGCGCGTTGCGCGCGGCGAAGTCCGAGTGGCGGCGCGTCATCGTCGCGTCGATCGCGGACAGGCGGCGCTGCACCGCGTAGTCGTTGATCAGCGGCGAGTTGCGGCGTTCGTCGCGCACCCGGTCGCTGGCGCGCAGCTCCCACTGCACGGCGTGCGCGCCGGCGCGTGCGCCGCGCGCCAGCAGCACGATCTCGTCGACCTTCTGCGTCGCGAACGCCAGCCAGTGGCGCACCTGCGGCGCCAGCTTCTCCTCGGCGCGCACGTCGATCGGCGAGTGCAGCAGCGAACAACCCGGCGCGACGAACACGCGTTCCGCACCCAGCTTCTCGACCGCGCGCGAGATGCGCGCCAGCGAGATGCGCAGATCGTTCTTCCAGACGTTGCGGCCGTCGACGAGCCCCAGCGACAACACGCGGCCGCCGATGTTGGTCAGCGCCTCGGTGATCAGGCTGTCGGCGTCGTTGGCCGCCGTGTTCGCCTGGCCGTTGCCGCGGCACAGATCGATGTGGATGCCGGCCACCGGCAGCGAATACACGAGCGCGGCATTGTCGCGCAGGCTGTCGAAGTAGGTGGTCAGCAACACCCGGATGCCGGGCACGGCCGCGGCGATCTGCCGGTACGCCGCGAGGCAGGCGTCGCGATACCGCGGCTCGAGATCGAGCGCCAGTGCCGGCTCGTCGATCTGCACCCAGGTCGCTCCCTCGGCGTGCAGCTTCTGCAGCACCTCGACGTAGACCGGCGCGAGCTTTGGCAGCAGCGTGCTGCGACACCAGTCCGTGTCTTCGCGCTGCTTGCCGATGCGCGCGTACGTCAGCGGCCCGACGAGCACCGGCCGCGTCTCGATGCCCAGCGTCTTCGCTTCGCGGTACTCGTCGAAGATCTTCGTCGACGAGAGCCGGAACTGCGGGTTCGCCTCGAACTCGGGCACGAGATAGTGGTAGTTGGTGTCGAACCACTTCGACATCTCCATCGCCGTCACGTCGGTGCCCGCGACCTGGCGGCCGCGCGCCATCGCGAAATACGTGTCGAGATCGATGGGCCCGCCGTTCCAGCCGTAGCGTTTCGGCACGTTGCCGAGCAGGCAGGACAGATCGAGCACGTGGTCGTAGAACGAGAAGTCGTTCGACGGGATGTGGTCGAGGCCCGCGGCCTGTTGCAGCTTCCAGTGCCGCGCGCGCAGCTCCGCGCCGGTAGTCAGCAATTGCTCGCGGGTAGTTTGACCTTTCCAGAAACCTTCCAGGGCCTTCTTGAGCTCGCGCTGCAAGCCGATGCGCGGGAAGCCGAGGTTGGTGGCGAGTACGGACACGTTTTTCTCCTGTCGAAACGCGCCCACGGGAGACGTCCACGCGCGGCCAGGCAGTGAGCCTCCCGGCCTGCCTCGAAACACGGTGGCTCTCCGCTCCCGCGAGCAGAAACGAGTCACCGTGTGAGGAAGGAAAACGGAAAGAAGCGCGCCCCGGACGGGGCCGCATCGAATCCGCCTGCCCCATCCCACGAGGGCTCGCGCCGGTCGACACGCCATTCGGCGTGCAGGTCGAGGCAGGTCTTCGGACTCTCGGGCGGGCGTGACGTGAGTGACGCGATCTACTGGGCGCGCTTCCCGGATGTCGTCCATCCAGTGCGTGTGCGCCGGTCGTTCCCGATTACCGCTGCGGGGCAGTTCCGGAATGGGCTTTCGCCACCACCGGATTCCCTATTAAGCCCGCCGCAACGGCAGGCACCACGGACGGGCGCTAGGGTGTGGCCTCGACGGCGTGCTGTCAACGAGAAACGAGGAATGTGTCGACCAGCAACCGTTCGATCTCCATCGCCGAGGGTGGATCGCGGTTCGAGAGTACGATCGACACGTGGCCGGTTTCCGGGAAGATCGAGAACGCGGCGTTCATGCCGGGCGCGCCGCCGCCGTGGCCGATGCGGTGCAGCCCGTTGCGCAGGTGCATGTCTTCGAAGCCGTAGCCGTAGCGCAGTCCCGGCATCGGCGTGTCGACCTTGCCGGCGGTGAGTAGTTCGGTGTGCCGGGCATCGAGGAGTTTGCCGCCGAGCAGAGCCTGCGCGAATTTCGAGAGGTCGCCCACGGTGGTGTAACCGCCGCCCGCGGACGTGCCGCGGAACGGCAGCGTGTCCACCGCGGAGCGCGGCGCATCCGGTTCGCCGAGATACGGCAACGCCAGTCCCGCGACGTGCGCCGTCTCGGGTTCGTTGCCGGTCGACGTCATGCCCGCGGGCAGGAACACGTGATCGCGCACGTACGCGTCGTAGGCCTGCCCGCTGACCACCTCGATGACGCGGCCTAACAAGATGAAGCCGTAGTTGCTGTACCGGTGCTCGCTGCCCGGCGGGAACTCGGGCGGCCGCGCGCCGTACAGGTCCACGTAGTCGCGCAGCGTCTTCAGCGCCAGCCGCGTCGAGCGGAACTCGGGGCCGAACACGTCGCCCGTGCCGCCGGTGTGCGTCAGCAACTGGTGCAGCGTGACCTTCGCGGTGGCCGGATCCGGATAGTCGCGCAGATACGTGCCCAGCGGCGCGTCGAACGACACCTTGCCCGCCTGCTCGAGCTGCGCGATCGCCACGGCCGTGAACATCTTGCCGAGCGAGCCGAAGCGGAATTTCGTGTCGAGCGAGTTCGGCACCTTGCGCTCGAGGTCGGCGAGGCCGCGCGCCGCGGAGAAGATCACGTCGCCATCCTTCGCCACGAGGACGGCGCCGGAGAACCGGCCGTCGGCGGCACGGCGGTCGAGCTCCGCGTCGACGCGCTCCGCCGCGGTTTCGCCGGCGACGGCAGGCAGCACGACGCCGAGCATCAGCACAAGACAGATTCGCCGGATCAACGACACGAACTTCTCCTACAAGATCGGGTTTTCAAGGATGCGCGGACACGCGAAAGGGTCGCACGGCCTGCGATTCGTCACGGCGCCATGCGAGAATCCCGCGCAACTTTGTTCCTGCCGGGATGCGAGTGCCTAACGATCCTTCCGCCGCCGAACTGCGTGTCACGCTCGAAAATTGCGCGCTCGAACCGATCCACGTGCCCGGCGCGATCCAGCCGGACGGCGTGCTACTGGCCTTCGACCAGGCCGGCACGTTGACCTCGTGGAGCACGAACGTCCGCGAATTCCTCGGCCTCGATCCGCAGCCGGGCACGACGCTCGCGACGTTGCCGCTGGCCGCCGACGTGCGCGCCGCGCTGGCGCAGACGCTCGCGGACATGGCGCAGGGCGACGTCGGGCCCGCGATGATCGAAACCACGCTCGGCGACCGGCAGGCGGATTTCGTCGTGCACGCGCATGCGAACCGCGTCATCGCCGAATGGGTGTGGCGTTACCAGGAGACGTCCGAGGTCGCGGCGTTCGCGCTGAAGGCGCATCGCGCCATCGACCGGCTGAAGCGCCAGCGTTCGATCGGCGAGCTGCTCGAACGCGCGGCCGAAGAGGTGCGCGCGCTGACCGGCTTCGATCGCGTCATGGCCTATCGCTTCCGCCACGACGACAGCGGCGACGTCGTCGCCGAAGCGCGCGACGCGCAACTGCCGCCGTATCTCGGCCGCCGTTATCCCGCGTCCGACATCCCCGCGCAGGCGCGCCGTCTCTACATCCTCAACACGCTGCGCCTGATCAGCGACGTGAGCTACACGCCGGTGCCGCTCGCGGGCTGGACGAACGAACCGCTCGACATGAGCCACGGCGTGTTGCGCAGCGTCTCGCCGATCCACATCGAATACCTGCAGAACATGGGCGTCGGCGCGTCCATGAGCATCTCGATCGTCATCAACGGAAAACTGTGGGGCATGCTCGCGTGTCACCACATGTCGCGCCATCCGGTGTCCGTGTCGATCCGCATGGCCTGCGACGTGCTCGCGCAGGTGCTGGCCGCGAGCATCAGCGCGCTGGAAGCGAAGGCGCGCGCCGCGGCCGCGGAACGCGCCGCGAGCGTGCGCACCGGGCTGGTCGAATCGCTGGTCGAGGAGGAAGACGCGCTGCGCGCCATCCAGCTGCACGCCGTCGAGCTGCGCAGCTCGCTCGATGCGCACGCGTTGATCGCGACGCAGTTCGGCAAGATCGTCGACTTCGACGGCATCGGCGATTCGACCGCCGCCGCGATCCTCGAATCGCTGGCGCCGGATGCGCATGCGTTGACGCAACGCACGTCGCTCGACGAATGGCCCGAGGCCACGCGGCCTGCGCTCGGTCCCTGGGTCGGCCTGCTGGCGCTGCGTTTCGATCCGGCGACCAGCGGCTACCTGATCGCGTTGCGCCGCGAGCAGATCGAGACCGTGCGCTGGGGCGGCAAGCCCGAGAAGGAAGTGAAGGCCGGCCCGCTGGGTCCGCGCCTCACGCCGCGCGGCTCGTTCGAGGAGTGGCGCGAGATCGTGCGCGGCACGTCCGAGCCGTGGAACGAGACGACGCTGCTGATCGCCCGCCAGCTGCTGGCCGAGATGCAGCGCATCGTCAGCTCGCGTCACGCCGAGATGGAACGCGCGCGCATGCAGCTGCTGGCGATGTTGGGTCACGACCTGCGCGATCCGCTGCAGTCGATCACGATGGCCGCGGCGGTCATGGAGCGCGGCCACAGCCCGCAGGGCATGACGAAGCGCATCCAGGCGTCGAGTCACCGCATGCAGAGGTTGATAGGCCTGGTGCTCGACATGAGCCGCATCGAGTCGGGCGCGGGCCTCGGCCTGAGCAAGGACAAGTTCGACCTGGTGCGCGCGATCGGCGACCTCATCGACGAATCGCGCGTGGCGCACCCGGGCGTGGTCGTGCAGTTCGAGGGGCCGGCGAGCCACGAGGTCGTCGGCGATCGCGTGCGGCTCGGGCAGGTCGTCAGCAACCTGGTCAGCAACGCCCGGCATCACGGCAAGGCCGGCCAGCCGATCGTGGTGCAGGTCGAGGCGGTCGGCGGGCGCACGCACGTCCGGGTGCTGAACGTCGGCGACGCCATCGACCCCGCCGTCGCGGCGCGGATGTTCACGGCATTCAAGCAGGGCGGGGTGCGGAACGAGCGGAATCCGACCGGCTTGGGCCTCGGATTGCACATAGCGCGGGAGATCGTCAGCCAGCACGGCGGCGAGCTGCGCTACGAATTTGTTGCGCCGCACGTGGTGTTCGTCGCCGAACTACCGGGCTGAGCGCCGGACGACTCCTACCCCGGGTCGTCGGAGAACTGACGTTGCCCGCGCCGGAATCGGACTACACTGCCCGCGAGGGGTCGTGGTTCGGGAGCGATGTCGATGAGCCAGCATGCCAAGGTGACGATGCTCGACGCGGGCAATTCGTCCCGCGAACGTCGGACGGCGATTCCACTCAGCGAGCTCGCGGCGGCGAACCGCCAGCGCGATGCGCTCTATCTACTCAGCGAGCAGCTGCACGCCGCCGAGTCGCTCGACGAGATCCATCTCGCGGCGATGTATTCCATCGAAGCCGCGCTGGCCTGCGAACGCTCGGCGATCCTGCTGTTCGACGACGCCGGCGTCATGCGCTTCGTCGCGACGCACGGCCTGTCGGCCGGCTACCAGGACGCGGTCACGGGCCATTCGCCATGGTCGAAGGGCGAACGCGCCGCCGCACCGATCACGATCCCCGACGTCGAACACTCGGACCTGCACGAGCCGCTGAAGTCCGTGGTGCTCGGCGAGGACATCCGCGCCATCGCGTTCATCCCGCTGGTCATCGAGGGCACGCTGATCGGCAAGTTCATGGCGTACTTCCGCGAGCCGTACGCGTTCACGAAGGACGATCTCGCGGTGAGCTTGGTCATCGCGCGGCAGCTCGCGTTCTCGCTGCGGCGGTACCGGACGGACCAGCGCCTGCGGCAGCGCGAATCGCAGCTCGCCGACGAGCTCGAGGCCACGCGCATGCTGCAGCAGCTCAGCATCGAGATGGCGCACGAGGCGGACATCGAGGGCTTCTACGACAAGCTGATCGCCGCCGCGCGGAACATCATGCGTTCCGACATCGCGACGATGCAGCAGTTCTTCCCGTACCTCGGCGCGCGCGGCGAGCTGAAGCTGCTCGGCCACCGCGGCCTGACGGAAGAAGCGGCGCGGTTCTTCTCCTGGGTGCGCGCGGATTCTTCCTGCACCTGCGGTGTCGCCATCCGCAGCCGCAAGCGCGTCATCGCCGCCGACGTCGAGAACGAATCGTTCATGGCCGGCACCGCCGACCGCGCACAACTGCTGCAGGCCGGCATCCGCGCCGCGCAGACCACGCCGCTGATCTCGCGCGGCGGCGAGCTCGTCGGCATGATCAGCACGCACTGGAAGACGCCGCACCAGCCCAGCGATCGTGACCTGCGGCTCATCGACATCCTGGCGCGCCTGGCCGCCGACCTGATCGAGCGCAAGAACCGCGACGAGGAATCCCGCCGTAGCGAAGAGCGGCTGCGCGCGCTGAACCAGCTGCTGACCGACGTGCCCTGGCAGGCGCGCGGCGACGGCGCGTTCGCGGTGCTGCAGCCGGCCTGGGAGAACTACACGGGACAATCGTGGGACGCGCACGCGGGCCACGGCTGGTTCAACGCGATCCATCCCGAGGACCGCGCCGCGGTGCAGGCATTCTGGGGCGCCGCGTGTTTCGAAGCGCACGCCTACGAATATCCCGCGCGCCTGTGGAACGCGCGGGCCCGCGAATACCGCGCCTGCGTGATCCGCGCGACGCCGATCCGCAACGACGACGGCTCGCTTCGCGAGTGGGTCGGCGCGTGCACGGAGCGGGACCTCGCGCCTGCGGCAAAATGACGCATCCGTCGCGGCGCGCGTGATCCCTAGAATTCCCGCTCCTTGCGGGAATCATCGATGCCATCCCCTTTTCTCCGCCCGGCGCCACGCGCCTGCGCCGGCGCGTTCATGTTGCTCCCGGTCCTGTGTGTCGCGCAGGACGCGGACCAGTCGCCATCCGAGACCGTCATCGTCTCCGCGCAGCGGCGCGCCGCCGATATCGAGGCCGAACGCGCGCTGACGCCGGGCAACGTCACGACGGTGGATGGTGAAGCCCTGTACGAACGCGGCGTCACCAATCTCGCCGACGTGCTGCGTTACGTGCCTGGCATCTTCACCGAGAGCTTCAGCGGCTCCGACGAACTGTTCTATTCGAGCCGCGGCTCGAATCTCGACTCGACCAACTATGACAAGAACGGCATCAAGCTGCTGCAGGACGGCCTGCCGATCACCACGGCCGACGGCAACAGCCACAACCGCGTGCTCGACCCGCTGAGCGCTCGTTATGCGACCGTGGCGCACGGCGCCAACGGCCTCGCGTACGGCGCGAGCACGCTGGGCGGCGCCATCGACTTCACGTCGCCGACCGCGCGCGACACCGATCCGCTGACCTTGTTCGTGTCCGGCGGCAGCCACGGGCAGCTGAACGGGCAGGTCAGCGGCGGCGTGGCGACGGAGTCGTTCGACGCATTGGCCACGGTCGAGGCGCGCGACTGGGACGGGTACCGCGAGCACAGCTCGCAACGTACGCGCGGCGTGTTCGCGAACGCCGGCTGGAAGTGGTCCGATTCGCTGTCGTCGCGCGTGTTCGTCACCGCGCTCGACATGGACGCCAAACTACCCGGCGCGTTGACGCGCGCCGAGGCCGCGGCCGATCCGGACCAGCAGGCGCCCGCGGCGGCCGACGCCAACTACGGCAAACGCGTCGACACGCGGCGCGTCGCCGTGAAGACCACCTGGAACATCGACGCGGCGAGCTCGCTCGACGTCGGGTTGTCGTACGAGCGGCAGTCGCTGTACCACCCGATCGTCGAGCGCATCCTCGTCGACTTCGACGGGCCCGGACCCGCCGCGCCGGTCGAGGTGTTCAGCCTGCTGATCGATACCGATCATCGCGACACGGGCGCCAGCCTGCGATATCACGCGGCTGCCGGCGCGCACGACGTCCTCATCGGCGCCAACGCCGGCGACGGCGCGGTGTCCGGCGGCAACTATCGCAACCTGCATGGCCAGCGGAACGGCCTTACCGAATACGTCGACGACGCGGCAACCAGCCTCGAGCTGTTCGCGCTCGACCGCTGGCAACTGGCGCCGCGCTGGACGCTCGTCTACGGCGGCCAGTGGGTGGACGGCAGCCGCGACGTGCGCACGGTGAATGCCGCCACAGGTGCGACGCGCCATCCGCGCGGCGATTATTCGTCGCTAAATCCGCGCCTCGGTGCGATCCGCCAGCTTGGCGAGCACGGCCAGTGGTTCGCGAACCTGAGCCGCGTCCACGAGGCGCCGACGAACATGGAGCTCGAGGACGACGTACGCGGCGACGACGCCACGCTCGACGCGATGCGCGGCGAGGTGCTGGAGACCGGGGTGCGCGGCGAGGCGGAGGCGGGCGGTGCACGCTGGCGCTGGGATGCGACCATCTACTACGCCCGGCTGCGCGGCGAGATCCTCTCGATCGACGACCCGCTGGCGCCGGGCAACAGCCTGTCGACGAACATCGGCCGCACGACGCATGCGGGCGTCGAGGCGCTGGTTGCCGGCAGCTTCGCCGTTGGCGCGGGCCGACTCGAGCCGCTGCTGAGCTTGACGGTCAACGAGTTCTCGTTCGACTCGGATCCGGCGTACGGCAACAACGATCTGCCGGCGGCGCCGCGTCACGTCGCGCGCGCCGAGGTGATGTACCGGCGCGGCGCGTTCCAGGCGGGCCCCACGCTCGATCTCGTCGGCCGCCGCTACGCCGACTTCGCCAACACCTACGAGGTCGGCTCCCACACGTTGTTCGGCCTGCGCGCCGCTTATTCGTCGGCGCGCTGGGAATCTTTCGCCGAGCTGCGGAATCTGACCGATGTGGAATACATCTCCGCCGTCAACGTGCTGAACCAGGCCGGCGCCGACGCGCGCGTGCTGTATCCCGGCGCGCCGCGTTCCGCGTACGCGGGCGTGCGCCTGAAGCTGTGAGCGGAGCGCCGCGACTGTACGCACGCGCCTGGCGCTGGCACTTCTTCGCCGCGCTGATCGTGATCCCCTTCGTGTTGTGGCAGTCGGTCACGGGCGTGTTGTACCTGTGGCACGAGGAGCTGGGCGCGTGGCTGTATCCGGGGCAGGTCAGCGTCGAGCCGCGCGCCGGAAGCGTGAGCCTCGATGCGCAGCTGGCATCCGTGCTGAAGCACCAGCCGCGGGAATCGCTGCAGTCCATCGAGATCAGCGACGATCCGGCGCGATCGACCGCGTTCTTCTTCACCGCGGCGAACGGCCTGGCGTATCCCGCCTTCGTGAATCCGCACGACGGCGCCTATCTCGGGCAGGTCGAGGCGACGCACTGGCTGCGCGGAGTGACGCGCGGCCTCCACGGTGGCTGGCCCGTGCAGCCCTGGGGCAGCTATCTACTCGAGCTCGGTGCCTGCTGGGCCATCGTCATGATGCTGACCGGCCTGTACCTGTGGTGGCCGCGGAATGCCGCCGGCGTCGCCGGTGTGTTGTACCCGCGGCTGCGCCAGGGATCGCGCGTGTTCTGGCGCGACCTGCACGCCACCGTCGGCGCGTGGTTCTCGCTGGTGTTCCTCGCGTTCCTGTTCACCGCGCTGCCGTGGACGACGTTCTGGGGGCGCAACGTGCTCGGGCCGATCGAGACGGCGGCGCACCAGGAATCGCCGATCGGGTTTTTCTTCGCCAGTGGCGGCGGCGCGCAGGCGGGGCACGGTCACGCGGGGCACGAAGCGCATGGCGGGCACGACGTGCCCGCAGCGATACCGAAGGCGCTCACGCTCGACGAGATCGTCGACCGCGCGCGAGCCGCCGGCGCCCGCGGCACGCTCGAACTGCGGCCATCGCCGGGCAATGACGTGGTCGCGCTGCGCGACGACCACCCGCGCTCGCGCGACGAGGTCTATCTACAGCTCGATGGCCGGAGCGGTGCGGTGCGCATCAAGGTCACCTGGACCGACTACCCCATGCTCGCGAAGATCGTCGCGCTGGGTGTCGACCTGCACGAGGGCCACTTCTTCGGGCGCATCAACCAGGTGTTCAACACGGTCGTCGCCGCGGCGCTGGTGTGGCTGGTCGTCACGGGATCCATCGGCTGGTATCGGCGGCGTCCGCAGGGCGGGCTGTCCGCGCCGCCGAAATGCGAGCTGCGGTTTCCGCGCGCGGTCGTGGGCATCGCCGTCGCCTGCTGCATCGTGATGCCGCTGCTCGGGATGTCGGTCGCCGCGATCTGGCTGATCGACCACGGGTTCGGCCGCTGGCTGACGCGGCCCGCAGCCGGCACCTAGCTGGACGAGAAAACGGGCGCCATCCCTGGCGCCCGCCCCACCATCCTCAGAAGTCGACGCGCAACGTCAATCCGTACGTGCGCGGCAGGCCGCGCGTGCCCGCGTATTCCCCGTAGCTGCCGCGGCTCAACGACTGGAAGTAGATGTCGTCGAGCGCGTTGTTGGCCCACAGCGACGCCGACCAGTGCGTGTCGCGCAGATCGCCGCCGACGCCGATGCGCGCGTTCAGCAGGCCGTAGCCGTCGACCTTCGCGAGCTCCGAGCTGTCCGCCGAGCCGTAGAAGTTGGAGCGCCACGAGTAGCCGACGTTCGTGAACACCGTCAGCCGCTCGAACTTGCGCTCGAAGTTCACGTTCGGATTCACGACGTATTCGGGCGTCAGGTACACGCGCTCGCCGGTCAGGTCGCAGGACAGGGCGGCGGGTTTCTCCGCGGCGCACGGGCCGTTCTTGTAATCCGTGTACTTCGCGTCGTTGTACGACGCCGTCAGCTGCACCGTCAGGCCTTCGACCGGCACCGACGCGATCTCGAGCTCGACGCCACGCGTGCGCACGGAACCGATGTTGCCGAGGATCTGCGTGGAGATGCCGGTGCCCGTGAAGTTGCCGAGCCGCGCGGCCTGGTAGTCGTCCACGTCGGTCCAGAACAGGTTCGCGTTCAGCTGCAGCCGGCGCTCGAACAGCTCCGTCTTCACGCCGAGCTCGTAGTCGAGCGCGATCTCCGGCTCGATGAACAACGTTTCGCTCGCGGGCAGGCCGCCGGCCACGGTCGGCGGCACGGACGGATTCACGCCGCCCGACTTCACGCCGCGCGACACCGAGCCGTACAACAACACGTCGTCGGTCAGTTTGTACGCGGCGCTCAGCAGGCCGGACACGTTCGTGTCCTCGATCTCGAGATCGCCCGAGTAGTAAGCCGGCAGCAACGCGGCGATGCCCGGATTCGGCCCGGTCGGCGCCAATCTGTCCACCACCGTGTTCTTGCGCTCGCGCGTGCCGCGCACGCCCGCCGTCAGGCTGAACGCATCGGTCGCCTTCCACGTGGCCTGCCCGAACAGCGACCAGCTGCGCGTGTGCAGGTCCTGGTTGGTCTGCGTGTAGCCGTTGACGAACTGCGGCCGGCTGAACCAGATGCCGGCGTCCGGGCCGTACTGCGTGAACAGCTTGTTGTCCTGCGCCTGGTAGAAGCCGTAGAAGCCCGCGACGTATTCGACCGCGCCTTCGGTCGGCGACGCCCAGCGGATCTCCTGGCTGACCTGTTCGTCGTTGACCTGCTGTGCGGCGTTGACGATCGCGTTCAGCGAGACGCCGTCGGCGTCGTTGTACGGCTTGAAGTCCCAGTAGCGGTACGCGCTGATCGACGTCAAGGTGCCGCTGTCGAGCTTCCAGTTCGCCTCGACGGAGGCGCCGCCCTGGTCGACGCTCATGTGTTGCCAGCCGTTCGTCCACACCGTGCGGTAGTCGGGATCGAACTGGTAGATGGCCCCGGTCGCCGCGACGCGCGCCAGGTAGGTGGCGCCATCGTTGGCGCCCAGGGACTTGATGACGCCGGCGCAGCAGTCGGACTCGTCCTTGTTCCAGTCGGCGATGAAGCGGACGTTCAGCGCTTCGCTCGGGTTCCAGGCGAGCTGGCCGCGCACACCGGTGCGGTTGGATTCGTTGAGCTCGTTGTCGCGCAGCGGCTGCTCGATGTAGCCGTCGCGATAGGTCTTCGACGCGGAGAGACGCCCGGCGAGATGCTCGGACAGCGGTCCCGTGACGGCGCCGCGCACCTGCCAGTAGCCGTCGTTGCCGCCGGTGGTCTCGAACGCGGCGGACGGGTCGAAACTCGGCGCGCGCGTCTGGATGTTCAGCACGCCGGCGGTCGTGTTCTTGCCGAACAACGTGCCCTGCGGGCCGCGCAGCAGCGCGATCTGGTCGAGGTCGATCAGATCGAAGTTCGCCATGCCGGGGCGGCCGAGATAGACGTTGTCGAGATACGTGCCGACGCTGGACTCCAGCGCGTCGTTCGCGACGTTGTTGCCGAGTCCGCGCACCGCGAAGCTCATCTGCCGCGGGTTCGTGATCAGCACGTTCGTGCTCGGCAGTCGCTGGTTCAGGTCCTCGAGCCGGAACTGGCCGGCGCGCTCGAGCGACTGGCCGTCGAGCGCGGCGATCGGGATCGGCACGTCCTGCACGTCTTCCTCGCGGCGGCGCGCGGTGACGGTGACGACTGCGAGCGTGTCGTCCGCGGGTTCGGCGAGGGTGCTCGCGGCGCCGACGGCGGCGTCGGCATCCTGCGCCAGGGCGGACGTGCCGGTGCCGGCCAGCGCCGCGAACAGCGTCGCGCGCACGGCCAAGGTAGCTAGTGAGGGCGAAAAGGTTTTCATGGTTTTCTCAGGTGTCTGGAATCAAGGGCGATAGAAGACGGGTGAGGTCCAGGCGCGCTCCTGGATGGCCGAGGGCACGCTGGTGGGAACGGGCAGCTTGTTGGCGACGGCCAGGTAGGTGGACCAGCGCGGCGTCGGGATCTCGAGCACGCGCGCGTAGTACACGGCGTCGTCGCCCGCCTTGAAGGTCGGGTCCTGCCATTCGGCGACGAGCTCGGTCGCGCCGATGGTGTTGGTGTACGTGGCGGTCTCGGCCTGCACGGTCGAGCCGATCGCCGGCACGCGGCCCTTGTCGTCGGCCTTGCGGTCGCCGGCCCAGGCCACGTCGAAGATGCGCTCCTGCGCCTTGCCGTCGGCCAGCCACACCTTGATCACCTGGATGCGGTCGAGGTTGCCGCCGTCCGGGTCCTTCACCGCGTGGACGAGTAGTTTGAGCGGCCTGCCGGGGGCGTTGGTGCCGGAGAGATCGCTGCCCATCGCGACGCCCGAGGCGTACGCGCGCCTGATCCAGTCCTTCTGCTTCGTGATGCCCGGCGCGTAGTCGAAGCCGGCGAACAGCCGCACCTTCACGTACGTGCCCGACGTCGCGAACACCTCGCGGCGATACAGCGCGTCGAAGATCGATTCACGCGTGTTCGACTCGGCCCACACGCCGGTGACGCCCGACGTGCTGCCCTTGACCGCCGTGTAGCTGAACTGCGGATTGACCTCGAGCAGCCGCTGCACGTCCGGCGGGTTGTCGAGATAACCGGGCGCTAGCTTCTCGTCGCTGGACACCAGTCCCGTGTGCAGGTCCGACGAACCGGTGAGGCCGAACTCGAACGGATTCGTGCCGACACGCTTCTCGATCTCGAGACCGCGGCCGTACGCCTGGCGCACGTAGCCGCCGTTCACGCTGCTCTGCCGCGGCACGGTCAGCAGCGAGTCGACGTTCTCGAAGTTCGCGAACTCGTCGTTCGGCGAGAGCTCGGGGCGGGTCTCGCTCGTACCCTTGGTCTGCGTGATCTCGACGAGCCGCTCGATGCTCTGGCGCGTGGCGGCGTATTCGCTGTCGATCGGATCGCGCTTCGAATCCGCGTACGAGAACATCAGGCCGTCGCTGACGTTCGAGTTGTGCGGGATCGCCAGCACCTCGCGGCCGAGATCGCGCTGGTGGCGGATGTAGCGCCACAGCTCTTCGGGCACCGCCGAATCGACGGACGAGAACGGCAGCTCGGGATACCCCGGGCCCTTGAAGATGACGTTGCGATGCAGGTTCGCGCCGTTCGGCAGCGCCGACCATTCGTACCCGACGAACGTCGTGAACTTGCCGGGTTGATAGGCGCCGTTCGCGGCGTCGATCTGTCGCTGCCAGTTGCTCTTCAGCTGCGCGGGGTCGAGCAGCTCCGGCGGACGCGGGCCGCCCGTGCCGAACGTGTCCGAGAGGCCGAACATCCGCAGCAGCTTCTGGCTCGTGCCTTCCTTCGCGATCGTCTGCCCGTAGATGGTGTTCGCCAGCGGGCCCTTCGGGTCGCCGGCCAGCGCCATCTGCCCGAGATACTCCGAGTGGTCCGTGACCGCGCAGAAATCCAGCGGCACCCTGCGTTTGAACTTCTGGCCGTTGACCTCGACTTCCTCGCCGCGCGCGTACTTGTAGCCGGTCTCCGGGAAGACGCGCGTGCCGATCAGGAACGCGTCGAACGACATCGCGGTGTGCAGGTGCAGTTCGCCGAAATAGGCGTTGCGCAGCGGGTTCGCCGGCACCTTCGGTGCCTCGGCCGCGAAGGCCTGCGCGGCGAGAGCGGTGGCCGCGATGGCCAGCAAGGCGGGGGACTTCAATCTCGATTTCATGTTCTCGTTGTCTCCGTCAAAAAATCGCGTGGACGCGTTCGATCACCCAGAAGGTCGCGAACGACCCGATGGCGTACGGCGGCAGCCAGCGCAGGGAAGTCGTGAGGCGCGGTGCGAGGCGGATCAGCGCCTGGCCCGCGGCGAGCACCAGCGCGACGAACGCGATCTGCCCGAGCTCGATGCCGACGTTGAACAGCAGCAGCGCCTGCGGGATCGCGTCGGCCGGCAGGCCGACCTCGGCCAGCGCACCGGCGAAGCCGAGGCCGTGCAGCAGGCCGATGCTCATCGACACCACCCACGGTGCGCGCGACGCGAGGCTGGGCTGCCCCTCGCGCGCGCGGAGTAGTTCGACCGCCACGTAGACGATGCTCAGCGCGATCACCGCCTCGACCGGCGCGGCCGGCACGTGCAGGAAACCGAGCGACGCGGCGGCCAGCGACACGCTGTGCGCCAGCGTGAAACCGGTGATCGTCTTCAGCAGCAGGCGCGGCGTCCGCACCAGCAGCACCAGCCCGAACACGTACATCAGGTGATCGATGCCGCTCCAGATGTGCGAGAAGCCGAGGCCGAGGTATTCGCGCACCGGCGCGCCGGGCTTCGCGGCCCCGGGCAGCGTGATCGAGCTCTCCGCCGGCTTGAGCACGCGCGTGAGTTCGCTGCCGTCGGCGTACCGGACGCGCAGCAGCACGTCCGTGATGGTCGTCTTCAGGCCTTCGATGTCGATCGACGCGCCGGCCAGTGGCGCGTGCGGCGCGGCGATGGTCCACGTCTTCACCAGCGCCTCGCCGGCGTCGTGGCTGGTCGCGGGTTGTTTGTCGGTCCAGCCCGTGGAGAAGCGCGGCGTGAAAGAGGCGGCGCTGGTGGCGGCCGTGCGCTTCCAGACGATGTTCAGCGTGCCGTTCGCCTGCTCGACGATCTCGAGGTAGGCGGGCCGCACGTCGTGCGCGGCGGCGAACGGCGCGGTGAGCAACGTCAGGAGCAACGCGAAAGCCGTCTTCATGGCGTGGTCTTCGCGACGACGTGGTACCGGGCGCGCAGTTGGTCGAGCTGCGCGCGGCGTGCCTTCGCGGTGGCGTCGTGCAGGAAGGCGCCGCGCACGTCCGGCAGCACCTGCTCGAACGGCAGCTCGCGCGCCGGTTCGACGGCCGTGACCCTGACCAGGTGCCAGCCGAAGCCCGAACGCACCGGCTCCGACCACTGGCCGGCCGGCGTGGCGAACAGCGCATCGACCAGCGGCGACGCGCCGAAGACGCGCGCGGCATCGGCGCGCGTCACCGCGTCGTAGCCGGGATCGAACGCGGCGTCGGCGTCGACCGGATTGCCCGCTGCCAGCGCCACGCGCGCTTCGCGGGCTCGGGCCAGCGCACGCGCCTCGCCGCCAGCGTCGGGGCTGAAGTAGAGCTGTGCGAACGACACGCGCGGCGGCACCGCGAACGTGCCGGGATGCGCGTCGTAGTACGCGCGCAGCTCGTGCGTCGACGGATTCGCGCTGGCGATCGAGTCGCGCTGCAGGAACTCGAGCTTCTGGATCAGGCGGCGCCGGATGATCTCGTCGTCCTGGTCGAGGCCGAGCCGCAGCGACTCGCGGTACAGCACCTCGTCGTCGAGATAGTCGTCGACGATCGAGCGCAGCTGGGCCGCCGATGCCGACGCACCGAACTGCGTGCGGTAGAGATTGCCCAGCCGCTCGTCGAGCGACGAGTCGACCTCGATGCGCAGCTCCGCGGCTTGGCGACGCTGCTCGACGGCGTGCGCGACGACGAAGATGGCGGCGCCGATCAGCGCGAAATGCACGAGCGGTTCACGCCACAGGCGCGTCCACGAAGAACGGCTCAACGGCAGCGCGATGGAATTCATCGATGGTCTCCCCTGAACAGGGGAGCGACGTTAGTTATCCGCGGATAACGGGGCAGTCGAGCGTGGGTAACGGCGCGGTCACAGGAAGGCGCGGCCGGTTGCACCCGTGTAACGCAAATCGCGCGCCGCGCGCGTGCCGGCCACATTTCCGGTATCGCGCGGTAACAACGGCATGAGGACATGCGAAAGCGGAATACGCGCACGCCGCAGGTGACGACAGTTCTTCGCGCCGCGCACGAAAAAAGGGCCGCGTCATCCGACGCGGCCCAACCCTGAAGCCCTTCCGAGGCTCTATCGAATCGATCGGTTCACGGCCCGAACTTCACCGGCGCCGTGTTGCTCGTCACGCGGACGTCCGCCGGCTTCTTCTCGGCCAGCAGCTTCTCGATGCGAGACGTGAACTCTTCCTGCTGCTTCGCGTAGAAGTCGCCGGTCGACGGCGAGGCGAAGCCGGCATGCACGGCGCGGACCGTGCCGTCACGCCCGACGAACACCGTCGCCGGCCACGTGTTGAGGTTCACGAGCTGCGGCACCTTCTCCCACATCTCCTCCGGCGCGCCGGCCTGTAGATAGGGATACTTCACGCCGTACTGCTTCACGAACGCCTTCACGCGCTGCAGGGAATCCTGCTGTTCCACTTCCTCGAAGTTCAACGCGACGATGCGCAGGCCCTTGTCGCGGTACTTCCTGTCGAGCTGGATCAGGTATTGCGCTTCGTCGTGGCAGTTCGGGCACCAGGTGCCGGTGACGATCGCGAGCACGACCTGGCCCTTGTGGTCCACGTCGTCGTTGGTCACGAGCTTGCCGTCGATGTCCTTGAACGCGAACGCGAACTTCTCGTTCGGATCGCGCGCCGTGGTGTGCGCCAGGTGGTTGGCGGGCTCGGGCAGGCCCTTCGCGCGCGCCACGTCGGGCCGGTACGCGACGAGCTTCGTGTCGTAGCGACCGTCCGGCGCGTTGCTGCCGTATTCACCGGCGGACTCCGTGCGCGGCCGTTGCACGTTCTGCACGATCTCGAGCGTGCCGTCGGCGGCGGGCTTGACGACGATCACGCCGGGACGCGAGCCGTCGAAGTGGCTGAGCACCCACTGGCCGTCCTGGAACGTGCCGCTGTACGCGCCCGTGTCGCCGTCGACGCGCAGGATCGACGCGGCGACTTCCGCGCCGCGTTGATCGACGATCAGGCGGAACGCCTTCTCGCCCTTCGACGACGGCGACGACAGCGGAATCTCCCAGTCGCCGCCGATCGACGGTGCGTTGGCGGCCTTGAAGGCGGCGTCGCTCGCTCCGTCTTTCGACGCGTCATGGCGCGTCGCGACGAAGCCGTACTCCGCGCGGCTGCCGCGGTTCTGCGCGACCACGTCGCCGACCAGCTTGCCGTCCTGCAACTGCGCGGAGATCGTGGTCAGGTAGTGCTCGATGTTCAGCACCAGCTTGCCATCGTCGTAGCTCGCGCCGGTCGTGTATTCGTAGGCGCGGAAGCCGTCGTACAACGTGCCTCTCAGCGATTTGCCGGAGCCGCTGATGTCGAGGCGGAACGGGATGACGGTTTGATCGCGCACCAGTTGCGCGTCCCAGCGGCCGTCGAGCTTGTCGCCGGCCAGCGCGACCGCGCCGCCGAACGACAGCACCGCGAGGCCCGCGGTCTTCAACAAGTTGTTCATCGAGAATTACTCCGTTTGATGTTTGGGGATCCGGGTGTGTTCGTGGCGGCCAGGCGCAGGTCGTGGGCGCGCGCGTAGTCGCGCCAGGCCTGCGGCAGGCCGGGTTTGGTCTCGAGCAGGATCTCGAGGATCGAGCGGCGGTCGTCGGGCGAGAGCGCGGCGAAATCGCGGCTGTCGTCCTCGCCACTCAGGATCTCGAGCAGGCGGTCGTAGACGTAGGTCTTCGCCGGCTCGGGCAACGCGTCGAAGGCGTCGGAGTAGATGAGATAGCTGCAGGGATACCTGAAGATGCGCGTGTGCAGGTCGAACTGGCGCAGCGAGCGGCCCTTCGAGTCGAACGGGCCGCGGCCGGCGAACTCGCGCGCGTAGTCGGAATCCGCGATCACCTGCTTCGCGTCGAGATCGGGCAGGCGCGCCTCGCGCGCGAACAGCAGGTAACGCAGCAGTTGTTCGGCGGGCTTCTCGAAGGCACGCTGGACATTCGTCGTGTCGCCGTTGGCCTCATGGATCGCGATGCGCGTTCGGTAGTTGGTCAGCGTGATCAGGTTGTGCATCTGCGTCTGGTGCGCGAGCACCAGCAGCGCGACCTCGTCGCTGGTCGGAGCGAGGTAGGCCTTCGGGTCGAAGGTCTCGGACAGCGGCGCAGGTGCAGCGGTCTTCGCGGTCGCACCGGCGGCGGCCGCCGTGTTCGCGACGGTCTGCGTCGCCAAACTACCCGTCGCGTACCAGCCGCCCCAGCGCTCGCCGAGCGGACTGTCCTGGTCGGTGATGAACGCGGGCGTGCCGGGCACGGGTGTGCCACTCGCCGCCGGCGTCACGGAGCGAAGCAGCACACCCGGAACGCCCCGCGTGCCGGCGGCGATGTGGCACTGGGTGCAGTCGAGCTCCGCGCGCTCGAAGCGCGGTTTCTCGGCCTTCTGTTCGTGGAGGATGAAGAACATCGCGCCCTGGTTCCGATCGAAGGACACGACCTCGATCTCCTTGCCCTCGTTCACGACGCCGATGTAGATGTCGTCGTTGAAGTACAGCGCGCGCGGATGGCGTGGCGAGATCTTCGGGTATTGGAAGCTGGTCTTCGAGAACACCAGCGTCTGCGAGCTCACCGGGATCTTCAGCAGATCCAGCACCGACTTCAGGTAGCCGTGCTCGCCGCCGTCGTGAGTCAGCTTCGCTGCACCGGACTCGAGTTTCTCCTGCAGCACCGTCACCGCGTCGCCGACGTTCTCGGAGCGGTAGTTGATGGGCGCGTCGCTGTACGGCATGTAGCCCTGGTTCTTCACGGCGATCTGCGCGCGCGCCGGTAGCCAGACCAGGGCCAGGCTCATCGTCGCCGCGAGCATTCCCGCTCCCGTTGCCCGGATCGCTCGGCTCATCGGGTACCTTCCTTGTAAGACTGGCCTTCGTAAGCCTGTGGATTGCTGCGGCCCTGGTGGCAGCTGCCGCAGGTCACGGGCACCGCGTAGCGGCGATCGCCACCGAGCTTCGCGAGGTACTCGCCGTTGATCGAGTCGAGCATCGAGATCATCACGCGGGCGGTGTGCTTGCGCGTGTTCTCGTCCGAGGCGTAGTCGACGATCCCCGTGTCGCGATCCTCGACGTGGCAGTAGCTGCACGAGACGCCGAGATCGCTTTCGTAGCCGCGCATGATCTGGCGCAGCTCCGTGCGCGACGTGTCGCCGGGCAACGCCTTCAGGTTGGTGACGGTGTGCGGGAAGTCGTCGTTCTTCGAGAACGAGCTCGAACCGAGGCCGGCCGCGACGCAGGTCATGAGCACGAGCGCCACCCTCAAGGTTTCGCGCTCCCGTCCGCGGGCGCGTTCGGGAGGCGGATGGTTTCCCGGAGCAGGTGGCACGTGCCGTCGGCTTCGTTGCAGGCCTGGCCGCGCAGCGTGGCGACCAGCGGCGTGCCGTCGGCGGGCAGCTGCACGCGCTGGCGCAGCTCGGCCCGGCCGGTGAAGTAGCCGACATCGACGTCGAAGTTCTTGTCGTGCTTGCGGTGCGCGTCGATGGAGCGGAGCGGTCCCGCGAGCAGGGTTGGCGGCGCGTCTTTTGGCGCGACGAGACGCACGGGCTGCGGGCCGAGCTCGGCCTTGAAGTCGGACGAGTAGACGACCCAATGCTCGGCCAGCGCGGCCGTGATCACGAGCTCCGCGGCGCTGCCCGGTGCGGCGTTCGCGGGCTCGAGCGTCCAGGTCCAGCGCACCGCACGCGCCGGATCGTCCTCGGCGCGCACGACGACGCCAGCCAGCAGCGCCACGGAGAAGACGACCAACGGGGCGAGGCGGGAACGGATGGAGCGCATGGGGCACGGACTTGCGGCAGTGGTTAGAGCCCGGAAGTCTGGGACGGCGCGGGGCGTGCACGGAAATGGCCGTACGGCATCTGCTCATGCCATCTATTCACATGTCGATTCGTGATTGGCCGCGCGCGTCGCTGCGCCGGCAGACTGCGCGCGCATCGACAAACTACCGGCGCTCGCGGTGCTGGTTACACGCCTGTCACCCGCGGGGTGACGACGTTCGATTCCCGTACACCAGAGGGTTGCATGAAAGACAAAGAGATCCGGCTGCTGATGATCTGCGGAACGCTGGCGCTGTTCGGCGCCGCGTCCGAGTTCGTGCTCGCACAGGGCGCGGCGCAGCCGACGCCGGCGGAACGCGCCATCCAGTATCGCCAGGCGGTGTTCAAGGTCGTCGCCGGCAACTTCGGTCCGCTGGCGCAGAAGGCGCAGGGCAAGGCCGAGCTGTCGGAAGCCGAGGCGCGCAATGCCGGTGCGCGGCTCGCGTCGATCGCGGAGTTCGTGCCCGACGCGTTCCCGGACGTATCGAAGGACGGCGAGACGAAGGCGAAGCCGGAGATCTGGGCGAATCGCGCCGAGTTCGACAAGCTGGCCAACGACCTCGTGACCAATACGAAGGCATTGGCGGCGGTGACGGCCAAATCCGGTGCAACGGCGGACGAGTTCAAGGCTGCGGTCGGCGGTGTCGGCAACGCCTGCAAGGGCTGCCACGACAAGTTCCGCGCGAAGTGAGTCGACGGGCGGGTATCCTGACGCGACTTGTCAGGTAACCCGCCAAACAACCCGCCGGGGAATGCAGAAGACGCGCCACGCCGACACGTCAGCGTGGTGTACGTCGTCATGGTCGCGGTGGCCATGGTCGTCGGCGCGGGCATCTTCCGTTCGCCGTCCGAGATCGCGGCGAACGCCGGAACCACGCCGGCGTTCTTCGGCGCGTGGATGCTCGGCGGGTTCATCTCGCTGGCCGGCGCGCTGTGTTTCGCCGAACTGGCGACGATGTTGCCGAGCGCCGGCGGCGATTATCACTTCCTGAAGACGGCGTACGGCCGGAGCACCGCGTTCCTGTTCGCGTGGGCGCGTTTCGCGGTGATCAACACCGGCTCGATCGCGCTGCTCGGCTTCGTTCTCGGCGACTATGCGAACGGCGTGTGGTCGCTCGGCGAACACGGCGCTTCGTGGTACGCGGCGATCGTCATCGTCGCGATGACGTTGTTCAACCTCAAGGGCCTGTACACCGGCCAGGCCGCGGACTACGCGATGACCGGGCTCGAGGTCGGCGGCCTGCTGATCGTGTTCGCGGCCGGCGTCGCCATCGCGCTGGCGGGCGAGCCGGCACTGGCCGTGCCGCCGCCGGCGGACTCTTCGCGCGCGTTCGGGCTGGCGTTGCTCTTCGTGTTGTTCGCGTTCAGCGGCTGGAGCGAGATCTCGACGCTGTCCGCCGAGATCCGCGACGAACGGCGCGGCATGCTGCGTGCGCTGGTCGCGTCGATCGCCACGATCACGGCGCTCTATCTACTGGCGAATTGGGCGTTGTGGCGTGGACTCGGGCTCGGCGGCCTCGCGGCCAGCCGCACGCCGGCCGCCGACGTCATCGCGCGCGCGTTCGGCGGCTGGGCCGGCGTCATCACCGCGCTGGCGATCTCGATGGCGACGATCACGTCGATCAACGCGACGATCGTCGTCGGCGCGCGGACGACGTACGCGGCGGCGGTCGACTGGCCGCGCCTGCAGGCGCTCGGGCACTGGAACACCGGGCGCGGCATCCCGGTGGCCGGCATCGTCTCGCAGGGCGTCGTCGGTTTGCTGCTGGTCGCGTTCGGCACGTACACGCGCGACGGCTTCATCACGATGGTCGATTATTCGTCGCCGGTGTTCTGGCTGTTCCTGAGCCTGAGCGGGTTCGCGGTCATCGTGCTGCGGCGGAAGCGGCCGGATCTGCCGCGGCCCTTCCGCGTGCCGCTGTTCCCGTGGCTGCCGCTGGTGTTCTGCGCGTCGTGCCTGTTCGTGTTGTGGTCGAGCGTGGCGTACGTGAAAGTGGGCGCGATGCTCGGGGTCGCCGTGCTGGGGCTGGGCGGGGTGGCGCTGCTGTGGGTGCGGCGGCCGTAGGCGGCGATTTTCGTTCGTCATGCCCGTCGACTCCTGGCGGTCGTGGGTTAGACTCGGCCCGACGCAGAACAAGAATAATCGTCGCCGGGGCTTCCGATGAAGGTCTTCTTACAAGGCGCGAGCGGTCCGACCATCGAAGTGACGGTCGACTCGCGCAAGAAAGTGGGTTCGGGCGCGGAGGGCGAGGTCGTCCGCGACCCGTCCGATCCGAACCGGGTGCTCAAGCTCTTCCGCAAGTCGTCGCCGGAGAAGGAGCGCAAGCTGGTCGCGATGCTGGCGAACGCGCCGCGCGCCGTCCAGCGTACGCAATCGGGCGGCTCCGTCGTCCGGCTCGCCTGGCCCGTCGCGCTCGTGTATTCGGCGGCGAAGGAAGCCGGCTGGCCGACCGGGCACGCCTGTCTCGGATTCGTCATGCCGTTCCTCGACACGTCGAATACGGTGACGATGCAGGAACTCCTGTCGGCCAAGTTGCGCGAGCGCAAGAATCTGCGTGGCGACGGTGACAAGGACTTCCGCTTTCGTCTGACGATGGCGATCAATCTCGCGCAGGTGCTCGAGTACGTGCACGCGTGCGGCCACGCGGTGGTCGATCTCAAGCCGGTGAACATCTTCGTGCACCGCGACACTGCGGTCGTCTCGCTGGTCGACTGCGACAGCTTCCGCATCCAGCACCAGCGCGAGACGTTTCCGGCCGACGTCGCCACGCCGGAATACCTGGCACCGGAGTCGTTCGGTGACGTTGGCAACGCGGGCGTGCAGGCCGACCTGTTCGCGCTCGGCGTGGTGCTCAGCCAGATCCTCAACAACGACCTGCACCCGTCCACCGGGCAGGTGCACGAGCCGCAGGACGCGCCGGACAACCTGATCGCGCGGCTGCGGCGCGGGATCGTCACCGTGAATCCCGCCTGCCGCATGACGCCGCACGCCAGCAGCATCGAGGACTATCTACCGGACGCAGTGATGAAGATGCTGGGCCGCGCGTTGCTCGCGGCGCCGGACCAGCGGCCGGCCGCGGCCGACTGGTATCGCGCGCTCACGCAGTTCCTCGACACCGGCTTGCAGCCCTGTCCGCAGGGCATCGCACATCACGTCGCGTTCCGGAAAGGCTGCCCGTGGTGCGCCGCCGAGGACACGAGCGTGCAGTTCGTGGCGCCGCCGCCGGCCTTCTCGCCGCCACCCGCGGTGCCGTACCGGGCCGCGCCGACTCCCGCGCCGTCCGCCTCGGCCATTCCGCCGGTGTTCCGGCCTTTCGCGAAGCAGTTCCCCAGCACGTCCACACCGGCGGCCGCGCCCGCGCCCGCGGCGGCGCCCGCGCCCACCCCGGCGCCCCCGCGGATGATCTCGCCGCCGGCGTCAACACTGACCAAGGCGCGCTGGATCGGCTTCGTGCCCGGCGGCGTGCTCGCGGCATCGGCGGTGTTCTTCCTCACGGTGATGCTGAACGACAAGTTGTTCGGGCAAGAGAGCCTCATGGGCCACGTCACGCTGTTCACCGGGGCTATCTACTCGGCGATGCTGCACGTGAAGGTCGGCCTGGCGATCGCGCCCAGCATCACCCGCAAGGTGAACCTGGCATTGACGGCGCCGCTGGCGCTGTGGGGTGCGCTGTTCGTGCTGCTCTTCACGGTCAATCTGGCCGACCACGACTATTCGTTCGCTTCCGGGGATGTCCGATCGATGGCGGTGTACGTCGCCGGGTTGTTGTTGGGTACCGCGGGTGTGTTGTTGGGACGCCGGCCGGACAGCCAGCCCTTTGGAATCGACTGGTCACGGAGGTAACGGACCATGCCCAAGACGGTGACGGGCTCGTTGAAAAGAATCGCGGACGCGGCGAAAGGCGCGGCGGGCGCACTGAAAGGCGCGGCGAGCGCGTTACGCAGCGCCAAGCGATACGCGGATGAGAATCTGCCGTGGACCGCGCGGGCCATCGAGCGCGGAAAGAAGAAGGTGGACGCCGCCATCGAGCATCGCGCGGCCCGAGCCGTGGTGCGCCAGGATTTCAACGCGGCTGCGAGCGCTCCGTCGGCGCGCGAGCAAGCCGCGGCCGCCAACGCGCGGCTGCAAAAGCGCAAGGCGGCGGATCCGAAAGCGCGAGTCGTCACGTCGCCGGCAGCCGCCAAACGCGCCCTCGCGAAGACCACCGTGTCGACGCCAGCGCAGGGCAAGTCGGCCAGCACGGCTTCGACCGCGGCGAAACCGAAGGCGAAGCTCTAGACCACGTGGTCGTAGAGCGTCGTCGGGAACATCTCCATGTACGGTGTGCCCTGCAGGATCGCGGGCACGCCTTCGAGGAACAGGATTCGGCGATCTTCATCGTCACTGAAGCGGCCCAGCAACTCGTGCGGCGCGATCAATGGCACCGTGCCCGAAGGCCCGATGACCTGACCCAGCAGGTTCGACAACCAGTTCGCCGTCTCCGGATTCGCCACGCGTAACGCGATGATCGAGCTGTTGGAGATGAACGTCTCCCACGCTTCCTTGTAGAGCTTCTTCATCTGGCCGATGTCCTGGAACACCGCCCACACGGTGAAGCGGTACTTCACCAGGCCCATGGCCTTTTCCAGCGGCTCGAAATGCCCGAGCGCGGGGAATTCGTCGATGATGAGGTACGGATGTTCGGCGGGTTCGTGCACGGACTCGAGCAGGTCCATCAGCAATGTCAGGAACATCGACATGATGCGCCGCTGCTCGCCGACCACCTTCATGACCGGCAGGCATAGATAGATCGTCATGCGCTTGTCGAAGATGTCGCGCAGCCGGAACGTCGACGACGAGATCGCGCGCTGCATCTGCGGATCCTTCAGGAATCCGAGTTCTCGGCGCGCGTAGAACAGGATGCCGTCGCGCGTCTCCGGCACCAGCTGCAGCATCTCGGAGCCCGCGCCGGCCACCAGGCCGTTGAACGCCGTGTTGGCCGACATGCAGGCGAACAACGCTTCGATCGGCGTGGTGATGGAAAGCGTGACGTTCTGCTGCTGCGCCTCATGCTGGAGGTACTGCAGGTATTCGACGTCGCCGGAGACGAGGAAATTCCACACGTGGGGCAGCGAGCGGCGCGACGGATCCTCGACCGTGATCACGTGCAGGATGACGGCCTGGATCAGTTCGCGCGCGCGATCCTGGAAGGTGACGTCCGCTCCCGTGGCGTCGCCGAGGACGAGCGCGCGGGCGATGGCGCCGGCCAGCGTCACGACCGCCGGGTCGTTCTCGTCGAGTTCGTCGAGTGGATTGAACGTCGCGTTCTGCATGCCCTGCGTCGTGTCGAACGGATCGAAGACGTGGACTTCCTGGCCCATCGACTCCGTCACACGCGATTTGGGGAACTGCGCCTGGCCGCCGCCGCGGCGCGCGGCCGTGATGCGGGCCAGCTCGCCCTTCGGGTCGACCACCAGCGCGGAGTTCGGCAACGTCAGCAGGTTCGGAACCAGCCCCATCGTGCCCTTGCCGGCGCGCGTCGGCGCGAGCAACACGACGTGTCGCGGCGGCGTGAAGCCGAGCTGGCGTGGGCCGATCACGCCGAACAGCCGTTGCTCCGGGGAGGACAGGCCGAGCCGGATGTTTCCCGGACGCGAAAGCCAGCGTGATGTCCGGTGCCAGCGATGTCGATACCAGAGATCCCACAACGAGCGCCATTCCGCACCCACGAAGTCCGGGGTGATGCGCCCGGTTTTCCGTTGCACGCGCGTGAGTTCGTGCACCGGCAGGCCGCGCGAACCGAAGATCGGCAGCCGATGCGCCTTCAGCCAGCGGCCCTCGAGCTTGCAGGCGTAGATGAAGCAAGCGGCCGCGAATGCCCAGGCGAGCAGCGCGGCCAATGCGGACGTCGATTCGTGACCCGCCCACACGCCCAGTCCGGCGAGCGCGAGCAGCAGCCACTCCATCGTCCGGTGGACGTAGAGACGTCCCCGGCGCACCACGAGGTGCACGACTCGCTGGATCATTTCCACGGGTTGTCCAGCAATGCCGCGTCGGGTTCCGTTGCAGATTCGCGGGTTGTTTGCGCGGGCGGCGCGCCGGTCCGCTGGACGCAGACCATCGTCTTGTCGTCGTCGCTGACCTTGAGCACGTCGGGCCGCAGAAGCAGATTGCGCAGCGCGCCTGCCGCAGCCTCGGGTGGGTGAGTGGCCATGAACGATAGCAGTCCGTCCGCGAACGCCATGTCGAAGTTTTTCTGCGAGCGCGTCAGCGCGAACGGTGTCACGCCGTCGGTCACGAGCAGCGCCGCCTCGAAACCACCGACGGCCGAGCAGCGCAGATTCGCGCGCCAGTTCGGCGAGGTGAGGAAGGACGTCTCGTTGACGTACTCGCCATTGTCGGGCGCCGACACGCGCGTCTCCGTCCAGCTCGCGGATTCCGCCGCGCGCGAGAAGCAGCCACCGGCGCCGTCGCCGATCTGGAACATTGCCGCGAGTTCGCCCTCGGCGATGAGTCCGACCACGGTGGTGTTGAAGTCTGCGATCGCGGCGCCCGTCTGCATCGCGAGCTTCTCGAGCTCCTCGCGCGCGGCGTCGAGCGCCGTGGCGATGACGGCTTCGGCGGTCTCGTTCGTGAATGCGTCGCTGCCCGCGGCCTTCCAGTGTTCGAGCAACCGCGCCGGCAGCAGCTGCGAGATGAACGTGGCGCCGCGCCCGCCCTGGGCCGCCGACCCCGCGCCATCGCACACGACCACGGCTAGTCGATTCGCGTCATCGGCCATGCCGAAGGAATCGTCGCCCGGCCGCTGCCGCGCCAGGTGCGATTCGCCCGTGACGGAGCAGCCGACGATCTGAAACAGCGGCGTGGCACCGATCTCGACGCGCTCGGTGCGCTGCACTTCCCCCGGGTCCATCGACTCAGAGTTCGACGTCGATCAGCCTGCCGGGCGCCTCGATCTGCGCGCGCTCGCCCGGGTTGGCGGCCGAGCCCGCTTTCACGGAGTCGCTCAGCCAACGGAACAGCTCGCGCACGTTGGCCGTCTTGATCGCAAAGACGTTGCCGCTGGGGCCGACGAACTCCTTCAGCTCCTTCGCGCCCTGCGGCTGCGTCGTGATCGGCCAGACGATGACTTTGCGTTTCTCGACGGCGTCGGCACAACGGCGCGCGGCCGCGTGGAAGTCGTCTGTGGGCTGTCCGTCGGTGAAGATGAAGAGCCACGGCTTGTACTGAGCGATGCCGTTGTCGCGGAAGTGACGCGTCATCGCCTCGAGCGTGTCGAGCGCGAGGTCGACGGCCGCACCCATCGGGGTGCCGCCGGTGGCCGTGAATTGCGGCGCGGTGAAGTCGATGGCGTCCGTCCACTCCTGCACGACGTCGACGCCGTTGGGTGTGCCGAAAGCGATCACGGAGACGACCACGCGCACCGACGCGAGCGCATCTTCCTTCAGCGCCTGCTCGAACTCGCGCAGGCCGATGTTGACCTGCTCCATCTGGTTGTCCTGCGACATCGATCCCGAGCAGTCGATGAGCAGGACGCAGGCGAGACGCTGCTCTGCGTTTTTCTTTACGTCGACCGGAATGGTCGGCACGTTGTCCCAATCACGATAGACGACGACTTTGTTATCCATTCTTCTTCTCCCCGTTCGCGCGGATGTCTAGATTTTCTTCGAGCTGCTCTTGTTGAACTTCGCACTCAAGTTGACGCCAGTGGTCGCGCCGCTCTTCGTTTGTGCGACGGCCGCCTTCGCCATCGCCGGCTTGCGCGACACGAACGCCGGTCCGGCACCGGGCGCCAGCTTCGGCGGCGGGATGACGAGCGCCGGCGGATTCACGGGCTTCGCCTTCGGCGCCGGCGGCGTCGCCGACGCGGCCTGGTTGAAGGTGCTCTTGAGCGGAGCCGGGGCGATCTTGGGGTACTTGGACACGGGGTACCTCTGATTCTGGATTTCTTGCGGACTAACCTACCACTGCGCTCTGACTACCGGGCGGCTTTCCTCAGGCGGTCGAGTGCCTGCTGTGCGTCGAGATTCGACTGCCGCGCGGACCTGTCATACCAGTCGATCGCGGATTGCATGTCGCGTTCCACGCCTGCGCCCGTCTCGTAGCGCCGGCCCAGCTGGAATTGCGCCAACGCATCTCCACCGGCGGCCGCCGTACGGAACAGCTCGGTGATTTCGGCTTCGTTCCGCTCGGTATCCGGCGCGCGACTCAGCACGATCGCGAGATTCCGCGTGCCGTCGAGATTACCTTCCCCGGCGGCGCTGCGGAACAAACGTTCGGCGGCGACTTCGTTCTTCTCGGTCCCGATCCCGTTGTAATACATCGCGCCGAGCGACACCTGGGCCTGGGTGTCGCCTTGCTCGGCGGCGAGCGAGTAGAGGCGGATCGCTTCCTGGTAGTTCACGGCCACGCCGTTGCCGGTCACATACTTTCGCGCGAGCGCGGTGCGCGCGGACACGAACCCCAGGTCGCTCGACCGGCCGTACCACTCGGCCGCAGCGGCCCCGTTTTGCAGCACGCCGGTTCCCTTGTCGTACATCTCGCCGATCTGGAACAGCGCCACCGCATTGTTCTGATCGGCGGCGAGGTTGAGGAGGCGCAGGGCCTCCGAGTTGTTCTGCGGCACCCCGCGTCCCTGGCGATACAGGTCGCCAAGGCGCTGCTGGGCGCTGGACAGACCTTGCGCCACCGCGAGTTTGAACAGCTCCGCGGCCTTTGCATCGTCCTGGGGCAAGCCGCGTCCGAGCGTGTACATGAAGCCCAGAGAGCTCTGGCCCACGGCGTCGCCTTGCGCAGCCGCCAGTTTGAATAGTCGGACCGCTTCGTCGTCGTCGCGCGCAACCCCTTCCTCATTCGCGTACATGCGCCCCAGTCGCGACTGCGCGGCAGCGAGATTCTGGGCGGCCGCGAGTTTGATCAATCGGGCGCCCTCGACGGGGTCCTGCGATACGCCCTGGCCGCTGACGTAGAGTTCGCCGAGGTTGAACTCGGCTTGCGGCAGATTCTGTGACACGGCGAGACGGTAGAGCCGGGCAGCTTCTTTGTAGTCCTGCGGGACGCCGCGGCCCTGTGCGTACATCGAGCCAAGATTGAACTGACCGTTGGCGAAGTTCTGGTCGGCGGCAAGGCGGAACAACTTCACGGCACGGTCGTCGTCGCGCTCGATCCCTGGCACGCCGAGATACAGCTTGCCGAGTTCGTTCTGCGCGCGTGCATATCCCTGGTCCGCCGCGGCCTGGTAAAGCGCGGCAGCTTCCGCGGCGGCGCCGGCATCGCGTCGTGCATCGGCCATGTCGGTCTGTTCGGCCAGCGTCGGCGGTGGCGGCACGATCGCGGCAGGCGGGGTTTCCGGCGCCGCTTCGGCCGCGGGTGCGGCAGGGGCAGCGTCGGCGGCCGGAGCGTCGGCGGGAGCGCCAGACTCACCGCCGAAAAGCCACGTGCCCAGCGCGCCGAGCACCACGACCCCCAGTCCTGCGCGCGAGGTGTTTCGGACGACGGTGCCCAGCAGGATCGCCGGGCGATGAGACCAATGTGCCATGTTCTTGTTGTTCTTCCCGGCAGGGGCCAGCATCGACACCGGTTTACGGGCCGGTCCCGTCGCAGTCTAACGCTGCGGCTTTACAGCTTCGATAAGAACCACTGTCGGATCTCCTCGCGGAATCCCGGCGTCTCGAGGTGCGCTTCCTCCGACCGCACCAGCTTCCAGTTCTCGGGATGCCCGGCGGCGGCATAGGCCGCCTGCAGCTCCCTATCTACCTTGTCGAGCCCGGCGACCGGGGTCAGCGCGTCCTTGTTGCCGTCGAGCGAGAGGTGCGCGCGTGGCGCGATCAGCGCGTTCATCTGCGACGTCGTGAAATGGTTCAGCAGGTCGGGCACGTAGTAGTAGATGCCGTGACCCTTGAGGCCGCCGACCTCGACCAGCGTGTGCCAGTCCGTCAGGCAGCAGATGTCGACGACCACTTTCAGGCGTGGATCCAGCGCGCCGACCCACTGCGCGGTGGAGCTGCCCATCGACATGCCGACGGTGCCGAGTCGCGCCGTGTCGACGTCGGGCCGCGTGTGCAGATAGTCCACGGCCTTCAGCGCGTCGTAGACCATCATTCCCCAGGGCACGCGGCCGTGCCACAACATGTCCTTGCACCAGTCGAGCTCGGCGCGCCCGGCGCGTTCGCCGAAGATCCACGCGTCGAAACACAGCGCGTTGTAGCGCAGCGAAGTCAGGAACTCCGCGTATGACGGCTTGCCGAGATACTCGCGGCCTTCGATGAACTCGGTCTTGCCGATCGTGTAGCCGCCGCCGTGCGAGTGGTTGAACAGCACGGTCGGCAGTTTGCCGCTGGCGCCCTTCGGCTTCGCGAAATACGCGGGCGCGGCTTCCTCGCCGTTCAGGTCGAGCACCAGCTTCTCGAGCACGTAGGCACCGCGGTCTTCGCTCGAGACGAGTTTCGCGCCGACGGTGCGGTCGCGCGGCGGCAGGCGGCCGAGCAGCGCGTAGAGGTCGTCGCGGCGGCTGCCCGGCGTGCCCTTGGGAGTCCTCTCCGTCGTCTTCGCGTCCACGGCGTTCATCGATCCCGCGGCCAGCAGCCCGCCGGCGCCGGCCTTCAGCAACGTGCGTCGTTCCATGCCGTCGACTCTAACCGCGACCGGTGTGGGAAGCGACTGGGTGCGGCCCGCGCCGGGCGTCGACGGAAATCGCCGGCCGGCAGGGTTACAGTGCGGTCATGAAAATGCACGACACCGGCTCCTATCGAACCTTGTTTGCCGCGGTCGTCGCGTCGACGGCGGTGATGTATTCGCTGACGTACCTCAACTCGTGGTCGGCCAGCGACGTGATGTTCAGCCAGACGCGCCTGTGGATGTCGCTGATGATGGGCTCGGCGATGGCGGTGGTGATGCTGATCTTCATGCGCCCGATGTACACGAACCGTTTCCGCAACGGCCTGGTCGTCGTCGCGAGCGCCGTGACGTTCGCGCTGTCGTTGTGGCTGGTGCGCAGTCAGCAGACGGTGCGCGACGTGGGCTACCTCGAAGCCATGGTGCCGCATCACTCGATCGCGGTGCTGACCAGCCGCCGCGCGCGCATCCACGACCCGCGCGTGCGCGAGCTCGCCGACGGCATCATCGCCACGCAGGAACGCGAGATCACGCGCATGCAGACACTGATCGACGATCTGCAACGACATCCGGTGCCCGACTCGGCGGCGACTCTCCGGCCGGCGGCCATCCCGGAGGACCGGTGGCGATGAACAAGTGGCTGCTGTTGCTGCTGATTCCGGCCGGCGCGTTGGCCGCCGACGACGGGCGCGTGTCGTTCCTCGAACAGGAAGTGCGCAACCTGCAGCGCCAGGTGCAGTCGCTGTCGCGCCAGGTCGACGAGCTGCGCACGCGGCCGGAACGCCCGCGCGGCGTCGCCCCGGCCGCGCCGGCGAAAGCCGCGTCGCTCGCGGATCCGGACCGCTGGGTGAACGCGGCGCGATGGCAGAAGCTGAAGCCGGGCATGAGCGAGCTCGAGGTAGTCGAGTCGTTAGGCCCGCCGACGTCGATGCGCGAGGAGGGCGGCGCGCGCGTGTTGTTGTACGCGCTCGAGATCGGCTCGTCCGGCTTTCTCGGCGGCAGCGTCACGATCCGCGACCGGCTCGTCGTGTCCGTGCGCGCGCCGACGCTGCAATAGGCGCCAGACGCGACATATACCTAACTGAAGAAAAGTGTGCGTCGGCTCACGGTCGACGCAGGCGGGCGCCCGGCGCGGCCCCCGGAAAAAGCGCGCATCCCTAGAATCTCCGCGCACAGGGACGTACCAGAACAAAGGAAAACCAACGATGCGCTCCAGACTCACCGCCGCTTTGCTGCTCTCGCTCGCCTCCACCGGCGCCTTCGCGACGCAGACCACCTACGAATACACCGGCTTCCTGCACGGCCAGATCGGCTATCCGGCCGGCGAATCCCCCGTGATCCCGTACGACACGCAGTTCGTCGCGAGTTTCACATATGACGACGCGGCGGGTCCGGGCGTCCTGAACGGCAACACGACCTCGTGGGCCAACGCGGTGAAGTACGGCCAGATCTCGTTCTTCAACAACGAAGGCGACGACCTGGGCACGATGTGGAACAAGGACCGCACCGGCGACCTGTACGTCGTGAACGACTACAAGGACCAGTTCTCGCTGACGATGATGCTCGCGAGCCGCCCGGACGATCCGGCCAACGTGCGCTGGTTCCTGCGTTTCGCGACGCTGTCGGATTCGACGCTGCTGGGCCCGGACTTCTCGCTGGAGAATCCGCTGCCCATCGAGGCGATGCTCGCCGCGCCGTCGTTCTCGGCGACGGTCGGGTACGCGGCCTACGACGAACACGGCAACGAGATCCCGGACAGCTTCCGCGCCGTCGACGCGCGCGTGCTGACGGTGTCGGTGCCGGAGCCGGCGACGATGTCGCTGGTGGGCCTGGTGGTCGGCGCGGCGGCCTTCACGCGCCGCCGGAAGAAGAAAGACGCCGCCTGAACCGGCGCCGGCGCGGCCCGATCGCGCTCTGACAGCAAACGACGCCTCGCGCCGATAGTCCGGCGCGGGGCGTTCGTCGTATGAGGCGTCATGAAACGCCTGCTGCTCGTGTGGATGTTCGTGGCCGTCGCTCCGATCGCGAGCGCCGCCACACGCGATCTGACGTTCCACATCGACGAAGGGCAGAACTCCAACTACTTCCTGCGGGACGGGCCGGTCGCGGCGCACCTGCTGCTGCGCGCCGGCATGATGCCGCGCGTGCTGGTGGCGTTTCCGGCCGGCAACAGCGGCGTGGGGTTGTGGTTCGAGAAGACCACGGCGCCGGTGACGTGGACGCTTGTGACGCCGCCGCGGCCGGTGAACACGCTGGACGCGAAGGGCCGGCGGCTGCACGGCATCGAGTTCGAAGTGACGACGGATGCGGCGTTGCTGAAGCCGCGCGGCGCGGTGTTGTCGTCGATCCGCGTGTTGCGCGACTACGAGCTGCAGGCGAAGGCGCCGGACGAGGTGCTGACGCCAGCGCAGGGCGCGGGTAAACGCGTGACCTGGCAACGCGACCGGCTCGATGGCGCGGCGGGCTATCTACTGCGCGTCGACGCCCGGTTCGGCGCGCACGTGGGTCCCGATCGCTTCGCCGCCGGGCCGAACGGGCCGCTGCGGCTGCGCATCCGCGCACTGACCGGGGAGACGCCGCTGACGCCGCTGATCGCGCCGGTGACCCGGGCCGCGCGCGACGATGCGCGCGCAAGGCAGGCGCTGGAGTTCCTGAGCTACCAGGAGAAATTCCTCGCCGGCTCCTGGCGCTTCGACACGTACTTCGGCCGCGACACGATGATGTCCGCGATGCTGCTCGCGCCGGTGCTGGAGCCGGGCGCGATGGAGAGCGCGCTGGCGTCGGTGCTCGACCGGCTCGCGCCGAACGGCGAGGTGGCGCACGAGGAGGACATCGGGGAGTTCGCGGTGTTGCGCAACGCGCGGGAAGGGCGCGGGCGCGTGGCGACGCCCCTCTACGACTACGGCATGGTCGACGACGATTTCATGCTGGCGCCGCTGGCGGCGCGCTGGTTGCTGGACGACGCCAGCGGCCGGGCACTGGCCGCGCAGTTCCTGTCGTTGCGTGGCGCGGGTAGTTCGGAGACGCACGGCGCGGCGCTGGGGCGCAACCTGGTGTGGCTGGTGCAACGCGCGGCGCCGTTCGCGGCGGAGCCGCGCGCGACGAACCTGGTGGGGATCAAGGCGGGGCGCAGTACGGGGGAATGGCGCGACAGCGAGCAGGGGCTCGGCGGCGGGCGGTTCGCGTACGACGTGAACGCGGCGCTGGTGCCGGCGGCACTGGAGTCGGCGGCGCGGCTGGCGGAGTCGGGGTTGCTGGATCGCTGGCTGGACGAGGCGGGCAGGCGCACGTTGGCGCGTGCGCTGGAGTATTCGAAAGTGTGGACGGCGCGGGCGCCGCAGCTGTTCGAAGTGGAGATCGCGGCGGCACAGGCGCGGGCTGCCGTCGCGGCGTATGCGGGCGAAGCCGGGGTCGACGCTGCGCCGGCGCTGCGCGCAATGGACGCGCGGCCGTTGCGATTCCATGCCGTGTCGCTGGACGTGCGCGGCGCGCCGATACCGATCGTGAATTCGGACGAAGGATTCCGGCTGCTGTTCACGACGCCGTCGCCGGAGGCGCTGGATCGTTGCCTGGAGACGATCGTGTTGCCGTTCCCGGCGGGATTGATGACGGACGTCGGGATGCTGGTGGCGAACCCGGTGATGGCGCCGGCGGCCGTGCGCAAGGACTTCAGCCGCTTTGCGTATCACGGCACGGTAGTTTGGTCCTGGCAGCAGGCGTTGATGGCCGCGGGCCTGGAGCGGCAGCTCGCGCGGCGCGACCTGCCGGACGCGTCACGCGCGCGACTGGAAGCGGCGCGCGCGACGGTGTGGGCCGCGATCGGCCGGTCGCAGGCGATGCGGACGTCGGAGCTGTGGTCGTGGTCGTTCGCGAACGGGCGCTACACGCTCGAGCCCTTCGGCCGCCCCGGCGCGGACGTCGACGAGTCCAACGCCGCGCAACTCTGGAGCACCGTGTACCTGAAATGGGGTCAGACCCCGTTTCCCAGCAAATAGGGTCAGACCCCTTTTCCCAGCAAATGGGGTCTGACCCCATTTTTCAGAACAGGTACTTGGCCTGGAAGTTGACCTCGCTGCCTTCGATGGGGCGGGCGAGCAGCACGCCGCCCGTATCCGCCGCGACACCGAAGATGCGCGAGTTGCTCTCCGTGAGCCCCAGCTCGTCGGTCACGTTCGTGCCGCGCAGCGAGAACTGCCAGTTGTCGCCGACGTTCGCCGTCACGCCCACGTCCCACGTCTGGTACGACCCCAACTGCTGCAATCCGGACTGGTCCTGCGTGTGATCGCCGACGTGCGTATACGTGACGAACGCCTCCACGTCCGCATTGCCGCCCATCGACCACTTGTAGCTCGGCGTCAGCATGTAGCGCAGCTTCGGCTGCCGCTGCAGCTGCTTGCCCTGGATGATCGCGCAGCCGCCGCCGGTCACCACGTTCGAGAACGGCACGCAGGCGTCGTAGTCCGTGTACTCGCCGTCGAGGTAGTTGGCCACCACCTGGAAGCGGAAATGCTCCCCCGGCGTGATCGCGCCGATCACGTTGACGCCCTTCGACTCCGACCCGTACTGCAGCTGCAGCCCCGGTATCGACACGCCCGCGTTGTCCGTCGGCGTGTACAGCAACCCCGTGAAGTCGCGGAAATACGCACTGATGTCCGCGTAGATCAGCTCGTTCTGGAACTTGAACCCCACCTCGTAGTTGCGCACCACCTGGATCGGCGGCGTGTTGCCCGTGGTGTTGCCGCGGATGCCGTTGTCGAAGTCCGCGAAATGCCCGCCGCGGTTCACGCGGCCGTACGCCGACATGGAGTCCGTGAAGCTGTAGTTCGCGCCGAGCGTCCACGACGTGAAATCCTCGTCGTACTCCGTCGTCGCGAACGTGCCGTTGCACACCGGCACCGCGTTGTCGTACAGCGTCAGCGAATTCCCGTCGAGATCCTGGTTGGAGAGATTGCAGACGCGGTTCGTCGCGTCCTGGTTCTCCCAGCGCACCGACGCGTCCAGCAGCCACTTGTCGATGCGCCACGAGTCCGATAGATAGACCGCGCGGTTGAAGGCGTGCCCCTTCTCGGTGATGTTGAACGCGCCGTTGTCGAGGAAACCCTGGTCGTCGGTCAGTTGCCGCGTCAGTCCGTCCATCGGGTTGAGATAACTCACCGTGATCGGCCGCGCGTTCGGCTCGTTCGTCATGAGCATCTGGTTGCCCAGCGCCCATTCGTCGTCCATCGTGTAGTAAGCCGTGTACAGGCCCACGGTCAGCGTGTTGCCGTCGAACAGTTCCTTCGACAGCCGCAGGTCGTTGTTGAAGTTCTCCAGCTCCTTGTGGATGAACCACCAGCCCTGGTGGATCACGCTCTGATCGCCAGCCACCGCCCCGCCACCGACGAAGTTGGCCGTGGCGGACCCGGCCGGCAGCCCGAAGCCGCCGAGCGTCGTGTCGATCGTGTACAGCTCGTCATTCAACGCCGCGGGATTCGTACCCGAGAACAGCGCGTTCGTGTCGACGTCGCCCGCGTTCCACAGGAAGCGGTCCGCGATCGACCAGCCGCCGCCGAGCTCCATGTCCCAGTTCGCGCCGACGAACGCCATCTGCGCGCCGCGGCCATCGGAGAGATCGGCGTTGGTGCCGCCGCCGGGATAACCGTCGAGCCGCACGCGGCGGATCGCATTGCCGTTGTAGGTGGACGTCAGCGGATCGAAGCCCGGATACGCGCTGAAGTCGTCGCGGCCGCGCTGGATGATCGGGATCGGCGTGATGAACTGGTTCTTGTCGTCGAGATACCGCGCGTACAACGTGAGCTTGCCGGCGTCGGATTCGTGGCTCAGCGTCGCGGTGAGCTGGCCGCCCTCGTCGGCGGAGAACTGCGGATCGCGGACGCCGTCCGACTTGCGCCAGAAGCCGCCGATGCTGCCGGTCCAGTCGCCGCCGATCGGGAAGCCGTAGAAGCCGTCGACGCGCATGAGGTTCTCGTCGCCGTAGGTGAGCCCGAGGCTGCCCTTCGGCGTCTCACTACCCGTCTTCAGCAGGAAGTTGGCCGTGGCGCCCATCTGCCCGCCGGCGAACACGACGGACGGGCCGCCCTGCAGGATCTCCGCGGATTTCACCGTGTCGTCGAGCCGGAAGATGGACGTCGTCTCGAAGAAGGACAGCGTCGGCATGCCGTACAGCGGCGAGCCCATCAACTGCGTCGTGAAGTAGGGCGCGTCGCCGCCACCGGGAAACCCCGCGATCTCGATGTTCGCGCCGGTCTGGCCGCCGGTGGCCTCGGGCCACATGCCGGGCGAGATCTTCAGCAGGTCGGCCGTGCTCTTGGGATTCGCGCGGCGGATCTCCTCTTCGTTGGCGGTGACGATGTTGTAGCTGGCTTCGAGCTTCTTCACGCCGCCGGCGATGGCCGTGCCGGTGACGACGATGGTCTCGAGCCCGCTCTGGTCCTCACTACTCGTCGCGCCGGCGTCCTGCTCCTGCGCGTGCAGCGCCGTAGCAACGGCCATGGCGAGCACCGCGGAGCCGGCTAACCGGCCCGCGGCGTTGAAAGTTTTCGTGTTCATGCTGACCCCTCGTGGCAACACTGCGACAGATGGGGAGAGCTTCCCGAAAGAAACGGGAAATAGATGTGTGGGGTACCCGCCAGTTCCGGTCAGGCGAGGACTACGCGTGGCGATGGATCCTGCGTCGCAATAAACCGCCCTGCGGCGACTCGACGCGGACGCTAACTACTGCCGCGATGCGGCAGCCACTCATTCGTCGTCGTCGAAATCCAGCTCCTCGAGCTGCTCGTCGGTGATGCCGAGCTGCGCTTCCTCGGCCTGGTCGAGGCCGCCGCCGAGCCCGGCGCGCGACGAATCGACGACGCGATCGGGCACGATGTCCGCGTCGGCGCGGACGTCGTCGTCGACTTCGGAATCCCCGGCGCTGGCGCGTTCGCCCGTGCCGTGCCGGTCGCTGGTGCTGTCGACGCCGGAATGCAGGCCCATCAGGTCGGAGCCGCTGTCCGAGCTGTCACTCGGGCCCAGCGAGGCGATGTCGTGGCCCGGCGTGATCTGTCCGATCCGTTCCACCGCGGCGTCCGCGAAATCGTCGATGTGAGCGCGTTTCGGCATGGGGATTCCTCAACTCAGGTGTTTGCTGATGTCCGGCAGCGTGTGCGCGACCAGGTCCTTCGCAACCTCGCCGACGAGCCGCTGCGTCACTTCCGGGTGCAGCGCGGCGCGCAAATGGCCGAGCGCGCGGGGCGGCGCGACGACGACCACCGCGCGAAATTTGTCCGCATGGCCCATCTTGTAGAGCGTGTCGGCGACCGCGTGCGCGAACTGCTGCTCGGCGCGGTCGTGCTGGTCCGTCTCCTCGATCGCGCTGCGCGAGACGCCGTCGGCGCCGTGCTTGCGGCCGGGGCGGTCGGTGCCCAGCTCGCGCGTCGGCGCGTTGGTGTGTTCCATCTCGTCTTCGTAGACGAGCTCCGGGTTGGCGGGCGTGCCGCGATTGCGCAGGAACAGCGCCTTTCGTCCGTCGCCGACCACGACCAATGCTTCGTTGGGGATGTTCATGGCAACAATGTAGGGGCCGCGCGCCGGGCGCACAGCGAGCGTGCGCGCCGGATCCGGCGCGACATCGGCGGACAGCGCGTAGGAACCCGCTCGCGCTCAGCGCGTCCGCAACAGCGGTTCGCCCATCCGCAGGCGTTTCCCCTCGGACAAACTCTCGTGGAGCCGGATGCCGGGCGGCACGAAGGCGAGGATCGTCGAGCCGTGCTGGAACCAGCCCATCTCTTCACCTTTCGAATACCGCGCGTCGCAGGGGATTTCGTTGGGCCCCCGGTATTTGAGGTGCAGCAGCACGTCGGCGCAATGCAGCCGGATGCTGGCCACGAGGATGGCCGCGACGGGCACCAGCAGCATCGGCGTGTCGCTGGCCGACAGCCGGCAACGCAGCACCGCACGCTCGTTGCGGCAGAACAATCGCTCGACGCGTTTCAGCGCGATCGGGTAGACGTTCCACGTATCGCCCGAGATGTACGTGACGTGGTCGACGCGCAGGTCCGCCGGCGCGTGGAAGCGGTGGTACATCGTCGGCGTGATGCGCAACGTGACGAACGTGCCGCCTTCGTACTCGCGCGCCAGCGCCGCGTCGCCCAACAACTCGGCGAGCTCGTACGGAAACCCCTTCGCCTGGATGACGGTGCCGCCGGTGACGACACCCGACGCGCCGACGATGCCGTCGCAGGGACTGGTCAACACGTCCGGATCCGGGTAGATGGGCCGCGCGCCCGCGCGCAGCTCGCGCGTGAAGCAGTCCTGCACGCTGCGGAACTCGCTCTTCTTCGCGTCGCTGAGGTCGAGATCCGAGAACGTCTTCCACAAGCCCAGCGCCGCCGAGCGCACCAGCGGCTGCTCGATCGGGCTCAACCAGCCCATGAAACGCGTCAATGCGCGCCGCGGTACGCGGTTGGTCAGCAGGAAGCTCAGGTCTTCGCGCAGGTTCATCGTCAAATGTCATCCCCCTGAAAAACGGCGGCAATAGAGTTCTGCGCCATGAACGTCACCCCCCTGAACCTGGTCCTCATCGTCCTCGGCGCGTTGCTCGCGGTCTGGCTGCTGCGCAAGGCGCAGCGCCGGCTGGTCCTGTCGCGTGCCAAACATCGTTCGCTCGCCGGCCACTCGAAATGGTCGCGGCGGCTCGCGAAGCTCGTGCCGTTCTACGAATACGACGAGAACGAATTTTTCTGCGCCGACGGCGCGCCGCGCGAGGTCGCCACGCAGCGCCGGGCCGCGTTCGACCGGCTCGCCGCGCTGTACGCGCAACGTTTCGCGAAATCCGCGCAGGCTTCCGCCGAGATCGCCGGCGGCGTCTCCGACGTGCAGTTCACGTCGCGCTACCGCGTGCCGTTCCAGTTCAGCTCGTTCGTGCGCAAACATCTCAAGGGCGGCAACTTCCTGCAGTCGTCGCAGGGTTCGACGGTCATCGATCTCGACGGCAACGAGCTGTACGACCTCACCGGTTCGTACGGCGTCAACGTGTTCGGCACGGACTTCTACAAGGGCTGCATCGAGCGCGGAGCGAAGCTCGTCGCGGACCTCGGCCCCGTGCTCGGCAGCTTTCATCCCGTGCTCGCGTACAACGTGCGCCGACTGCGCGAGATCTCGGGTCTCGACGAAGTCTCGTTCCACATGTCGGGCACCGAGGCCGTGATGCAGGCCGTGCGCCTCGCGCGTTATCACACGCGCCGCACGCATCTCGTGCGCTTCTGCGGCGCGTACCACGGCTGGTGGGGCGACGTGCAGCCCGGCATCGGCAACCCGATCACCGCGCACGAGACGTACACGCTGGCGGACATGAGCGCGAAGTCGCTGAAGGTGCTGCGCACGCGCACCGACATCGCCTGCGTGCTGGTGAACCCGCTGCAGGCGATGCATCCGAACGGCAACGCGCCGTCGGATTCGATGCTGCTCGACAGCGGCCGCAAGGCGCATTTCGATCGCGACGCTTACCGCGCCTGGCTGCTCGAGCTGCGCGAGGTCTGCACCGCGCGCAACATCGTACTGATCTTCGACGAGGTGTTCATGGGCTTCCGGCTCGCGGCCGGCGGCGCGCAGGAATACTTCGGCGTGCGCGCCGATCTCGTCACCTACGGCAAGACGCTCGGCGGCGGTCTGCCGGTCGGCGTGTTGTGCGGGCGCAAGGACCTGATGAAACGCTTCCGCGAGGACGCGCCGGCCGACGTGTGTTTCGCGCGCGGCACGTTCAACTCGCATCCCTACGTGATGGGCGCGATGCATGAATTCCTCGTGGCGCTGGAGAGCGAGTCGGTGCGCGCGAAATACATCGGGCTGGATGCGACGTGGAACCGCCGCGCGGGCGAACTGAACGCCACGCTCGCCGGCGCCGGCCTGCCGTTGCAGGTCGTCAACTTCCAGTCCATCTGGTCACTCCTTTATACGCGCCCGTCGCGCTACAACTGGATGCTGCAGTACTACCTGCGCGCGGCAGGGCTGGCGCTGAGCTGGGTCGGCACGGGGCGGCTGATCTTCCGCATCGATCTGCCCGAAGACGACTTCGCGCAGATCGCGCGGCGCATCGTCGATGCAGCCGCCGCGATGGAACGCGACGGCTGGTGGTGGACCGCGCCCGAACTGACGAACGCGGCGATCAGGCGCCGCGTGCGACGAGAGACTCTTCGGGCCCGTGGCCTTTTCCGTGGTTGGGGTCGATCAGCTCTCCCTTCATCAAGTACAGCGGCGACTTCCAATAAAGCTTGATGTCGTGGAAGGGGTCCGTGAGGATCTTGGTCAGCCACACGAGGCCGGTCTGCACGTCGCGGATGAAGAAGAGGTGTACGGTGCGGAACAGCAGGCCGCCCACGCCGACGACTAACCACACGAGGCCGACCTGGTTGATCGCGTCGGCGGTCGACGTGATCGGCGGCAGCAGGCCGAACAAGGTCGGCTCGGCCCACAGCACCAGCGGCGACAGCACCCAGATGCCCTGCAGGATGATCTTGCGCTGCAGGTTGTAACCCACCTTGATGTCTTCCTTGTGCTCGTGCGTCGCATCATTGACGACGTCGTAGCCCTTCGGCTCGAAGAAGAAGTGGCCGCTCTGGCGGCTCACCATCGCGATCAGCCAGCCGACCAGCGCGGCGGCGGCGGGATTGGTGAACAGCAGCACGTACGCGGCCAGGAAGCTGATGGCGCTGACCAGGTGCAGGGACTGGTTGATCCGGCTGTGGTGGTAGTAGCGGTGATCGTCCCAGCGCTGGGTCCGCAGTGCCTGCAGGAAGCTTTGCATGGTGAGTCCTTATTAATGAATGCGTCGCGCGACGCTGGATTCCGGTGAACGAAATATCTCGTTTTCATAACAGCAAGATGACGGCCGCCGCGATCCCGTGCCGGAGGGCGCCGGACGTGACCCAGCTCTCGCTTTACGCTGAATCGCAAAGAAAGCTTAGCGGGCGGTTCACGGAAGCGTCACGCCCGGCGGCCACTGTGAGGCATGCGAATCGTCATCGTTACCGACGCCTGGTCTCCCCAGACCAACGGCGTCGTCAGTACGTTGCGTCAGACAGTGGCATGCCTCGGGCAGTTCGGCCACGAGGTGCGGGTGATCAACCCGACGCTGTTCCGCTCTACCGCCTGTCCTAGCTACCCCGAGATCCGGCTGGCGCTGTTTCCGTACCGGAAGCTGACGCGCCTGCTGGACGAATTCCAGCCCGAAGCCATCCACATCGCGACCGAAGGGCCGCTCGGCATGTCGGCGCGGCGCTACTGCGTGTCACGCGGGCTGCGGTTCACCACGTCCTACCACACGCAGTTCCCGCAGTACCTGCGGCAGCGCTGGCCGATCCCGACCGCGTGGTCGTATCGCGCGTTGCGCTGGTTCCACGGTGCCGCGACGCACTGCATGGTCAGCACGCGGACCGTGCGCGAGCAGCTGGCCGAACGCGGTTTCACCAATCTCGTGAACTGGCAGCGTGGCGTGGACACCGAACTGTTCAAGCCGCGCGACAAGTCGTTCCTCGACCTGCCGCGGCCCATCGCCACCTACGTCGGCCGCGTCGCGATCGAGAAGAACATCGATGCATTCCTGAAGATGCCGTGGCACGGCACGAAGATGGTCATCGGCGACGGACCGGAGCTGACGCGCCTGAAATCGCAGTACCCGGATGCCGTGTACGCGGGATTCCGCTTCGGCGAAGACCTGGCGCGGCACCTCGCGGCCGCGGACGTCATGGTGTTCCCGAGCCTCACGGACACGTTCGGCCTGGTGAATCTCGAGGCGATGGCCTGCGGCGTGCCCGTGGCCGCGTTCCCGGTGGCCGGTCCGATCGACGTCGTCGACGACGGCGTCACGGGCGCGCTGGACCAGGACCTGGCGCGCGCCGCGCTGCGTGCGCTGACGATCGACCCGCAGAATTGCCGCGATCGCGCGCTGCGCTCGGGCTGGGACATGTCGTCGCGCGAGTTCGAGACGAACCTCGTGCCGGCGCATGGACAACGCGCGCCGCGCGGTGTCGTCGCCTCCGGTCGCCGCCAGACCATCTAGACGTGGAAGACGTCCAGACGACGACGGTCGCTCCGCGCTCGCGCGCGGCCGAGATCTTCCTGTTCGCGACCAACTTCCTGCGGCACCCGTCGATGCTGGGCTCGGTCATCCCGAGCTCGCGGTTCCTGGTGGAGCACGTGCTCGCGCCGGTGGATTGGGCGCAGGCGCGCGTGGTCGTCGAATACGGGCCGGGCGTCGGCACGTTCACCGCGGAGATCCTGCGGCGCCTGCGCGCCGACGCGCGGCTGGTTGCGATCGAGACGAATCCGCAGTTCGTGCGGTTCATGCGCGAGACGTTGCCGGACAACCGCCTGCGCGTGGAGCAGGGATCGGCGGAGGACGTCGCCTCACTACTGGCGAAACACGGCCTGCCGCCGGCGAATGTGATCATCTCGGGCATCCCGCTGGGCAGCTTCCCGCGCGCGCTGCAACGGAGCATCGTGACCGCGAGCCGGGACGCGCTGGCGGCGGATGGCCGGTTCCTCGTCTATCAATTCACCGCGCGCGTGCTGCCGGTGCTGCGCGAGACGTTCGCGCGCGTCGAGCGCAGCCGCGAGGTGCGCAATTTCCCGCCGGGCCAGCTATTCCAGTGCTCGAACGAGCGCTGAGAGTCCGGCGAGCAGCACGACGAATCCGATGACCCGCGCCCAGCGCTCGCCGCGCGGGGCCAGTCGCTCGAGAGAGATCGCGGCCGTGACGCCGATCATCGCGACCAGGTCCATCGCGCCCATCACGAGCAGCAGCAACGTCAGCGGTGCGCAGCAGCGCAGGCAGCGCAGGCCGAGTCGCCAGCCGTGATGCAGCGGCGGTTCTTCGACTCGCGCCGCGCAACACGGTGCGCGTTCGCGATGCGATTCGTCGCGACAGCGCGCGAGCTCACGGAATTTCCAGCGCGTCAATTGCCAGGCGCCGGCGAGCAGCAGCGTGGCCGCAGAGAGCAGCGGAATGGCTCGCGAGACCGCGGCGTCGCGCATCGCCAGGTGCATGACCGCCACGCCGACCGGCCAGCACGCCAGCCCCAGCGCGGCCCACGCGCCGAAGTAGCCCGCGCCCACGGCCAGTAGTTCGATCGGCGCCGCGCCGGGGCGCGCGTCCCGGTAACGCATCAACATCGGCACGAACGCCGGCAGCATCATCGCCACCATCATCACGCTCCACATGGCGACGAACGACACGGTGGCGCCGGCCCATCCCTGGCCCGGCATCCGCATCCACGTCATCGACATCGTCCAGCCGCCCGGCATGTCCATCGCCATCGGCGGCATCGCGGCGGACCAGTAGACGGTGAGCGCGGCGCTGGCGACGAACACCAGCGCCGCGCCTGCCACCAGCGGTGCGTCCGCGGCGCGCATGCTCAGCGCGCCACGTACTCGTCGTGACGCTTCCACCAGATGCCTTCCTCGTTGCGTCCCTTCGGCGCGCGGTCGAGCCACTGGTACATGTTCCAGATCGCGTCGAGCCCGCGCGCGTAGGTCGAATACGTGTGATAGACCACGCCGCCTTCCTGCACGAACGAGCTCATGCCCGGCCGGTCGCGCGTGTAGGTAGGCACGTCGACGCCGACGCCGCGCGCGATGTCGACGACGATCGGCGGCGGCGCGGCCGTCGCGTCCATCGCGTGTTCGTTGCGCGCGTAGTTGTATTCGATCGTGCCGCGCTTCTGTTCTTCCTCCGTGAACGACACGTTGAAGTCGAAGTTGAACTCGCCGCCCTGCGACGAGGCCCAGGGGAAGTGCCAGCCCATGCGCTGCCGATAGCCCAACAGCTTGGGCAGCGCCGCGCGCGAGACGGCCATCAGCGTGACGTCGTGGTTCGCGAGATGCACCGCGATCCGGTCGAAGCCGTCGGCGATCGCGGAGCACGACGGGCAACCCTGCGTGTAGGTGGGCCCGAACATGAAGTGATAGACCAGCAGCTGCGAGCGGCCGCGGAACAGGTCCTTCAGCGTCGCCGGCCCGGATTCGGTGTCGAAGCCGTAGTCCTTGTTCACGCGCACCCAGGGCAGCGCCTGGCGTGCCTGCGCCAGCGCGTCGCTGCGGCGGGTCAGATCCTTTTCGGCGTCGAGCAATTGCAGGCGCGCCGCACGCCACTCTTCACGGGTACCGGTTCGATGCGAGGTCATGTGCTTCTCCGTCGGGTTGTCGATGCGGTAGTTTTGACGCCCGTCGACCCGGAGAGAGAGTGACAAGCGTGACGCGATTCCGATGGACTCGCTGGTAACCGCCGCGGCCCGCGCGCTGGCGGCCGGGGACCCGCTCGGCGCGCTGAATCTCGTGGCATTGCGCACTGACGCGCCGGCGCTGGCGTTGCGCGGCATCGCCATGGCGCAGCTCGGCGACTTCCCGAAGGCTCGCGCGCTGATCAAGTCCGCGGCGCGCGCGTTCGGGCCGAAGGAAGGGCGCGCCCGCGCGCGTTGCGTGGTGGCGGAGGCCGAGATCGCGCTGGCGTCGCGCGACCTCGGCTGGCCGGCGAAATCGCTGGAGGCCGCGCGCCGGACGCTCGAGGAGCACGGCGATGCCATCAACGCCGCGCACGCGCGGTATCTCGAGATCCGCCGCGACGTGTTGATCGGCAGGCTGGAGATCGCGCGGCGCTCGCTGGCCGCCGTCGATGCGGCGCGACTGCCGGCCGCGCTGCGCACGGTGCACGAGCTGCTGGTCGCGGCGATCGCGATCCGCCATCTGCACACGGCCGACGCAAAGGCGGCGCTGGAGCGCGCGAGCCAGGCGGCGCACGCGGCCAGGATTCCCGCGCTGCTCGCGGAGGTCCGCGCCGCGGCGCAATCGCTGGACGCGCCGGCCGCACGCGTGGCGAGACGCGGCGTCGATGAGCCGTTGCGCCTCGCCGACGTCGAAACCTTGTTAGCCTCGCGCGCGCTGGTCATCGACGCCTGCCGCAATGCCGTGCGCGGCGGCGGTACGGTGGTGTCGCTGGTATCGCGCCCGGTGTTGTTCACGCTCTTGCGTGCGCTCGGCGAGGCCTGGCCGAACGACGTCCCGCGCGGCGAGCTGGTCAGGCGCGCGTTCCGCGCGCGCGAGGCGGACGAATCGTACCGGGCGCGGCTGCGCGTCGAGATGGGCCGGCTGCGCCGCGCCGTAGCGAAGCTCGCGACGATCGAGGCGACACCCGACGGCTTTGCGTTGCGCCCACGCCGGGCGCGCGAGGTGGTGGTGCTGAAACCCGCCGTCGATGGCGATCATGGCGACGTGCTCGCCTTCCTCGCCGATGGCGAGTCCTGGTCGAGCTCCGCGCTCGCGCTGGCGCTGGGCGCGAGCCAGCGCACCGTGCAGCGCGCGCTCGACGAGCTGTCCGCGGCGCGCAAGGTCCAGTCCTACGGCCGCGGCCGCGCGCGCCGCTGGATGACGCCGCCGTTGCCCGGAATCGCGACGAGCTTGTTACTCCCGGCGCCGCCCACGGGCGGCTAGGATGCGGGCATGAAAAAAGACACTGCCGAGATCCTGCAGGAATATGGCCCGTACCCCGGTGCGAGCAGCGTCGCCGGCGTCACGTATGACGGCCAGCGCGTCTGGTTCGGCGCGGGAGAGTCGCTGCGTTCGTTCGATCCGCAATCCGGCGAGGCGGGCGAGACGTTGAACGTGCCCGCACACGCGGGAACGGCGTTCGACGGCAAACATCTCTGGCAGATCGCGCGCTCGGTCATCCAGAAGATAGAGCCGTCGACCGGTCGCGTGCTCGCGACCATCCCGGCGCCCGGCAACGGCGGAGATTCGGGCATGGCGTGGGCGGAAGGATCGTTGTGGGTCGGCGAGCACCGCGCACGCAAGATCCACCAGGTGGACCCGGAGTCCGGCCGCGTGCTGCGCTCGATCGAGTCGAACCGTTTCGTCACCGGCGTGACCTGGGTCGACGGCGAGCTGTGGCACGGCACCTGGGAAGGCGACCAGAGCGAGCTGCGTCGCATCGATCCCGCCAGTGGCGAGGTGCGTGAATCGCTGGCGCTGCCGGCCGGCGTGTTCGTCTCCGGCCTCGAGTCCGATGGCGCCGATCGCTTCTATTGCGGCAGCGGCGGTACGGGCAAGGTGCGCGCGGTGCGCCGGCCCAGACGCGCTGGCTGATCGTCCGCTCGCCTAACGAGCCAACGCCCAGTTGAACCGCACGCTGTCGCTGCCGTCCGGCAGCGGCCCGGGGCTGTCGGCGCGCGCGGCCAGCGTCGAGTTGTCGATGCGCAGGAAACGGTTCGTGCGCAGCGACAACAACACCAGCTCGCCGGTCGGCGTCTCTATCCACTGAAAGGTCTCGTCGCGACCCGGCTTGCCGGGTTTCAGCCGCGCCCGGCCGTCGTCGCCGATGCTGACGAACTGGTCGCCCACGCCCAACGCCACGCGCCCGAGCTTCATGTCGGTGATCACCATCGCGCTCGGCGTGCCGGGGCCGATCGTGTTCTCGGCGACGTTCAATCCGTCGTCGCCGCCGAAGCGTTTCAACACGATGCGCTGCGCGATCGGGATCGGTCGCAGCAGCCCGCGTGGATAGGGCTGCGCCACGTCGAACGAATCGAAATCCGCCGTGCCGCCGCGCGCGCCCGACGTGTTGTACGCGAACAGCGAGTAGCGCACGCCCTGGAACGTCGCGAGCTGGAACACCAGCGTGACCGGCTCGCCGATCGGCGAGAACGTCTGCCCATCGACCGAGAACGAGAACTGCGCCTTCTCGCCGAGGAAATCGCAGGTCGCGCGCAGCCACACGCGTGTGCCGTCGAGCTCGTGGCGCTGCGCGCGATTCGTCTGTTCGTCGAACCAGACGAGTTCGGTGCGCTCGCCATTCCGCTCCACCCCTAGCCAAGCGTACGGCCGGTTGAACAGCGCGAATCCGGCGACGTCGTGGTCCTGCAGGCCGGACGTATCCAACACCGCGGTCGGTGTGGAGGCCGGTCCGATCGAGCGCTGTGTCAGCGTGTTGCGCGCATCCCAGAGATCGGTTGCCGGCAGCGCGTGCAGCCGCAGAAATCCGGTGCGTTCGCTCAACGACCACGCATCCGCCACCGGCACGTGATTCCACTGCCACACCGGCTGCAGCGCGCCGCCCGAGAAATCGTCGTCGCGTTCGAACGGCACGCGGATCGGCTGCGGCGCGCGGGTCTTCGGCTTCACCCAGGTGCGCGGCGTGCGGCCGAGGTTGTTTGCCAGCCCGAAATACGGCCAGCCGTCCTTCCACGTGACCGGTGATAACGCCGTCACGCGGCCCACCGAGTTCGCATCCATCATCGACCAGCCCCACCACTCGCCGAGCGACGTCTGCACGATGCCGCCCTGGTGCAGCGAGATCTTGCCGGTGGCTTTCGGATTGCCGGACACGATGACGTACGGCTTCTCGCGGCCCCAGGGTTCCTTCAGCCGGTTGCCCTGCGCGAGCCCGAAGTCTTCGTCGATGCTGATCGCGGGGTTCACCTCGTACGGACCTTCTATCCGGTCGGCGCGCGCCGCCGGCATGCGCATGCGGTCGGCGTACCACGCGCTCGTGATGAAGTACTTGCCGCGGATCTTGTAGAAGTGCAGCCCTTCGCCCATGCCCGCGGATTCGGGGATGATCTCGCGCTCGGTGCCCGGCACGATGTCCGTGAGGTCGGTAGTCAGGCGCGCCAGTTTGATCGAGCGATAACCCCAGATCACCCACGCCTTGCCATCGTCGTCGAACAGCACGGACAGGTCGTGCAGCGAGCGTTTCATCTCGCGGTGCTGCCACGGGCCCGCGGCGTTCTTCGCGGTGTACAGCTGCGTCGTGTGTTTGTTCACGTTGCTGAAGATGTAGAACGTGCCCTTGTTCCAACGGAACGCGGGTGCCCAGTGCCCCTGGCCGTAGACGTTCTGGCCGCCCTCGAGACGGAACTCCGGCCCCAGATCCAGCGTCGGCGCGGCATACGACACGAACTCCCAGTTCACCAGGTCCTTCGAGCGCAGCACCGGCAGGCCGGGCAGCGAATGCATCGTCGTGCCGGTCAGGTAGAAGTCCTCGCCGACGCGGATCAGGTCGGGATCCGAGAACTCGTCGTAGAAGATCGGGTTCGTGTACGTGCCGTTGCCGTTGTCCGGCGTCCAGGTGTCGGCTTGCGCGGCGGCCGCCAGCACCAGCCAACATATTGCGATCCGTCTCATCGCGGAAGCTTCACGGACCGGCCCGCCGCGAACAATCTCTTTTTCGGCATTCCGGAGGTGATGCTTGCTGATCCCGCGCGCCGGAGTCATCCTCGCCGGCCTGAATACCCGACGAAAACTCGTGCTGACCCTGGCCTATGTCGTCGCCTACGTGGCGTTCGACTGGCTCAGCCTGACGCGGCCGGCGTTCCCGCCCGGCATCACGCCCTGGCATCCGCAGGCCGGGCTGACCATCGCCTATCTACTCGCGGTCGGGCCGGCCGGCGGCGTCGCGACCGTCCTGTGCGCATGGTTCTGCCAGTGGTATCTGCGCACCGGCCCCGTGTCGTTCCCGGCGTCCGTCGTCAGCGCCATCTGGCTCGGCGCCTGCGCCACGGGCCTGGCGAGCTGGCTGAAGGTCGTGCTCGCGGAGCATCACGGCTCGACGGTGAACGCCACGCGGTTCGCCGGCGGCGCGGCGCTCGCGACCTTCGCCGGTGCGATCGGCTACGTCTGTTCGTTCCTCGTGGCCGGCAACATCCTGGCCGCCGACGCGGTGCGCGGCATCGCGCGCGTCGTGCTCGCGGACCTGAATGGCATCCTGATGGTCGCGCCATTCTTCATGGTCGGCGGCATCCTGGTCGGATTCCGCCGTGCCTGGGGCGAACGTCGCGCGGAGATCCTCGCGCAGATCTGCTCGGTTCTGCCCATCCTGTTCCTGATCTTCGCGATGCCCGGCGAGGAGCAGCTGCGCTTCATCTATCTGCTGTTCGTGCCGGTGATCTGGCTGGCGCTGCGCTGGGGCTGGCGCGGGCCGCTGTTCGCCGTGCTGATGGTGCAGGCGATCCTGATCTTCGCGTCCGAGGCCGGCATGTACACGCCGCGCTTCACGGACACGCAGCTGGTCATGGTGACCATGTCGCTGACCGCCTTGCTGCTCGGGGCCGTGGTCGACGAGCGCCGCCGTTCCGAGCAGCGGTTGCGGGAACGCGATCTCGAGCTGTCCCGCGCCATGCGTTTCGCCGTGGCCGGCGAGCTCGCGTCGGCGACCACCCACGAATTGAACCAGCCGATGACCGCACTGGTCTCATACCTCAACGCGGCGGAAATCCTCGCGCGGGCGCCCGGTGACGATGAACGGCTGCGCGCCACCGTGCGGAAGGCCGCCGCCGAGGCGCTGCGGGCGTCGGAAGTGCTGCACCGGTTGCGGAATTTCTACATCGGCGGCCGGTCGCGGCGCGAGCGCGTCAACATATTGTCGCTGGCCCAGGCCGTGGCGGCCGGGTTCACGGAGCGGGTGCAGCGCGGTCGCGTGGCCCTCGACGTAAGGGCAGACACGGACTTGCCAGTCATCGAGGGCGACGAGACACAATTGCACATCGTGCTGCACAACCTGGTGACCAACGCCCTCGACGGCGTTGAGCGCCGGAACGGCGGCACGAAACGGGTCGAGGTGAGGCTGAAGGACGAGGACGGCGCCGTGAACATCACGGTCGAGGACTCGGGCCACGGCATAGACGCCACGATCGCGGATCGATTGTTCGAACCTTTCGTCACGAGCAAGCCCGACGGCATGGGGCTGGGGCTCGCCATCAGCCGCACGCTGGTGCGCGCCCGTGGCGGTGACCTGAGTGCCAGCGCGAGCGAGAAGCTCGGCGGCGCCAAAATGCGCGTGGTGTTGCCGCACGCGCCGGCGGTAGATAGATGAACATGAATGCGAACCTGAACGAAGCCACTCCCGGCACGCCCACCGTTTTCGTCGTCGACGACGACGCGTCTGTGCGCGATGCATTGAGCCTGCTGATCTCGCTGAAGGGCATGCGTGCCTCGGTGTTTTCGTCGGCCGCGGATTTCCTCGCGGTGTACGACCCGGCGTGGCGCGGTTGTTTGTTGAGCGATCTCAGGATGCCGCAGATGGACGGGCTCGAGCTGCAGGAAGAGCTCAAGAAGCGCGGCGCCAATCTGCCGGTGGTGATCCTCTCCGCGCATGGCGACGTGGCGACCACGCGCACGGCGCTGAAGAACGGGGCGGTGGATTTCCTGGAGAAGCCGGTCGACGACGCGGTGCTGGTCGACGTGTTGTCGAATGCGTTCCGCATCGACGCGGAGCGGCGGCAGGTCAACGAGCAGCGGACGCGGGTGAGTGCGTTGCTGGAGCGGCTGACGGCGCGCGAGCGGGATGTGCTCGAGCTGCTGGCGCAGGGGTTGAACCATCGCGACATCGCCGAGAAGCTGACGATCAGTCCGCGCACCGTCGAGGTGTACAAGGCGCGGATGATGGAGAAGCTGCAGTGCCGGACGCTGGCGGATGTCGTCCGCATCGGCATGGAAATCCAGGGCGTCAGGAAGAATTGATCCTTGCGGACCGCGCCGCCCGCCATCGCGCGGGCGGGCGCGCGCCGCTGTCGATGGCCTGATCGGCCCCGTCGAAATCTCCCGACAAACAACTCCCCGGCGCCCGGGTCTCCCGGATCGCTGTCGTCCTGTGGCGACAGTCGCGGCGTCAACGCCGTACGCGCTTTCGCGTTGTCCCTGTCATCACTCACTCCGCAGGGAGATTCGACATGGTCACTTCCGGACTCCGCGCCGCGCTGTCGCGCGCCGGCGCCTTCGCTCTTGCCCTGTTGCTAGGCGCCTGTGGTGGCGGCGGCAGCAGCAGCATGGATCCGCCGGCCTCGGTCGCCGCGCCGCCCGCCGCGTGCGCCGATTGCGGCACCGCGTTCATCGCGATCACCGATGCCGATGGCGACTTCCTGAGTTACACCGTCGACGTCGTGTCGCTGAAACTGAAGCGCGCGAACGGCGCGGTCGTCGAAACGTTGCCGGCGACGACGCGCATCGATTTCGCGCAGTACACCGATCTCACTGAGTTCTTCACCGCCGCGACGATCCCGAACGGCGACTATGTCGCCGCGACGATGCGGCTCGATTATGGCAACGCCGACATCGCCGTGGAGCAGAGCGGCGCGCCCGTCGCCGCGCGCGCCGTGGATGCGAACGGCGCAGCGCTCGGCGTCGTCGACGTCAACGTGATGCTCGACAACCGGCACCACCTCGTCGTGGCGCCGGGGCGGCCGTCGCTGTTCACGCTCGACTTCAACCTTGCAGCGACCAATGCGGTCGACCTCACTACTGCGCCTGCGACCGTGACGGTGACGCCGGCGCTGGTTGCATCGCTGGATCTCGTCGACCAGAAGGACCTGCGCGTGCGCGGCCCGCTCGTCAGCGTGGACAAGGCGGCCGGGACGTATGTCGTCGATCTGCGGCCGTTCCACCTGCGCGCGCAGCGCTTCGGCCAGGTGACCGTGCACACGGATGCGGACACGACGTTCGAGGTCGGCGGCACCCCTTATACCGGCGCGGCCGGTCTCGATGCGCTGGCGGCCGCGGGCGCCGGCACGTTGACGGCGGCGCGCGGCACGCTGACTACCGCGACGCGCGAGTTCGACGCGACCACCGTGGATGCCGGCACCAGCGTGCCGGGCGCGGGCGTTGATACCGTCGTCGGCGACGTGGTGGCGCGTTCGGGTGACGTGTTGACCGTGCGCGGTGGCACCGTCGTGCGCGACAGCGATGGCGCGCACTACGCGCGCGGCGCGATCAAGGTGACGATCGGCGCGAACACGAAGGTCATCAAGGGCGGCACGGTTCCGGCGACGGCCGCGACCGCCGCCGACATCTCGGTGGGGCAGTCCATCGAGGCGTTCGGCAGCGCGACGCCGGTGTCCGCGAGCTCGATGGGCGGCGACTGGACGCTGGACGCGACGGGCGGCCGGGTGCGCATGTATGCGACGTCGCTGTATGGATTCGTGAAAACCGCGTCGACCGGTGCGTTGACGCTGCAGCTCGATTCGATCGCGGGGCGCAGGGTGTCGGCCTTCGACTTCGCCGGCACGGGGATGAGCACCGCGCAGGACGCGGACCCCGCCAACTACGAAATCTCGACCGGCTCGCTGGATCTGTCGAGCCTATCTATCGGCGAGCCGACGCGGTTGATCGGCTTCCCGACGACGTTCGGCCTCGCGCCGCCGGATTTCACCGCGCGCAGCCTGGTCGACTACCCGGCGCTGCCGGCGATGCTGTCCTTGACGTGGAATCCGGGCGGAACCACGGCGCCGTTCTCGACGCAGGATGCGCAGGGGCTCGTGCTCGATCTGGCGAACCCCGCGATCGGCCGCGTGCACGTGCTGACCGTCGGTCCGCGTATGCTCAACCTGCAGGCGATGCCGGCGTCGCCGACGCTATCACCGCCGGCCGATGGGCCGAGCGCCTACCTCGTCGTGATGCGCGATGAATCGCACGCGTTCCACGACTTCGCGGACTTCGTCGCGGAGCTGGGTACGAAGCTGAACGGGTCGTCGGTGCTGGTGAGTCTGAACGCCAGCGGCCGGTACGACGGCGGTACGAACGTGTTGACGGCGCGGTCGATCGTGGCGGTCTTGAAGTAGTTGAAGCGGGCCCGCGGCGAGGGTGCCGCGGGCCCCTGGTTACTTTTCTAGGCAGATTCGCCCAGGACCACGGTCAAGCTCGCCTGCATGGCGCGCGGTGAGCCGTCGATGGTGCCGGGCGACCACCGGGTATGTCGCGCATAGTCCATCGCGGCTTCGTTCGCATCCGTACCGGCATTGCTTCGAACGACGGCCGCCGACATCACCGATCCATCCGGCGCGATATCGAGCAGCAGCAGGACCGTCGCAACCGTTCCGTAAGGAAGTTGTGCGCGCTCGAGATAGGGGCTCATTTCGAGGCGAAGATTCGGATCGATCCGTGGTGCGACCAGCTCGGCGTCGGCGACGAACTCCGCCGGCAGAGTCGGTAGTGCGATCTCGATCGTGGGCCGGTAGTCCTCGAGCGTGATCGAATCTATCGGCGGTGGGGCGGCGTCGGGAAGAAGCTCGGCCATTATTCGCACGGGTTCGGGCCGAGATTTTTGCAAAGCGATCTTGTTCTGCGTCATCAGCCCGATGACGCCGACGTGTGCGATCGCGATCACCACCACCATTCCGATGCGTCGAGTCACGCGCCAGTCATCAGTGCGTAGTGCAGTTCGCACTCGGCCGGGATTTGTAGTTGCTACGGTCATCGGTACGTCATGCACGTGGCCACGTGACGAGAAGATAAACAAAGTAGCCGAAGCATTCCACGAATCGAGAGCGGCCTCATACCGATCCAAACGCGTTTCCGATCGAAGTGCACCCAAATAGTTCTGCTCGTGGGTGAGAGAGTTCCAGAACTCACGACACTTACTACCGATCGGGGAAGGCTGCGTCACGGATGACACAGAGCCGCACGAAGAGCGGCGCGTGTTCAATAGGGCAGACGCATGCAAAGCAATCGGATCGAGTTTGAATCTCGCGGCGGGCGAAGGCACAGGGCTGCTCGGGCATCGGCCCGGCTCGGGGTGGTCGCGATCGCGGCGCTCGCTACAGCAGCAGCGTTCGCTGCCACCACTGGGTACAAATACGACGCGCTCGGCCGGCTCATCGAGGTCACGCACGCCAACGGGAACGTCACGACGTATCAGTTGGACGCAGCCGGCAATCGCTCGGGCGTCACCGAAACTCTCGGTCAAGCGGCCCCTGCGACTATCAGCGTGCCGCCGCAGAGTGCGACGGGCAGCTACACCGTGAGTTGGACCGCAGGCGGGACGGTCACTGGCTACGAGCTTTATGAGTCCGCGGTCTCGAATTTCGCAACGTCGACGAAGGTATTCACAGGTCCGGGCACCAGCGCCTCCCTCTCCGGACACGGCGACGGCAACTTCTACTATCGCGTGCGGGGCTGCGCCGGCAGCGCATGTACCGCGTTCAAGACCGGCGGAAACGCGGTCGACGTGAAGATCGCGCCCGGCGCGCCGGGCTCGTTCTCCGTGCCGAGCACGAGCAATACTGGCTCGTTTACAGTCAGCTGGACCTCGGCGAGCGGCAACGTCTCGACATATAAGTTGTATGAGTCCACCAACTCCGGTTTTTCGCCGGAGTCGAATGTGTACTCCAACACAGGTCTCAGCACGGGACTTACCCGGACGAACGGCACTTATTACTACCGCGTCCAGGCTTGCAATGGCTGGTCCTGCGGCCCGAACGCTTCGGGCCCAAACCAGACCACCGTCACGATCCCGCCGAGCACGCCGGGGACGATGGTCGTGCCGTCATACAACAACACAGGCTCGTACTCGATCACGTGGGGAGACGCGACCGGAACCGTGACCGCGTACGAGCTCTATGAGGCGACGAATTCGAGTTTCACGAGCCCGACACTCGTATTCAATCAGCCGACCAAGCCTGCTTCGTTGAGCGGGCGCGGCAACAATGTTTATTACTACCGCGTGAGGGCCTGCAATGGTTCGCAGTGCAGCGGGTATGCATCCGGCGCGAACCAGACCACCGTGACGCTATCTCCGTCGGTACCTTCTTCGATCACGGTTCCGTCGACCAACAACACAGGAAACATCTTGGTGAGCTGGGGAACTGCCACCGGGAACGTCAGCGCCTACCAGCTGTGGGAGGCCACGAACTCCTCCTTCTCAGGAGAGACCATGGTCTACAACCTCCCCGGCACGTCGAACACGATGCTCGGCCGCCAGAACGGCAGCTATTGGTATCACGTGCGTGCCTGCAATGGTGCGGAGTGTAGTGGCTTCGTCGCAGGAGGCCCCACCGTCGTCAGCAACGTTGCTCCGCCGAAACCCACCGGGCTTTGGACCAACGGAAACCAGAACTGCTCGTGGCAGGCTGGTTGGGATGCGATGTCGGGCGCAACGTACTACATCGTTCGCGATCGCAGCGGAAATTTTCAATACAACGTGAATGCGCCGGCGACCAGCAAGACTTACTCGTATTGCGGCGCGCCCGGGTACACCGGGATTCCGAACGACTACCGGCCGAAGTGGGTCAAGGCATGTAACGCGCAAGCCTGCAGCGTCCAGACCGACTACCCGTGAACAAGCGAGAGATGTCAAAAATGAACAACACCGTCTTTCGCATCGGCGCGCGCGCGATGATCTTGCTCGTCGGCATCTCCTCGTCCATCGCAGCTTATGCTGCTGACCTGGAGCGCCCTCCGGTGCAATTCGTCGACAAACTCGGCGTGAACATGGCGAACGGACAGGTCACGAACAGCCTGAACACGCTGAGCATCGGCGGTGCTATGGGGCTTTCGCACAGCGTCTCGGTGTACGCGAACGAGTTCAACTACCCGAGTTATCGTGGATTCGCCGACAAATACTACAACCGCGCGATGAACGTCCGGCAGTGCGAGCCTTCCTCCTGCACGATTACTGATGTCATGCGGGTGCAGGACTGGTCGGACTCGCAGAGCTTCGAGTACACCGGCGTCACGGGCTACACGGCGATCAACGACGAGCGGCACACGCTCGAGGTGTCAGGTACCGAATTCTTGTGGACCAAGCCTGATGGAACGGTCGTTCACTTCGAGCGCGGCGGAACCGGTCTTCCGGCCAGTAACGGCGGCGTGTTGAGCCAGGTCGACTATCCCAATGGCTTCACGATCTGGGTGAAGCAGGGCAGCGTAAACACGAACACGGGCTTTCAGCTCAAGTACTACTTCGACGCCACCAACCCACCGCTCGACAAGACCGAACCTGCCGGTTTGCAGGCGCCCGCTGTCAGCTCGAATTGGGTGCTTTATAACCCGCTCTATGTCCGCGGCATCAACGCGTGGAAGGTCTATTGCCCGTGGACCATCGCCACCTGCGCCGCCGCCGGCAATGAATGGCCCACGGCGAAGTTCGAGTGGCCCGCCGGGATGCCGCGCACCATGTACATCGGCGATAGCCTGGTGAAGGTCACCGACTCTGCGCAGCGGGTGACGACATACAAGTTCCACGCGTACGACCTCTCCTTGAACGACGACAACGACGTCGTCCCACCTTACGTGCTGAACACGCAATTCTCGCCGCGACTCAAGGAAGTTACGTTGGCCGGTGCCACCTCGGCCAAGTACGTCTACGACTACAAGAACCTCTTCGCGGCCAACATGTTTCGCCTGGACTATCGATTGCAGACCGCCGGCGTGGTCAAGAATGCGTTGCGACTCGGGTTGGGCGGTACTTACACGATCAACCAGCAGTATCAGGGTACGGATACGCAGAACCTCGGAAACTCCGAGGGCGGCGTCTATCTCGTGCATCAGCAGAAGTACGAAGGGAATCCAAGCGGGACTTACTACGTCGACACCCTGGACGGCCGCATCTGGTTCGAAACGACGAGAAGAAACTTCCCGATTAAGTTCGAGAAGACAGGCGCTCCCGTCGAGCAATACTTCTACAACACGCGCAGCAACCTGACGAAGGTCACCTATAACGTGACGGCGTTCGAGCGGCAGGCCGAATACCCGACGACCTGCACGAATCGCAAGACCTGCAACCAGGCGACGCGCATCCGCGATGCCAACGGCAACTGGACGGACTACGAATACGATTCTACGTCGGGTCAGGTGACCAAGATCACGTACCCCGCCAATAAGGAAGGGCTGCGTGCGCAGACGCGATACGGGTACACCCAGCTGTTCGCCACTTACTACAACAGCGCGGGCGTCAAGACACTGAGCTCTCAGGGCATCTGGATGAAGACGTCCGAGAAATACTGTATCAACAGCGCGGCGAGTGGCGGTACCTGCGCTGGCGCCGATGAGGTGGTGACGACGTTCGAGTACAACCATCCGAACTTGCTCTTGACCGGCATGCTCGTCACATCGCCCACCGGGAGTCGGCGCACCTGTTATCGGTACGACGATTTCGGGAATCAGATTGGCGTGACGACGCCGAACGCAAATCTGGCTTCGTGCCCGGGGGTGACGCCGTGAATCGCCTGATCCTGACTCTCGCGCTCGGCGCGATGGCGGCTGGACTCGCAACGCCGGTGGCGGCACAGCAGGTGGCCGCGCCTTTCACGTTTGCAACCCGATACAACGTCGCGGGTCAAGTTACAGGGACGATCTCACCGAGCCCCGACAACGGTGGGCCGCTGGGCTATCCGGCGACCCGAAACACTTATGGCGAGCCCGGCTCGGCGACCGCGGGTCTCCTGATCAAGACGCAGATCGGCAAACTGTCGAGTTGGCTAGACGAAAGCTACGAGCCGAAGAATTGGTCAGGCTTTTCGATCTATCAGACTCGAACTTTCGAGTACGACAACCAAGGGCGGAAGAGCGCGGAACGCGTCATTGGCAAGGACGGCATCACGACCGAATCGCTGGTGCAGTACAGCTACGACACGTCGGACCGCGTGCTGTGCAAGGTCGTGCGAATGAACTCGGCGGTCTTCGGTTCGCCGGAGCCCGATGCCTGTGTGCTCGGCGCATCGGCACCAGATCAGCCCGACCGCATCACGAAGTTCACGTACGACGGCTGGGACCAGGTGCTCACCGAGAAGCGTGCCGTCGGCACATCACTCGAACAGACCTACGTGACGAACACTTACTACGCGCGCGGTGTCATCCAGTGGCAGGAAGACGCCAATGGCAATCGCACAGAGTTGAAGTACGACAGCAATTGGCGCCTCGACAAGCGTGTCTATCCGTCGCCCTACGCGCCGCACTACACCAATCCCGCGGATTTCAACCAGTACCAGTACGACAACAACGGCAACGTGACGATCGAGACCAAGCGAGACGGGTCGACGATCACCAATACCTACGACAACAACAACCGCCTCACCTTCAAGAATCTTTCGAACAACACGTATTCCGATGACGTGAGCTACGGCTATGACCTGCGTGGGCTCACTCGGTACTCCTGCTTCGGCACCGCGGCGACGACGTCTTGTGACACGAGCGGGGAGGGTGAGACGAACGCGTTCGACGGGCTCGGCAACCTGACGTCGCGCAAGTCGAGAATGTCGGGAACCACGCGCGAACTGACCTACCAATACGATACCGAAGGCAATCGCACCCGCATCACGCATCCAGACGGCGTGTACTTCACCTACAACCGGGACGGGCTCAATCGAGTGTGTTCGCTCGGCGAGTCAGCCGCGGCACCAGCGTGCAACACGACCGATCCGAACGCGTATTTGGTCATCCATTACTCGGCTGAAGGTCGACGCGCAGATATCACGCGGCCTGGTGGCTCGGTCACTTCGTACACGACGGACAATGCGCTTCGGCTGTGGACATTCACGCAGAACCTTTCCGGTACTGCCAACGATCTAACCAATGGGTTCTCTTACAACTTCGCGAACCAGATTACCGCACTAACCCAGAGCAACTCGCTGTACAACTACACCGAGGCGAACAATCGAGTCGGCGTCTATGACGTGAATGGTCTCAACCAGTACACGCAGATCGATGGGAATTTGGTCTCACATGACACCAAAGGCAATCTCACTGCCGATGGCAACGGGATGTCGTTTACCTATGACATGGAAAATCATCTCGTCGCTACAACAAGTCCGGCGTCTGTATTGCGCTACGACGTTCTAGGCCGGCTCGCGCGAATTACCGTAGCAGGGACGACGACAGACTTTGTCTATGACGGTGATGCGCTAGTGAATGAGTATGTCGGTGCCGGCATGACTCGGCGATACGTCCACAGTGGGCAAGTGGACGAGCCATTGGTTCAATACAGCAATGCGCCGGTCGGCAGCGGGGTACGTCGATACCTATATGCGGACCACCAAGGCTCAATCGTTGCGCTAGCTGACAACGCCGGGGTCTCCACTCAGGCGAACAAATACGATCCGTACGGTATCGCAGGTGCCTTAAATGACGGTCGATTTGGTTTTAGCGGACAAGTGTGGCTGAAAGATTTAGGTCTCAACTACTACAAGGCACGTATCTATTCGCCGAAGACGGGCCGATTCTTACAGACGGACCCGATCTTCTACAAAGACGACATGAACATGTACGCGTATGTCGGGCAGGATCCGCTAAATAGAAACGATCCTTCCGGACGAGTGGGGGTGCTAGTAGTACCAGCGCTTGAGGTTGGTGACGTTGTCTTGACTGCCGGCGCCGTAGCCTTGGGGGGGTATGCACTGAACAAAGCATATGAGTTCGTTTCGGAACGTATTCGAGACAACGCTATGCAAGCTGCAACCGAAAGTGAGCCCACGCCTGCGGAAACGCCAACAACTGGGCTTGCTGACGCCGAGGACGTTGTGACCGGCGGAAAGGAAGCGGATCGTGTCACGTCCATCGGCACAAAGATTTATGGTGACTCTCCGACCGGAAAGTCGGCCGACGAGACTATGAAGGGCGTTCGAGGTCTAGATGGCGCAACGTCAACGACGAAGGATGGTCAACGCGGTAAAGTGGAGGTTGTGACACTTCCGGATGGATCGCGCGTCGTGGACCGGCCATCTGCAAGCGGGCCGCGGACAATCGACGTGCAAGATTCTAACGGCGACTCGGTGAGCAAGGTTAGGTTTCCACAAAAGCAGGAGTAGTTGAAACGTCCATGTTTGCACCCTTGGTATGAATGCTCGGTCGCGTTGTTCGCTCTAAATGAAGGCGCCGAAATCAGTTCGTAACCTCACGTCGGCCGAAAAGGCTCAAGCCGATTGGCGCTTCAGTGCAATCGCGAGTGAGCGAGATGCACCTGTTGAGAAATACCCGCTTCAAAAAGTTTGGTGGCCCGCAACAGATCAAGCGCGCGCAATCGCCGGTGGCATAGTCCCAAGGCAAGAACGTCACGGATATCGAGATGCCGGAATACTTGAGTCCTTCTTCTCGCGATACTCAGATGGTCAAGTATTGATTGGCGATCTCGGTGGGTTCCGGCCTTACTTCCGCTACGTCGCCAACTACGATAGCGAGTTGGCCCCCTGGATAAGGAGCGAATTGCTCTCTGATCCCACTTGCTTACTCTCCACTTGCGAAGACTTGGTGTTCATCGCAAATGAGCAACTGAACTATTCGGTTGTCGGCGCAAGTGTCGAGATCATCGAGAATCTCGAATATGAATGGGGAGGGCGTGAGCAGCTGCGCAAGTCTTTCGAACAATTTCTGAAGAGCGGTGACTTTGGCTTTGATGTCGATGACGAGCGATGGGCGGCGCGCTACCTAATGCCGTGGTCAACTTGGGAATAAGAACTCTGGCGCACATGTTTATCGATGAGCGCATCGTCGTAGTCGGATGTTTGTTGCTCGCTGCCGCTACTGCCAGCGCCAACACTTTCGCCGAGCCGTGTGGGAGAGAGATACCCCCTCGGGTTGTGAAAAAGCACCAAATCCAATTGCTGCGTGGAGTCGCAACCCCAGAGTACTACGCGAAGGTGGGCAACTATGCGCTGCTTGTCAGCTCAGAAGACTTGGATGCTCATCTGTCACAGCGAATACAGCGGTGGCATTCGCCAGTCGATGAAGAACTACTGAAACGATATCGGGACAACTTCGCATCCGGAAGGCCGATGGATCTGTATGCGCCCGCGCTTGAAGGTGTTCAATACTTCTTGCGTATCAATTTTCTATTAGCAGAATTGATCGAGTCGGGACAAGTGCGCTTGGTCGACTTCAGACGGATTGGTGGCAAGGCAGACGTTTCGATAGAACAAATAACTATGCTGAGAATCGAGGGGAGAGGCGCGCCATTCGTGGGCCGAGACTTTTGCGGGCCAGATGGTTCCTCAATGCTCCTAGTTGTAGATGAAATCATCGATTAGTCAGCTGCTAACCAGATGGCGGGTTAATAGGAACCGCTGCAACCGGGTTGGCGTCGTGGCGAGACCCCTCCAGGGACGAGACCCGCCGCGGCGCCCCATAAGCTCCCCGAACCAACCGAACACCTAGCGCGTAACATGCATGTGCTCGTCGGTGCTGCGGCTCTGAGTCACGGCATCGACGGGTTCACTTGCCGCGCGGCCATGCGTATAAGGGCGACGACGCAGAGGGCCTTGGAGCGCGAGCGCAAGAGGCTGCTATCGCACGTGACGAGCCCCGTTCTTGCGCGATGTGCGGATGCAGTAATCAAATCGGAAAGGCGGCCGGCGTGAAGAACATGGAGGGCTACTAGTGAGAGGGCAAAAAGTATTAACAGGATGGCGAGAGACATGCTGGCTGCCTTTGATCATGCTGCCTTCGATTCTATGCTTGGCATGCGGACCGCCGAACCCGCCCAGTCCCGCAACCTCGGCGCTCAGCAAAGAAACGAAGTCCAGCGGCACCTCCGACGAGAAATTTCGCCCATTGCCTGTAGCCTCAGGCCGGGCGCTTGAAGCGATCGAGCTAGCGCTCAAGACATTACGGAACGATAAGAAGGCTAACCTTGCAAACTACAAGTTGTTTGTACAGGAGGAAGGCGACAAGACCCGGGTAACTCTTCTGCCAGAATTAACTGCGGCGGACATATCTGCGCCGCCTCCGCGACTCACACCGACTGATGGCCCGATCATAATTTTTGTTGCGCCCAAGGGTGAGGGTGAAATAGTTCAAAATTTTTCCCGCTAGGCGACTCGCGTCAATGTTGTCTTCGACTTGGGGCTTGGAAAGATGTTGGAGTGTTAGCAGATCTAGAAGCGACGCCTAGAGACAGACTCCTTCTGTCGACCACTTGCGACTGCAAGCTCGCCTGCTGCACTGGCAATCTTGTCTTCTCGATCGTGCGGGTGCTAGGGGCGGTGCTGGGCTTGTGGTAAAAATTTCGTCAGCCAAGGCCGAGCATTTTGGACAACTCTTTAAGCTCAAGTTTTGAACGCGCCTTCGCCGCCAGATTCGCACGCACTCGACGGACGATGCGAGGCGCT
>DATJTW010000061.1:0-61300 GCA_035502995.1 Steroidobacteraceae bacterium | reverse complement strand
CGAGGTTCGGCACTTTTCGGCCCTTTGGGGCCAATCCCCATCCCACCCCAGAAACCCTTGCGGGTTACTCCGCGTCAGCGGTGATGCGTCACGTTCCCGCGGATTGCGGTTGCTGTCGCGGCCGATGACCGGAAAATGTGGCAAACCCCCGTCGGTGTCGAGCCCGCCCCCATGAAGTTGTTAGAGGAAGAGACCACCACGATCCAGCCCCTGCTCACGGACTTCTCCGCGTGCACCGTGCTGGTGGTCGACGACGACGAGATCGTGCGCGAGCAACTGGCGGCGCTGCTCGGCGAAGCCGGCTTCGACGTGCGCGTCGCGAAGACCGGCGCCGAGGCGCTGGCGATCTTCGACCAGGAGCCGTGCCGCATCGTGCTCTCCGACTGGGAGATGCCCGACATGGACGGCGTCGCCCTGTGCCGCAACATCCGCGGCCGCCGGCTGCAGAGCTACACCTACGTGCTGATGCACACCGTCCGCCGCACCAAGCGCGACGTCGTCGCGGGCCTCACGGCCGGCGCCGATGACTACGTCGTCAAGGGCGCGCCGCCGGAAGAGCTGCTCGCGCGTCTCGCCGTCGGCCGCCGGATCACCGGCCTCGAACATACGCTGCGCGCCACCAATCTCGAGAACCGCCGCCTGGCGTTCACCGATTCACTGACCGGCGCGTACAACCGCCGGTTCCTGATGAAACACCTGCCGCGCGAATACGAGCGCAGCCGCCGTCACCAGCATCCGCTGGCGGCGCTGGTCTGCGATCTCGACCATTTCAAGCTGGTCAACGACGGCTACGGCCATGCGGCCGGCGACGCCGTGCTGATCGAAGTCACGCGGCGCATGACCGACGCGCTGCGCAGCTCCGACTGGGTCGTCCGCGCCGGTGGCGAGGAGTTCGTGGTCGTGCTGCCGGAGACGGATCTCGACGGCGCGCTCGTGGTTGCCGAAAAGATCCGCGCCGAGATCGCCGCGCACCCGGTCGCCGCGGGCACGGTCAGCGTGCCGATCACGATGAGCGTCGGGTACTCGGCCGTGCTCACGGAAGAGGAGCTCGACCGCTACAGCTTCGACGAGCTGCTGCGCACCGCCGACGCGCGCCTCTACGACGCCAAGCTCGATGGCCGCAACCGCGTGAAGGGTTCGGCCGTCACGCGCAACGGCGAGAAGCCGGACGCTGCGCCGACGTCGAAACTCAAGCTGCAGGGCGCGATGAGTCGCGCCGCGAAACTGCAGTTGCTCGACTAGCCGCCCCGTGAACGCCGATCTGCCCCAGCCCCCGGCTCCTGCGCGGGATCCCTCCGCGACTCTCGTCCGCACACTGGGCAAGATCGCACTGCTGGCGGCGCTCTACTACCTGACCGGCAAGTTCGGCCAGTCGATCGCGATCCCGCCGGGTTACGCCACCGTCGTCTGGCCGCCATCCGGCATCGCGCTCGGCGCGTTGCTGGCGCACGGCCGGCGCCTGGCACCGGGCGTGTTCCTCGGCTCGCTGCTGATCAACTGCGACATCGCGAACCTGCTGTCGGCCGACGGTTTCACCGCGGCCAAACTACTGCTGTGCCTGTGCATCGCCGGCGGCTCGACGCTGCAGGCGCTGGCCGGCCACGCGCTGGTCGCGCGCTGGTTCGGCCTGCCGCTGCGGCTGCGGCGCGTGTCCGAGGTGTTCAGGCTGTTCGCGGTCGCGGGCCCGCTGGCCTGCCTGATCGCGGCCACGGTCGGTGTGTCGTCGCTGCATCTCGTCGGCACGCTGCCGGTGGCGGCGATGGTGCCGAACTGGTTCTCCTGGTGGGTCGGCGACGTGTTCGGCATCGTCGTGTTCCTGCCGCTGGTCATGGCGATCCCGAGCGGCGGCGCGGGCGTCACCTGGCGCGACCGCTCGCTGCGCGGCATCCATGCCTTGGGACTCATGCTGCTGGTGCTGCCGCTCGGCCTGACGTTCTACGCCTGGAAATTCTTCGACGACTCTGCACAGCGCCAGAGCCGCGCGCACTTCGAGACGCTGGCGCGCGAGAGCGAGCAGGCGATGGTCACGCGGCTGGCGTCGTATGCCAGCGCCACGCGCGGCGGCGCCGGCGTGTTCCAGAGCTCGAACGACGTGTCGCGCGCCGAGTGGCGGCGCTTCGCGGAGACGATCCGCCTGCGCGAGGATTTCCCCGGCATGATGGGCCTCGGCTGGATCGAGCGCGTGACCGCGCGCGACAAGGCCGCGTTCCTCGCGCGCGTGCGCGCCGACGCCGCGCCGGACTTCCACATCCATCCGGACAGCGACGAGCCGCTGCTCGACGTCGTCACGTACATGGAGCCCGAGGTCATGAGCTCGGCGACGCTGGGCCTCGACATCGCCTACGAGACGCGGCGCCGGCAGGCCGCGGAGACCGCCGCGGCCACCGGCATGCCGACGCTGACGCAACCCGTGCAGCTGCTGCAGGACGAGGAGCGCACCGCCGGCTTCCTGCTGCTGCAGCCCGTCTACGACAGCGATGTGCCGCTCGACGGCGCGCTGGCGCGGCGCCGCGCGTTGCGCGGTTTCGTGTACGCGCCGTTCCAGGCGCGCGCGTTCCTCGTCGACCTCACGCCGAGCCAGGCGCGCAATCTCGACATCAGCATCGCCACGAAGCCCGCCGGCTCGGCGGATGCCGCCGAAGAGGCCATCTACACCAACCGCATCGCGCGCGAGCCGCCGAAGTTCAGCGTGCGGCGCGAGATCCAGGTGTTCGGCCAGACCTGGTCCGTCACCTGGCAGAGCACGCCGGAGTTCGAGCAGGCCGAGTACACCAACAGCGCGCTGTTCGTGCTGTTCGGCGGATTGCTGTTCACCGGCCTGTTCGCCGTGTTGTTGATCGTGATCGGCGCGCGCCGCCAGGCCGTCGATCCGCGCGTGCCCACCGACCGGCCCTGGGTGTTGCCGGCGATGACGTTCGTGCTGGTGGCCGGCGGCAGCGTCGCGGCGTACGTGATGCTGTCGCGCGCCGAGTCGGTCGCGCTGAGCTCCGTGGTCGAGGCCGAGACACGGCGCATCGAAACCGAGCTGGACCGGTCGGCGCGTGCGCGGCTGCAGGCGCTGCGCCGCATGCAGCACCGCTGGGAGACCGGCGGCGGCACGCCGTACCTGGTGTGGCGCAACGACGCGCGCGACTACGTGCGGCAGATCGACGGCCTCGAGGAACTGCAGTGGATAGGCGCGGACTTCCGCGTGCAATGGGCGGAGGGTGTGCGGCGCAGCGGCTGGATGGACAACCGCGACATCCGCATCGGCGGCGGCGTCGGCCGCGAGCTCGAGGAGAGCGTGACCACCGGCCTGCCCACCGTCACCGAACCGCGCGAAGTCGGCCCCGGCGAATCGGCGTTCACCGTCTTCATCCCGCTGCAGCGGCGCGGACACTTCGACGGCTTCATCGCCGGCATCTTCTCCAGCCGCGGCTTCTTCGAGGACTCGCTCGACACCGCGGCCGGCGGCGCGTTCGCGTTCCGCGTGAAGTACGGCGGCATCACGTACTTCGACAACGGCCGCATCCCGGCGACGAACCCGGCGTGGACGCGCGAGAGCGGCTTCCACGTCAACGACCGGCGCTGGACGTTCACCGTCAGCCCGACGCAGACCTACGTGCAGTCGCGCGAGACGCGGCTGCCGTTGTTCGTGTTCCTGACCGGCCTGCTGATCGCCGCGTTGTCGGCGATCCTGGTGCGCTACGTGCTGATCGCGCGCCTCAAGGCCGCGCGCATCGCCGCGTCGGCGCGCGCGCTGGCGGCCAGCGACGAGCGCTACGAGCTCGCCATGCGCGGCATGAGCGTGGGTCTCTGGGACTGGCACATCGACACCAATGCGTTCTACTGGTCGGAGAAGTTCCAGGACATCCTCGGCATCGAGTACAGCCGGCTCGAGCCTCACTACCGCGAGTTCTCGGATCGGCTGCACCCGGACGACCGCACGCGCGTCGAGGCCGCGTTGTTCGGCCACCTGCGCCGCCAGTGCCCGTTCGACAGCGAGTTCCGCATGCGCCGCGCCGACGGCGACTACGTCTGGGTGCATGCGTACGGCCAGGCCAAGTACACCGAGGCCGGGCACGCCGAGCGCATGGCCGGCTCGGTGCAGGACATCACCGAGAAGCGCCAGCAGCAGCAACGCATCGAGCGCTCCGAATCGCAGATGCGCCTGCTGATCGAGAACGCGCCGGCCGCGGTCGCCATGTTCGACCGCGACATGCGCTACGTGCTCGCGAGCCGCCGCTGGTTCCAGGATTTCCGGCTCGAGGGCCGCGACCTCACCGGCATCAGCCACTACGACGTGTTCCCCGAGATCCGCGCGATGCCGCACTGGATCGACATCCACCAGCGCGCGCTGCGCGGCGAGCGCTTCGACGTGCGCGAGGATTCCTGGGTGCGCGCCGACGGCCGCACCGAACACAGCCAGTGGGCCATCCATCCGTGGATGGACGCGAGCGGGCAGGTCGGCGGCATCGTCATGTTCACCGAGTCCATCACTGCGCGGAAGCAGGCCGAGGCCGCGTTGCGTACCAACGACGAGCTGCTGCGCGTCGCGATGGACAAGGCGCCGATCGGCAAGGCGCTGGTCAGCGCCGAGGGCCACTTCATCAAGGTGAACCCGGCGCTGTGCCAGCTGCTCGGCTACACCGAGACCGAGCTGCTCGCGCGCGACTTCCAGTCGATCACGCATCCCGAGGATCTCGGCTCGGATCTCGAGAAGCTCGGCGGTCTGCTGGAAGGACGCAGCGTCAGCTACCAGATGGAGAAGCGCTACATCCACCGCGAAGGCCGCGTGATCTGGGCGCAACTCAGCGTGTCGATGGTGCGCAAGCCGAATGGCGACTGCAATTTCCTCGTCGCGCAGATCCAGGACATCACCGAGCGCAAGGGCATGGAGCGCATCAAGGACGAGTTCGTCTCGGTGGTCAGCCACGAGCTGCGCACGCCGCTGACGTCGATCCGCGCGTCGCTGGGCCTGATCACCGCGATGCGCGACGTCGAGCTGCCGGCGCCGGTGCAGCGGCTGGTCGACATCTCGCAGTCGAACGTCGAGCGGCTGGTCGCGCTGGTCAACGACATCCTCGACCTCGACAAGCTGGCGCTGGGCCAGATGCGCTTCGAGCTCGCCGACGAATCGCTGGCGTTCATCACGCACCAGGCCGTGATGGCCGCCGAGGCCGGCGCGCGCAAGGTGGACGTGCGCATCGCGCTGGAATACATCGATCCGTCGATCGTCGTGTACGTCGACGCCGAGCGGTTCCGCCAGGTGCTGGCGAACCTGCTGTCGAACGCCGTGAAGTTCTCGCCGGCGAACGCGGAAGTCGAGGTGGGCGCCGAGCTGCGCAACGACACGGTGCGCGTGTTCGTGCGCGACCATGGTGATGGCATCCCCGAGGAATTCCGCGACCGCATCTTCGGCAAGTTCGCGCAGGCGGAGTCGGGCGCCTCGCGGCAGAAGGGCGGCACGGGGCTGGGGCTGCACATCACGCGCCAGCTGGTGGAGCAGATGAACGGCACGATCGGTTTCGTCACCCGGCCGGGACTGGGCACCACGTTCTGGGTGGAGTTCCCCTGCGTGTCGCCCAGCAAGCGGCGGGTGCGGGTGACCTGAACCGTCCCGACGTCGCGGGGACCCCTTTGCTAGAAGGCGGCCTTCCCGCACATACTCCGCGGGCCCTCTACATATAAGAAGAGTGCCCATGACCGCCTCCATCAGCCCCGAAAGCGTCCGAACCGCGGCCGACGCCCGGAAGATCGTCGAGGAACGCCAGCTCGAACACGTCAAGGTCGGGGTCTTCGACAACGACGGCATCCTGCGCGGCAAGTACATGGGCCGCGACAAGTTCTTCTCCGCGCTGGAAAAAGGCTTCGGCTTCTGCGACGTCGTGCTGGGCTGGGACTCGAACGACCAGCTGTACGACAACGTGAAATACACCGGCTGGCACACCGCCTATCCGGACGCACCGGTGCGCGTGTTGCCGGACACCTGCCGCCGCGTGCCGTTCGAGGGCGACATGGTCATGTTCCTCGGCGAGTTCTCCGACGGCGCCGAGGCGGTGTGTCCACGAGCCACCCTGCGCCGCGTGCTGAAGAAAGCGGACGACCTCGGCTACCAGGCCATCGCCGCCACCGAGTTCGAGTTCTTCATGTTCAGGGAGACGCCGGAGTCGGTGCGCGAGAAGGGCTTCCGCTCGCTGACGACGATGACGCCGGGCTTCTTCGGTTACTCGGTGCTGCGCTCCGGCGTGCACGCCGAGTTCTATCACCAGCTGATGGCGATGTGCTCGCAGATCCGCGTGCCGCTCGAAGGCCTGCACACGGAGACCGGGCCGGGCGTGCTCGAGGCCGCGATCCAGTATTGCGATGCGCTCGAAGCCGCCGACCGGGGCGCGCTGTTCAAGACGTTCACGAAGATCCTCGCGCAGCGCAACGGGATGATGGCCACGTTCATGGCGAAGTGGTCGAAGGACTGGCCGGGGCAGAGCGGCCACATCCACACGTCGTTGAAGCGCAAGTCGGATGGCAAGCCCGCGTTCCACGACGCCGGCAAGCCGCACAACATGTCCGACGAGATGCGCTGGTACGTCGGCGGCCAGCAGGCGTTGATGCCCGAGTTGCTGGCGATGGTCGCGTGCACGGTGAACAGTTATTCGCGGCTGATCCCCGGCTTCTGGGCGCCGACCAGCGCCACGTGGGGCGTCGAGAACCGCACCACCGCGCTGCGCGTGATCCCGGGCGGGCCGGGCTCGCAGCGCGTCGAGTACCGCATCGCCGCCGCGGACATCAATCCGTATCTGGCGATCGCCGTCGCGCTGGGCTCGGGGCTGTATGGCATCGAGAACCGGATCGAGCCGGACGCGATGGTCGAGGGCAATGCCTACGACCGGAAGTTTCCCGCGAAGCGTTCGCTGCCGCGCACGTTGACCGAGGCGTCGGAGTGGCTGCTGAAATCGAAGGCCGCGCGCGGATTGTTCGGCGACGCGTTCGTCGAACACTACGCAGCGAGCCGCGAATGGGAAGACCGCGAGTTCCGCCGGGCCATCACGGACTGGGAGCTGGCGCGTTACTTTGAAATCATCTGACCAGGGACATCGATGACGACGATCATCCGCGCGCCCGAGCCGCAGAAAACCATCAGCCCCGTCGACGGGCGCATCTATGTCGAGCGCATGCTGGCGAACGCCGGTGCCATCGACGACACCTTGCGGCGCGCGCGCCGCGCGTTCCCGGCCTGGCGCAACACGCCGCTGGCCGAGCGCCGCGCGATCCTCACGCGCTTCTGCACCGAGTTCGAGAAGCTCGGGCCGAAGGTCGCCGAGGAGCTGACCTGGCAGATGGGCCGGCCCGCGCGTTACGCGCCGAACGAGGTGCGCGGCACGCTCGAGCGCGCCCGCTTCATGATCGACGCGGCCGGGTCCGCGCTCGGCGACATCGAGACGGCGCCGAAGGAGAACTTCACGCGCTTCGTACGACGCGAGCCGCTCGGCGTGGTGTTCACGATCGCCGCGTGGAACTACCCGTACCTGATCGCCGTGAACAGCGTGGTGCCCGCGCTGATGGCCGGCAACGTCGTGATCCTCAAGCACTCGGCGCAGACGCCGCTGTGCGCCGAACGGTTCGCGGAGGCGCTGACCACCGCCGGCCTGCCGGACGGCGTCTTCCAGGTGCTGCACGCCTCGCACGACGACACGGACCTCACCATCCGCGATCCGCGCGTCGACTTCGTCGCGTTCACGGGCTCGGTGGCCGGCGGCCACGCCGTGCAGCGCGCCGCGGCCACGCGGTTCATCGGCGTCGGGCTCGAGCTCGGCGGCTGCGACCCCGTGTACGTGCGGCCGGATGCGAACCTCGACCACGCCATCGAGAACATCGTCGACGGCGCGTACTTCAACTCCGGGCAGTCGTGTTGCGGCCTGCAGCGCGTGTACGTGCACGAGAAGGTCTATTCGAAGTTCGCCGAGGGTTTCGTCGAGCTGACGAAGAAATACGTGCTCGGCGATCCGACCGATCCCGAGACCACGCTGGGCCCGCTGGTGCGCAGTGCCGCCGCCGACGGCGTGCGCGCGCAGATCGGCGCGTCGGTGGCGGCGGGCGCGAAGGCCGCGATCGACGAAGCGAAATTCCCGCGCTCGCAGATCGGCACGCCGTATCTCGCGCCGCAGGTGCTGCTCGACGTGAACCACAACGCCGCGGTGATGCGCGAGGAGATCTTCGGGCCGGTCGCCGGGCTGATGAAGGTGTCGTCGGACGACGAGGCCGTCGACCTGATGAACGACAGCGACTTCGGACTGACCGCGGCCGTGTGGACCGAGGATGCCGACGTCGCGCAGAAGCTCGGCGAGCGCGTGAACACCGGCACGTGGTTCATGAACCGCTGCGACTACCTGGACCCGGCGCTGGCGTGGACCGGCGTCAAGGACTCCGGCCGCGGCGCCACGTTGTCCGTCGTCGGGTACGAACACCTGACGCGGCCGAAATCCTTCCACCTGAGGTTGAAGACCAAATGAGCGCCGTTCCCATGAAGGGCAACTGGAACTACCCGACGAAAGTCTGGGCCGGGCCCGGCCGCGTCGCGGAGCTGCCGAAGGCCTGCGAAGAACTGGGCATCGTGCGGCCGCTGATCGTCACGGACGTCGGCCTGAAGGACTCGCCGATGATCCGCAATGCGCTCGGCCTGCTGCCGGGCGCGAAGTTGTTCGCGGACGTGAAGGGCAACCCGGTGGCCGCGAACGTCGAGGCGGGACTGAAGGCGTACCACGCCGGCGCGCATGACGGTGTCGTCGCGTTCGGCGGCGGCTCGGGGCTCGATGCCGGCAAGGTCATCGCGTTCATGTCCGGCCAGTCGCGGCCGCTGTGGGATTTCGAGGACATCGGCGACTGGTGGACGCGCGCGGATCCGAAGGGCATCGCGCCGGTGGTCGCGGTGCCGACCACGGCCGGGACGGGCAGCGAGGTGGGCCGCGCCGGCGTCATCCTCAACGAGGAGACCCACCAGAAGAAGATCATCTTCCACCCGAAGATGATGCCGGGCATCGTGATCCTCGATCCCGAACTGACGGTGGGCCTGCCGGCGAAGATCACCGCGGCCACGGGTTTCGACGCCTGGGTGCATTGCTTCGAGGCGTTCTGCGCGCCGGGGTTCCATCCGCTGGCCGACGGCGTGGCGCTCGAAGGCATGCGGCTGATCAAGACCTATCTACCGCGGGCGTGCCGGAACGGCGGCGACCTCGAGGCGCGCTCGCGCATGCTCGCGGCGGCGAGCATGGGCGCCACCGCGTTCCAGAAAGGGCTGGGCGGCATCCATGCGATCGCGCACCCCGTGGGCTCGTTCTTCGACACGCACCACGGGCTGACGAACGCGGTCATCACGCCGTACATGATCGTGCACAACCGCGACGCGATCGCGGAGCGCATGAAAGTGGTGTCGCGCGTGCTCGACCTGCAGAAGCCCGGCATCGACGGCGTGCTCGACTGGGTGCTGAACTTCCGCAAGGAGCTCGGCATCCCGCACACGCTGGCCGACATCGGCGTGACGCTGAAGAATCCCGAGGAGATCGGCCGCGAGGCGGCGATCGATCCCTCCGCGGGCGGCAATCCGATCCCCGTGGATGCCGCGACGCTCGAGCGCATCTTCCGCTCGGCGGTGAAAGGCGACCTGTCGTTGAAGAGCTGATCGCGTGGCGCGCATCCTCGTCATCGACGGCAACCAGGCGGCGACGCGCGCGCGCCACGTGTCGGTGGGCGGCACGGATTCCGGCAACGGCTACGCGGCGACGTTGCAGAGGCTCGAGCCGAAGCTCGAGACCGACATCGTGCGGCCGGCCGACGAGGTGCCCAAACTACCCGACGGCGTCAACGTCGCGGACTACGACGGCGCGGTCATCAGCGGCTCGGCGCTGAACATCTACTCGCTCGAGCCGGCCGTGGAACGGCAGATCGAGCTCGTCAAGTCCGTCTTCGCCGCGGGAGTGCCGTGTTTCGGCAGTTGCTGGGGGCTGCAGGTGGGAGTGACGGCCGCCGGCGGTTCGGTGGTGCGCAATCCGCGCGGCCGCGAGTTCGGTTTCGGCCGGCGCATCACGCTCACGCAGGCGGGGCGCGATCACCCGATGTTCCTGGGCAAGCCGGAGGTGTTCGAAGCGCCGACCGTGCACGTCGACACCGTCGAGAGCCTGCCGGCGGGCGCGACGCCGCTCGCGCACAACGACATGGGCCTGCAGGCCGCGGAGATCAAGCTCAAGTCCGGCGGCACGTTCTGGGGCGTGCAGTACCACCCGGAGTACAGCTGCAAGGAGATCGCCGCGATGGCGCGGCGCTATGCCGAGACGCTGTTGCGCGACGGACTGGTGAAGGACCAGGCCGAGCTCGACTCGCTGGCCGCGGACCTCACCTGGCTGAACGACCATCCCGACGATCAGCGCCTGGCGTGGCGTTTCGGCGTGGGGCCGGCGATCACCGACACGTCGCTGCGGCTGGCCGAGCTGCGCAACTGGCTGGACCGGCAAGTCCTGAAGTGACTTTTGTGCGGCGGCTCCGCCTCGCGGTGCTCGTGGTGTTGGCGGCCGGCGTGTCGTCCGGCTGCGTGTCCTCGATCCTCGCGCGCAAGATCGTGGCGCCGCCCAACCGGAGCGGCATCGTCCCGTTGTTCGCGGACTCGCCGGTGGTGAAGCGCGGTCCGGACGCCTACGCGCAGACCTGGAAGCTCGCGCGGCCGTCGCCGCCGGCGACGATTTCGATCGCGACCGTCGAGCCCGGCGACTACGCGTTCCGCTACGACCTCGACGTGCGTTTTCCACCGGGCAAGGACGCGGTGATCCGGCATCTCGAGGCGTCGTGGCGGCCGGCCGCGGAGCGCGTTCGGCCGACCACGCCGCCGCGCGGCACGATCGTGCTGCTGCATGGCTATCTACTCGACAGGCGCTACGTGGTGCCATGGGCGATCACGTTCGCGCAGGCGGGGTATCGCTGCGCGCTGGTTGATCTGCGCGGCCATGGCGAGTCCACCGGCAGACACATCGGCTTCGGCGCGTTCGAGGCCGCGGATGTCGGCGCCGTCATCGACTCGCTGCGCGACCGCGGCTGGGACGTGTCGAGGGTCGGCTTGTTCGGCGTGTCGTACGGCGCGTCGGTGGCGATGCTGGCGGCGGGGCGCGATCCGCGCGTGCGCGCCGTCGTCGCACTCGAACCGTTCGCGTCGGCGGAGCGCGCGGTGCCCGAGCTGATGCGCACGGTGTTCGCGGGCGAGGCGCGCGGCATCAGCGACGCACAGTTCGCGCTGGCGCACGTGAAGGAAGCGAAGATCGCGGGTTTCGACTGGCGCGATGCGGACGTGCCCGCGGCGCTGGCACGCACGACGGCGCCGGTGTTGTTCGTGCACGGCGCCGCCGACCGCTGGATTCCGGCCGAGCACAGCCGCCAGCTGGTGAAGGTCGCGCCGCGCGGCAGCGAGCTCGAGATCCGGCCCGAGGACGATCACGTGACGCTGCCGCTGCAGGTACCGGCGCTGCGCGACCGGGTGCTGCGCTGGTTCGAGCCGCTGTCATCGCCCTGACAACCTGGTCTTTCCCAAGCCCAAACAATCGCTTGCGAGTGCAAGGACTTTGCACTGTCGATGCAAACGCACGCGACGTCCGCCTGCACTACGGCAGTGCCACGCATCCGGACTTGCCGGGCGCGTGAAGGCCCGGCCTATACTCGGCCCGACATCGGGGACGGGAGTTTCCGTCTCCGGCAAGAAGATCCAAAAGAACAGGACACGGGGAGTCAACGCATGAACGAACAAGCTTCGTCCGGCGGCGTCAGCTACAAGCAGGTAGGCGCCGACTATTTCGAGAAGCGCGGTCTCAAACGCTACGCCAAGGTCTGGTCATTGTGGGCGCTGGGAGTCGGCGCCGTGATCTCGGGGCATTACTCGGGCTGGAATTTCGGTCTCGCGAACGGCTGGGGCTCGATGCTCGTCGCGCTGTTCATCATCGCGGCGATGTACTGGGGATTGATCTTCAGCCTCGCCGAGATGTCGCCCGCGCTGCCGCACACCGGCGCCGCGTATTCCTTCGCGCGCAGCGCGATGGGGCCGTGGGGCGGCATGTTCACCGGGCTGGCGGAGAGCATCGAATACATCCTGACGCCGGCGGTGATCGTCTTCTTCATCGGCTCGTATCTCGGGACCATCTTCGAGACCCCCGAATGGGCGCAGCCGCTGTGGTGGGCCGGGTCCTATCTACTGTTCCTCGCGCTGAACCTGTGGGGCGTGGAGCTGTCGTTCCGCGTGTCCGTGCTGGTGACGCTGGGCGCGCTCGCGATCCTGGCCATCTACTGGGTCAGCGCGATCCCGGCCATCGACTTCAACCGCTGGGCGTTGAACGTCGGTGTCGGTCCCGATGGCGCGGCGGTCGAGCTGCCGGAAGGCGGGGGTTCGTGGTTCCCGTTCGGCGTGAAGGGCGTGCTGCTGACGCTGCCGTTCGCCGTGTGGCTGTTCCTCGCGATCGAACAGCTGCCGCTGGCGGCCGAGGAATCCGCGGATCCCAAGAAGGACATGCCGAAGGGACTGATCCTCGGCATGTTGACGCTGATGTGCTCGGCGCTGCTCATCACGTTCCTGAACGCGAGCGTGGGTGCGTCCGACAAGATGCACGGCTCGTTCTCGCTGGGCACGTCGGGTGAACCGCTGCTCGACGGCTTCCGCGTGTTGTACGGCACCGGGGCGGCGAAGACGCTGGCCTTCCTCGCGGTGATCGGCCTGATCGCGAGTTTCCACACGATCATCTACGCCTACGGACGGCAGATCTATTCGCTGGCGCGCGCCGGCTACTATCTGCCGTTCATGTCGCTGACCAACTCGCGCAAGGTGCCGCACATGGCGCTGTTCGCGGGGACGGCGCTCGGCTTCGCGACGATGCTGATCCTGTGGTTCACGCAGGGCGAGAAACGCGCGGACATCATCGGCGTGATCCTGCTGAACATGGCGGTGTTCGGCGCGATGATCTCGTACGCGATGCAGGGCCTGTCCTTCATCGTGTTGCGGAACAAGCTGCCGAACATCCCGCGGCCGTATCGCAGCCCGGTGGGCGTGCCCGGGGCGGCGGTGACGATCATCGTGGCGTTGGTCACGCTGTACTACCAGCTGCAGGATCCGAAGTACCAGAAGGCGGTGTACGCCGTGGCGATCTTCTACGTGCTCGGCATCCTGTATTTCGCGTTCTACGGCCGCAACCAGCTCATCCTCTCGCCGGAGGAGGAGTTCGCGTTGAGCAAGGGCGAGAAGGGCCACGCCTGACATCGTTCGATTGAGGCAACCCGGGGGCGCGCCGCGCGAGTGGCGCGCCCCTTTGCGTTTCGGGCGGCCGGCGGGCCGATAAAGCGACTCAATCGGGCCGTCATGGACGCGCCGGTCGCGGCGTGACAGATTGGCGCGGCGTCAGGGCCCGGAGAGGTAACCATGAAAACGTTCTGGACCGTCTTTCTCGTCGCCTTCCTCGTGTTCGTCGTCGTCACCGCGATCCGCCGGCGGGGGTATTCGGATGGCGTGTATCGCGCGCGTTTCCGGAGCCGCATGCCGACGCGGAATCGGGATGCCGACGAACCGGCGACGGTCGACAACTCCATGCTCTTCATGCCGATGATTTACGGCGCCGGCGGTGATTCGTCGCAGTCGTCAGCGCATCACTCGCCATCTCATCACTCGCCGGGCCATCCGCATCATCACTCGCTGCATCACGCGCCGCCGGATTGCGCGGTGGACGTGGGACACGTGGGCGGCATGGATGCGGGTGGGAGCTGCGGCGTCGATGGCGGCAGCAACTGAGGATCGATGCGCGGCGGGCCGTCGGCCGGCGGACGTCAGTCCGCGACGCTGGCCGGCACGATCCGCGGCGACGGCGGCCGATGCGGCCCGATGCGGCCGATCAGCGGTAGTTTGATCGACAGGCTCTTCGGGTCGATGCCGAAGTTCAGCGCGAGCACGTTCACTTCCAGTCCCTCTTCGAGCCCCGCCGAGACGCCGACCAGGCCGAACAGGCTGGCCTGGCCGCCGGTGCCCGACGGCGTCCGGTTCACCGAGCGCCAGCCCAGGTAGTCCTTGCCGATCGCCGTCGGCGGCAGGTCGGCGCGCAGCTCCGGCACCCGGCGCAGGATGAACGCGGTGAACGTGTTCGAGTTCGGGCCCGGCCAGACGTGGTAGCGGTCGGGGTACGGATAGTCGGCGATGGCGGTGTCGATGCGTTGGATGATGTCGTCGACGCCGGGACCGCGGATGTCGGCCAGCAGCTCGGGTTTCGCGCCGTACCAGCGACCATCGGCGGGGCGGTGGCTCGAGACGAGCGTGGTGCCGGTGCGGCGCAGGCGCCAGCCGACCACTTCGTGCACGGTGAATTCGGATGCGCCGGTATGTTTCACGGCGACCCAGGTGTGGACGCCGAACCAGCCACGCCAGCTCACGGCGCGCGCCGAGTAGACCTGGACCACGGCCTCAGGCGTCGTCGCCGGGTCCGGCGCCAGGCCGACGGGTTCGCGCGACGCGGTGCGCCAGTCGGACGCGCCGAGCTGGCCGCTGAACAGCAGGTAGGCGAGGGACAGGGGGAAGTACGCGGCGGCGGCCAGCGTCAAGCGACGTTTCTGCGTTTTCAGCATGTCTCAGAGACTTGACGCGGAGCGGCCGAGTTCCCGTGGTCAGGGGTGCGAACGGGCGCACATCCCGAACGCGCCATCGTTGCCCGGCCCGGGACGGTTGCTTAGCGTGGGGCTAACAGCATTCCGGGAGTTCGCCATGGTCTTTCGCCAGCCGCTTGCCGCCTCGATCCTCGTCGCCCTGCTGGCCGCGGCGCCCGCCGCCTGGGCCGACGACCCGGTCAAGGACGTCATCGACGCCGAGGTGCCGGCACTCAAGGACGGCACGAAGATCGCGCTGAACGACGTGCAGGACGCGATCCTGGCGGCCTGCAAACGCCGCGGCTTCGACGCCACCGTCGCGGCGCCGGGCCTGGTCACCGCGCGCTGGACGCACGGCAAACACACCTTCGACGTGACCATCCCGTTCAGCGACACGCTGTATTCGATCCGCTATCTCGACAGCGCGTACATGGACTACAACCCGAAGAAGAACCGCATCGACGATGCGTACAACGAATACGTGGCGGCGTTGTCGGAGCACATCGAGGCGGACTTCGAGCGCGCGCTGAAACGGCTCAAGGTCGCGCAGAAGATGGCGCAGAAGCAGGCCCGCACCGCCGCGAACTAGTATCCTCGCCGGCCATGCCGGCCTTCGACGTCAAGACACTGCAGCTCGAGACCCCGCGACTGATCCTGCGCCCGCCGCGGCTCGAGGATTTCAACGCGTGGGCCCGATTCCAGGAAGACGAGGAAACCTGCCGGTACATCGGCGGCGTGCAGAATCGCGCGACCGCGTGGCGCACGATGATGACCATGTGCGGCGCGTGGTACATGACCGGCATCGCCATGTTCTCCGTTATCGAGAAGGCCACCGGCAAGTGGATCGGCCGGCTCGGACCCTGGTATCCGGAAGGCTGGCCGCAGGCGGAAGTCGGCTGGAGTCTCGCGCGCGAACACTGGGGCAAGGGCTACGCGACCGAGGGCGCGACGGCGGCGATGGACTTCGCGTTCTACGTGCTCGGCTGGCCCGAGGTCATCCACTGCATCCACGTCGACAACGTCGCGTCGGCGGGTGTGGCGCGGCGTCTCGGCTCGCGCAACCTGCGGCGCGTGACGCTGCCGGCGCCGTTCCACGAAATGCCGATCGATGCGTGGGGGCAGACGCGGGCGGAGTGGGGGGCCAGGTCGGTGCCGGGTGAGGAAATGGGGAGTTAGCCCCACGTCCCGCACGATCCGGCTAACGCGGCGCCAACTCCCCATTTCCCCCACCCGGCACCAACACCGCGCGGAACGAGTGCGGCGCCACCGCCAGCTCCACCACGCTCGATGCGCTCGCCGGCGCGCCGAACCGCGCCGGTTCCTCGCGCTTCGTCGTCGCGATCGTCGCGCCCGACACGAGGTCGCTAACCGACGCGACGCCCGCGGCCAGCACGGCCTTCGCCGTCACCGGCTCATCGCGGAAGTTGTGCACGATGAACGTCCCGTTGTCGTACGCGAACAGGCTCACCTTGCCCGGCGCCTCGAGCTGCACGGGCAATGCGCTGCCCAGGTGGCGGCGGATCGCGTTCAGCACCGGCTCCGGAAGCGCCGAGAGGTCGGAGAAATTCTCGGGGATCGTCAGCACGCGCAGCTGGCCCTGTAGATAGTCCGCGTCGTGCAGCAGCGGCCAGCCGTTGTCGCCGTCGATCGCCGACACCAGCTCCCACGAATCGTTGGTGCGGTACGTGACCTGCGGGATCAGGATGGACTTCTCGCCGCGCACGATCTCGCCGCGCCCGACGACGTACTGGTTCACCAGTGCGACACGCCCGGAATCCTCGAGCTCCGCGATCTTCGACAGCCCGCGGTTCTGCAGGATCTTCAGCAATCCGGACGTGATCACCACGTGCCGACCCGCCGTCAGCTGCTTCGTGATCTTCGCCACGATGTCCGGGTCCGCCGCGGCCTGCGCCGTCAGCAGCACCACGGGTGCGCCGGCGGGGAAGGCCGTCACCATCTCGATTGGCAGCCCCGCCATGCCCAGGTAGTTCTGCAGGAAGTCCTCGGACCCCTGCGAGTTGTACGGCTTGTACGACGGGATGCCGAGCGGCCGGCCGACCGCGCCGACGACCGCATCGACGGCCTCGAACGACACACCCGCCACGCGCGCGTAGTGCGCCGGCGTGAACGTGCCGTCGGCCGACGACAGCGGCTTCACCACGTCCTTGAAGCTGAAGCTCGTGGCACTCATCTGCCGCGGCGCGCTCTTCTTCGCGTCGAGTGGATAGAGCATCTGCCGGATGTCGAACAGCGTGATCTCCGGCGCCGACTTCGCGAACAACGTCAGCCACAACTGCTCGGCGTAACGGTCGTAGAACGCGGCGCCGCCGGTGTCGACCCAGCCGCCGCCGTTGTCGGGCTTGCCGGCGTCGTGCGCGACGTTCGCGAAGTAGCGCATGACGTTGTACGAGAGATAGGGCTGCAGGTGCTGCGCGCTGCGCACCGCGTCGCGCGTCTCGGTGCCGGTGTAGATGCCGTCGAAGAGTCGCGGGCCGCGCGCGAGGTTGAAACCGAGCGCGGGGAAGTGGTCGTACCAGTTCGGGTACTTGATGACGACCTTGACCTTCGGGTTCACGCGCTTCGCGGGGCCGATCACGAGATTCTTCGCGGCGTCTTCCATGATGGCGAGGCGGTAGTCGGTCCAGCCCTGTCCGGCTTTCTGCATCGCCGCGACGTCGAACGGGGACTTCGTGCTGGTGAAGAAGAAGTCGTCGAGGATGAACTCGTCGAAGTGGCGCGCGGTGAGCTCGGCGATCTCGCGCACGGCCTTGCGGTGCGCCGGGTCGGAATACGAGAAGGTCTCGAAGCGGTTGGGCTCGCTGACGGTGAACGTGATGCCGCCGGCGACGGCGATGCCGCGGTCGGTGAAGAACTTCTTCGCGGCGTCGAGCGTGGCGTCGTCGATCAGGATGCGGTCGCGGTGGGTCTCGAGATAGATCTTGTCGACGTGCACCTCGCGCGATACGGCCGTCCACGTGTCGGCCAGCCAGCGCGGGTCGGCCATCTTCTGGACTTCCTGCGCGCGGCAGTAGATGGCGACCCGGAAGTTCTCGTAGGCCGCGGCGGGCGTGGCGAGGCAGAGGCTCGCGGCGAGGGCCGCGAGCAGGGCGCGAATCGTCATGTTTTCCCCCTTCCTCTACTAACTAGTACACGCCCGGCACCAGGCGCTTCGTCCGCTGCATGTACGTGATGTACGGCCGCCCCAGCGCGCTCGACAACGCGCGCTCCTCGATGCGGATGCGGCGGCGGAACGCCATCGTCACCGGCAATACGATCAGCAGCATCGCCACCCAGTTGTCGAGGCTCAGCGCCAGGCCGAAGAAGGCCAGCAGCGCGCCCGCGTACGACGGATGGCGGATGCGCGCATACGGCCCCGTATCGATGATCTCGTGCCGCGAGTGGATCGCGACGTTCACCGTGAAGAACCGGCCGAGGTACACGATCGCGTACCAGCGCAACGCCAGCCCGGCCACGAACACCGCGGTGGCGACGCACAGCAGCGGCAGTCCGCCGCCGACGTTGGCCCACGCCAGCTGGAACGACGCGAGTGTCGCGGCGCTCACCGAGATCACGATGACGATCCACAACATGCGCAGTGAATGCCGGTCGGCATCGACGCTGTCGTCGCGGGAGCGTTTGAGGTAACCGAGGCCGGCTTCGGAGAGGGCGTAGAAGAGGCCCAGGAGGGCCGGGATGGGCAGCTGCATCGCCCGGGAGTGTAACCGCCCCGTGCGCCCGAAATCCCGGGATTCGCGGCGAGCGTCAGCGGCCGCGGGTCGCGTTACCGGGATGCGTAACCCGCGGGCCCGGCAGGATATTCCGGGATCCCGGCCGGTGAATATGTCAACGCCGGCGGTCGCCGCGGCGAGGGTCGCCGCCGGGCGGGTCGCGCCCCACCGGCGACCCTCGCCATGGCCATCGCCTGGCTATCGCCACGGCGATGGCCAGCCCGAGTCCGCCGGCCCGCTGCTACGCCCGGACCACTGCCGCATCTGCGCGCGGCCCGCGCTCCGCCGGCCGGACTAACTACTGCTCACACGTCAGGCACCGCCCGGCCGGCGCGCCATGACCCGGCGGCAACGGCTCCATCGGATCGTGCTCGTGCACCACCAGCAGCCGGCGTTCGGCGCCACGCCGCACGAACACCATGCCGCCGCTCGCGCCCTCGCTCTGCCAGCCGTCGCGCTCGAGCGCGGCGAGGCCGGTCGCAAACGCCTTGCGCAGATCGGTGCCCGGTGAGAGCTCGGTGGAGTCGAGCACGTTGTGGAAGAGGTCGCGAAGCACGAGCCAGCGGGGCTGGAACGTGGTGGCGAGCGGATCGTATTTGCTTCGTTTGGTGGTCATGAACGAAGCGTGCGGGCCACGCGCGATCGCGTCCATGCAGTAGTCCGCGGCGCAGCAAGCTGGATGATGTTGAGAAGCCGGTGGAGGAGTGCGCGGCAATGCCGCTGCGCAAAACCGGCGCTCCATAAAACACAGGCCGCGACGAATGCGCGGCCTGTGGGTGTGGCTCGGTCAGCTTGCAAATCGTCGGCTTGCTGTGCCACGTGTCGATCGGCGTCGGTCAGTCGGGATGACTGCTTCATCGATCGACGGCGCCAGTATCGCGGGGCTCGCGGGCCGCGTGAATCGGCGGTGTTCTGATTCCGCAGTCCGGGCGAATCCGACACGCCTCCTACAAAAGCGAATCAGTCGCTTGCGGCATTCCCGCGAAGTTTTCGACCGCCGCGGCGGCTCACCTCGACAGGATGCCCGGCAGATCGAGCCCCTGCTCGCGCGCCGTCGCGATGGCGATCTCGTAGCCCGCATCCGCATGGCGCATCACGCCGGTGGCCGGATCGTTCCACAACACGCGGCCGATGCGGCGCGCCGCCGCCTCCGTGCCATCACACACGATCACCACGCCCGCGTGCTGCGAGAACCCCATGCCGACGCCGCCGCCATGGTGCAGCGACACCCAGGTCGCTCCCGACGCCGTGTTCAACAACGCATTCAGCAACGGCCAGTCGGACACGGCATCCGACCCGTCACGCATCGCTTCCGTTTCGCGATTCGGCGACGCCACGGATCCGGAATCCAGGTGATCGCGACCGATGACGATCGGCGCCTTCAGCTCGCCGCTCGCCACCATCCGGTTGAACGCCAGCCCGAGCCGATGCCGATCGCCGAGCCCGACCCAGCAGATGCGCGCCGGCAATCCCTGGAACTGGATGCGCTCGCGCGCCATGTCGAGCCAGCGGTGCAGGTGGCGATCGTCCGGCAGCAGTTCCTTCACCTTCGCATCCGTCTTCGCGATGTCCTCGGGATCACCCGACAACGCCACCCAGCGGAACGGCCCGACACCGCGACAGAACAGCGGCCGGATGTACTGCGGCACGAAGCCCGGGAAATCGAACGCGTCCTTCACGCCTTCCTCGAGCGCGACCTGGCGGATGTTGTTGCCGTAGTCCACCGTCGGCACGCCGGCCTTCTGGAAATCCAGCATCGCGCGCACGTGCACGGCCATGGATTGCTTCGCGGCCGCGGCGACGGCGGCCGGGTCCGACGCGCGTTTCTCCAGCCACTGCCCGACGCTCCAGCCGCTGGGTAGATAGCCGTTCACGGGATCGTGCGCGCTGGTCTGGTCGGTCAGCAGGTCGGGGCGCACGCCGCGTTTCAGCAGCTCGGGCAGCACGTCGGCGGCGTTGCCGAGCAGGCCGACCGACACGGCCTTCTTCTCGCGCGTCGCGCGTCCGATGATCTGCAGCGCCTCGTCGAGATCGTCCGTGCCGTGATCCAGGTACCGCGAGCGCAGCCGCATGTCGATGCGCGAGCGCTGACACTCGACGGCGAGACACGATGCACCCGCCAGCACGCTGGCCAGCGGCTGCGCGCCGCCCATGCCGCCGAGCCCGGCGGTCAGCAACCACCTGCCGGCGAGATCGCCACCGTAGTGCTGGCGGCCCATCTCGACGAAGGTCTCGTACGTGCCCTGCACGATGCCCTGCGAGCCGATGTAGATCCACGAACCGGCCGTCATCTGGCCATACATCATCAGGCCCTTGCGATCGAGCTCGTTGAAGTGCTCCCAGCTGCTCCAGCGCGGCACGAGGTTGGAGTTCGCGAGCAGGACCCGCGGCGCATCCGCATGCGTCTCGAACACGCCCACCGGCTTGCCTGACTGGATCAGCAGCGTCTGGTCCGCTTCGAGCCGCTGCAGCGTCGCGACGATGGCGTCGAAGCTAGCCCAGTCGCGGGCCGCGCGGCCGATGCCGCCGTACACGACCAGCTCCTCGGGCCGCTCGGCAACCGCGGGGTCGAGGTTGTTCATCAGCATGCGCAGCGGCGCTTCGGTCAGCCAGCTGCGTGCGCTCAACGTCGTACCGGTGGGCGCGCGGATCACGCGGGTCTTGTCGACGCGATTCATTCGTCAGTCCTCACGGCGAACGCGATGCAGGTCTCGAGGATGGCCTTCAAGGTGTCGCGCAGCGGCGCGGCGCGCGCGGGATCGAGCGGGGCGGGCCAGTTGTCCGACGTGATCGGCGCCTCCGGCTCGGCGAGATACCCGCGGCACGCGAGCTCCATCTGCACGGCGTGCACGCCGCGCGCCGGCTCGCCGTAGTGGCGCGTGATCCAGCCGCCCTTGAAGCGGCCATTGACGACGTGACTTCGCCCCGAGGCCGCGCACAGCGCGGCGATGGCGTCGGTCAATTCCACGTCGCAACTCTCGCCGTCGTTCGTGCCGACGTTGAACTGCGGCAACTCGCCTTCGAAGAGTCGCGGGACGTGCGAGCGGATCGAATGCGCGTCGTACAGGACGACGCGCGGATGCACGGCCCCGAGCCGCTCGATCTCCGCGGCCAGCGCGGCGTGGTACGGATCGAAATAGGCCTCGCGCCGCGACGCGATGTCCGCGTCGTCGGGCTTCAGGCCCGGTAGATAGAGCGGCTCGTCGTCGAACGTCGTCAGCGGGCAGAGGCCGGTGGTGTTCTGGCCGGGATACAGCGACTGGCCGGACGGGTCGCGGTTCACGTCGATCACGGTGCGCGACACGGCTGTACGCACGGTGGTGATGTCGAGGCCGCGCGCGAAGTCGTACAGGTCGTCGACCCACCAGTCGGCGTCCTTGCGCGCCAGCCACGGCGACACCATCAGCGCCTCCATCTCGGCGGGGATCGACGTGCCGGTGTGCGGCAGGCTCAGGACCACGGGCGCAGCGCCGCGTTGCACGTGGAGCCAGTTCTTCATCGACCTCTCCACACCCGCGACCACAGCGGATTCCGGCCGAGATGATAGACGAGCTCGGCCGGCCGCTCGATGTCCCAGATGGCGAGGTCGCAGCGTCTGCCCGACGTGAGGCTGCCGGTGCGGCCCTGCTGGCCGAGCGCGCGCGCTGCCGCGCGCGTGATGCCGACCAGGCATTCCTCGACGGTCAGCCGGAACAGCGTGGCGCCCATGTTCAGCATCAGAAGCAGCGACGTGACGGGTGACGTGCCGGGGTTGCAGTCAGTGGCGATCGCGATCGGCACGCCGTGCCGGCGCAGCAGCTCGACGGGCGGCAACTGCGTCTCGCGCAGGAAGTAGAACGCGCCGGGCAGCAGCACGGCGGTAGTGCCGGCCGCGGCCATCGCCGCGACGCCGGCCTCGTCGACGAATTCGAGATGGTCCGCGGACAGCGCGCCGAACGACGCCGCCAGCGCCGCGCCGCCCGCGTTCGACAACTGCTCCGCATGCAGCTTGACGGGTAACCCGAGCGCGCGTGCCGCCTCGAACACGCGCCGCGTCTGCGCCACCGAGAACCCGATGCGTTCGCAGAACGCGTCGACCGCATCCACCAGGCCGTCACGCGCGAGCGCCGGCAGCATCACCTCGCCGACCTCGCGGATGTAGTCGTCGCCGCGGCCCGCGAACTCGGGCGGCAACGCGTGCGCGCCGAGGAACGTCGTCGACACGTCGACGGGCCGCACGCGGCCCAGCACGCGCGCCGCACTCAGCAGGCGGCGTTCGTGTTCGAGCGTGAGTCCGTAACCCGATTTCACCTCGATCGTCGTCACGCCTTCGGCCAGCAACGCGTCGAGGCGGCGCAGGGCGGACGTGACGAGCTGCTCCTCGGTCGCCGCGCGCGTCGCGGTGACGGTGGAGGCGATACCGCCGCCCTGCCGGGCGATCTCCTCGTAGGTCACGCCGCGCAGCCGCTGCTCGAACTCCGCGGCGCGATCGCCGGCGTGCACCAGGTGCGTGTGGCAGTCGATGAGGCCGGGCGTGATCCAGCGTTGCTCGCAATCGACGATGTCCGGCGCATCGAGATCGGCGGGCGCTTCGCCGGCCGTGCCGGCGTAGACGATGACGCCGTCGCGGCAGGCAACGACGCCGTCGCTGGCGCCGTCGCCGACGACTCCCAGGCCGGGCAGGCGGGCATCGAGAGTTGCGAGCCGGGCGTTGCGCCACAGGCGGTCACACAGCATCGCGCCACCTTATAGAGGAGACGCGTGACTCGCCAGAGCGGGGTGCAATAATGCGCCTCCGTGGAGACCCCGAGACCGGCCCTGTACTTCGACGCCGTCCTGCTGCCGGATGGCTGGGCGGAACGCGTGCGCGTCACCGTCGCGAACGGCCGCTTCGCCACGCTCGAGCGCGACGTGGCGCCGCGCGCCGGCGACGAGAAGATTGCGGTCGCGCTGCCCGGCATGCCGAACGTGCACAGCCATGCGTTCCAGCGCGGCATGGCCGGCTTCACCGAATTCCGCGGGCCCGATGCCGACAACTTCTGGAGCTGGCGCACGCTGATGTACCGCTTCGTCGGCCGCATGTCGCCCGACGACCTGGAGGCGATCTCGGCGCAGGCGTTCGTCGAGATGCTGGAGTCCGGCTTCACGCGCGTCGGAGAGTTCCACTACGTGCATCACGACACGGCCGGTCGCGCCTATGCGGATCCCGCCGAGATGACCACGCGCGTCGCGGCCGCCGCCGCGCAGACCGGCATCGCGCTGACGTTGCTGCCCGTGTTCTACGCCCACGGCGGTTTCGGCGGCGCCGTGCCGACCGACGGCCAACGCCGCTTCATCCTCGACGTGCCGCGGTTCGCGCGCCTGCTCGAGGACGGTCTCAGGATCGTGTCGACACTGCCCGATGCGCGGCTCGGCGTCGCGCCGCACAGCCTGCGCGCGGTGACGCCGGCGGAGCTCGCCGAGGTCGTCGCGCTGGTGCCGGGCGCGCCCGTCCACATCCACGCCGCCGAGCAGACCGGCGAGGTGGAGCAGTGCGTCGCCTGGTCCGGCGCGCGCCCGGTCGAATGGTTGCTGGCGAACGCGCCGGTCGACGCACGCTGGTGCTTCGTGCACGCCACGCATCTCACCGACGACGAGACGCAGCGCCTGGCCGCGAGCGGCGCGGTCGCGGGGTTCTGCCCGGTGACGGAGGCGAATCTCGGCGACGGCATCGCGCCGGCGAAGGCGTTCATCGGCGCGGGTGGCGCGTTCGGCATCGGCACGGATTCGAACGTGCTGATCGGCGTCGCCGACGAGCTGCGGCAGCTCGAGTACTGCCAGCGGCTGCGCGACCGCGCGCGCAACGTCATCGAGCTCGGCGCCACGCGCTCGACCGGCCGCGTGTTGTTCGACGGCGCCGTGCGCGGCGGCGCGCGCTCGCTGGGTCTGACCGGCGCGCAGACCGGCATCGCCGCGGGCGCGCCGGCGGACCTCGTCTCGCTGGACGTGGAGGCGCCGGCGCTGGTCGGGCGCCGCGACGACGCGCTCGTCGATAGTTTGGTGTTCGCGGGCGGCTCGCGCTGCATCGACGGCGTGTGGCGCGGCGGCGAGAAGGTGGTGACGCGCGGGCGCCACCGTTATCGAGAACCGGTCGCAAACAAGTTCCGCACCGCCTTGAAGCGCGTGCTGGAAGGTTGACGGCGAATGGCGACGGCAGGTGACGCGTTCCGGCCCCGGGACGTGACGGCGATGCGCGACGTCGGAATCCACGGACCCACATCGTCGGATGTTAGGGGCAATCGCGGCGAGCTAGCCCGGTTGGTACGGCGGCAGGCCGTCCCTATCATCGTTCGAATGTCGAACTACCACCGAACAAACAACCCGTGGTGACCGATCCCCGGGACCGCGACCTCGCGGAGCGCGAACGACAGCGTCAGCTGCTGAACGAGTTCCTGGGCGACGCCACGCGCGACGTCGAGCGCATGCGCGCGTTGCTGGTCGAGCTCGAGGGTGGGCAGGCGGCCGCCTGGACGCGGGTGTCGTTCGTGGCGCACAACATCGCCGCGCGCGCGACCAACCTGAAGTTGCTCGTACTGGCCGCCTGCGCGCGCGAGCTCGAGCAGCTCGCCGAGGAGCGACAGGCAGGCGCGCCGCTCGACAAGTTCTTCATGCAATGCGTGGCCAGTGCAATCGAGACGCTGGGTCTCGAGATCGCCTCGCTCAGACGAGCCTGAGGATGCGCAACACCGGTTCGTAGTTCATCGTCACGTGGACGATGGCGGTGAGTGCGGCGACGACCGGCAGCTCGATGCCGAAGCGGGCGCGCACGTCGTTGATGCGGTGCACGTCGCCGATCATGCGATGCGCGAAAACGGCGGTGAGCGTCGTGCCCAGCGAGGGGCGGGTGTCGGCGGCGACGCCGAGCCGATCCATCAGGCCATTCACGAGATTGGCGGCGGTCTTGATCTGGCTCGACGGGTCGCGGCGCTCGAGGTAGTGAGTGGCGCGGTCGGCGAGCAGCGCGGGGATGTCCAGCTCGTCGGCGCAGTGCTTCTTCCAGAACGGCAGCAACACGTCGAGCAGCATCGGCTGGATCGCCGCGCGTTCTTCGCCGGACAGCGACGACGAATCGAGCGCGGCGACCATCGCGGTCCAGACGGCCGCACACGACTCGCGGCAGCGTTCCCCCGCCGACGCCGACACTTCGTCGTCCGTCAGCTGTCCGAGCAGGTTCACCACGTCGTCTGCGAATTCGTTCAGGCTCACACCGTATTCGCGTGCCAGCTGGGTCGCGGAAATTCCGCGTCGATTACTCGGCATGCTCGGACCTGCGTGAAACCATTGGGGTCGAATCGTACGCGAACGATCGCGCCGCGCTGGTGTTTCGCGCTCTCCGGCATGCGACACCCCGCGTGCTCGCTGCCTCCATCTCCCGGCCGCAAATCCTAAAGCGTGGTTAGGCGTCGCGTGTCCGTCCGCGGTCGCGCGAATGCGTAGGAAGTCGGCGCGAGGGAAGGTCCGTTGTCAGCGTGCGCTGACACCGCGGGTGGCCGCTAAGCGTTGCGGGCGCGACCGTACGGCCGGCTGATTACGCCGAACGGTCTAGCAGCGACTAACTGAGACGGATGAGACCGCGCTTCGCGGCCACGGCGACGGCCTCGGTGCGCGAGATCGCATCGAGCTTGCCGAGGATCGCCTTCACGTGCGTCTTCGCCGTGCCCTCGGTGATGTCGAGGCGGCGCGCGATGTCCTTGTTGGAGCGACCTTCGGCCACGAGCTGCAGCACCGTGAGCTCGCGCTGCGTGAGGCTGGGCTTCGCCATGCGCTGCAGCGCTTTCGCCGCGACGCTCGACGAGGTGTACGGCCGGTCCTCGGCCACGGCGCGGATCGCCGAGAGGATCTCCTGGCGCGGCGCGTCCTTCAGCAGGTAGCCCTTCGCGCCCTGGCTCAAGGACCGGAAGATGTCCTCGTCGCCGTCGTAGGTGGTCATGATCAGCAGGCAGGCTTTCGGATACTTCTCGAGCACCTTCGCGACGACGGCGGCGCCGTCGAGCTTCGGCATGCGCAGGTCGAGCACCATGACGTCGGGCTTGTGCGTCTCGTACAGCTCGAGCGCCTCGGCGCCGTCGCTCGCCTCGGCGACCACCTGCATGTCGGTCTGCTGGTTGACGATGGCCGCGAGGCCGTCGCGCACCACCGGGTGATCGTCGGCGAGGATGACGCGGATCTTCTTCGCCGGTAGTTTGGCCGTGGAGTTCATGCCGGACGTCAGGCCGTCGGGCGGGGCAGGCTGACGACCACCTGCGTGCCCTTGCCGATCTTGCTGTGCACGCGCCACTGGCCGCCGATGGCGCTGGCGCGCTCGCGCATGTTCGTGAGGCCGAAGCCCTGCGCAGCGTATTGCGACAGTTCTTCCATGCCCTTGCCGTCGTCGGTGACGGTCAGCACCCACATCGTCGGGCCTTCCTGCAGGCCGATGCGCACGTTTGCCGGATGCGCGTGGCGCATCGCGTTGCTCACGGCTTCCTGCGCGATGCGCAGCAACTCGTGTTGATGTTCGGGCGCGAGGCCTTCACCGCTCATGCCGCCTTCGAACACGCAATCGACGCGGCCGTCGACCGTGGAGCGCTCGGCGAGCTGGCGCAGCGCGAATTCGAGACCGATGCGGCGCGTCTGCTCGGGACGCAGCGCCATCACCGAGCGGCGTGCCTCGGCGAGGCCGTCCTTCGCGAGATCGCGGATGCGCGTGAGGATGGACGGCAGGGGCGAATTGCGCGCGCAGTCGCTGATCGCCTCCTCGGCGGCGCCGAGCTGCATCAGGATGCCGGTGAAGCCCTGCGCCAGGCCGTCGTGGATCTCCTGGCCGATGCGGTTGCGCTCGGCGAGCACCGCGGCTTCCTTCGCCGCGATGCCGAGCTTCTTCATGCCGATGGCCAGCGTCGCCTGGTGCGCGAGCGCCAGCACCACCTGCATCTTCTCGGCGGAGAGCTGTTCGTTCTGGCGGAACACCAGCGTGAGGAAACCCACGTTGCGTTCGCCGAACACCAGCGGCAATAGATAGGCGGTCCGGTGGCCGTTGCCCTGGTGCCAGGCAGTGGCCTCGGGCCAGAGCGGCCGGTCGAGCTTCTCGATCTCGAAGAACACCGGGCCGTGGCTCTTCTCGAGCAGGTCGGCGAGCCCGGGATTGCCGGCAGGCACGATCGCCGGGAAGGGCGGCTCGCCGACGCGGCCGTCCTCGACGTAGAGGAAGATGCGCCACTGCTTCTGCTCGTCGAGGCCGGCGGCGTAACACGCGGCGGCGTCGAGCTGGCGGGACGCGTCGAGGAGCATGTTGGCGATGAAGTCGCGCACGTCGGGATTGCCGGCGAGGCGGTTCAGGTTCGCGCGCAGCGTGGTGTTCGCGCGGTCGAGCTGCGTGAGGCGTTCCTCGGCGGCGCGTTCGCGCTCGCGGCGCATCGTCTCGAGCAGGCGTTCGCGGTACAGCGCGGCACCGATCAGGCCCGCGGCGATCTCCAGCGCCGAGACGATGGACGAATCGAACTGCCGCGCGCGGCGCCAGTCGTCGAAACCGACGACGCCGACGTATTCCCCGTCGACGAGGATGGGCACGATGGCCGAGCTGCGCGCCTTGTCGCTGGTGATGCTGACGGCTTCACGCTCGGGCATCGTGTCGCGGCAGTAGAGGATGCTCTTGCCGGTCTGCAGCATCGAGCAGTAGATGTCCGAGTACTGGTCCGGCTCGAGACCGCAGGTCTCGCCGTTCGTGCACTCGTTGAGCTCTTCCGAGATCCACTCGTCCTTGATCACCAGCCAGCGTTCGCCGCCGGCGTCGATCTCGGCGAGCGCGAGCGCGGTGCGATGCACGTCGGCGGCTTCGCCCAGCAGGCGCAACACGTCCGGCATCACCGTCATCGCGTTGGGCGATTCGAGCAGCAGGCGGCTGGCGCGAGCCGTGGCGGCGAGCAGCTTTTCGCGCGTTTCCGCGGCCGGGCTGTCGAACGGAGGATTGCCCTCCAGGACCAGGGGAGACTGCGTGACGGCGTTCATGAGGGGCCTACTTTAGGGCCCGGGGACCGGATTCCCAACCCCCGCCGAGGGACTTGTAGACCGCAATGAGACTGGTGGCGGCTTCCGTGCGGCTGCGGGCCAGCTGGTCCTCGGACTGGAGCTGGATCCGCTCGGCGTCCAGCACCGCCAGGAAGTCGCTGGCGCCGTTTTCATAACGGACCCGGGCGAGGCCGGCGGCGGTGTTCGAGGCGCGGACCGCTTCTTCGTCGTGCACCAGGCGTTCCCGCGCGCGGGCGTGGGTGACCAGCGAATTCTCGGTTTCCTCGAGCGCCTTCAGCACGGTCTGCTCGTAGCGCAGGACGGAGCCTTCCTTGCGCCACCTGGCCGCACCGATGCGGGCCTGGACGTGGCCGAGGTCGAAGATCGCCCAGGAGATGCCCGGGGCCAGCGTGAACGTGTCGGAGCCGGAATCGCCCAGGCCGCTGCGCTCCGTGGCGACGTAACCGGCGTTGCCCGTGAAGGTGACGCGCGGGAAGAGATCCGCGACCGCCACGCCGATGCGCGCGGTGTCGGCCGCGAGCTCGCGCTCGGCGATGCGGATGTCGGGCCGGCGGCGCAGGAGGCCCGCCGGGTCGCCCACGGGCACGATGCCCGGCAGCGCCGGCAGCGTCTGCGGCGGCGTCAGCGTGGCGCGCAACGCGCCGGGTTCCTTGCCGACCAGCACCGACAGGCGATGGATGGAGCGGGCGACGGCGGCTTCGAGCGGCGCGATCGTGCCGGATGTCGTGGAGAGCTGCGCCTGCGCGCGCGCGGTGTCGAACTCGGTGCCGCTGCCGGCGTCGAGCCGCACCTGCGCGAGGTCGAGCGTCTCCTTCTGGTTGGCGACGTTGCGACGCGCGACGTCGAGCTGCTGCTGCTCGCCGCGCAGTTCGAAATACGTGCGCGTGACTTCGGCGGTGACGATGACCTGCGCGTCGCGCGCGGAGGCTTCGGCCGCGCCGAGCTCGGCATTGCTGGCCTCGAGACCGCGGCGCACGCGGCCGAAGAAGTCGAGCTCCCACACGGCGTCGAAACCGGCGTCGTAGTACTCGGATTCGCGCGCGGCACCGGGCAGCGTCGCCACGGCCGCCGTGCGCGTCTTCGTGTAGCCGCCGCCGGCGTCGATCGACGGGCCGAGATCGAACGCGGAGTCGCGGCGCAGCGCACGGGCCTCGCGGACGCGCGTGATCGCGATCCGCAGGTCGTGGTTCGCGACCAGCGCGTCGTTGACCAGCGTGTCGAGCGTCGCGTCGTGGAAGCCGGTCCAGAACTCGGCGACGTTCGTCTGCGCGGCGTCGGTCCCCACTCCATCGGTGGAATAGGTGGCGGCTTCGGCATTGTCGAATGCGGCGGCGGCCTTTGTCTCCGGCGCATGGTAGTTGGGGCCCACCGCGCACGCCGAGAGGATGGCGGCGGCGAGGGGAGCGACGGCCATCTTCGCGATGGCGGGACTGACGACCTTAAACATGACCATGGACCTCGGCAGCGACCGGCGGCAGCGCGGCGGTGTCAGCCGACTCGGCTGCCTTTCGCGAGCGACGCACCAGCACGTAGAACACGGGAGTCAGGAACAGACCGAACACGGTGACGCCGATCATTCCGGAGAACACGGCGGCACCCATCGCGCGGCGCACCTCGGCGCCGGCGCCGGACGCGATCACCAGCGGCACCACGCCCATGATGAACGCGATGGACGTCATCACGATCGGGCGCAACCGCAGCCGCGCGGCCTCGAGCACCGCCTGCGCGGCGTCGCGACCCTGCTCCTGCAGGTGCTTCGCGAACTCCACGATCAGGATGGCGTTCTTGCAGGCGAGGGCCACCAGCACGAGGAAGCCGATCTGCGTGAAGATGTTGTTGTCGCCGCCCTGCAGCCAGATGCCGATGGAACCGGCCAGCACCGACAGCGGCACGATCAGGATGATGGCGAACGGCAGCGAGAAGCTCTCGTACTGCGCCGCCAGCACCAGGAACACGAACAACACGCACAGCGGGAACACCCAGAACGCCGAACTACCCGACGCCTGCTGCTGGAACGAGAGGTCGGTCCACTCGAAGCTCATGCCGTTCGGCAGGTTCTTCGCGAGGATCTCGCTGATCGCGGCCTGGGCTTCGCCCGAACTGTGACCGGGCGACGGACCGCCGTTGATGTCCGCGGACGGATAGCCGTTGAAACGCTCCACGAGATCCGGACCGAACGACTCCTTGATGGAGATCATCGAGCCGAGTGGGACCATTTCTCCGGCGGCGTTACGGGTTTTAAGTGGAAGAATGTCATCCACCTGCGAGCGAAACGGTGCATCCGCCTGCGCCACCACACGGTAAGTACGACCAAATCGGTTGAAGTCATTGACATAGAGAGACCCCAGGTTGACCTGCAGCGTCTGGAACACGTCCGAGACCTTCACGCCCTGCTGCTTGGCTTTCAGTCGATCGACGTCCACGTCGAGCTGCGGCACGTTGATCTGGTAGCTGGTGAACACGCCCGCCAGGCGCGGATCCTTGTAGGCCTCGCCGATGGCCTGCTGGACGGCGGCGTACAGCGCCTCACTACCGCGGTTCTGGCGGTCCTCGACGTTGAGCTTGAATCCGCCCAGCGTGCCGAGGCCGATGACCGGCGGCGGCGGGAACACGGCGATGTAGGCGTCCTGGATGCGCGAGAACTTCGCGTTCAGCGCGCCGGCAATGGCGCCCGCGGACAGCTCCTTGCCCTTGCGTTCGTCGAAGTCCTTCAGCGGGAAGAACACCAGCGCGGCGCTCGAGCTCGGCGCGAAGCCGTTCGCCGAGACGCCGGCGAACTGCACCGACGACAACACGCCCGGCTGCTGCTTGGCGATCTCGCCGATCTGGCGCACGACGGCGTCGGTGCGGTCGATCGAGGCCGCGGGCGGCAGCTGCACGATGCCGACGAGATACATCTTGTCCTGCTGCGGGATGAACCCGCCAGGGAGTGAGTACAAGGCGTACGCCGTCAGCGCGATGAGGCCCGCGTAGGTCGCGATCGCGATGGGCGCGCGCCGGACCGTACGAGTCACCGCTTTCGAGTAGCCATCACCCGCGGCCGCGAAGCCACGATTGAAGCGTGCGAAGAATTTGCCGAAAAGTTTGTCCATGCCGCGCGTCAGCGCGTCCGGCTTCGCCCCGTGCGGCTTCAGCAGCACGGCGGCGAGGGCGGGCGAGAGCGTCAGCGAGTTGAACGCGGAGATCACCGTCGAGATGGCGATGGTCAGCGCGAACTGCCGATAGAACTGGCCGGTGAGGCCTTCGACGAAGGCGACCGGGATGAACACCGCGCTGAGCACCAGCGTGATCGCGATGATCGGGCGACTGACCTCGCTCATCGCGAGCTTGGTCGCCTCGCGGGGTGCGAGACCTTCGGCGATGTGCCGCTCCACGTTCTCGACGACGACGATGGAGTCGTCGACGACGATGCCGATGGCCAGCACCAGGCCGAACAGCGACAGCGTGTTGATCGAGAACCCGAACGCATACAGCACGGCGAACGTGCCGATGACGGACACGGGCACGGCGACCAGCGGGATCACCGACGCGCGCCACGTCTGCAGGAACAGGATGACCACGAGGACGACGAGCAGCACCGCCTCCAGCAAGGTCTCCGCCACCGCGTCGATGGACTGGCGCACGAACTGCGTCGGGTCGTAGATGATGTCGTAGTCCATTCCCTGCGGGAACGACTTCTTCAGCGAGTCCATGGTCTCGCGGACCTTGGTGGAGAGTTCGAGCGCGTTCGAGCCCGGCGCCTGGTAGGCGGGGATCGCGACCGCGTTCTCGTTCGCGAGCAGCGACTGCATCGCGTAGGTCGCCGCGCCGAGCTCGAGGCGCGCGACGTCGCGCAGGCGCACGACTTCGCCGGCTTCACCGGTCTTGATGACGACGTTGCCGAATTCCTCCTCGTTCTCGAGGCGGCCCTTGGCGTTCAGCGCGATCTGGAATTCCGAGCCTTCGGCCGGCGGCGCGCCGATCTGGCCCGCGGCCACCTGCACGTTCTGCTCGCGGATCGCCGCGACGACGTCGCTGGTGGTGAGGTTGCGCGCGGCCAGCTTCTGCGGATCGAGCCAGACGCGCATGGAGTAGTCGCCGGCGCCGAACACGCGCACGTCGCCCATGCCGGGCAGGCGCGCCAGCGTGTCACGGATGTTCAGCGTCGCGTAGTTGCGCAGATAGAGAGAGTCGTAGCGGCCGTCGGGGGAGGTGAGGTGCACGACCATCAGGAACGCCGGCGAGCTCTTCAGCGTCGAAACGCCGAGCGTGCGCACTTCCTCGGGCAGGCGCGGCGTGGCCTGCGCGACGCGGTTCTGCACCTGTACCTGGGCCTTGTCGATGTCGGTGCCGATCTTGAACGTGACGGTCAGCGCGAGGCCGCCGTCCATCGTCGCCTGCGAAGACATGTACAGCATGTCCTCGACGCCGACGATCTCCTGCTCCAGCGGCGCGGCCACCGTTTCCGAGATCACCTTCGGGTTCGCGCCGGGGTAGTTCGCGCGCACGACCACGGACGGCGGCACCACCTCGGGGTACTCGCTGATCGGTAGTTTGAACAGCGCGATGCCGCCGGCGATCACGATGAACGCCGAGAGGACGGCGGCGAAGACGGGGCGGTCGATGAAGTAGCTGGAGAATTTCATGGGAGCTTCACTTTGTTAGCCGAACGGGGACCGTCCCCTAGTTCTGTGCGACGAGCGTGTTGCTCTTGCGGAGCTGCTCGCCCATCGCGACGAGTTGCGGCGTCACCGGCATGCCCGGCCGCACCTGCTGCAAACCCTTCACCAGGATCACGTCGTCGACCTTCAGGCCCTCGCGCACGACGCGCAGGCCATCGACCACGGGACCCAGCTTCACGGGCGTGTATTCGATCTTGTTGTCCACACCGACCTTGAGCACGTACTTGACGCTCTGGTCCGTGCCGACCGCGCTGTCGTTGATCAGCAGCGCGTCGTATTTCGCGCTGCCGGTCAGCTTCACGCGCGCGAACATGCCGGGCGTGAAGTGGCGGTCCGCGTTCTTGAACAGGCCGCGCGCGTGGATCGTGCCGGTCGCGGCGTCGAGCTCGTTGTCGAGGAACACGAGGTTGCCTTCGTGCGGATGCCCCTGTTCGTCGGCGAGGCCGACCCACAGCGGCGTGCTCACCGCGCGGCCCTTGCCGCCCGAATCGAGGCCGATGTGCTTGAGGTACACCTTCTCGTCACCGTCGAACGACACGTAGATGGGGTCCACCGACACCACCGTCGTCAGCAGCGTGGAGCCCGCGGCGACCAGGTTGCCCGCGGTGATCTGCTCCTTGCCGACGACGCCGGTGATCGGCGAACGCACCTGCGTGAACGACAGGTCGAGCGCGGCGGATTCGCGCGCGGCCTCGGCGGCCGCGAGCGAGGCGCTGGCCTGCTCGTTGCCCGACGTGCGGGCGTCGAATTCCTCCTGCGAGATCGCGCGCTTCTCGATGAGCTTGGTGGCGCGTTCGCGTTCGGATTGCGCGAGCACCAGCTGCGTCTTCGCACGGGCGACGTCCGCCTCGGCGCGCTTCAGCGCGGCCTGGTACGGGCGCGGGTCGATGACGTACAGGATGTCACCCTTCTTCACCTCGTGGCCCTGCTGGAAGTTCGTCGACTGCACGTAACCGGAAACCCGCGGGCGGACCTCGACGCGTTCCACCGCTTCGAAACGGCCGGTGAATTCGTCGAACTCCGTGATCGGCTTCGACACCACCTTGGCGGCGGCGACGGCCGGCGGCGCGGCCGGCGCTTCCGCGGCCTCGTTGCGGGCACAGGCGGAGAGGACGGCAGCAGCAATCGGCAGGAGAGCAAACTTGACGATGGTATTCACGGGTCTTCCTCGTGGCGTTCCCTGGGTGGTTCTTGGGATGAATAGTGAGCTTCGCGGGCCTCTCGCCACATGGACCGCGCGAGGCGGGCGGGCGGGCTCCGAGGGATGGGGACGGGCTATCCCTTTGGGGATAGAGGGCTCGTGAGTTAGCGTTGCGACATGCGAATCCGCCGTCTTTTCCTCGCCATCGCGCTCGTGCCGCTGATCGCGCACGCGCAGTCGTTCTCGCGCGCCGACTGGATCGCCGACTTCGAGCAGCTGAAGTCGCTGCTGACGACCAACTACCCGAACCTCGAGTGGCACGCGCGGCGCGGCGTGGATCTGCCGGGCAATGTCTCGCGTGCGCGCGCGGCGCTGGATCGGGCGGTCGACGATGCGGAGGCGCGTGGCATTCTCGAGCGTTTCATCGCGCGACTCGGCGATGCGCACCTGTCCATCGAGTGGGACGCGAACTCGCCGGACCCGGCGGACGACGCATCGCTGCCGGACTGCGTGCGGTTCGGATTCCGCGACGATGCGGATACGCGGGCGGTCGCCGCGCGGCTCGAGGGATACCAGGACATCTCGCCGAAGGGAGCGACGATAAGCGCGGGGTTCGTGACGGTCGGCGATCGAGTGCTCGGCGTGTTGCGCGTGCCGAGCTTCGTGCCGAGCCTCGCGCAGTGCGAACAGTTCCTGCGGGAGCGGACGCCGGCACCAGCACCGGCACCGGCGACTTCCGCGCTCGCCACCTATGAAGATGCCATCGGCACGGGCGTCTCGCGGCTGTGGCTCGCCGAGGTGGAGGAGCGCCTGCGTCAGCTCGGCGCGCGCCGGCCGGCCGCGCTGCTGGTCGACGTCGCGGGCAACGGCGGCGGCAAACAACTCGCGATCACGCTGGCGCGGATGCTGGGCGGTGAGGCGGTGCGCGCGCCGGCGCTGGCGTTGGTCCGCGAGCCGGTGCGGGCGCAGGAGATCGAGACCCGCGCGCAGCAGCTCGCGACCCTGGCGCGCAAGGCGCCGCGCGCGGAGCGCGAGTATCTCGCGACACTGGCGCCGGCCCTGCAGTCCGCCGCGAGCGCGGCGCGCCAGAGCTGCGACCTGTCGCCTCTGTGGCGCGGCGTGCGCGTGTCGTGCACCAACCTCGTGTCGGGGCCGTTCTTCGCCGGCGGATTGGTGGAACGCGAGTTGCCGGAGGCGTGGCTGGGCAGGCCGTGGGCCGGCGAGATCTCCGCGACCGCGGAATATGGAGCGCATGCGCGCGCGTGGTCGGGGCGCGTGATCCTGCTGGTCGACGACGGCTCGGCGTCGGCGACCGAGCTGTTGGCGGCGATGCTGCAGGACGCGCACGCGGCGCTGGTCGTCGGCGCACCGACGATGGGGGCGGGCTGCGGGTGGACGATGGGGCAGTACACGTCGTCGCGGATCCTCGATCGCAGCCACGCGCGCGTGATGATCCCGGATTGCGCGCGGCTGCGGGCCGACGGCAGCAACGAGCTCGACGGCATCCAGCCCGACGTGCTGATCGGATTCCGGCGCACGGATACGCCGGCGCAGCGGGCGGCGCGGCTCGCGAAGGTACTGGGGACGCTGCCGATTTTCTAGCGGAGCATCTTCGCCACTGTCCGCTTCGTGACTGTCCCCTTTTGCTGGGAAACGGGGACTGTCCCCATTACGATATCGGGCGTGGCAACACACATGGAAATCGTCCTGCGGGCGGCGGCGTTCGCCGCGGAGAAGCATCGGACCGGCAGGCGCAAGGACGAAGATGCGTCGCCGTACATCAACCACCCGATCACGGCCGCGTACATCCTGGTGCGGGCCGGCATCGAGGATTCCGCCGTGCTGGCCAGCGCGCTGCTGCACGACACCGTCGAGGACACGCACACCACGCTCGACGAGCTCGAGGTCGTGTTCGGCTACGAGATCGCCAACATCGTCGGCGAGTGCACGGACGACAAGTCGCTGAGCAAGCTGGAGCGCAAGCAGGCGCAGATCGACCACGCCGCGAAGATCAGCCCGAAAGCGAAGCTCGTGAAGCTCGCCGACAAGATCGCCAACGTGAACGACATCAACGGCGCGCCGCCGGCCGGCTGGTCGATCGAACGCAAGCGCGAATATTTCGATTGGGCGAAGCAGGTGGTGGATCGCATGCGCGGCGTCAACGCGAAGCTCGAGGCCCTGTTCGATGCCGAATATGCCAAGCGGCCCTGAGTACACGGGCACGCCGCCCGGACGGCCACTCTTCGACTTCCTGAACACCGTCGTCGGCAAGCTGATTGCCGCCAACGTCATCGTCTACGCGCTGCAGCGGACGCTGGGTCCCGTGATGATGCAGTACTTCGCGTTGTGGCCCCTCGGCGACTACTCGCTGACGGACGCGCGCGGCAGCGTCGGCTTCGAGCCCTGGCAGATCGTCACCTGTGCGTTCCTGCACGACCCGAAGAGCATCACGCACATCCTCCTCAACATGTATGGCCTGTGGGCGTTCGGCACGACCGTCGAGCGGGCACTCGGCGCGCGGCGCTTCGCGTGGCTGTACTTCGCGTCGATCCTGACGTCGGGGATCATCCAGCTGATCTTCGTCACCGCGACGATCGAGCAGGGCGTCGTGCCGACGGTCGGTGCGTCGGGCGGCGTGTTCGGCGTGTTGCTGGCGTTCGGCCTGCTGTTCCCGCACGCGCGCGTCATGCTGATCTTCCCGCCGATCCCGATGAAGGCCTGGTTCATGGTGATCGCGTACGCGGCCATCGAGCTGTTCAGCGGCGTCACCGGCACGATGCAGGGCGTCGCGCACTTCGCGCATCTCGGCGGCATGCTCGGCGCGTTCCTGCTGATGCTGAGCTGGCGCCGGCGATCGCCGCCGGCGCCCCCCGACGTGCCCGGGTGAATCGGCACGTCTGCCTGCCTCAGTCGCGCTTCTCCTTCATCACGGTGTTGAACGCGTAGGCCGCCACCTTCGGGCAGACCTCCTGGCTCGCGGTCGTGTCGAAGTGGAAATGGATGCCGCCGTATTCGCGGCTGACCGCCTGGTCTTCGGCCACGGCCCAGAAGTTCGAATACTTGCGCGTGACGTCGGCATTGCCGTTGAGGCCGGTCCACGTGAGGCTGACGTTGTACTCGTTGGCGCCGAAATAGAGGATCAGCAGCTGCGCCGACGACGCGCCGATGCAGGCCATGTTGCCGGCATAGGACGGGTACGGCGGCGTCGGCAGCAACGGCATCCACGTCGGGTCCGCGTCGGTGAGGGGGTTCAGGTCCTCGTTCGCGCGCTGGATGGCCGTCACCGGCCGCCACAGTTGATAGACGAACTTGCTCGCCTGCGCGGTCTGCACGCCGTCGTGCATCGCGACGTTCAGCAGCGCGAACAACCGCGCGGTCTCGATCTGCGACAGGCCGGCGAAGCGCGCGGTGTCGCGCGCGACGTGATTCCACTGCGCCGACCACAGCTCCTTGTAGCCGATGCTGGCCCAGTTACGCGCGAGCACGGTCTGGTCCGCGGTGCGCACGGCGCTGGTGGCGCCGCCGATCGCCTTGATCTCGTTGACCGCGTCCGCGTACTCCTGGCTGTTCAACGCCGGCGGGCGGCGCGGCAGGAAGTAGTAAGGAGTCGGCAGCGCGAACGGCTTCGCATCGCCGGCCTGCGCGAACGCGGCAGGCGCGAACGCCGGCGGCGTCGGCTGCCACACGCCGGGCAACGCGGGCGGCGTGAACGACTGCGGCGTGGACCAGCCGTCGTTGGCGCGTTTCTCGAGGATGCGGCGCGCGGCTTCACGGCCGATCTGCGCTCCGAGCGCGGCGCGGTTCGGCGCGATCTTCTTCAGCTGCGCGGCGAGCGCGGCATCGAAGGCCGCGGCCTGCGCGGGCAGCAGCCCGACGAGCACGTCGTGCGCGGCCTGCGCGGCGGCGGCATCGGTCGACGCGTTGTTCGCCGCGGGGATGCGGCCGGTATAGGACTTGTAGCCGCCGTCGATCGCGTTGATCGCATCGAACATCGCGATGTGCATCATCGCGTAGTAACGCGGCAGCGTCGGTCCGGCGCTTGCCGGGATCGTCGCTTCGAGCTGCGCGTTCCAGTCGACGATCGTCTGCGGATTGCCTTCGCGGGCGAGGGCGGCGGTTGAAAAAACGCCCGCGATCGCGAGCAGCGTGATTCTGAATCCGGACATGAGTCTTCCTTCCTGGGGGTTGTGAGAGCGGCCGGAAGACTGGGGGAGCCGCGTGGAAGAGAGCGTGGGAGCAGCCGTGGAATCGATGGTTGCGCTCACATGCGTTTGTTGTCCGGCCCGCGCATCGCCGACGAGCCGTCAGTGGTCCAGGTGCGGATGCGCGCCGCCTCGCGATTGCCGCAGTTCGAACAGCGGAATTTCGCGCCCGCGGGCAGCGGCAGGAACGGCACCTCGCGCTGCGACTTGTGATGACAACGCTGACATTCGATGAAGAGGATTTCGCGGCGGCGGACCATGGAATCACTCTACGACGCACGTAGGTCCGCACAGCAAATGGAGTTTGTGCGCACTGTATGCGCGGCACGGCGGCCGCCGCGGCGCGGACACCGAAAAACAAATTGCAGAAAGCCGCGCCGGACGACTGGTTAGGTGAGAGAAATTCACGACACGTGACACTACTTAACGGAGGGACATGGACGTCTCTCCCCTCACGAACCAGTTCTCAATTCCCGTCAGCGCGCTCCGGCCGCCGGTACATCCGCGCGCCGATTGGGACTAGCTTGTCGTCCAAGGGACGATCGGCAAAACGGAGAACAGTCCCCATGACTTCACGATCCGAGCAGGAGCTCGCCGAATCCGCGTTGCGTGCGTCGCTCGCACGACGCTCTTCCCGTGAGCTTCTGCTCGACCCACATCGCGCGGACGACTCGCCCGTCCGCCTGAACCGCTCGACTCCCATCCGCAGGCTGCTGCCGTTCGCGTGCCGCGCGCTCGGCGCGGGGCTCGAGACCGAGCTGGGGTCGTTCTGGACCAGCGTCGACTTCGCGGACCTGCCCTGCGGTTCGGCGGCGGAGCAGTTCGCCGTGTTCCTGAAACGCCGCGTCGAGAACGGCACGCTGCGGCTGCACTTCCTGCCCGAGCTGCTCGACTTCGAGCTGGCGAGCAGCGAGCTGCGCTTCCTGCCGCGGCAGGAGTTCCTCGCGCAGGGCGACACGGGCGCGCTGACGCAACCGCTGTCGCGCGACGCCGGCCTCGCGATCCATCCACTGATGCGGATCTCGCGGTTTCCCTGCGATGCCGAGGCGCTGTTCGCCACGCTGATGGGACGCCCGCGAGAGGCGCGCAACGCGCGCCGCGAGACGTTCCTGCTCCTGAGCGTGCTCAAACAACCGTCGCCCGAGATCTACCAGCTGGATCCGAAGCTCGGGCGGCGGCTGTGGGCGCTGCAGAACGTCGGCACGTTCGGCGGCAGCGACGCGGAGCTGCGCCTGCTCGGCGATCTGCGCGTGATCGTGCGTTCGCACTGAATCCGGCCCGCGCGTCATCGGCGGCGGTAACCGGTGGTCTTCGGGCCGCGGATCTTTCGCGCCGGAATATATTCGCTCCGCGCCGCATCGCCGCTCGCGTTCGCGCGGTTTCGCGCGGCGCGAAGCTGAAAGCGTTTTCACTAACTACTTGTCCTGTGTCCGCGCGAGACAATGACACCAGGTTGTGAGACGCAGTCGGCAGATCGAAGACGAATCGGGCCGGGGACGCTTCAATCCGGCCGATAAGCCTCCGGGTCGCGTGCGACGATCGCTCGTCCCAAGGAGGGTTACGTGTCACATACCGGCGATACCAGTACGACGCAGTTGTCGCAGCAGGCGTTGGTCCTGCGGTTCCTGACCCGGGCGCGCGAGGAAGTGGCGCAGCTGCGGGAGATCCTGCCGATCGAGCCGCTGGCGCTCGAGCCCGAGATCCTGGCGCAGCTCGCCCGAGTGGCGCACAAGATCTCGAGCACGGCCGAGCCCTTCGGATATCCGGAGATCAGCGTGATCGCGGGCGCCGTCGAGCTGCTGTCGCACGATGCCGGCAAGCGCAGCGCGCGCGAACGCATCGAGCTCGGTATGCGGCTGCAGGACAAGGTGTCCGCGCTGGAGATATACGTCGAACACGCGCTCGCCGAGGCGGAAAAGCAGGCGGCGACGCCGGAAACTCTGCCGATCGCCGCCGCGCTGCCGAGGTTCGCCCGCCGGCGCGACTAACACCGGCGCGTCTTGCCCGTCATTCGTTCAGCAGCGGCGCGAAGCCGCCGAAGATCATGCGCTTGCCGTCGAACGGCAGTTGCATCGCCTTCATGCGCGGATCGTTCTGCGCCTTTTCCCAGCCCCGGTCGCGCGCTTCCTTCGACGGCCACTCGACCCAGGAGAAGATCACCTTCTCGTCGTCGGTCGCGTTCACCGCGCCCTTGAAGTCCGTGACCTTGCCGTCCGGCACCGCATCGCCCCAGGCATCGACCGTGCGCGTCGCGCCGTATTCCTTGAGGATCGCCGCGTGTTTGTCGGCCATCTCGCGGTACGCGTCCTTCTGCTTCGCGGGCACCGGGATCACGCAGCCGTCGATGTAGCCGAACTTGCCGTTGGCGCCGGAATCGTTGAGCGGCATGAAGCCCGCGTAGATCATGCGCTGGCCGTCGAACGGCATCGACTTGCCCATGTCCTTCATCGCCGGGTCGTTCATCATCGACTCGTTCGCCTTCTCGCGCGTCGCCTTGTCGGGATATTCGACCCACGAGAACACGATGCTTTCATCGGGCTTCGCCTTCACGGCGCGCTTGAAGTCGGTGACCTGGCCGTCGGGCACGTCGTCGCCCCAGTTCTCGACGAGCTTGGTGGCGCCGAATTTCTTGAAATACGCCACCGCGTCGGATGCGTGTTTCCGGTACGCGTCCTTGTTCTGCGTCGGGACGGCGGCCACGTAGCCTTCGATGTAGGACATGGTGTTCTCCTCGTTGTGGGGCCGAGGAGTTTGACGCCTGCCGATGACGCGGGTTCGGCGGGCGTTGCCGGTCGCGGCCGAGTCCGACGCGCGGACTCGCCGCCGGTCAGGCGGCGGCGGGCTTCTTGTCCTGCGGCCCCAGGAAATCCTTCTTGCCGATACCGACGCCGCCGTGCCGCAGGATCGCGTACGTCGTCGTGAGGTGGAAGAAGAAATTCGGCAGCGCGTGTTGCAGCAGGTATTCCTGGCCCGTCAGCCATTCACCCTTCCAGCGCGGCTGGCTGACGACCTTCGTCGCGGCCGCGGCGAAATCCGCGGCGGTGAAGCCGTCGAGATACGTGGCGATGGAGCGCACGCGCGTGCGCAGCTCGGGGATGGTGGCCTCGGTGTCGGGCTGCGACTCCGCCGGCTTGCCGGATAGATAGGACGCGGCGAGCTTCGCCGAATCGCAGCAGATCTGCACCTGCCGCGCGAGCGGGAACATGTCCGGCGCGAGCCGCTGCGTGACGAACACGTTGGCGTCGAAGTTCTTCGACTTCGCGTAGTCCTCGGCGGCCCCGAGCCAGCGGTCGAGCTGGCCGAGGTGCTTCTTCATCTGCTGGAAGGTTTCGATGTACATGGCGCACGAGGTTACGCCGTTTCCGGGCGCGCGGGCTCCCTCCGACGGGAGATTCGGCGTCGCGGAAGATCCGGTGCGCGTGACGGGCAGGGATTGATTTCCCGCCACGCGCACCGGCGGTCCGGTCATGCCGATGGGTCAACCGGCATAGCCACCGTGGTCGAGGTATTCCTTTTCCTCGGTCGTGCTGTCGCGTCCCAGGATCGCGTTGCGATGCGGGAACCGGCCGAAGCGCCTGACAATGTCGCGGTGATGCTCCGCGTGCGCAAGATCGTCGGCGCCCAGGCGGCGCGCCAGTGCGACAGACCGTTCCTGGTCGGCGAGATCCTCCGAGTGAGCGAACGGCAGCACGAAGAACTTGCGCAGCGCCACCGGGAAGATGCGGTCGTAGCCGGCGGCCAGCGCGAGGCTCGCGGCCTTGCGGCCGCTGGCGTCCGTCGCGTACATGCGCGCCGTGCCGCGGAATGCGTTACGCGGGAACTGGTCGAGCAGGATGACCAGCGCCAGTGCGCCTTCCGGCGTCGCCTGCCAGTGCGCGAGCTCGCCGCGCGCGGCGGCTTCGTGATCGAGCAGGAAACGCTCGCGGAAGCGGCGGTCGAAGGCGGCATCCTTGGCGAACCACATCGCGGGCCCGGCTTCTTCCCAGAAGTCGAGTACGGCCTGGGCTTCGGGGGCGGGCTTCAAGGCTTGTCGTTCGACGATCGTGTCCATGGCGAAGAGTCCCGGCGGTTCGTACGCCAGCGACTGGGCGCTGGCGGCCGCGAGGACGGTCGCGGCGAGTAGTGAGTTGGTCGTATGCATGTTTCCTCCGGCGCGCAGAGTGGCGCCGGCGGCGTGCTGAAGCCAGTGATACGATTTCAGCCATATGCTGAACAGAACTGATCTCTCGCGGATCGATCTCAACCTGCTGGTGGTGTTCGAAGCGGTGCTCGAAGAGCGGCACGTCGCGCGCGCCGCGTCGCGGCTGCACGTGTCGCCGTCGGCGGTGAGCCACGGGCTCGGCCGGCTGCGTCGCCTGATGCACGATCCATTGTTCCTGCGCCAGCCGAAGGGCGTCGTGCCCACGGAGCGCGCGCGCCAGCTCGCGGCGCCGGTCGCGGACATCCTCGAGCGCGCGCGCCAGGTGATGACCACCGCGGTCGGGTTCGATCCCACCACCTCGCGCCGTCGTTTCGTCATCGGCGCGCCGGATGGCGCATACGGCGTGCTGCTGCCGCCGCTGCTGGCCGAGCTGCGGCGCACGGCGCCGGGCATCGACCTCGCCATGCGCAATCTCGTCGGCGGGCAGTTCGAGTGGGCGCTGACCGAGCTCGACGAGCGCCGGCTGGATCTCGCGATCATGCCGTTCGCGCAGCTGCCGGCGCGGTTCGCGGCGCGCAAGCTGTACGACGAGGACTTCGTGCTCGCCCGCGGCGCGCAGGCGGGTGGCACCCGGCCGCGCAAGCTCACGCTGGCGCAGTACTGCGAGCTGCCGCACCTCGTGGTGTCCGCCAGCGGAGACCCGAGCGGCCCGATCGATGCGGAGCTCGAGAAGCGCGGTCACCGGCGCCGGGTCGTGCTGACCGTGTCGAATTTCCTGCAGGCGCTGGCGATCGTCGCGGAAACGGACCTCGTCGCGGCGCTGCCGCGGCAGTTCGCGCGCAAACATGCCGCGCGCTACGCGGTCCGGCTGACCGAACCGCCGTTCCCGATGCTGAGCGCGCCGTTGCGGCTGGTGGTCCCCGAGGTCGCGACGCGCGATGCCGGCCTCGCGTGGCTGGTCGAACTGCTGGAGAAGACCGCGCGAAGGGCGGTATCGTAGGGCATGGCGAAATCCGACCCCGACGTCTCCGAACGCATCCGCGCGCGCCTCGTGCAGGCACAGCAGCGCTTCCACGCGAACGACAACATCGCCGCGTTCATCGAACCCGGCGAGCTCGACCAGCTGCAGTCGGAGGTGGAAGGGAAGGTGCTGGCGTTGCTGAACAGCCTGGTCATCGATACCGACCACGACCACAACACGCGCGAGACCGCGCGCCGCGTCGCGAAGATGTACGTGACGGAAGTGTTCCGCGGCCGCTACGTGCCGCTGCCGCCGGTCACCGAATTCCCGAACGCCGCGCATCTGAACGAGCTGATGATCATGGGGCCGGTGACGGTGCGCAGCGCCTGCAGTCACCACCTGTGTCCGATCATGGGCCGGCTGTGGATCGGCGTGATGCCGAACGAGAATTCCGGCCTCATCGGCCTCTCGAAATATTCACGCATCGCCGACTGGGTGCTGTCGCGGCCGCAGATCCAGGAGGAGGCGATCCTGCAGCTCGCCGACCTGCTGATGGAGATGGTGAAGCCGAACGGGCTCGCCGTCGTGATGGAAGCGGATCATTTCTGCATGCACTGGCGCGGCGTGAAGGACAACGCGTCGAAGATGGTGAACAGCGTGATGCGCGGCGTGTTCCTCGCCGACGGCGCGCTGCGCCGCGAGTTCCTCTCCCTCATCAATCTCCATGACAAGTAAATGGGGACGTACCCTGATTTGTTTGTAACAAAGCGGCGGAGGCGCGGAGTGGCCGCGTTTCTCGCGGTGATCGCTGGCATCGGCAACGCCTTCGCGCAGACGCCGCCCGCGCCGGCAGATGACGTCAACCAGTACTACGACTTCTCCCCCGACTCCCTGGCGAAAGTCGGCGTGCCGAAAGGTCGCATCGACGGACCCTTCCAACTACCCAGCCGTGCCTATCCCGGCACGCTGCACGACTACTGGATCTACGTCCCCGCGCAGTACGACGCCGCCAGACCCGCCGCATTGATGATCTACAACGACGGCCAGGCCTTCATGAACCCCGAGGGCGACGTCCGCGCGCCCGACGTCATGGACAACCTGATCGTGCGTCGCGAGATCCCCGTGATGATCGCCGTCTTCATCAACCCCGGCCGCACGCCCGAGCAGCCGATGGCGACACTCCAGTCCTGGGGCGACCAGACCTCCAACCGCCCGACCGAATACAACACGCTCGACGACAAATATGCGCGCGTCATCGTCGACGAACTACTGCCCGTGCTCTACGCGCAGTACAACATCTCGAAGGATCCCGCCCAGCACGGCATCGGCGGCTCGAGCTCCGGCGCCATCGCCGCGTTCACCGTCGCCTGGCAGCGCCCCGACCACTTTCGCAAGGTGCTGAGCAACGTCGGCAGCTTCGTGAACATCCGCGGCGGCGACGCTTACGCGGACCTCGTCCGCAAGTCGAAGAAGAAACCGCTGCGCATCTTCCTCGTCGACGGCCGCAACGACAATCGCGGCGTCCGCAACGGCGGCGCCTACGACCCGCGCTGGGACTGGTTCGCGCAGAATTTGCGCCTACAGCAGGCGCTCGAGTCGAAGGGCTACGACCTGAACTACAGCTGGGGCCTGCAGCGCCACGGCCAGAAGATGCTGCGCACCGTGATGCCCGAGATGATGCGCTGGTTGTGGCGCGATCACGCCGTGTCGGCCGATCCGAACGATGCGATCGAGCGCGCATTCGTGACCGCGCCATAAAAAAGGCCGTGTCGCAAAACACGGCCTTTCGTGGTGCCTTTCGGTGAACGTCAATTCAAACCGTGGGGTCCACTTCAGTTCTCCGGGCTAACAACCGTTCGAGGGCGTATCCGGAGACTGCGCAACCAGTGTGCCTGCCGCCGCGGGGCTCGCGAAGCGGCGATGTTCCCGCCCGAGGGGCAGGATCGTCCGACGACGGGTCAGCCGCCGCGATCGCTCAGGCGCTGAACCGGCCCGTCGAATCGCCGTGCGCCGCCAGCTCCTGGCCGCCCATGCCGTCGGCCATCGTCAGGAACAGGTTCGCCAGCGGCTGTGCCTTCGCCTGAACGTAGCCGCGCGGCTTGATCGAGCCGCCGCCGCCGCCCGCCAGCAGGATCGGCAGGTTCTCGTGCGTGTGATGATTGCCGTCGGCGTTGCCCGAGCCGTACACGATCATCGAATGCGCCAGCAGCGACTGGCCATCGACGTCCTTCGTCGCCTGCATCTTCTCGAGGAAGTTCGCGAAGCGCTGCATGTACCAGTGATCGATCTGCTGCACCTTCTCGATGATCGCGGGATCGTTCTTGTGGTGCGTGAGGTTGTGGTGACCCTCGGCGATGCCGATCTCATTGAAGCTGCGGTTGCTGCCTTCGCGCGCCAGCAGCAGCGTCGCGACGCGCGTCGAGTCCGTCTGGAACGCGAGCAGCAGCATGTCGAACATCAACGCGATGTGTTCGGAGTAGTTGTCGGGCACGCCCACCGGCGAATCCACCGCCGGGTTGCGGATGGGCAGGCGTTCGGACGTCTCGATGCGCTGCTCGATCTCGCGCACGCTCGTCAGGTATTGATCGAGCTTGGCGCGGTCGCGGCCGTCGAGTTTGCCATCGAGCCGGTGCGCGTCTTCCATCACGTAATCGAGGATCGAATGCTGTTCCTGCTGGCGACGCTTGAGGTTCGCGATGCGGTCGCGCTGGCTGCCGGCGCCGAACAGTCGCTCGAACACGAAGCGCGGATTGTGCTCGGGTGACAACGGCTGGTTAGGCGAGCGCCACGACAGGTTGTAGACGTAGGCGCAGGCGTAACCCGAGTCGCAGTCACCAGCCTTGCGCACGGCGTCGCAGGTCAGCTCGAGCGACGAGAAACGCGTGAGGTGGCCGATCTGGCCCGCGACCACCTGGTCGATGGACACGCCGGCCTTGATGTCCGAGCCCGCGGTCTTCTTGACGCGCACGGCGGTGAGGAACGTGCCGCCGGCGCGCGCGTGGTCGCCCGCGCCGTCGTTGCCGGCTTCGGCCGAGAGGTCGGTCAGGCCGGAGATGACCTGCACCTGGTTCTTCACCTTGGCGAGCGGCGCGAGGGTCGGCGACAGCGCGAAGTCCATGCCGCCGGCGGTCGGCCACCAGGCACCGGGGATCGTGCCGTTCGGCACGTAGACGAACGCCATGCGCGTCGGTGCGGTCTTGCCGCTGCTCGCCATCGCGGGCAGGGCGAACATCGATTCGAAGGCGGGCAGTGCGATGCACGCGCCGGCGCCGCGGAAGAAACTCCGCCGACTGAGGCTGGAAAAACGCTCCGCCTGCTTGTCTTCGGTTGGCTTGATGTTGCTCATGTCAGTTACTCGCCGTGACTGTAGCTTCGGTGCGCATCTTCTGGAAGGGCGTCGAGTCGATGACGCCCATCAACAACGTGGAGAACTTGCCGTCGGCCGATTCCATGTTGCGGACGATGCCGTCGATCGTTTCGACATCGTAGTACTCCGTACCGCGGCCGAGCGCGTAAGTCATCAGTTTGTCCGTCAGCGTGCGATAGAAATCACGCCGGTGGCCGGTCGCGAGGATGGTTTTCAGCTCGTTCACGCTGTTGAACGTCTCGCCGGTGATCAGCTTGCCGGGCGCGAGGATGGGCTGGCGGCGCTCGGTGTCGCGCCACTGGCCCAGCGCGTTGAAGTTCTCGAACGCCAGGCCGATCGGGTCCATGCGGTTGTGGCAGGACGAGCAGGCCGGGTTCTCGCGGTGGATCGCCAGCGATTCGCGCAGCGTCGGCTCGTGGCCTTCGACGTGATTCTCGCTGGCCTCGAGCGCCGGCACGTTCGCGGGCGGCGGCGGGGGTGGCGTGCCGAGGAAGTTGGCGAGCACGAACAGGCCGCGCTTCACCGGCGAGGTGCGGTCGGGGTTCGACGTGACGATCAGCGTGCTCGCCTGCGTCAACACGCCGCCGCGCGGGCTGCCCGCGGGTAGTTTGACGAGCCGCAGCTCGGGGCCTTCCACGCCCGGGATGCCGTATAGCTGCGCGAGCTTCTCGTTCACGAACGCGTAGTCGCTGGTGATCAGCTCGGTGACGGGGCGGTCCTGCTTCACGACGTGCTCGAAATACATCGAGGTCTCGCGGCGCATCGCGGTGCGCAGGTCGCCGTCGAGATCCCAGTCGCCGCGCGACTTCACCAGCGCGTCGATCTGCTTCGCGAACTTGCGCGCCTCGGTTTCGTCGCCACGCTCCCAGGCCGCGCGCAGCTTGTTCAGCGTCGCTTCCTCGCCGGCATCGCGGATCAGGATCTCGCGTGCGTTCGCGGAGATGCCGTCGATGTCGCGCGATTCCAGCCACTGCCCCGTGAAGTTCACGGACAGCGCCTTCGCCTTGTCGTCGGCCAGCATGCGCGTGACCTGCGCCTTCAGGTTGTTGCGCAGCTGGTGGCGCGCGGCGAGCGAGGTGAGCTCCGCGTCGGGCATCGTCGACCAGAGGAAATAGGAGAGGCGCGAGGCCAGCGAGTACTCGTCGATCAGCGCGTATCTGCCGGCTTCGTCGACGGGCTCCTCGAGCCGGAACAGGAAACGCGGCGACGCGAGCACCGCGGCCATCGCGTGCTGCACGCCCTGTTCGAAGTTCTTGCCCTTCTGCGTGTACGTGTATTCGGCGAGCAGCGCGAGGCGGTCCGCGGAGTCGTCGGTGACGGGGCGGCGATACGCGAGCGACGCGAAGTTGCCGAGGATCTCGCGCGCGTACGCATGGCGCTCGGCGCGGCCCTTCGGCACCGCCTTCGGGAAGAAACGCGAGTAGTTCTTCGTCTCGACCCAGAGATCCTTCTCGAGCGGGCCTTCGGCCGTGACCTTGTTGACGATCAGCTCGGTGGGCTTGCCCTTCTCGGAGCCCGGCGCGGTCGGCGTGAGCTCGACGGTGAACGTGTGCTCGCCCGGCTGCCACTTGTGCGTGGAGTCGAACGTGAAGGTCTTCTCGTTGTAGTACGGAAATTCCTGCGCGCGGACTTCCTGGCCGTCGACCTTCAGCACGGCGCGCGCCCGGCCTTCGTTGAACACGAAGTCGCCGCGCACGTCGACGTCGAACGTGACCTTGTAGGTGCCGGCCTTCTCGACGCGCACCTTCTGCGCCGCGTTGGCCGTGTCGGCGAACGACAGGCGCAGGCGGTTCTTCTTCAGCACCGCCTTCTCGCCCGTGAACGTCGAGCCCCAAACTACCTGCCTGCCGGGTTCGCGCGGCGCCGTCGGCACCGCGTCGGCGGCGATGACCTGCGCGGCCGCGACGTATTTCTCCATGAGCATCGGCGACATCGTCAGCACGTCGCCGATGTTGTCGAATCCGAAGCCGGTGTCATCGGCGGGGAATTCTTCTTCCGTCTTGAAGTCGACGCCGACGAGATCGCGGATGGTGTTGCGATACTCGACGCGATTCAGGCGGCGCACGGTGACGCGGCCCGGATCGGGATTCTTCGGATCGATGCCGAAGACGTCGTACTTGATCCAGTCCTCGAGCTTGCGTTGCTCGGCGGCCGAGAGGCGCGGCTTGTTGTCGGCGGGCATCAGTCCGGAGCGCGTGTTCACGAGCACGCGCATCCACAATGATTTGTCGAGGATGTCGTCGTTGGTCTCGAGCTGGTCGAACGCGACCTTGCCCTTGTCGTAGCCGTCGCCGTGACACTCGAAGCAGTGGTCCTCGAGCATCGGCAGGACGGTCTTCCGGTACGCGGTGACGCTGGACGGTTCGTTCGCCGCGAACGCGGCGGTCGAGAGGAGGAGGCCGGAGACCAGGAAGGTCACCCGCGCCCACGGGGCGCGCTGCAATCCGAGCATCAGCTGATAACCCCTTCGTTGCCGCGGAAACGGTGCGCATTGTGCGTGTATTCGTTTATAAAGACACGCCCAATCTCTGGAGGTTCGCGTATGCGTCGATATGCATTTCTGGCGGGAAGTCTCGTGATGGCCGCGGCCGTGTTGGCGGCGACGCCACAGGAGTTGCAGAAGCAACGCCACGAGCATTACGAACATCTCGGCGACTCGTTCAAGGCCGTACGCGATGGCGCGAAGGCGTTGACGCCCGACTGGGCGGCGATCGAGAAGGCCGCGCTCGAGGTGGAAAAAGCCTCGAAGAAACAGGACCAGTGGTTCGCGAAGGGCACGGGCCCCGAGGCCGGCAAGACGCGCGCGCTGCCCGAGATCTGGAGCAAGCCCGCGGATTTCGCGGCTGCCGCGAAGATGTTCGAGGACAAGACGCCCGCGCTGGTCGCGGCAGCGAAGGCCAAGGACGTGGATGCGGTGAACAAGGCATTCCGTGAAGTCGGCGGCAGCTGCAAGAACTGCCACGACACGTTCCGCGCGCCGGAAGATTGAACGAAAAAAGTTTTCGAACGGCATGACGGAAATTGCCAAGGTGCGCGTCCGCGTATGGGATGGGCCAACGCGGATTGCGCATTGGTCGATGGTGGGGTTGTTTGGCCTGTCCTGGTGGACCGCCGAAACCGGCCGCCTCGAGTGGCACCGTTGGAGCGGCTACGTCTTCCTCGGCGTGCTGCTGTTCCGCGTCTGCTGGGGATTCTTCGGCAGCTCCACGGCGCGCTTCGCGCAGTTCCTGAAAGGCCCGCGCGAAGTCGTCGCCTATGTCCGCGGCCGCTGGGCGCTGGCGCCGGGGCACAACCCGCTGGGCGCGTTGAGCGTGCTCGTCCTCCTGCTGCTGTTGCTGGCGCAGGTCGCGCTCGGGTTGTTTGCCGTCGACGTCGACGGCATCGAATCCGGTCCGTTGTCCACGCACGTGAGCTTCGAGACCGGTCGCGTCGCCGCGCACTGGCACGGCGTCGTCTTCAACACGCTGCAGGTCTTCATCGGCCTGCACATCGCGGCCGTGTTGTTCTACGTGTTCGTGAAGAAGGAAAACCTGGTCGGCGCGATGCTCGGCGGCAAGCGCGCGTACGACTCGCAGCCGGCGGAGCCGGTGCGGTTCGCGTCGTGGGTGAGACTGATCGTTGCGGTGGTGATCGCGGCGGCGATCGCGTGGGTCGTGTCGCGCGAATAGGGCGCGAGTAGGCGCGCCGCGCCAGGCGGCTTACGCGCGAGACGGAAGAGACCGGCGCACGCCGGTCGACGCCGAGTCGATACTGTCCTCGTCGATGCGCACCAGGTTGCGCCCCTCGTTCTTTGCGCGGTACAGCGCCGCGTCGGCACGCGCCACGAGGCCATCCAGCGATTTCACATCCGCTTCGTTCGTCGCGAGACCCGCGCTCAGGCTGACGCGGAGGTTCGTCTTGCCACCCGGCAGCGCGATCGTCAGCGCGCGGGCCCGCAGCCGCTCGACGACGGTCAGCGCCACGTCGAGCGTCGTGTTCGGCATCACCAGCAGGAATTCCTCGCCGCCCCAGCGGCCGAACGTGTCCGTGTCGCGCAGCGAATCGCGCGCGATGGTCGCGAAATCCTTCAGCACGCGGTCGCCGCCGGCGTGGCCGCAGTGGTCGTTGATCATCTTGAAGTGGTCGAGGTCGATCAGCGCCGCGGTCAGCGCCTGGCCGGATGACTTCGCCTGGTCGAGCGAGCGCTCTGCGAGATCGGCGGTGCGGCGGCGGTTCGGCAGGCCGGTCAGCACGTCGAGGTTCGCGAGGTCGGCGAGCTGGCGGCGATGCGCCCGCGCGATCAGCAGCATCGTGGTCAGCAGGCCGATGACCAGCACGCTGGCGCCGATGGCGACCACCATCCAGCGCTTGAGGATCAGCTGCTGATGCCGCGACTGCGCGAGCTCGCGATGCAGCGCCGCGTTGCGTTCGATCTCGCGGTCCGTCTCGAACCGTGCGCGCAGCGCGTCCGCCTGGCGGATGCGGCGCATCTCGTTCTGCGCGGTGTAACGGCGCATGTATTCGGACAGGTCGTCGAACGCGGCGCGATGCCGGTTCAGCGCGGCGTTGGCCTCGGCGCGCGACTTGAAGATGGGCGTGACGTAGCGCGGCGGCATGTCGGCGGCGTCGTTCGCGAGCACCGTATCGAGCTTCTGCACGGCATCGGCGCTGCGGCCCTGGGCGAGATCGATGCGCGCCTGCAGCGCGAGCACCTGCTTGATCGTGTCCGGCGAGCGCGCGGCGGAGAAGATGCGGAACGCGTTCTCGCAGCGCGGCGTCGCGCCGGCGATGTCGCCGGTCTCGACCTGCGATTCGCAGATGCGCATGTCCGCATACGCGATGCCCTGTTCGTCGCCGATCTTGACGCTGAGTTCGCGCGCGTTCTTGAACGCCAACACGGCGGCGTCGAACTCGCGCATGTCGATGAGGATCACGCCGCGCAGGTAACGCGACACCGAGAGCTGGAGCTGCTCGTCGTGCGAGGCATTCCACTCGATGACTTCCGAGTTCAGCGACAGCGCCTGCTTGTAGTCGCCGAGCTCGCGCATGATCGACGCGAGCACGGAGGCGGTGAGGATGCGCTGCTCGCGGCGCGCCGGCGAGTCGCTGGCGCGGTACGCCTGCGACAGCGTCGAGATGGCGAGGTCGGCGCGATCCTGGCGGAACTGCAGCATGCCGAGCGTCGTCGCCAGGCAGGCGTCGGCGACGGAACCCGCGGTCTGGCCGGCGCGTGCGGCTTCGATCGCCTGGAGCTGCGTCTCGATGCCGGCGGCGTCGTAGATGTTCTCGGCGAGGATCGTCATCAGCGCGAGGTGCACGTCCTGCGAATTGTCGGGCACGAGCGCGAGGCCGGCCCGCGCGGCGTCGCGCGCATCCGGGTCGAGCTCGAGCGCGCTGAACGCCTGCGCGCGAACGGCCTGCAACCAGGCGCGGTGCACGGGCGAGGAGTCGGAGCTGGCATAGCGCAGCGCCTTGTCGGCGCGGGCGAGGGCGGCGTTGCCATCCTGCGCGGCGAGGGCCTGCATCGACGCGATCGCGGGATCGGGGCTGTTGAAGCACGCGGCGTTCGCGAGCTGCGGAATCACGCAGGCGACGAACAGCGGGAGCCAGCGCGCCACGAGGCGAGCCCGCCCCGCGAGCTTCAGCGCGATGGGAATGCGGAACATGAAGGGTGGAGATTACGCGGAAGGAGTGGTTCCCGGCCGCGGGCAATTCACGCATTCAATGCACATAAATGCCGAGTCGATCACGTCATTCCGGGCGTTCCTGCCATTTGTCAGAACGTGTTTTTTCATGGTGCATCCGCGAGGATTTCTTAAGGGCTTTTCCCATGCGGGAGTTCACGTTTTCCGACGTTTCCGCTGGTGTCGCGGCCGCGTGTGAGTGCCGGCGGGCAAATCGATCGCCGCCGCGTTGGCACCGCGCATCCACGCGCGCCGACATTCGCGGGGCCGCGAAAACGGTCAACTGTCACCAGGACGAAAGACGAATGAACGGCGCACAGATATTCGGAAACCGGCTCGTGGCGTACCAGTACGCGTACTCGAGCCGCCGCATCCGCGCCCTGGCTCCCGGCGAAGAACCCGCGATCGGCGCGCACCTGGTGGCACCGTGGCGCGGCTTCGCGCATCACGGCATCTACGTCGGTGACGGGCGCATCGTCCACTACAACGCACGCGTGTATCGGTTCCATCGCCGTCCGGTCGAGGAGACCTCGATGGCGGAATTCCACGAGGGCCGGCCGATGTTCGTGGTGTCGCACGACGAGGCCTGCGAAGACGTGGCGGAGATCGTCCGGCGTGCGCGCTCGCGGGTCGGCGAGGATCGGTATCACCTGCTGCGGAACAACTGCGAGCACCTGGTCGAGTGGTGCCTGCACGGCAAGGCGCGCAGCTTCCAGGTGGAGAGCGCGCTCGACTTCCCGCGGCGCGCGGGGGAGTTCTGGCGCGCGCGCTTGTCGGGTGTCGTGCATCGCTGGGTGCGTGCCGCAGGACGTGCGCTGCGGATTCCCGGCGCGGCGCGCTGGTAGTTCTGCCCGTCACGCCACGCTGACATCACTTACTGACGACTCCCGGTTGCCCCGGGCGTGCACCGCTGCCGGCGCGAGCTGGTTAGACTCGCCGCATGCGAATGGTCGGCGGTCTGCTGTTGGTGCTCTTGTCGCTCTCGGCGTGCGCGCCGGCGGCCGATTCCTCCGGCAGCGCGGTCGTGCGCGACATGGTCGTCGGCAACAAGGTGCGCACGCACATCCTGTACGTCCCGAAAGCCGTGGCGCCGAAGCCGGCGCTGGTGTTGCTGCTGCACGGCCGCGGCGGCAACGGTGCGGAGATCCGCGAGCGCACGCGGCGATCGTTCGAGACGCTCGCCGATGCGTGGGGGTTCATCGTCGCGTATCCGGATTCGTTGCGCGGTCACTGGAACGACGGACATCCCTGGGCGACCGCCGATGCCGATGACGTGGAATATCTCGCCGCGCTGGTCGCGCAACTGATCGCCGAGAACCACGTGGACGGCCGCCGCGTCTTCGTCACCGGTTTCTCGAACGGCGCCGGCATGGCATACCGCCTCGCTTGCGATCGGCCGGATCTCGTCGCCGCCGTGGCGCCCGTGTCGGGCGGACTGGCGCAATCGCGCATGCAGCCCTGCGCCGCTGCGTCGAAGCGGCCGATCCCGCTGCTGGTGATCCACGGCACCGACGACCCAGTGAACCCGTTCGATGACGGCGAGCTCGAGGGCAACGTGCAGTACTGGATCCGCCGCAACGGTTGCGCGTTGCAGCCGGCGATGTCCTATCTACCGCAGGCGGAGCCCGCCGGCTCGCGCACGCGCGTCGAACGTTGGGAACATTGCGCGGCGCCGGTCACGCTGTACGCGCTCGAAGGCTGCGGCCATCACTGGCCGGATGGCGACGAGCCGTTCCGCTGGCATCCGCAGGGCCCGACCTGCCGCACCTTCGACGGCGCGCAGGCGATCTGGGATTTCTTCGGGTCGGTGCCGGTTGGGTGAAAAGGGGAGTTAGCGGGAAGCTGACAACTCCCCATTTCCCTCACCCGGCACCAACGGCACGGCGGTCTGCTCTTCCTCGCGAGTCTCGAGTCTCGGCCAGTCCACGTCCGTCAGCGTGAAGACGCGATGCAGTGCGTAAACCGGTCCGCCGTGTTCGTCGTATTCCATGTCCCGTCTGTCTCCGTGTTTGTCGCCGTTTCGGGCAGGCGACAAGCATCGAGACAAGCGCTTTTCGCGGCCACCGCTCCGCTACCAGAGGTGGGACCGGACTCCGCCGACAAGCCTTGTCGGCCGCATCGCGCATAACAAATCGGTGACGAGGCCGGTCATTGTCCCGTGGCCGGTCGCGCCAGCGCGCCCGCAAACGCACCTGGCGGTGCCGCGGCTGTCACCGACTCACTTCCAGACGAACTCGAGCGCCGCCGGCAACGTCTGCTCGCGCACGCGGCGGTCGCAATGCGGGGAGTCGAGCGCGAAGACATACTGGTAGTGATAGCCCTTGTCCTTCAGCACGGCCGCGAAGCGGTGGTTGGCCGTCACCCAGTCGTGCATGTCGTCGCGCATGATGTTCGGGTTGAACAGATCGCGGTCGCCGACGTGCATCCAGATGCGGATCGGCTTCGTCTTCGCGTTCGCGATGATGCCGTTGTGGTATTCCCAGGCGCCGCCCGGCGTGGCCGGGTTGTAAGGCCACTGCTGGTTCACGTAGGTGCCCGAGTAGCTGATGACGCGCTGGTACCACTCCGGATGGTTCCACGCCATCGTGAACGCAGCCGCGGCGCCCGAGCTGCAGCCCATCACCGCGCGATCCTTGCCCTTGCGCGATAGTTTGACGCCGGCATTCTTCTCGACGGCCGGCATCACTTCCGCTTCGATGAACTCGGCGAACTTGCCGGACATCGTGTCGTACTCGAGGCCGCGCTCCGAACCCTGCGCGTCGCCGCCGCCGTTCTGGATCATCACGGCGACCATCGCCGGCACGCGTTTCTGCGCGATCAGGTTGTCGAGGATGCGCGGCAGCACCGTGTCCGGTTCGCCGAGCTTCGGGCCGTCGTGCGTGACGATGACCGGGGCCTTCGATCCCTTCTTGTACTGCGCGGGGACATAGACGGTGATCGTGCGCTGGTAGTCCTTGGCGTGTGTCTCGACGATCAGCGATTTCGGGTTGCCTGGATCCGGCGTGCCGAACACGTCGCGCGCGATGCCGGGATAGAACCTGCTGTCCTTCGATTCCATCGTGAACTGCGTGACCTTGCCGACCGGCACGCCTTCGATGACCGTGAGCTCGGGCGGCGCGGCGTAGTCGGGGCCGATGACGAATTCGCCTTCGGTGTTGGGTGGATTGCCGGTGGGGATCTTCGTGAAGGTCGGAGCACCGGGACCGTCGACGGCGCGGGTGGGCGGGGTCGGGCGCGGTGGTTGGGCCTGCGGTGTCTGCATCGCCGCTGGCGATTGCGCGAGCGCGAAGGAGATCGAGCAGGCAGACAGCAGCGTCACGAATTTGCGCATGGTTCCCCCGAACCGGTGAGTGGCGGGCGATCCTATCGCGCGGATGAGCGGGGCTGCTACTGTTGCGCGAACGGACGAGGGGAACCCGGCGCGGATGCTCGAGGACCTGCTGACGGCGATCGTCGTGTTCGTCGTCACGAATGTCGACGACCTGCTATTGCTCGCGCTGCTGTTCGGCGGCGGGTTGCGCGTGCGCGCGGTGGTGGCCGGGCAGTTCCTCGGGATCACGGTGTTGACCGGCGTCAGCGTCGGCGCGGCGTACGCGGCGACGGTGATCCCGGAGAAGTGGATCAATCTACTCGGGCTCGTGCCGATCGTGCTGGGGTCGTGGTTGCTGTTCCGGCTGTGGCGCGCGCACGGCAGGACGGACGACGATCGCGTCGATATCTCGCAGGAGCGGCTGGATAGCGCGCCCGGCGCGCAGGCGCTCGGCGTGGCCGCGCTGACCATCGCGAACGGCGGGGACAACGTCGGCGTGTACATTCCGCTGTTCGCGAACGATGCGGCGGCGGTGCCGGTGTTCACGGTGGTGTTCCTGGTGTTCACCGCGGTGTGGTGTGCGTTAGGCTACGCGCTCATCAAGCATCCGGTCGGGGCGGCGGTGACGCAGAGGTGGGGACATCTGCTGTTGCCATTCGTGCTGATCGGCATCGGTATACACATCCTGCTATGACGAAACTCTATTCCGGCCCCCTGAGCATGTTCGGCGCCAAGGCCGAAATCGCGCTGCGCGAGAAAGGCGTCGACTTCGAGCTCGAGATGGTCCCGTTCTCGCAGGAGAAGGGCTACAACCCGAAGCACCCGGAAGTGCTGCGCGTGAATCCGAAGCGCCAGGTGCCGGTGCTGATCGATGGCGAAGTCGAGATCTACGACTCGACGCAGATATTCGAGTACTGCGAGGACCGCTGGTCGGACCAGGAGCTGTGGCCGATGACGATCCCCGCGCGCGCGCGGGCGCGGCAGCTCGAGCTCGCGGCGGACGAGGTGTTCTTCCCGCACGTCATCGTGCTGATGCGCATGCGCGCCGATCCGGACCCGGTGACGTCACCCGAATGGGTGAAATCGCGCGAGAGTCTCGAGTGGTACTACGCGCGCATGGAGGCGCAGCTGAATGGCCGCGAGTACCTCGCGGGGCCGTTCACGTATGCGGACATCTCCTTTTATATGGCGCAGTTCTTCGCGGCGCGGCACACGGTGCCGATCGAGGCGAAGCACGTGAATCTGCTGGCTTGGCGGAAGCGGGTGTACGAGCGTCCGGCAGTGAAGGTGGTCATCGATCGCATCGCGGAGTATCTGCGGTCGATCAACTACCCGGTGCCGGCGTATGACTAACGACCGGCGGCGAGGGCGCGCAGGACATTCTTCGGGTCTTTCTCGATTGCGCGGAGAAGAGCTTTCGCCGGGCCAGTGGGTTGGCGGCGGCCTTGCTCCCAATTTCGAAGCGTAGCGAGCTCGACGCCTAGCAGTGCCGCGAACTCAGCCTGGCTGAGGGTGGTGCGGTCGCGCAACGCCTTCACGTTCGATGGCTCGATCTTGAAGACGCGCGAGGCCTTCTTTTTTCCCGCGATGATGCTGCCGGCCTCTCGAACGCTGCCGAGCAGCGATTCAAAATCTGCGTTCTTCATTTCAACTCCCGGGCGGCCTTTGCCAGACGGTGAAGCTGGCTCGACGTCAGGTTTGCCCGCTTGTTCTTGGCAAAAAGATAAATCAAATAAACTTGATCGAAGCGCCGTCGCCAGAAGTAGATCACGCGAACGCCGCCGCTCTTTCCACCATCCGTTGTCGACCACCGAAGTTTGCGAAGACCACTGCCTCCGCGCAGCAAATCTCCTGAATCCGGGAAATCGCTCAGGTGCTCTTGCAGCTTTGCGTACAAGTCATCCGGGATGGCACGGAGAACCTGATTGGTGAACAAAGTCGTTTCGACGATGACCATTCGAATCATACCCAGCCAGTGGGGTACGTCAATGGCGTAGTACGCCATTGGCGGATAGGTCGATCGTGAAACTTTGGCCCGGCGAGAGTGAGCGGACAATTCGTCGTGAATGCGCAGATTTTCAGGGTCGCGCGCGCTATCGCGTCTCGTCGTGCTCCGATTCGTCCGCGAGCATGCCACCGCCGATCCCCAGGCCGAGTCCCGCGCCGGCTCCGGCACCAGCCCCCGCGGCCATGTCGCCGCCCTTGCTACCACCACCACCGCGTCCTTCCCGCTCCCCGCCATCCTTCGTCGGCTTGTTGGCTCCGGGACGCGACGGCCCTTGCTTCGGGATCACGACATCCTTCGCGATCGGATCCAGGTCCAGCACGCCGCGAATGAAATCCCGCAGCGACGTCACGAGCTCCGCCGTATGCACCGGGCGACCACCCGCCAGCTCCGTCGCCGCGAACGCCGCCAGCCGCACCTGTTCCTCCGTGCCTAACAACAGGATGTCCGACAGCGCGGCCTCGACCGAGTCCCGGATCCGCCGCGAGCGATCCGTGCTCTCCGGCCCGATCACCGCCGGGATCGTCGCGCCGGACGCAGCCGCATCTCGCAGCCGCACGTCACGCAGGTGAGTCGGGTCGACGCTGAGATCCCCGGTGAACGATCCGCCCAGGGTCTTGTACGCCGCGATCAACGTGCGCAACCGCTCGTTGATCTGCCGGTTCTCGCGCTCGCGGCGCTGCTGCACCGTCTGCATCAGCAGCAGCCGGATGCCGACGCCCAGCAACGTGATGATGGCCAGCCCGAGCAGCGTCGACAGTACCGCCTGCCAGGAACTGAAATCGAAGCTCCGCACGCGCGGCTAGCGCTCGAAGGTGCCGACCGTCTCCGCCTGTGCGAGCGCGTGCGCTTCCGCGGCCGCGAGCACCTGCTGGGCGCTGGCGTCGGCGGGCAGGTCGAGCTCCGCGGTGTCGAGCGCGAACAACCGGAAGTGGTAGTGGTGCACGCCGTGGCCGGGCGGCGGCTGCGGGCCGTCGTAGCGCACGTCGCCGAAATCGTTGCGCGCCATCTTGAGCGCGGCGCCTTGCTGGTCGGAGCCCGCGCCTTCGTCGAGCAACACCGCGTCGCCGGGGATGTCGTACGCCGCCCAGTGGCGGAACGTGCCCTTCGGCGCGTCGGGATCCTCGACGATCAGAGCGAAGCTGCGCGTGTCGAGCGGCGCGCCGTGCCATTCGACGCGGGGCGAGACGTTCGCGCCGCGGCGCGCGTATTGGTCGGGGATCGGCGCGTTCGGCGCGAAGGCGGGGGTTTCGATCGTCAGGGCCATGCGAGCTCCTTGGTGAACGGGACCAACGGTTTGCCGGGGTGGTCGTACTTCGGCTGCCAGGTCACGTGGGTAACGCCGCGGACTTCGGACCAAGCCACTGCATCCTCGGGCGAGCGCGCGATCACCAGCACGCGGCGATGGCCCTCGCTGGCGAATTCACGGCCGGCGTATTTCTCGTGATAGGCGTTCAGCTCGGGATGCTCGAGCACCACGCCGTCGACGTACTTCTCGCCTTCGAAGCCGCGCTTGTCGCCGTGGCCGAGGTCCCAGAGGTTGTTGTTGATCAGCAGGAATTTCGGGTTGATCTCGCGGCGGGCGGCGTCGAGGCGGCGGACCAGGTCGATGTTGCCCTCGGTCCATTCGTCGCGTTCGGATTGCGGCCAGTCGTTCCAGCGCGCGAGGTCGGACCAGAGGCGGGCGCCGACGTTGTCGAGGAACACCCCATCTACCTTGCCTTCGCGCATGAGGCCGGAGACGTAGTCGACGACGTTGTTAGACCATTCCGAGCCCTTGCGCATGTCGGCCAGGTGCGTGCGCGGCCAATTGATGCGCTCGCCGTATTTCGGGTACGGCCAGAGCGGGACGTGCTCGCGTGCGCCCATGTAGAAGCCCGCGTTCAGCCGGCAGGGAACGTGGTCGTAGACCTCGATGATGTTGAGGTAGGCGATGACCTCGGCGCCGGCCTCGCGGGCCTTCTCGAAGCGGCCGTCGTAGCGGTTGCAGTTGCCGGCGACCAGCAGGGCGCCCGGGTGGGCGTAGTCGTCGATGTTCGTGAAGCTGTTGTCGTAGTAGAGGCCGAGGGGATTGGCCGGGGCGGCCGTGGCCGTCTGCACGCCGGCGAAAACAGCGAGGAAACCGATGAAAACCAGGACCAGGAGGAAGCGGCGCATGGGGTCTCCGTAGGGGAGACTTTAAAAGGGCATTTCGGGCGGACGCTGTCGGAGGATTAGACTGCAGCCTATGGAATGGAAGGCAAAGCTCGAAGCGAGCGCGCGGAAGCGCCGGAAGTTCAGGGTGCGCCTGGTGCTGGCCGTGCTCGTTCTGGTGCTCGGCGGAATCGCGGCATGGTTCATTTCGCTTCCGCCTACACCCGTTGTCAGAGCGCCGCCTCCCGTGCCGCAGAGCGAGATGGACGCGATCCTCGCGGCGCTGCAGCCGAAGAAGCGGCCGTCACGGCCGGTGATCGCGGTGCTCGGGATCAACGAGGGGACCGAGACCACCGACTTCCTGATGCCGTATGGGATTTTGAAACGGGCGGATGTGGCGGATGTGATCGCCGTCGCGACGCGGCCCGGGTCGATCACGTTGTTTCCGGTGCTGGAGGTGATGCCGGAGGCGACGGTTGATCAGTTCGATGCGAAGTATCCGGAGGGGGCAGATTACGTGATCGTGCCGGCGATGAAGAGGGATGATGATCCGGATGCAATCCGCTGGATTCGGAAGCAGGCGGAAAAGGGCGCGTTTGTGGTTGGGGTGTGTGCGGGCGCGATGGTGGTGGCGAATACGGGGTTGTTAGATGGGAAGAGGGCGACGACCCATTGGTACTACGAAGATCGATTGTTGAGAGAGCATAGAAACATCGAATTTGTGCCGGATCGTAGGTTTGTAGCGGATGAAGGAGTCCTAACGACCACAGGAATTTCCGCATCTATGCCGATGTCCCTAACGATGATCGAGTCGATCGCGGGCAGGGAAAAGGCTCAGTTGGTGGCTGCTGGCCTCGGACTCACGTATTGGGACGCACGCCATCGTAGCGACCAATTCGTTTTTTCGCGGAGGTTTGCAACGAACGTGGTTCGAAACAAGGCGCAGTTCTGGAGTCACGAAGACTTAGGGATGGAGCTCACGCCCGGGGTCGATGAGGTTTCGTTGGCGCTGGCGGCGGATGTTTGGTCGCGTACATTTCGGTCGCGGGCGGTGACATTCTCATCGGCGGGCGGGTTGGTTACGACAAGAACTGGCTTAAAGCTGAAGCCGGAGTTGGTTAGCTCAAAGTGGAACGGTGATGGACAGTTGGCGGCGGTATGGGGGTTGCCGCCAGCACTCGCACTCGATGCAGCTCTGGCAGACGTTGGCCGCAGATTTGGAAAGCAAACTCGGGAAGTCGTCGCAATTCAGCTGGAGCGGGGCAGCGACTTTTGACTCGAATCCGGTGGGTTATGTGTGCGACATCGACATGAGGATCCAGGCCTAATTCTGTGAA
>DATJTW010000060.1:0-34408 GCA_035502995.1 Steroidobacteraceae bacterium | reverse complement strand
CGGGCGGCGGAAGTCGCGCGTGCCCGGCGCGGGGTAGTTCGGCCTCAGGTGCGCGGCGGATTCGCCGGCCGGATCTGCCAGACCGTGCCGCGGCGCGGATCGGCGACGAACAGGGTGCCGTCCGGCGCGAGCGCGACGTCGGTGAAACGCGCGCTGGCCAGCGTGCGCGCCAGCGCCAGCGTGCGCGGCGGCACCGGGATACCCGCGCCGGCGCCGCTAGCCACCGTGTACGCGATCTCGCTGGAATCGGCGTGCCAGCTCAGGTGCACGAAGCCCGGCACGCTGACCGCGAGCGTGGCGTTCTCGGCGGCCGCGTCGTCGAGGTCGTCGAGCTCGGTCGCGACGCGCATCACCGTGACGGGTTGATCGTCGCGCGGCGGGAGGATTTCGTAGGTGTCGCGGCGGCCGCGCAGTGTCAGCGTGCCGTCGGGTTCGATGGCCAGCGCGCGGGCACCGGGCAGATCGCGTGCGTAGACGCTGGCGACGAAGCCGTCGGGCACGAGCAGGTGCGGCGCATCGTTGCCGGCACTGCCGCCTAACAGGCTGGCGAGCACCGCGACCACGCCGGCAGAGACCGTCTTTGTCATCCCTGATGTCACGGCACCATGGTGCGCTTGGCGGCAGAGTCACTGCTTCGGAACGGGCTGTCGCGCCGCGTAGGATCATGCCGCGTGCCGGGACGGACAAATTTGCGGTAACGTGAGACATGGCTCACGAAGACAAAGTCGTCGAATGGTTCAATGCCGTCGACTGGATCCAGGCCGGATCGCGGATCGCCGCGATCCTGCTGGTCAGCTGGCTGCTGATCGCGATCGCGCGGCGGCTGATCGCCGGGCTGGAGAAGTTCACGGCGTCGCATTCCCACGACGTCGAGGCACAGAAACGCGCGGCCACGCTGAGCAGCGTGCTGCGCAAGCTGGCGTCGATCCTGATCGGCGTGATCGCGACGCTGGCCATCTTCAACACCCTGGGCATCTCGATCCTGCCGTTCCTCGCGACGGCCGGCGTCGCCGGCATCGCGATCGCATTCGGTGCGCAGTCGCTGGTGAAGGACTTCTTCCGCGGGTTCTTCCTGCTGGCGGAGAACCAGATCCGGCAGGGCGATGTCGTGTCGATCGCCGGCAAGAGCGGGCTGGTCGAGGACCTGACGCTGCGCTACGTGCAGCTGCGCGACTACGAGGGCAACGTGCACTACGTGCCGAACGGCGAGATCGGCGTCGTGACGAGCTCGAGCCGCACGTACGCGTTCGCGGTGGTCGACGTGACGATCGCGCTGGAGCAGGACATCCAGCCGGTGCTCGATCTCATGCGCGAGGTCGGCGCGGCGATGCGCGCGAATTCGGTGTGGAGCGGCAAGATCATCGACGACTTGGACATCGCCGGCGTGGAGGCGTGGAGCGATCGCGGCATCACGCTGCGCGCGCGGCTGAAAGTCCGCGCGCTGGAGCAGTCGAACGTGAAGCGCGAATTCATGCTGCGGCTGAAGCAGGCCTTCGACAAGGCCGGCATCCGCCAGCCGTCGTCGACGGTGATGCTCGTGACGCCGCCCGGCAAGGCCGCGGCCCCCGAAGGCCCGCCGTCGTAATGGGGACAGTCCCCGATTGCTGGCAAAAGGGGACAGTCACGCTGTCATGAGGGCGTCGCTCGTCAGCGCGTTGCTGGTGGCGGGGCTCACGTCGGGTGTCGCGCAGGCCGACTATTGGTGCCCGCCGGGCCGCGAGGAAACCGTTCGAGCCAATGGTGAGTGCCTGCTCGCTGCGACGCAGGCGCAGGTGGCCGAGTTCAAGACCCGCTGGTTCGCCGCGGCACGCGAGGAAGCAGGGCGCCTCGACGTGCCTTACGAAGACATCGTCGTCGCGCTCTTCGCGAGCTGGAAACGTCGCGGCAGCTTCTGCCTAAGCGTGTTCGACTCACCGCCGACGGCAGAGGTCGTCCGGCGGCTGCGCACGCTCGGCTTCAAGCCGACGAGCTGCAGTATCTGGCATCACGTCGACTACAACCACGTCTATCGCATCCGCCAGACCGGCGAAAACACCTTCGTGGTCAATTACGGCAACTACAGCGGACCGCTGGCTGCGGGCGAGTGGGAGATCACGGTCACGCGAAATCCAGATGGGACCTTCACGACGAAGGAAGACCTCATCTGGATCTCGTGACTGTCCCCTTTTGCTAGCAAACGGGGACTGTCCCCATCAATGCGCGGTGACGGCGCTCTGCGTCGCGGGGCCGCTGTGGCTCGCGCCGCCTTCGCTCTCCCAGCGTTCGGCTTCGATCTGCTCCGCCAGGCGGCGGCGGTTCTCTTCGTCGCGGCGCTGCGCGCGGGCGGCGATGTACGACGCCGCCAGCACCGCGATGCCGGCCACGCCCAGTAGTTTGATGATGCGAAGGGTCAAGACGTTTCCGTTGCTGCTCATTGGTGACTCCTCAATTCGGCCAGATGTTTTTCGATGGTCGGAAGGGTGTCTTTCGCGTACTTGCGCAGATCCTTGTCCTCGCCGCCGCCCGCCTGCGCGCGGTACAGCGCGACCGAGCGCTCGTGGCCCGCGATCATCTCGGCGGTCCACTTCGCGTCGAAATCGCTGCTCGCCGCGCCGGACGGCGGTGCGTCGGGTGCCGCGCGCGGCCCCGGCACCGGCCAGCCCTTGGCTTCGGCCAGCTGCGCGAGTTTGCCGTTCGCGTTGCCGTGGTCGTTCACGAGCATCTCGGCGATGTGCTTCAGGCCGGGATCCTTCAGCTGCGGCAGTGCCTGCTGCGCCGAGCTGATTTCCTTGCGGCCACTCTCGGTGGCCTGCTTGACGAATTCGATGTCGCCGATCGGCTTGCCGACCGAGCCCGCGCCGCCACCGGTGGACGGCGCATCGACGGTCGCGACCTGGCGCGCCTGCATGTCGGCCGCCATCAGCGGGACCAGCGTGCCGCTGCCCGCGCCGGCGAGGTCGGCGGCGATCGCGTCGATCGTCGCGGGAATCCGGGTGCCCTCGGGCGCCGGCTCGGGCGTCCCGACGGTCGAAAGACTCACCGCTCCCACGGGGACGGCGCTGCACAGCAGGCTCAGGCCTGCGAGCGCGAGTCCGTGACGAAGCGTGATGTTCATGAGTCTCTCCTTCATTCGAAAACGCCCGGCGGTGGGGTCAACCATCGCCGGGCGGGGTTACGCGAACGCGACTTGCAAAGGTCTCGCAGGTGGGCATCACCCGGCCACGTTCGCGTGACTACCTTCAGTTGCCGGTCGGCGAGGCCGAACCCGACTGCTTCGCGGCATCGAGCGTCGCCTGGGCCTGCGCCTTGGCGGACTCGTAGGTCGCCTCAGCCTGTTCCTTGCAGGCCTTCTGCGCGTCGCTCGACAGCGTCTCGCACTTTTCCTTCGCGACCTTGCGCTGGCCATCGGCCTGCGCGATCGCCACGTCGTATTCGGCGGCGGCGCGGTCTTCCTTGCCTTCGGTCGCCGTGTCGGCGGCTTCGCGGCGCTCTTCCGCCACGTTCTGGTTGGCGTCCTGGCGCGCTTCGCTCACGTCTTCCGCGGTCTTCTGCGCGGACTCGCGTTGATTGCAGCCGGCGAGGGCCATCACGCCCACCGCCGCGGCCACGGCCAGGGTCCAGCTGCTGTTCGTTTGTGTCACTTCAAATCTCCTCGTGAAGAGTGCGGTAGGTGATCGACGGGGACCGATGCTGCACGCCGCAAAAAGGCCGCGAACGCGGACGACGCGCCCTCCCGGTGTCAGCGATGGCCGACCGCGCGTGCGAGCAGTTAGGGCTGTGGTCATCGGCCGACAGGTCCGCGTCCACGGCAACTGACAGGTGCCGCGCTGCGCAACGCTTAACCTGAGACACCTTTCAACGGAACCACAGGAGCTTCCTCATGAGCATCTCGGCCAAATCTTTCGACAATGGCGCCCGCAACGCCGAATCCACGGTGAACGAGCTGAATCGTGTCATCGCGCAGGCCGAGGAGTTGCTGAAGACCCTCGGTGAGGAAGGCGGCGCGGCGGCGGAAGCCGTGCGGCAGCGAGTCGTGCGCACGATCGGCAACGCGAAGGTCCGCCTGGCGGAAGCCGGCACGCGGGCCCGCGAGGCCGGCATCAACGCCGCGCGCGTCACCGACGAATACGTGCACGACAATCCGTGGAAGTCGATCGCGTACGGCGCGGCCGCCGGTGCCGCCGTGGCGCTCGTCGCGTCGCTGCTGATCCGCCGCGACTAGCTACCAACCAGGACGCGGGCGCGGCGCCGGCATGCAGCCGGCGCCGCGCCGCGAACGCACATGCTGACAACGCTCGCCTTGCTGGTTCTCGCCTCCGGATCGGTCGCCCAGGACCAGCCCAAGCCGGATCAATCTACGCCGGAACAGACCACCATCCCGCGCCAGCAGGACGTGCAGCCGTATCGGAACCGCGACCCCGCGCAGGGCACGCCGACCGATCCGCTGTTCGATCGCAAGCTCGTCGCGACGGACGATCCGACGTTCATCCTCAATGCGCTGGAGATCAGCCGGCAGAGCGCGTTCGACGCGCGCGGCGCGGCGAAGGACTTCGGCGCCGGCCCGGTGCACGACACGGCGACCGCCATCGCGACGCAGAGCGAGGACACGACCCGCAAGCTCGAGGCGCTGGCCAAGCGCAAGGGCTGGCGACTGCCCGAGGACAATCCTGACCGGAAGACCTCGTTGCCCGCGGCCGGCGAGGCGCGCTCCCGCGCGAACTTCGTCGTCAACCAGATCAGCTCGCACGAGATGACGGTGGCGCAGTTCAAGGCGCAGATCGCCGGCAAGGGCGATGCGGACCTGAAGCGCACGCTGAAGCAGGCGCTGCCGGGGTACGAGAAGAACCTGCAGCGGTTGCTGACGACCAAGCCGGATTGACGGCCGGCCGGCGCTGCCGGCCTATCTACTCGAACCCGTCCATGGCGGGCCGATGCTGCCCATGGCGGGCCGCCCGCAACGCCCGGATCAGTGCTTCCGCCCGCGCCGTGCGGTCTCGTCCAGCCTGTCGGCGCCGGGGTCCGCGCGACCCGTGAGCTGGCGGATCGCCCCGATCAATCGTCCCACCTGCACCGGCTTCGCCAGGTGATTCTGGAAGCCGCGTTCCAGCGCCTGGGTTCGATCCTGTGCGCGTGTGAACGCCGTCAACGCGACGGCCGGCAACGCCGTCCCGTCGACCTTCAACTGTCGCCGCACGGTGTCGATGAGGTCGTACCCGGTCGACTCCGGCATGCCGATGTCGCTGACCAGCAGGTTGAACCGTCCACTGCCGCGCGAGATCGCCTCGATGGCCTCGCGCGCCGAGGCGACGCTGACGATCTCCGCGCCTTGTTCGCTCAGCAGCCGCTCCAGGTATTCGCGGGAGTCGGGCTCGTCGTCGACGGCGAGGATCGTGAGACCGGCGAGCGGCTTGTCGGAGCGGCCGGCGGATCGCGGCGCATCGAGATAGGAAACGTCCGTGCCGTCGGCGCGCAGCTGCGGCAGCCGCACCGTGAACACCGCGCCGCGCCCCTGGCCCTCGCTGGCCACGCCGATCGACCCGCCGTGGGATTCGACCAGCTGCTTCGTGATCGCGAGCCCGAGTCCGAGACCGGCGAACTTGCGCGAGCTGCCGCCCTCCGCCTGGCGGAACTTCTCGAAGATGTGCGGCAGGAACTCTGCGGCGATGCCTTCGCCGCTGTCGCGCACCTGGCACCACAGGCCGTCGTCGTCGCGGCCGGTGCTCACCGACACGACGCCGCCCGCCGGCGTGAACTTCAGCGCGTTCGACAGCAGGTTGCCGACGATCTGCTGCAGGCGACCCGAGTCGCCCATGACCGGCAGCGCCGCCGCCGCGAGCCGGCTATCTACCTGCACCTTGCGCGTGGCTATCGTGACGCGCAGCGAATCGAGCGTCGCGCGCACGGCGTCGTTCAGGTCCATCGGCTCGAACGTCAGCGACAGTTTGCCGGACATCATCTGGTTGGCGTCGAGCAGGTCGCCCAGCAGCGCGGTCTGCGCGCGGGCGTTGCGTTCGATCACCTTCAGGCCGTCGCCGATCATCGCGGGATCGACGTTCGGCCGCTGCAGCAGCGTGGCCCAGCCGAGGATGGCGTTCAGCGGCGTGCGCAATTCGTGCGAGATCGTTGCCAGGAACTCGTCCTTGGCCTGGCCGGCGGTGCCGAGCTCGGCGCGCGCCGCGCGTTCGGCGTTCAGCAGGTTCTCGCGCTGGCGTTCGCTGGCCGCGAGCCGTGCCAGCGTTTCTTTCCGGTCGGTGATGTCGAGCACGCTGCCGACGACGCGCGTCACTTCGCCGGCGCGATCGCGCACCAGGATGCAGTGGTCCCAGATCCAGACATAGCGCCCGTCGCGGTGCCGCACGCGGTATTCGCAGGCGATGCTGTTGTCGTCGTGGCCCGCGCCGCTGACGGCGTCGACGCGCGTCGGCCGCGCGCTGGCGACGTCGTCGGGGTGGATCAGCCCGTCCCACCAGCGGCTCGCCAGCGAGATCTCGGCGCCGGAGTAACCGAGCAGCTGCTCGATGCCCGAGGTGCGCACCAGCTTGCCGCTGGCGCGGTTCCAGTCGTAGACGAAGCCGGGCAGGGCCTGCGCCGCGAGCTGCAGCCGCGTCTCGCTGGCTTCCAGCGCGAGGATGGCGAACTTGCGCTCGGTGACGTCGACGTTGACGCCGGCGATCACCACGACGCCGTCGCGCGACTCGCGCCAGCAGCTCGCGAGCATCCATTGATCTTCGATGCCCGGCCGCCGCACCGGGAATTCGAACTCGGCGTGGCCATCGCGCAGGCAGCGCGCGAGGCCGGCTTCGAGATATTCGTTCGTCGACGGATCGAGCCGCTCTTCGCCATCGAGCGACAACCATTGCCGCGAGCGCACCGACCACTCCCACATCTGCACGCCGGTCGCGGTCTGCGCGAGGCGCAGGCGGTTCGCGGCCTGCTGTGCCACCTCGCGCGCGGCCTCCGCGCGGCGTGTCGCACGGTCGACGCGCGTGGCGTTCCACAACACGAGGAACGTCAATCCGCCGCACATCGCCGCCGCCAGCAGCGCGAACGCGAAGTCGAGACTGAAGAAGCCGGTGCGCACGCCGGCGAGCGCGATCAACGCGAAGGCCAGCGGCGCGAGCACCGTCCACACGACCATGCCGCGCGCCAGGCCGCCGGTCGCCGACGATTGCCACAACACCGTCAGCCAGCCGGCGTCGCGGCGCAGCCCCAGCGTGCCGAGCAGCAACGTGGCGCTGAGCAGCGTCGCCGCCAGCGTCGGCACGCGATCGAAGCCGAGGCTCGCGAGGCTGGGGTTCTCGAGCGCCAGTCCGACCAGTGACGTGGTGAACAACAACAACCCGACGCTCGTCGCGACGGCGAAGCCGCGCGCCGCGTGTCGCGACGCCGCCGGCACCAGCAGCAGTGCCAGCGAATTCGACAGCAGCATCAACGCGACGACGCCGGCGATGCGGCCGGGTTGCGGGAACAGGCCGCCGTGCAGCGCCGTGACGGTCGCGCCGAACAGCAGCCGGTCCGTCGCGAAGTCCGCGCCGCCGATCGTCTGCACGAGCGCCTGCAGCGCGATGCCGCCGGCGAGTGCCGCGACGAAGAAGCCGGCGAGCCGCAGCCACGGCCGCGACAACCCGGTCAGCAACACCGCCAGGCCGAGCAACGCGATCGCCAGCGCGGCCAGCGGCGGCGGCAGTGCGCCGGCGACGCCGGTGACCCACGGAAACATGTAGGCCCAGCCGGCGAGCAGGCCCGCGCCCGCGACCAACGCGACGCTCGCGAGGATTCGCGAGACGCGGCGGGCGGTGACGGAAATCGCGTCGTGAGTCGTGGAGTCCTTCATGGATGGCCCGGAGTATTGCAGGCCACCACGTCGCGTGACTGTCGGTTCGAACCTACACGCAGTCATTTTTTCGCTGCACGACGTGCAATCCGCGTAATTTTTTCGCTGCAGCGCTTTTCGACGGCATGTTGCATGACGGAAAACGCTGTCAGAAGGCGCCGCATGCCGACTGTCGGCGAAGAATCGCATGACGGTATTCCTGAGCGCGCCATCGCGCGGCGTCCGACGGCGACGACGTTCGCGGTACGCGACGCTTCGCCCCATGCAAAGAGTCTCGATGGCCCCGTTGAACAACGCTCGCATCGCGGCGCGCCTGTCGCCCGCGTGGCAGGCGCGGCGCTGGTACTACACGCCGAAGTCGCGCCGCGCGTACAGCATCCGCCAGGTCTCGCCCGGCGATCGCCGCCTGCTCGCCGAGTTCGTCTCCGAGCTGACCGCGACGTCCGCCGAACGCGACCTGGCCTCCATCCGCGAGCTGACGACCATGCTCTTCGATCGCGTGATCGTGAACGGCGAAGAGAATGCCGTGGCATTCGCCGCGCTGGAGAACACCTCGGGCGCCGACCGCGTGATCGGCGTATGCGCCTACGCGCCGTCGGGGCTCGAAGGCGCCGATTTCGGTGTCGCGGTCGCGAACTCCTATCGCGAGGAACAGGTCGGACGCACGTTGCTGTCGACTTTGATTCGGCACGCGAAGCGTGTCGGCGTGCGGCGACTCAGCGGCGAGATGGTCTGGTCGAACCGCGCGATGCAGACGCTGGCGACGTCATTGGGATTTCAGGTCCTGCCCCTGCAGCGGGACCGGAACTACCGCCTGCTGGCGCTCGACCTGAAGTAATAGATAGACCGACACGGGAGGTGAGATGTCCGATTCCGTTTCCAGCGCCGCTTTGCAGCGCGGTGCATCCTCGACGCAACCGCTGGCCGCGCAACCGCGCGATGCGGGCACGCGTTCGCGGGAGCGCGAGCGCGCCGTGAAGGGCCGCCGCGTGCTGATCATCGTCGAGAACCTGCCGTGCCCGTTCGACCGGCGCGTCTGGCAGGAAGCGCGCACGCTGGCCGGCGCGGGTTATGCCGTGTCCATCATCTGCCCGAAGGGCCCGGGCTACGAGGAAAGTTTCCAGTCGATCGACGGCATCGACATCCACCGCCACTCGTTGCCGCGCGAAGCCGACGGCGCGCTGGGCTACGCGCTCGAATACGGCGTGGCGCTGACGATGGAATTCTGGCTGTCGCTCAAGATCTTCTTCGGCCGCGGCTTCGACATCATCCATGCCTGCAATCCGCCGGACACGATCTTCATCATCGGCGGCTTCTTCAAGATCTTCGGCAAGAAGTTCGTGTTCGACCACCACGACATCAATCCGGAGCTGTACGAGGCGAAGTTCGGCAAGCGCGGCTGGGGCCACAAGCTCCTGAGCGCGCTCGAGCGCCTCACGTTCAAGACCGCCGACATGGTCATCTCGACCAACGAGTCGTATCGCAGCATCGCGATCGGCCGCGGCGGCAAGAATCCGCGCGACGTGTTCGTCGTGCGCTCCGGCCCGGATCTAGCGCGCATCAAGTTCGTGCCGCCGAATCCGGCGCTGAAGAAGGGTCGCCGGTATCTCGTCGGCTACGTCGGGGTCATGGGCAAGCAGGAAGGCATCGACCTGCTGCTGCGCGCCGTGCAGACCATCGTGCAGAAGATGGGCCGCACCGACATCCAGTTCGGTCTCGTCGGCGGTGGTACCGAGCTGGCCGCGATGAAGACGCTCGCCAAGCAACTCGGCGTGGCCGACTACGTGACGTTCACGGGTCGCGCGCCGGACGCCGAGCTGCTCGAGATGCTGAACACCGCGGACATCTGTGTGAACCCCGACCGCGCCAACGACATGAACGACCGTTCCACGATGAACAAGGTCATGGAGTACATGGCGCTGGGCAAGCCGATGGTGCAGTTCGATCTCACCGAGGGCCGCGTCAGCGCCGGCGAGGCGTCGTGGTACGCGCGCCCGAACGACGTCGAGGATCTCGCGGAGAAACTGGTTGCGCTGCTCGGCGACGAGCAGCAGCGCGCCCGCATGGGCGCGATCGGGCGCGAACGCATCGAACGCGTGCTCGCCTGGCAGCACGAAGCGCCGCGGCTCATCGCGGCCTATGAACATTTGATTGGTGACCAACCGATTGGAGAACGTCAATGAAGAAGTTTCTGTTGGCCTGTTGCGTGATCGTCGCGCTGGCCTGGGCCACGGGCGCCATGGCGCAGGACGCCAACTACACGGTGAAGCCCGGCGACATGTTGTCGATCAGCGTGTGGAAGGAGCCCGACCTGCAGCGTCCCGCGCTGGTGCGGCCGGACGGCTCGTTCTCGTTCCCGCTGGTGGGTGAGGTCGATGCCAAGGGCAAGACCGTCGCGGATCTCAACAAGACGATGAGCCAGCGGCTCGCGAAATACATCTCGGATCCCGTCGTCACGGTGTCGATCCAGGAGATCAAGGGCAACAAGGTGTACGTCATCGGCCAGGTGAACAAGCCGGGCGAATTCATCATGAATCCGAGCGTCGACGTCATGCAGGCGCTGTCGATGGCCGGCGGCACCACGCCGTTCGCGTCGCTGGGCGACATCGTCGTCCTGCGCCGCACGCCGGCCGGCAAGCAGGCCGTGCCGTTCCGCTACAACGACGTCGTCAAGGGCCGGCGCATGGATCAGAACATCGACCTGCAGGCCGGCGACGTCGTCGTCGTGCCGTGACGACCGCCATGAACACCCTACGCAATGCCTCGTTGACGCTCGCGGTCGGAGTTGCGCTCGGTGGCGCGACCGCCGCGCGCGCCGACGCGCTGTGGGAGTTCACGCCCACGATCGAGGCCGGCTACCTGTACGACGACAACTACCGCCTGACGCAGCCCGGCACGGAGATCTCGGTCAACGGCCCGCTGCTCGACGCCGCGCTCGAGATGCGCACGCTGACGCAGACCGGTGAGTTCTCGTTCGCGCCGCGGGTGCGCGCCACGTACTTCGCCGACGAGCCGGACCTCGATTCGGTCGACTACTTCGGCACGATGGACTGGCAGCGCAACGGCCAGCGCGTGAACACGCGGCTGCGTGCCGACTTCGCCGAGCAGGACGTCATCAACTCCGAACGGCCCGACGCCGGCATCGACACCGGCCTCGGCGAGCCGGTGTTCGGCGACGCCGGCCGCATCCTGGTCAAGAACCGCCGCACGCGCTACGGCGTGCGCCCGTCGGTGAACTGGGAGATCAACCAGCGCAACCAGTTCGAGATCGACGCCAGCTATGCGGACGTGAGCTTCGATCGCGCGATCACGGATGCGCAGGTCGGCTTCGACATGTCGGAGATCACGGCCGGCGTGCGCACGCGGATCAACGAGCGCACGACGATCTCGACCAAACTGCGCGGCGGCTACTACGACATCCAGTTCCGCGACGTCACCACCGCGTACGGCGCGGAGCTGCAGTGGGACACGCGCACCGCGCGCGACACGCGCACGTTCTTCCGCGTCGGCGCGCAGAACGTCGAGCTGCCCGACGGCGACAACAACGTCGCCTGGCTGGCCGGCGCGGGCGTGAGTCTGCTGCTCGGCAGGAACGAACTGTTCACGGACATCTCGCGCAGCGTCGGCCCGTCCTCGGCCGGCGTGGTCGTGGCGCGCGACCAGCTGCGCCTGCGCCTCGTGCGCACGATGACGCCGCGGCTGAATCTCGTCGTCGGCGTGCGCGGCACGCACGACGACGACGTCGACGACACGTCGACGTACGTCCCGCGCAGCTACGCGACCGCCGATTTCGGCGTGGAGTGGCGCTGGCAGGAGGAGTGGTCGGTGCGTCTCGCCGGCGACTACACCTGGCAGAAGTTCGACAACCCCGGCGGCGCCACGGACGCCGATTCCACCGGCGTGATGGCTTCCGTGATCTATCAACCGCTGCAACGCAGCCGTGCAAGGAACGACTGACCCTATGGATACCCAGGCATCACCCGAATTCTCCGATTACGTCCACGCCATCGCGCGGCGCAAGGGATTGCTGTTCGGCATCGCGATCCCCGTCGCGGTGCTGGCGATCCTGCTGGCCGCGACGCTGCCCGACGTGTTCACGGCCTCCGCACTGGTCGAGATCGACGACCCGTCGAGCGCGCAGTCGCTGTCCGTGACCGCGGGCAACGGCGAGTCCGACTACGCCGACCAGTACGTGAAGAACCTCACGGGCATGGTCCTGACGGACAACAACCTGCGCAAGCTGAACGCCACGCACGACCTGTATCCGGCGCTGGCCGACGACGAGTCCGCGATGCTCAAGCGCCTGCGGCGCGACATCTCGGTCGACATCGTCACCACGCCCATCCTCGATCCGCGCACCGGCCGCGAACGCGAGGTCGTCGACGCGTTCACGCTGTCGTACGACAACCGCGTGCCGGAAAAGGCGCAGAAGGGCGCGCAGTGGCTCGTGGCGGCGTTCCTCGCCGAGCACCGCAAGCAGCGCCAGGGCCGCGCGTCGAGCACGGCCGAGTTCTACGGCAAGGAAGCCGAGCGGCTGCGCACGCACGTCGCCGGCCTCGAGGCCAAGCTCGCCGAGTTCAAGAAGGCGAACTACGGCCAGTTGCCCGAGCTGACGCAGGTCAACATGTCGATGATGGATCGCGCCGAGAGCCAGCTCGCGGCGAACAACACGCAGATGGCCTCGCTGCGCCAGGAGCGCGTGTTCCTCGCCGCGCAGCTCGAGCAGGCGCGGTCGGCGGGCCCGGATTCGGGCAGCGTGCGCCAGCTCGAGGACCAGTACGCGCGCATGCGGGCGACCTACGATGAAGGCCACCCGGACATGATCGCGCTGCGCCGGCAGATCGACAGCCTCAAGTACGGCACCAGCGCCGGTGCGGGCACTAGCCTGCGTTCGCAGTTGAACCAGAAGCAGGCGACGCTCGCCGAGGCGCGCCAGCGCTACGGCGCCGAGCATCCGGACATCAAGCGCCTCGAGCGCGACATCGCGACCCTGCAGACCCGCATCAACAGCGGCGAGAAGGGCGACGTCGAGATGTCCGACGGCACGCCGGTCGGCATGCAGCTGCGCACGCAGATCAACGCCATCGACAGCCAGCTGGCGAGCCTCGGCGCGCAGAACATCGAGCTGCGCTCGAAGCTGAGCGGCATCGAGAAGAACGTCACGGCCACGCCGCAGGTCGAGCGTGAGTACCAGAACCTGACGCGCGACCTGACGATCGGCCGCGAGAAGTACGAGCAGCTGCTGAACCGGCAGATGGATGCGGAAGTCAGCGAGTCGGCCATCGTCGGCGGTCGCGCGGACGAGTTCCGCCTGATCCAGTCGCCGATGCTGCCGTCGATGCCCTCGAAGCCGCAGCGCCTGGCGATCCTGCTGATCGGCCTGGTCGCCGCGGTGGTGATCGCGCTGTCGGTCACCGTCGCCGCCGAGGCACTGGATCCGAAGGTCCGCGGTGCGCGCGACGTGCGCGAGCTGCTGTCCGTGTCCCCGCTGGTCGCCATCCCGACGATCCGCAACTCGCGTTCGCGCCGCCGCAACGCCTGGCGATTCGCCGCGGTCACCGCCAGCGGCGTGCTGGGCGTGTGGATCGCGTTCACCGCATTGAGCAACTTCCTGTAAAGGCCACCGAGAGATTCCCATGAGCACAACCGTCGAAGACGCCATCCGTCGCAACCTCGAAATCGGGCGACCGAATGCGATCGAATCCTCGAGCCTCCGGCGCGTGCGCCGGGTCGCGGCGCCCGCCGCGGACCTCACGCAGGCACGCCGCTTCCACAACGCGAACGTCGACGTCCGCGCGATGGAACGCCAGTGCGTGCTGCCCGCGGTGTCCGATACCGCCGCGCTGCGCGCCTTCAAGATCCTGCGCACGCGCGTGCTGCGCCGGCTCGACATGCACAAGTGGAACAGCATCGCCGTCTCCGGCATGTCGGTGGGCGAGGGCAAGACGCTGACCGCGATCAACCTCGCGCTGGCGCTGTCGCAGGACGTGAACACGTTCGTGTTCCTGGTCGATCTCGACCTGCAGCGTCCGCAGGTCGCCAACTACCTGGGCATGAGCTTCGAGAAGGGGCTGTCCGACTACCTGCTGGGCAAGGCCGAGCTCGACGACATCGTCTACAAGCTGCAGTCCGAACGCCTGGGCGTGATCCCGAACGCGCGCGCGTTCCAGCATTCGTCCGAGTTCCTGAACAGCCCGCGCATGGGCGAGTTCACGGCCGCGCTCGAACGCGAGATGCCGCGCCGGATCATCATCTTCGACATGCCGCCGCTGCTCGCGTCCGACGACGTGCTGGCCTTCGCGCCGCAGTTCGATTCGCTGCTGCTGGTCGTCTCGGAAGGGAAGAGCGGCCGCGCCATGTTGCGCGGCGCGAAGGAGATCCTGTCCGAGATGAACCTGCTCGGCGTCGTCCTCAACCGCTCCAAGGAACGGAACGAAAGTGCTTACTACTGACCAGCAGATCCTCGACGCGCGGCAATCCGGGGAGCTCGGCGCCGCGGACCTGTTCATCGAAGACAACGACTCCGATGCGCGTGCGAACCGGCGGCAACGCACCGCGGTCAAGGCGAAACGCATCAGCATCTTCGGCCTGGGCTACGTCGGCGCGGTGTCGCTGGCCTGCCTCGCGCGGGACGGCCACCGGGTCGTCGGTGTCGACATCGACGCGAACAAGCTGAACCTGATCCGCTCGCGCAAGTCGCCGATCCTCGAGGAAGGCATCCAGGAACTGATGCGCGACGTGGTCGACTCCGGCCGCGTCACCGTCTCGAACGACGCGCGGCAGGCCATCAAGGACACCGAGCTCTCGTTCGTCTGCGTCGGCACGCCGTCGGCGGCCAACGGCAGCCAGGACCTGAGCGCCATCCTGCGGCTGTCCGAACAGATCGGCGCGGCGCTCAAGGACAAGAAGGAATTCCACACCATCGTCATCCGCTCGACGGTGCAGCCGGGCACGGTGGAAGGGCAGATCGAGCCCATCCTCGAACGCGCCAGCGGCAAGAAGTCCGGCGTCGACTTCGGCCTGGCGTTCCAGCCGGAATTCCTGCGCGAAGGGTCGTCGATCCGCGACTACGACCATCCGCCGTACACGATCGTCGGCGGCAACTGCGAGCAGGCCGTGAACGCCGTCAAGGAGGTGTTCCAGCACCTCGAGGCGCGGTTCATGGTGACGAACATCCGCGTCGCCGAAGCGCTGAAGATGAGCTGCAACGCGTTCCACGCGCTGAAGATCACCTTCGCGAACGAAATCGGCCGCGTGTCGCAGGCGCTGGGCATCGATTCGCACGAGGTCATGCGCCTGGTGTGCGCGGACACGCGCCTCAACATCTCGCCGGCGTATCTGAAACCCGGGTTCGCGTTCGGCGGCTCCTGCCTGCCGAAGGACCTGCGAGCGTTGACGACGATCGCGCGCCAGCACGACCTCGTGATCCCGATGATCTCGAGCCTGCTGCCCAGCAACCGCGTGCACATCGATCACGCGGTCGAGAAGATCCTGAAGCTCGGCCGCCCGAAGGTCGGCATGCTCGGCCTGTCGTTCAAGACCGGCACGGACGACCTGCGCGAGAGCCCGCTGGTCATGGTGGCGAAGCGGCTGATCGGCGAAGGCTGCGAGCTGCGCATCTTCGATCCGGAAGTGCGCCTGTCACAGATCATGGGTGCGAATCGCAGCTACATCGACGCGAACCTGCCGCACGTCGGTTCGCTGCTGTGTCCGACCATCGAGGAGATGATCGAGCCGTCGGACGTCATCCTGGTCGGCCTGCAGCAGTCCGCGCTGAACGACGCCCTGCAGGCGCACGTACGCCCGGATCAGCACGTCATCGACCTGGTGAACCTGCCGAACCGCGACCTGCTGCGCTGCCAGTACGAAGGGGCGTGCTGGTAGACGGTCCGCTAACTAACAGGTAGCTTCCCGGGGGTTCCGCCCGGGAGGCCACCTTGAAGACCGTGCTCGTCATCCTCGCGCTGCTGGTCGCGGGATTCCTGATCTATCGATACACGCCCGGCGAGATCGCCGAGAACGCGAAGCTGCCGACGATCACCGATCCCTGGTATGCCGAGGTCCGCGCCACCAACGATTCCAACGGGCGCGAGATCGACGTCGCGATGTTCGCGCGCGCGATCGATGAAGCCGATTGTCGCAACGGCTCCAAAGCCGGCTTCACCAACATCCGCAAGGCCTGTCCCACCTGCGTCGCGCAGGAACCGAAGTGCTCGAAGGAGCTGCCGCCGCGTTACGCGCGCATGTTCGACGACGAGCCGATCTCCTCCGCCTATCTCAGCGCCCACTCCGGCTCGATCCGCGAGCGGGACGTCCGCCTGGTCGTCTACGGGCTGACGGACGAAGAGGGCATGAACGTCTGCGAGATCCTGCGCACGGAGCTGAGCCGGAATTATGTCGGCCCGACGCAGTGCATCGCGCCGCGCAACTGAGGCCCCGGCTGGCGGCCGCCGGCCCCGGGCAGGGGCCCGCCGCGGCGCATATATAAGAGTCGCCCGGAGCGTCGGACGGGGGTCGATCGACCCTCCGACGACCTGTCGGAAAACGTCGGCTGCGCAGTTTTCACAGTTTTGACCCATCGGGGCATCCCCGCCTCGCGCGCAACTCATTGAAATCCCTTGGTTGTCTCCGTCTGGAGACGTACCCCCTCCCGGGCACTTTTTCCTCAATACGTTGAATGAATTGCACGCGGAACCGTTAATCGCTGCACCCCACAACGGGGCAGGACGGAAGGTTCCGACAGATGCAGTCAAGAATTCGCGACCTCGTAAGAGCTCTCCTACCCATCGTGCCGCTGGCGATCTGCAACGGCTGTGGGACGACGGGCTCCGATGCCGCGCCGGTGGCCCAGACGGCCGTGCCGGTAGTTAGCGCTAACGGCGCGCCGGTGATCGGCGGCGACGGCACGAAAACCGTGCAGGCCGGTACCGGTTATTCCTTCCAGCCGAACTACTCCGATCCGGACGGCGACGCGCTCGTCTTCACGGCCGACAACCTGCCGCCGTGGGCGACGCTCGACGAGAAGACGGGCCGCGTGCACGGCACGCCGGCCACCAGCGACATCGGCGCGTACGAAGCCGTCAGCGTCACCGTCGCGGATGCCTCGCACCGCGTCTCGACGAAGGCCTTCACGATCACCGTGACCGGCGCCGCCAGCGGCGTCGCGAAGCTGTCCTGGCCGATGCCGACGACGAAGTTCGACGGCTCCGTGCTCGACAACCTCGCCGGCTACCGGATCATCTACGGCCGCGATCCCGAGGATCTCGACCACAGCGTGTTCATCTCCGATCCCGCCGCGCACGACTACGAGTTCGCGACGCTGGATTCCGGCGCCTGGTACTTCTCGATCGTCGGCGTCAGCGACGACGGTCTCGAAGGCCCGGCCACCGTTCCCGCCATGAAAGTTATCTGACCTGTGACTTCCACCATTCCGAGGGTATTGCGAATGAAGATTGCTAGAGTTCAGCGCACCGATGCTGCCAAGAATTTCCGTATGCGTTCGTTGATTGGCGCCATTGCGCTGACCCTCGGCGTCACCGCTGCCCACGCAACCCCGGTCATCCCGGGCGCCGCGGGTTACGGTATCGACACTCCCGCTGGCCGCGGCGGCACGGTCTACCGCGTGACCAACCTGAATGCCAGCGGCACCGGGTCGCTGAAGGCCTGCGTCGACGGCACCACGCCGCGCACCTGCGTGTTCGAAGTCGGCGGCTACATCCGCCTGACGGAGGACCTGATCGTCCGCACCGGCAAGCTGACGATCGCCGGCCAGACCGCGCCGTCGCCGGGCATCACGATCCGAGGCGCCGGGCTGCGCATCAAGGGCTCCGACGTCCTCATCCAGCACATCCGCGTGCGCGCCGGCGACGACATCAACGGCCCGGATCCGGAGAACCGCGACTCGCTGAAGCTCGAAGGCAGCGTCGCGACGCCGATCAAGAACGTGGTCATCGACCATTGCACGTTCTCGTGGGCGCTCGACGAGACCGCCAGCGTCTGGGGCCCGAACGACAACATCACGTTCAGCAACAACATCTTCTCGGAGCCGTTGAACGACTCCATGCACCCGACGAAGGACGGCAAGAAGCTCGAGCCGCACGGCTTCGGCGTGCTGCTCGACAGCTCGGCCTCCGGCGGTCGCGTCACGATGGTCGGCAACCTGTTCGCGCACATCGTCGAGCGCAACCCGCTGTCGCGCTCGCGCGAGCTCGTGTTCGTGAACAACCTGGTCTACAACCGCAGCAAGCGCGACCTCGACCTGCAGAGCCAGGATTCGCGCGTCACGAAGTCCTCGGTCGAGGGCAACGTGTTCATCAAGGGACCGAGCTACGACCTCGAGTCGCGGCCGATCTACGTGCGCACGAACGGCACCTACAAGCTCTATTCGGGCGCGAAGGTGTACACGAGCGACACGAATGCGCCGGGCTTCCCGAGCACGATCGACGGTACCGTCGTGCTGACGGGCGGTGACGTGATCAGCGGGTTGCTCACGAACTCGAAGCCGGTGTGGAACACGGGCCTGACGGCGCGCTCGACCGCGAACAATGCCGTCTACAACCGCGTTCTGCAGTACGCCGGTGCGCGCCCGTCGGATCGCGACAACACCGACAAGCGCGTCATCAACAGCGTGAAGAATCGCAGTGGCCAGATCATCAACTGCGTGTCGAACGACGGCTCCTCGCGCTGCGCGAAGAACGCCGGCGGCTGGCCGACGCTGACGCAGACCACGCGCAAGCTCACGCTGCCGTCCAACCCGAACTCGGTGGCGTCGAACGGGTACACGAATCTGGAGAACTGGCTGCACTCGCTGGACCAGTCGATCCAGGGCATCACGCAGGCAAACAGTCCGGCGGCGCCTGCAAAGCTGTCGGTCGATTGATGACCTTGTAGTCATCCGACGATAGGGGTCAGGGATTGGGGCCGGCGTGCAAACGTCCGGCCCTTTTTTATGCTGTCTGCGCCTACACAGGGAGCGCCAGGCAGTGCCAGCCGATACCGACTACCGATACGACCTCAGCCACCCCATCGTCTTCCGCCGCGGGACCTCGTTCGCGGCGCCGGTGGCGTTGTGGATGATGGACGCATTGCCCGCCGTGCTGGCCGGCAGCATGTTCTACCCGCTGTGCCTGCTGTTCGACGTCGACTTCGACAAGCCGTTCGTCGTGCTGTCGATCCTCGCGGCCACGGCGACGCTGGCGGTGTTGCCGCAACGAAACATCACGTCGCAGGTGGCGTCCGGGCGGCTGGAGCTCGCGACGAACCTGCTGTTGCGCTGGGCAGTGCTGGTCGCCGCGTTGCTGGCGCTCGGCTATATGACCAAGTACTCCGAGGCGTATTCGCGCCGCGTCATCGTCACCTGGGTGCTGGTGACGCCGGTGCTGCTGGTGTTGTTGTCGCTGCTGCTGCATTCGGTGACGCGCGCGCTGCTGATGGATGCCGCGCAGGCGAGGCGGGCGGTCATCGTCGGCTGTACGCAGGCGAGCATGGAACTGACGAAACGGCTCTCGCACCACGCGGAGCTCGGCATCTCGGTCGCGGGATTCTTCGACGACCGCGGCAGCGACCGTCTCGGCTGCGCGAAACACGCGCAGCTGCTCGGCCGTTTCAACGACGTCGCCTGGTTCGTGAAGAACCGCAACATCGATGTGATCTTCGTCGCGCTGGCGCCGGGCCAGGTCGCGCGCATGCGCGAGCTCGTGCACGAGCTGGGTGACACCACGGCGTCCATCTACTACCTGCCCGACGTCTCGGGCTTCGACATGGCGCACCAGCGCACCAGCGAGATCCTCGGCTTCCCCGTGGTCGCGATGTGCGACACGCCGTTCCACGGCTACACCGGGCTCGTGAAGCGCGTGATGGACGTCGTCATCGCGTCGATCGCGACGTTGATGTTGTCACCGGTGCTGCTCGGCATCGCGTGGCTGGTGCGCAGCAGCTCGCCGGGTCCCGTGTTCTTCCGCCAGCGCCGCTACGGCCTCGATGGCCGCGAGATCCTCGTCTACAAATTCCGCACGATGACCGTGTGCGAAGACGGCACGAAGGTCACGCAGGCGCGCGTCGGCGATCAGCGCGTGACGCGCATCGGCAAGCACCTGCGACGCTGGTCGCTCGACGAGCTGCCGCAGCTGTTCAACGTATTGCAGGGGACCATGTCACTCGTAGGACCGCGCCCACATGCGGTTGCTCACAACGAGGAATACCGCAAGCTGGTCAAACGGTACATGGTTCGCCACAAGGTCCTGCCGGGCATCACGGGACTGGCGCAGGTGAAAGGTTGCCGCGGTGAAACGGCGCGCGTCGAGGACATGGAAGCGCGCGTCATGTACGACCTCGAGTACATGCGCAACTGGTCTCCACTGCTGGATCTGCAGATCCTGTTCGCCACCGCGTTCGCGGTCGTGAAGACGGATCGGGCGTATTGATGCAGGTTTTTGCAAAAGGGGATTTGTCTGGCGACTCTGCTCGGAATCACGTCGTTCTTCCTGCTCGCAACCCAGGTGTTGCGATGGGACCTCACTTTAGTCACCGGATTGTCCGCCAAGAATCTCGTCATCTACATGCTGGCGACGTTCCTCGCGCTGCGCATGGTGATCGCGCGCAGCTCCGTCATGGCGGCCAGCCAGATGCAGGTCGCGTTCCTCGTGCAGATCGCTTACGCGATGTTCACGTGGCTGATCGCCGGCCTCGTGATCAAGTACGCGGGGTATGACTTCGTCGCGAGCGGCATCAAGCTCAAGAGCGGCCTGATCGACTACTACATCTTCTTCCTCGTGTTCCTCTTCGGCGTGCGCACGGTCGAGGACGGATTGAAGGTGCTCAAGTGGATCCTGTTCGGCGCGGTGTTCGCGAACCTCGCGACCATCCTCGACACCGCCGGCATCGTGAACCTCGGTTATCAGGAACGTCTCGACGGCCGCACGCAGGGTGCGATCGGCGAGTCGAACCAGTACGCGGCATACATCATCCTGTTCATCCCCGGCCTGATCGCGATGGCGGTCTCGTCGCGCGGCCTGATGCGGCTCGCGTGGCTGGGCGGCGCATTGATCTCCTGCGCGGCGTTGGCGATGACGGCGTCGCGCGGCGGTGTCGTCGGCATCGTCGTCGCCTGCGTCATCGGTGCCTATCTCTATCGCCACCTCGTGTCGTACAGCCGTGTGGCGGGCTGGGTGCTGGCCTCGTTGGCCATCGTCGTCGTGTTCCTCAGCCTCTCCAACTACGGCGGCCTGCTGACCGAGCGCGTGTTCGGCCAGACCGGCAACATCGACGCGACGGAAGCGTCGTCTGGCCGCACCGAGATCTGGATCAACCTGCTGGCCACCATGTTCTCGAGCCCGGTCACGTTCATCACCGGCTTCGGCTGGGACGTGTACTGGTCGATGCCGTTCCGGTTCTCGCCCCACAACCACTACCTGGCGTTGTGGTTCAACCTCGGCCTGGTCGGTCTCGCCACGGGTTCCTATCTGCTGTTCTCGGCCGTGGGTCGCGCGCGCCGCGCGAGCCTCGTCGCGCAGCCGCCGGTGCGGGGCCAGCTGATCGCGTTCGTGGTCGGCGGCATCGCGGTGTGTGCCGCGGTGTTCTTCGTCGACCTGCACGATCCGTGGAGCTACTTCTGGATGTACACGGGCGTCGTCATGCGCCTGGTGCAATGCGTAGTGACGGCGCCGGCCGCGGAGCCCGAGAAGCCGCGGCGCCTGAAGCGGCGCGGACCCGCGCGCGATCCGTATGGCTGGACGGTGCCGCAGGCGCCCGCGCAGCTGCACGTGGGTCACGTGGCGAGCCACGGCCAGGGACGGCGCTGACATGCGCGCGCGCAAGATCTGCATCGTGGGCCTCGACTCGTACGGCATGTTGTCGGGCGAAGGCGATCTCAAGTACATCGGCGGCGAGTCCGTGCAGCACGTGTTACTGGCGCGCGCGTGGCGCGACCTCGGTCACGACGTGTCGATCGTCGTGCACGACGAGGGCCAGGGACCGCGCAAGGTCATCGACGGCATCACCGCGATCGCGGCGCACACGCGCGGCGGCGGGTTGCCGGGCCTGCGCTTCTTCCATCCGCGCGCGAGCAAGCTCGTGGGCGCGCTGTCCGCCGCCGACGCCGACGTCTACTACCAGTCGCCGGCCGGCGTGAACACGGGCTTCACCGCCTGGTACTGCCGCATGACCGGCCGCCAGTTCATCTTCCGCGTCGCGTCCGACAGCGACTGCGAGAAGGGCTTCCCGCGCATCCGCAACGTGCGCGACCGCATGTTGTACGAGTACGGCCTGAAGCGCGCCGATCTCGTCGCCGCGCAAACCGCGTTCCAGCAGCAGCTGCTGCGCGAGAACCACCGCGTCGACAGCACGCTGATCAACATGATGGTCGAGCCGCCGGCGCGCACGGGCACGACGCCCGTCGAGAAGGACATCGACGTCCTCTGGGTCGCGAACCTGCGCGCGCTGAAACGCCCCGAGCTCGCGCTCGAGCTCGCGCGCCAGCTGCCCGAGGTGTCGTTCACGATCGCCGGTGGCCCGATGCCCGGCGGCCAGACGTATTTCGACGACGTGTCCGCGGCCGCCGCGCGGTTGCCGAACGTCACGATGCTCGGACCCGTGCGCTACCAGGAGACCGGCGCGCTGTTCGACCGCGCGAAGATCTTCCTGAACACCTCGAGCATCGAAGGATTCCCGAACACCTTCCTGCAGTCGTGGATCCGCGGCGTGCCGGTGGTCAGCTTCTTCGATCCCGACGGCATGGTGAACCGCCTGCAGCTCGGCCGCATCGCGTCCTCGCTCGACGACATGCGCGAGGCGATCCGCGGCCTGCTGGACGTCACCGTGTACCGCGATCTCATCGGCCGGCGCGCGCGCGAGTTCGCGGCGCGCGAATACACGGCGTCGGTTGCCGTCCGTTATCTCGATTCCCTCGATCACGAACGCAGCCGCGAGCTGGTGCGCGCGGCCAACGGAGGAACCGTTCCATGACCACGCCCGCGTACGCGGCTGCCTCGCTGTCCGGGATGACGTCGGCGCCGCCGGCGTCGCTCTCGACGACGAAGCCCGACGTGCTCTTCGTCCTCAACAATCTCGGCATCGGCGGCTCCGAGCGCAAGATCGTGCGCCTCGCGAACCGGCTGAAGGACGAGGGCGTGCACGTGTCGCTGGCCTGCCTGAACGGTCCGTACACCATCGAGTCCGGCATCCGTCGCGACGTGCCGCTGAACAAGCTGGAGCGTCGCGGCAAGTTCTCGCTGCGCGCGTTGTGGAAGCTGCGCCAGCAGGTGATGCGCGAGCGGCCGCCGACGCTGATCGCCGTGAACCTCTACCAGGCGCTGTACGTGATGCTGGCCAGTCACATGGTGCCGTACCGCCCGCGGACGGTGGCGCTGGTCAACACGTCGACGTTCCGCGGCCACCGGATGACGAAGCGCTTCTACCAGTGGGTGCTGGCGCGCATCGATCACACGGTGCACGGCTCCGAGGCGCAGCGCGCGTTCTGGTTCCGCTCGAACTGCCGTGCCTGGGCGAACAGCAGCGTCATCTACAACGGCGTCGATTCCGATCACTTCGATGCCGCCGAATATTTCGAAGCCGCGAAACGCCTGCGCGCCTCGCTGGGCGTGAAGCCGGAATCGCTGCTGGTCGGCACGGTCGGCATGTGCCGGCCGGAGAAGAACCAGGAAGTGCTGCTGACGATGATGCGCCGGCTGCGCGTGGCGCGCGTCGATGCGCACCTGGTGATCGCCGGCGACGGGCCGCAGCGCGCATTCCTCGAGAAACGCGCCGCGGAGCTCGAGGTCACCGACCGCGTGCATTTCATCGGCGCGCTCGAGGACGTGCGGCCGGTGCTGGCGGCGCTCGACATCTTCGTGCTGCCGTCCATCGCCGTGGAGTCGTTCTCCAACGCGGCGCTCGAAGCGATGTCGATGGGCAAGCCCGTGATCCTGTCGAACATCGGCGGCGCGCGCGAAATGATCCACGACGGCGTGGAAGGTTACGTGGTCGCGCCCACCGAGCTCGCGGCGCGGCTGCCCGCGCTGGTCTCGGCGCTGTACGCCGATGGCCGCAAGCGCAAACAGATGTCCATCGCCGCGCGCAATCGCGCGGTGACCTGCTTTTCAGTCCCGGCGATGGTCGCGGGTTACCGCGGCCTGCTGTCGGGCGGAGATCCTTCATGAACGCCGATACCCGCATCCTCGAACGCGACTTCCAGCCGTACGCGGCGCGACTCGCACCGCTGCCGCCCGACGGCCGCGTGCGCGTGCTGCAGTTTGGTCCGTCGCTGACGGTGCGCGGCGGCATCACGTCGGTCGAGCAGCTCATCTGCGACTACCTGCCGCCGTACGTGTCCATCCGCCACGTGCCGACAATGGAAGACGGCTCGACGATTGCCAAGGCGCAGGTGTTCGCGAAGGCGGTGCAGGTGCTGCACCGCGCGCTCGAATCGCCGGAGCCGACGGTCGTGCACATCCACTTCGCGTCGCGCGGCAGCACGCTGCGCAAGATGATCCTCGCGGAGATGGTGGCCCGCGCCGGCCGGCCGCTGATCCTGCACGCGCACGGCTCGGAGTTCGACGACTTCCACCGCCGCCTGCCCGCGGCGGTGCGCCGCAACGTCAACCGCACGCTGCAGCGCGCGAACGTGTTCATCACGTTGTCGACGCAGTGGCGCGACTTCTACGTCGACGAGTGCGAGATCTCGGCGTCGCAGGTGGTGGTGCTGGCGAACCCGGTGCGCGTGCCCGCCGAGATCCCCGATCGTTCGACGCATACGCAGGTGCAATTCCTGCATCTCGGCCGCCTCGGCGAGCGCAAGGGGTCCTACGACCTGGTGAACGCGTTCCTCGGCTTGCCGGACGAGCTCCGGAACCGTGCGCGCCTCGTGCTGGCCGGCGACGGCGACGTCGACGGCGTGCGCAAGATGGCGGCGCCGGCCGGCGACCGCATCGTCGTGCATTCCTGGATCGACACGCGGGAGCGCGATCGCCTGCTCGCCGAGAGCGACGTGTTCGCACTGCCGTCGCGCGCCGAGGGCGTGCCGATGGCGCTGCTCGAGGCGATGGCGAACGGGCTGCCGTCGATCACTTCGCCGGTGGGCGGCATCCCGGACGTGTTCCGCGACAACGTCGACGGCATGCTGGTGAAGGCCGGCGACGTCGACCAGATCCGCGCGGCGATGATCAAGCTCATCAGCGACGACATGCTGCGCCTCGCGGCGGGCCGCAGCGCCCGCGAGCGCGCGCGCCAGTACGACGTGCACGTCTATGCGCGCCGCCTGGCCGACATCTACCAACGCATCGCCCCGGTCGCGGAAGTCAGAGAAATCGCATGAGCGCAACGTTGGCGTTCGTCGACCGCCTGAAGAGGCACGTCGTCGGCGACAGTCTGGTGCGGCGGAACCCGTTCTACTACGAACGGTCGCGCCGCGTGCTCGATCGACTAGAGTCGGACGACTTCGAGGGCCGACGCCAATGGTCGCGCGAGCAGTTGCAGCGCACGCTGCTGGCGGCGCAACGCACCGACTACGGCCAGGTGGTCGGCGGCACGGACGAAGTCGACACGTGGCCGCTGATGGACAAGGAGCTGCTGCGCGACCGGCTCGACGCGTTCACCACCGGCAGCGAGTGGTTCGCGGCGCCGGCGAACACCGGCGGCACGCAGGGCATCCCGCTGAAGCTGGTGCGGTCGCTGGACGGCATCGTGTTCGAGCAGGCCTGCATCGATCGAATGGTCAGCGGCCTGGCGCTCGATCCGCGCGAGGCGCGCACCGCGGTGCTGCGCGGCGACAACCTGCAGGATCCGCGCACGTTGCTCGCGCCCGAAGGCGTCAGCGCGAACGGCGGCCGCTCGCGCATCCACTGCGCGCATGCGGTGTCCCTCGAGAACATCGAACGGCTCGTGGAATCGCTGCAGCGCTTCTCGCCGGACCTGCTGTGCATCTACCCGAGCGCGCTCGAAGCGCTGTGCGGGTTGCTGGTCGAGAGCGGGCGCCGGCTCGAAGTGCCGGCCGTGCTGACGTCATCCGAGGTGCTGAAGCCCGCGGCGTGGGCGCTGGCCCGCGAGGTGCTCGGCTGCCGCATCGCCGACTACTACGGCCAGTCCGAGCGCATCGCGTTCGCGTACGCCTTCGCGCCGCGCGAGTACCGTTTCCTGCCGGGGTATTCGCACGTCGAGTTCGTGCGCCACGATTCGCCGCTGCTGCCGGAGGGCTCGAACGAGCTGCTGTACGAGATCGTCGGCACGTCGTTCTGGAACAGCCTGATGCCGCTGGTGCGCTACCGCACCGGCGACCTGGTCCGCCTCCCGGCCGCCTGGGGCCAGCGCGAGCTCGAGGAGCTGGCGCTGGGGATGCGCACGTTCGGCGGCATCCTCGGCCGCCAGCAGGAAGTCATCGTCTGCCCGGAGGGCGTGCGGTTGACCGGGCTCGACGCGATCCCGAACGAAGTCGAGCGCGTGCTGCGCATCCAGGTCGTGCAGGAGACGCTGACGTCGGCGCGCGTGCGCGTCGTGCCGGCGCGCGGCTTCGGCGAGACCGATGCCGCGAAGCTGCTGGCCAACGCGCGCGCGAAGGTGCCGGCCGGCCTCGACATCACCATCGAGGTGGCGCACTGGCTCGAGCGCACGCCGCGCGGCAAGACGCCGCTGATCATCCATCGTCCGCCGGTTCACGAAGCGCTGCGGCGCGCGGGTATCGAACCGCTGACGACGCGCTGAGGTCCGGCCCGCATGCAGCAACCAGGCTGGTATCTCAAGCGGCTGCGGCGCATGTCGGGCGCCGAGGTGGCGTACCGCATCTCGAAGACCCTCAAGGTGGTCTCGGCGCAGTTCACGTCGAACGAGGTCCCGGCGCGCGACGACTACGCGACGGACCTGCGCTTCCTGCCGCCGTTCGTGGCGCTGTCGCCGGATCCGCTGATCGCGGCCGCGGAGCGCATCGTCGCCGGGCGCTTCAGCTTCTTCGATCTCGACGACGCCGATCTCGGCAACCCGCCGCAGTGGAACCGCGACCCGCTGACGCATCGCGTGGCCGAGACGCGGCGCGCCGCGACACTGGATTACCGCGACGAACGCGTCGTCGGCAACATCAAGTATCTCTGGGAACAGAACCGCCACCTGCACCTGCCGCTGCTGGCGCAGGCGTACGTGCTGACCGGCGACGCGCGCTACGCGGACACGATCCGGCAGCACGTCGATTCGTGGATCGAGCAATGCCCGGTGGGTCGCGGCGCCAACTGGGCCAGCGCGCTCGAGCTCGGCATCCGGTTGATCAACTGGAGCATCACGTGGCAGCTGCTCGGCGGCGCGCGCGCGCGGATGTTCGCGAGCGAGGACGGCGCCGCGTTCCGCGAGCGCTGGCTGCGCTCGGTGTACGAGCAGTCGCGCATGGTCGTGAACAACCTGTCGCGGTTCTCGTCGGCCAACAATCACCTGATCGGCGAGGCCGCCGGCGTCTACGTCGCGTCGTGCACGTGGCCGTTGTGGGCGGACATGCGCGCCTGGGGTCAGCGCTGCCACAAGATCCTCGAAGAGGAGTGCGTGAGGCAGAACGCACCCGACGGCGGCAACCGCGAGCAGGCGTTCGCGTACCAGACGTTCGTGCTCGACTTCCTGATCCTCGCCGGCCTCGCGGCGCGCGGGCACGGCGAGGACTTCTCGCCCGTCTACTGGCGCCGCCTCGAGGTCATGATCGATTTCCTCGCCTCGATGACGGATGCCGCCGGCCGGCTGCCGAACGTCGGCGACGCCGACGACGGTTACGTCGTCAAGCTCGCGCCCGAGCCTGGCTTCTCGCCGCATGGCTCGCTGATCGCCACGGGCGCGGTGTTGTTCGAGCGCCCGGATCTCGCCGCGAAGGCCGGCACCGTCGACGGCAAGACCGTCACGCTGCTCGGCGTGCAGGCCGTGCGCCGCCTCGGCCAGCTGAAGCAACGCGGTCGCGCCGGCTTCCGGCCGCAGCTGCAGTTCACGGAGTCCGGCTACTACCTGATGGGCACCGGCTTCGGCACGCCCGACGAAGTGCGTTTGCTGGTCGATGCCGGGCCGCTCGGCTATCTCAGCATCGCCGCGCATGGCCACGCCGATGCGCTGGCGTTCACGCTGAACGTCGGCGACCGCGAGATCCTCGTCGACCCGGGCACGTACGCGTATCACACCGAGCCCGAGTGGCGGCGGTATTTCCGCGGCACGTCGGCGCACAACACCGTCGGCATCGACGGTGCGGACCAGTCGGTGCAGGCCGGCAACTTCATGTGGACCGATCACGCGAAGGCGCGCTGCATCGAGTTCGAAGTCGGCGCGGGGCGACAGCGTTTCGTCGGCGAGCACACCGGTTACGATCGGCTCCCCGATCCGGTGACGCACCGTCGCGAGATCGTGTTCGATCCCGCGCGGCAGACGGTCGAGGTGGCGGACATGCTCCGCTGCGACGGCGAGCACGTCGCGCAGCGCTTCTGGCATTTCGCCGAGGACTGCCAGGTCGAGCGCACGGAGAACGGCCTGAAGATCCTCGCCGGCAAGACACAGGTACTGATGGAATTCCTCGAAGAGCTGGAACGCGTTGACATTCATCGCGCCGGAACCGCCGGGCAGGGCGGGTGGGTGTCGCGCAGATTCGGCCGCAAGGTTCCCGCCACCACGGTGGTCTGGCAGTCGCGGGTGAAGGGGGTCACCGTGCTGCGAACGCGAATCACGGTCGCGAGGGCCCGCCCCCTTGGCCTCTGAACCCGCCTTCGCACCCGAGAACCTGCACCAGGTCGTCACCGCCGACGTGCAGAGCGGCGACGCGCCGTACACGCTGAAGCACGACGACTGCTTCGGCCTGTTCAACGAGATCGGCGACATCGACGCGGAGGCGCGCAGCGAGGCGGGCCTGTATCGCGCCGGCGTACGGCATCTGTCGCGGCTGACGCTGACGCTCGGCTCGCTGCGCCCGTTGCTGCTGGCCGTGAATCCGCGCGAGGACAACGTCCTCCTGACGTTCAACCTGACGAACCCGGACGTGCGCGGCGACGCGGGCCGCATCGTGCTGCCGCGCGGCACCCTGTACATCACGCGCTCGCGCTTCATCTGGGCCGGCGTGTGTCACGAGATGATCCGCGTGCGCAATTTCGCGTTGCACACGGTCTCGACGGAGCTGGTGATCCGCTTCGGCTCGGACTTCGAGAACATCGTCGACGTGCGCGCGCAGCGGCGCGTCGACGCGGGCCGGGCTCGGTTCGAACGCGTCGAGAAGGACAGCGTCACGCAGGGTTATCTCGGCGCCGACGAGCTGGTGCGCGAGACCGTCGTCGACTGCCACACGACGCCGGATGCGATCTCGGCGGACAGCCTGCGCTACAAGCTGCAGATCGGCAGCCGCGGCGAGAAGACCATCGCGATCGCCATCGGCTGCCGGTCGGCGACCAGCCCGGTGCAGATCTCGACGTTCAACCGCTCGCTGTCCGCGGCCGAGGAGATCGCGCGCAACGAACGCCGCCCGCAGACGCAGATCGAATCCACCGATTCGGCGTTCAACGCCTGGATCCAGCGCTCGGCGTCCGACGTCGGCATGTTGCTGACCACGACGCCGCACGGCAACGTGCCCGCCGCGGGCCTGCCGTGGCTCGACGCGGCGTTCGGCCGCGATGCCATCATCACCGCGCTGCAGACCCTGTGGATGTGGCCGCACGTCGCGCGCGACACGCTGCGGTATCTCGCTGCGACGCAGAGTGCCGACACGTTCGCCGCCAGCGGCGCCGAGCCGGGCAAGATCCTCAACGAGGCGCGCGGCGGCGACATCGCGCCCAACTACTTCGGCGTCGACACGACACCGCTGTTCGTGCTGCTGGCCGGCGCGTACTACGCGCGCACCGCCGATCTCGATTTCATCGCCGAGCTGTGGCCGAACATCACCGCGGCGCTGTCGTGGATCGACGTGTACGGCGACCAGGACGGCGACGGCTTCGTCGAGACGCGCAACCGCGTCGGGCAGCCGCCGCAGACCAGCTGGAAGAGCGCACCCGACGCGGTGTTCCACGCCGACGGCCGCATCGCCGCCGGGCCGCTGGCGCTGTGCGAGGTGCAGGGCTACGTGTACGCGGCGAAGCTGTTCGCCGCGCGCATCGCGCGCTCGCTGGGCGAGATGCCGCGCGCGATCGCGCTGGTCGAGGCGGCGCAGGCGCTGCAGTCGCGCTTCAACACCGCGTTCTGGTGCCCGGACATCGAGACGTTCGCGCTGGCGCTGGACGGCGAGAAGCAGCCCTGCCGCGTGCGCACGTCGAACGTCGGCCATTGCCTGTACACGGGCATCGCGCATTCGGAGCGCGGCCGCCAGATCATCGCCGGCTTCGGCGACGAGCAGTTCTTCTCCGGCTGGGGCGTGCGCACGGTCTCCGAGAGCGAGCTTCGCTACAACCCGATGTCGTATCACAACGGCGGCGTGTGGCCGCACGACAACGCGCTGCTGGCCGCCGGCGCGGCGCGCTACGACGACAAACAATTCGCGCTGCGCATCCTCAACGCGCAGTTCGAGGCCGCGCAGCACTTCGATCACCTGCGACTGCCGGAGCTGTTCTGCGGCTTCCGCCGCCGCGGCCGCGAGCCGCCGCTGAACTTCCCGGTGGCCTGTTCGCCGCAGGCCGTGTCGGCCGGCGCGACGTTCCTGATGCTCCAGAGCATCCTCGGCATCTCGATCGACGCGATCGACCGTCAGGTCGTGCTGGCGCACCCGGTGGTGCCGGACGACTTCGACGAGATCCGCGTGCGCAACCTGACCGTCGCCGAGGCGTCGGTCGATTTCACCGTGCGCCGGCACGGCTCCAGCGTCAGCGTGAGTGTCGAAAGGAGAGAGGGTAAGCTCGACCTCGTGATCCGCAGTTAGAGGGGCGCACGATGGAAGAGTGGAAGCCGATCGAGGAACCGACGATCCCGCGCGCGGCGTGGGTCGTGGGCGGCATCGTGGTGCTGGCCGGCATCGGCGCCGGCTATTACTTCTACTTCCGCGACCAGGCGCCGCCACCGCCGCCGGTGGCCAAGGTCGAACCCGCGCCCGCGCCGCTGCCGGCGCCGGCGGAAGAACCGAAGATCCGCAACCCGCTGCCCGGCGACGACGACCTCGCGAAGGCGCCATTGCCGCTGCTCGACGACAGCGATGCGCCGCTGCGCGAATCGTTCGGCAAGCTCGCCGACGCGAAGACGCTCGACCAGTACCTGGTGCCCGAGAAGCTGGTGCGGAACATCGTCGTCACCGTCGACAACCTGGCGCGCGCCAAGGTCGCCGTCGAGCGCCGGCCGCTGAAGCCGACCGGCGGCGCCTTCGTCGTGGAAGGCGATGGCGACACGCTGACGCTCAGCGACAAGAACTTCGCGCGCTACGCGCCGCTCGTGAAACTCGTGCAGTCGACCGACACCAAACAGCTCGCCGCGCTGTACCTGCATTACTACCCGCTGTTCCAGCAGTCCTATGAGGAGCTGGGTTACCCGGGCGATTACTTCAACGACCGGCTGGTGGACGTCATCGACCACCTGCTGGCGACGCCCGAGCCGAAGGGGCCGATCAAGCTGGCGCAGCCGCGCGTGTTCTACGAATACGCGGATCCGCAGCTCGAGGAACTGTCCGCCGGGCAGAAGCTGCTCATTCGCATGGGCAACAAGAACGCCGGCGAGATCAAGTCGAAGCTGCGGGAGCTGCGCGCGCAGGTGGCGGCGCAGAAGCCGGAGCGAGCTGCCGCACCTGCGGTCGCGCCGTGAAGGCGCTCGGTCCGTTGCTCGCGGCGCTGGTCGTCGCGGCGCCGCTGTGTGCGGCCAATGCCGATGCGTCGTCCGCGCTGCGCACGGACGACAGCGCTCCCATCGGCACGGTCAAACAACGCGTCGTCATCCTCTCGGACGTCGAGAACGAGCCGGACGACACGATGTCGTTCGTCCGCCTGTTCCTGTACGCGAACCAGATCGACATCGAGGCGATCGTCGCCACGACGTCGATCCACATGCGCAACGAGATCCACCCGGAGTCCGTGCGCAGGATCCTCGACGCCTACGGCCGCGTGCAGCCGAACCTGCTCAAGCACGAGCCGGGGTATCCGACGGCGAAGTCGCTGCAGGCGAAGGTGTTCGCGGGCCAGCCGTCGTACGGCCTGGCCGCCGTGGGCGATGGCAAGGATTCGCCGGGCTCGGCCGAGATCCTGCGCCTGCTCGACGACGCCGATCCGCGGCCGCTGTGGGTCACGGCCTGGGGCGGACCCAACACGCTGGCGCAGGCGCTGCATCACCTGCGGCTGACGCGCACGCCGGCCGATCAGCAACGGCTGCTGGCGAAGCTGCGCGTGTACACGATCTCCGACCAGGACGACTCGGGCGCGTGGATCCGCCGCAACTTCCCCGATCTCTTCTACATCGTGAGTCCGGGCGGCTACGGCAACGCCACCTGGAGCGGGATCATGGAAAAGGTGGAGGGCATCGACAACACCTCCATCGGCAATGCGTGGCTGGCGAAGAACATCCAGCAGGGTCACGGTGAATACGGCGCGTTGTATCCGGACGTGTCGTACGGCATGGAAGGCGACACGCCGTCGTTCCTCTCGCTGATCCCGAATGGCCTGTCCGATCCGGAGCACCCGGAGTGGGGCGGCTGGGGCGGTCGCTATGCGCTGTACACGCCGCTGCGCAAGGACACGGATCCCGACGGGTTCACCGGCGGCGTGCCGGTGGAAACGGAGTCGCGGCCGATCTGGAGCAACGCCGTCGACACCGTCGTGCCGTACGTCGCGAACGACGTCGGCCGCGCGTTCCGGCCGCTGCCCGCGATCTCGTCGTTCCGCGCCAGCGTCTGGCGCTGGCGCGACGCATTCCAGCACGACTTCGCCGCGCGCCTCGCGTGGACGACGCAGCCCTACGCGAAGGCGAATCACCCGCCCGTCGCCGCGCTGGCGCACGCGGACCGGCTGACGGTGACCTCCGGCGAGCGTTTCACGCTGGACGCCAGCGGCTCGCGCGATCCCGACGGCGACAGCCTGAGCTATCGCTGGTTCAACTACGCCGAGGCCGGCACGCTCGACGCGCCGATCCCCGCGCAGGGCGCAGAGAACGGGCGCCGCACGCATTTCCAGGCGCCGGTGGTCACGAAACCCGAGCTCGCGCACTTCATCCTCGAAGTCACGGACAAGGGCGAACCGTCGCTCACGCGCTACCGCCGGGTGCTGGTGAGCATCCAACCCGCACGCTGAGGCCCCGGTTCGTCGCCGCGATTTTCCGGCACGTGCCGGCGCCGTTGTTTTCCCGCCGTGTCAGGTCCCTCCTACAGGGACGCGCGGAGCTTTCCCAGAGGGCAGCGTTTTAGACTCCGACGCACTCGTAGTAAGTCGGGCATTGCTCCATGGATATCCCAGCACGCGGCCGTCAGGCTGCGCCGCGCCGCCGCACGCCGGTGGTGAAGCTCAAGGTCGCGAACGGCAATGGCGGCGGTGCTCACGCGGCCGCGCCCGAGCTCGACCTCAAGAAATTGCTGCGCACGCTACAGGCCGCGCGCGACGGCGACTTCTCCGCGCGCCTGGCTACCGACCACACCGGCCTCGCCGGGAAGATAGCCGACACGTTCAACGAATTGATGAGCTCCAACCAGCGCATCGCCGAGGAGCTCGAGCGTGCCGGCCAGATGGTCGGCAAGGAAGGCAAGACGCGCGTGCGCGTGTCCGTCGAGCGCCGCAGCGGCGCCTGGGCCGAGATGGAGACCTCGGTCAACACGTTGATCGACGACCTGCTCTGGCCGACGACCGAGGTCACGAAGACGATCACTGCCGTCGCGAAGGGCGACCTCACGCAGAGCGTGAGCCTCGAGGCCGACGGCCGCCCGCTGAAGGGCGAGTTCCTGCGGTCGGCGACGGTGGTCAACGAGATGATCGCGCAGATGGGCGTGTTCACCTCCGAGGTGACGCGCGTCGCGCGCGAAGTCGGCACGGAAGGAAAGCTGGGTGGCCAGGCGCTGGTGCTCGGCGCCAGCGGCGTGTGGAAGGACCTCACCGACAACGTCAACTCGATGGCCGGCAACCTCACGGCGCAGGTGCGCAACATCTCCGAGGTGACGATCGCCGTCGCGCAGGGTGACCTGTCGCGCAAGATCACGGTGGACGTGCGCGGCGAAATCCTGCAGCTGAAGGAAGCCATCAACACGATGGTGGACCAGCTGCGTTCGTTCGCATCCGAAGTCACGCGCGTGGCGCGCGAGGTCGGCACCGAGGGCAAGCTCGGCGGCCAGGCCATCGTGCCCGGCATCGCCGGCACTTGGAAGGATCTCACCGACAACGTCAACTCGATGGCCGGCAACCTGACCGGCCAGGTCCGCAACATCTCGGAAGTCACCACGGCCGTCGCGCGCGGCGACCTGTCGCGCAAGATCACGGTCGACACGCGCGGCGAAATCCTGCAGCTGAAGGAAGCCATCAACACGATGGTTGACCAGCTGCGTTCGTTCGCCTCTGAAGTAACACGCGTCGCTCGCGAGGTCGGTACCGAAGGCAAGCTCGGTGGCCAGGCGGAAGTGACCGGTGTCTCTGGCGTGTGGAAGGACCTCACGGACAACGTCAACGGTCTCGCGTCCAACCTCACCGGCCAGGTCCGCAACATCGCCGAGGTGACGATCGCGGT
>DATJTW010000059.1:0-20056 GCA_035502995.1 Steroidobacteraceae bacterium | reverse complement strand
CGCCGATCTGCCCGGACGTGGGGATGAGGCCGATCGCGGCCGTCGACGTGCCCATGATGACGATGGTCACCAGGAACGTGTACTTGCGGCCGATCATGTCGCCGAGCCGGCCGAACACCAGCGCGCCGAACGGCCGCACGAAGAAGCCCGCCGCGAATGCCAGCAGCGCGAACAGGAACGCCGAGGTGTCGTTCATCCCCGAGAAGAACTTCTTCGTGATGATGGTGACCAACGACCCGTACAGGTAGAAGTCGTACCACTCGAACACGGTGCCCAGCGACGACGCGAAGATGACCCGCCGGTGCGCGGTGTCGATGCCCTGTTGTTCTGCCACGGATCCCCCTTCTTCTTGTGGCGCTTACGATACTTGAAGCCCCGGAAAATCGCCGCATTTCCCCGGGCCGGACGCGACGCCGCGCCCCCATCACCCGAATTCCCACACGGCCCTCTTGACGGCGTCGGTACAATGACCGATCCGCGCCTGCTCCCCTTTTCCACTACATGGACAAGCCCGTCACCACCCGCCGCAAGCCCCCCGCGTCGTCGAAGTACGCGTGCATCGCCGTGCACGGCGCGCGGCAGAACAATCTCAAGAACCTGAGCCTCGACATCCCGCTGCACGAGCTCGTGGTGGTCACGGGCGTGTCGGGATCGGGCAAGTCTTCGCTGGTGTTCGACACGCTGTACGCCGAGGGCCAGCGCCGTTACGTCGAGACGTTCTCGCCCTACGCGCGCCAGTTCCTCGACCGCATGGACAAGCCGGCGGTCGACCGCGTCGACGGCATCCCGCCCGCCATCGCCATCGACCAGACGAACCCGGTGCGCACCTCGCGCTCCACCGTCGGCACGATGACGGAGCTCAACGACCACCTGAAGCTGCTGTTCGCGCGTACCGCCACGCTGCATTGCCGGAACTGTGGCCAGCCCGTACGACGCGACAGCGCCGAGAGCATCTTCGCCGATGCCACCGCTCGCGCCGCGGCCGCGGGCGATCCACGCGTGTACGTCTGCTTCCCGATCCCGGTGCCGAAGAACTTCAAGGAAGCGGAGGTCCGGAAGCTGCTGGAGGCGCAGGGCTACACGCGCATCCACGAGCGCGTCGGCGACACGCTGCAGGTCGTGCAGGACCGGCTGCGGCTGGGCAATGCCGAACGCGCGCGCGTCATGGAGTCGATCGAGACCGCGCTGCGCATGGGCCGTGGCCGCGTGAACCTGCTGGTGGTGGATGCGCCGGCCGCCTCCCCGGATGTGGAGCCGAAGACGATCGAGTCCTGGAAGTACTCGAACGAGCTGCACTGCGCGGACTGCGACATCACGTATCGCGATCCCGTGCCGTCGCTGTTCTCCTTCAACTCGCCGGTCGGCGCCTGCGAAACCTGCCGCGGTTTCGGCCGCATCATCGGCATCGACTACGGCCTGGTGATCCCCGACGAGTCGAAGACGCTGGCCGGCGGCGCCGTGAAGCCGTGGCAGACGAAGTCGTACAAGGAATGCCAGGACGACCTGGTGAAGTTCGCCAAGAAACGCGGCATCCCGCTCGACACGCCCTGGTACGCGCTGAACGAAGACCAGAAGAAATGGGTCATCGAGGGCGAAGGCAAGTGGGAGAAGAAGGTCTGGTACGGCGCGCGCCGCTTCTTCGAGTGGCTGGAGACGAAGGCGTACAAGATGCACGTGCGAGTGTTGCTGTCGCGGTATCGCGCGTACACGCCGTGCACGGCCTGCAACGGCTCGCGGCTGAAGCCGGACGCGTTGCTGTGGCGCGTCGGCGGGCGCAACGTGCACGACCTCGCATTGATGTCGCTCGACAAATCGCGCGATTTCTTCGCCGCGCTCAAACTACCCGCGCCGCTCGACGAGGCCGCGGACCTGCTGCTGTCCGAGGTGCGGGCGCGGTTCGCCTATCTCTGTGAAGTCGGCCTCGGTTATCTCACGCTCGACCGCCAGTCGCGCACGTTGTCGGTCGGCGAGGTCCAGCGCATCAACCTGACGACGGCGCTGGGCACGTCGCTGGTGAACACGTTGTTCGTGCTCGACGAGCCGTCGATCGGCCTGCATCCGCGCGACATGCAGCGCGTCACGCAGGTGATGCACCGGCTGCGCGACGCGGGCAACTCGCTGGTGGTCGTCGAGCACGATCCGCAGATCATGCTGGCCGCGGACCGCATCCTGGATCTCGGCCCGGGCGCCGGCGAGCGCGGCGGCGAGATCGTCGCGTTCGATACGCCGGAGAAGCTGCGCGCGAATCCGAAATCGCTGACCGGCCAGTACCTGTCGGGCAGGAAGCAGGTGGCGCCGCGCGCGGCGCCGCAGCCGAAGGTCGAGAACGAGCCGCCGAAGGCGCGCATGGTGCCGTCGCAGAAGGCGATCAAGCTGCGCGGCGTCACGCAGCACAACCTCAAGAACGTCGACGTGGAATTCCCGCTGCGGCGGCTGGTGTGCATCACGGGCGTGTCGGGTTCGGGCAAGTCCACGCTGATCGAGGACGTGTTGTACAAGGCGATGCGCAAGGCGTTGGGACAGCCGAGCGAGATGCCCGGCACGTTCGACCGCCTCGACGGTGCGGAGCTGGTCGACGACGTGGTGATGATCGACCAGAGTTCGATCGGCCGGACGACGCGGTCGAATCCGGCGAGTTACGTCGGCGCGTTCGACATCGTGCGCGAGTTGTTCGCCGCCGAGGCGTCGGCGAAGACGCGCGGCTACACGCCGGGCACGTTCAGCTTCAACAGCGGCACGGGCCGCTGCCCCACCTGCAACGGCAACGGCTTCGAACACGTCGAGATGCAGTTCCTGTCGGACGTGTACCTGCGCTGCCCGGACTGCGACGGCAAGCGGTATCGCGCCGAGACGCTGGAGATCCGCCGCGAAGGCGCGGATGGCTCGCGCAAGAACATCGCCGACGTGCTCGACATGACGGTCACCGAGGCGCTGGTGTTCTTCAAGGACAACTCCAACGTCGCGATCCGGCTGCAGCCGCTCGTAGACGTGGGCCTCGAGTACGTGAAGCTGGGGCAGCCGGTGCCCACGTTGTCCGGCGGCGAGGCGCAGCGGCTGAAGCTCGCGGGGCACCTGGCCGAGGCCGCGGCGGACGACACGCCGTCGATCCGCGGCAAGCTGTTCCTGTTCGACGAACCGACGACCGGCCTGCACTTCGACGACGTGGCCAAACTGCTGCGCGCGTTCCGCAAGCTGCTGAAGATCGGGCATTCGCTGCTGGTGATCGAGCACAACCTCGACGTGATCCGCGCGGCGGATTGGGTCATCGACCTGGGCCCGGAAGGCGGCGATGGCGGTGGCGAGATCGTCGTGGCGGGGACGCCGGCGCAGGTGGAGGCGCATCCCGTGTCGCATACGGGGAAGGCGCTGCGCGACTACGAAGAGGCGCTTCGTAGCCCAATGGGGACAGTCCCCTTTTCGCGATCGGGCGTCGCCGATTCGGAGGGGGCGTACTCGGAAAAGGGTACAGTCCCCGCCATCGTCATCCACAACGCCCGCGAACATAACCTCCGCAACGTCGACGTCGAGATCCCGCGCGAGGCGTTCACGGTCGTCACCGGCGTCTCCGGCTCCGGCAAATCCACGCTCGCGTTCGACATCATCTTCAGCGAGGGCCAGCGCCGGTATCTCGAATCCCTGAACGCGTACGCGCGGCAGTTCGTGCAGCCGGCATCGCGCCCGGACGTCGACGCGATCTACGGCATCCCGCCGACCGTCGCCATCGAGCAGCGCACCAGCCGCGGCGGCCGCAAAAGCACCGTCGCCACGCTGACCGAGATCTACCACTTCTTCCGCCTGCTCTATCAGAAGCTCGGCACGCAGTATTGCCCCACCTGCGACGTCGCGATCGAACCGCAGACGCCGGCGACCATCGCCGAGCGCCTGCTGAAGCAGCACAAGGGCGGCCGCGTCACGCTGCTCGCGCCGCTGGTCGTCGCGCGCAAGGGTTACTACACCGAGCTCGCGAAATGGGCCAACGCGCGCGGCTACAAACACCTGCGCGTCGACGGCGAGATGCTGACTACGTACCAGTGGCCGCGCCTCAACCGCTTCAAGGAACACACGATCGAACTACCGGTCGCGCAGATCCACGTCAGCAAGGAGAACGCGGACTCGCTGGAACGCAACGTGATCAAGGCGCTCGACCTCGGCAAGGGCCTGCTGCACGTGCTGGACACGGAGGCGAAGAAGCCGAAGGTCCAGGTGTTCTCGATCAAGCGCGCCTGCCCGTCCTGCGGCACCAGCTTCGCCGAGCTCGATCCGCGCCTGTTCTCGTTCAACTCCAAGCACGGCTGGTGCGAGGACTGCTTCGGCACCGGCCTCGAGATCGAGGGCTTCGACGCCGAGCAGAGCGGCGAGGAAACCGCCTGGAACGAGTGGCTCGAAGGCGACGCGCACGCCTGCGAGACCTGCCACGGCCAGCGCCTGAACCCCGTCGCGCTGCACGTGAAGTTCCGCGACCTCAACATCGCGCAGCTCACCGCGCAGGCCATCGACGACACCGTCGCGCTGATCGACAGGCTCAAGCTGACGAAGCGCGAAGCCGAGATCGCCCGCGACCTCATGGCCGAGATCAAGTCGCGGCTCGCGTTCCTGCAGCGCGTCGGCCTCGGCTATCTACCGCTCGACCGCGCCGCGCCCACGCTCTCGGGCGGCGAGGCGCAACGCATCCGCCTGGCCGCGCAGCTCGGCTCGAACCTGCAGGGCGTGTGTTACGTGCTCGACGAGCCGACGATCGGCCTGCATCCGCGCGACAACCGCGTGCTGCTCGACGCGCTGGCCGAGCTCGCCAGGCATCGCAACACGCTGGTGGTCGTCGAACACGACGAGGACACGATCCGCCGCGCCGACCACGTGATCGATCTCGGGCCCGGCGCCGGCGTGCGCGGCGGCCAGGTCGTGGCCGCGGGCGACGTCGACGATCTGAAGAAGAACCCCGCGTCGCTGACGGGCCGGTTCCTCGCGAACCCGCTGCGGCACTCCGACGAGCCGCGCCGCCCGACCAGCAGCAAGGCGCCGCGCCTGCAGCTCGAGAAGATAGAGCTGCACAACGTGCACCGCGAGGACGTCGGCATCCCGGTCGGTCGCCTGGTCGTGGTGACGGGCGTCTCCGGGTCCGGCAAGTCCACCGTCGCGCGCGACGTGTTGTACACCAACCTGCGCCGGCTGGTCGCGAAGCCCCAGAAGATGGACAAGAAGGGCAGCAAACTACCCGAGCTGCAGGGCGTCGCCGCCGTGCGCGGCGTGGAACTGATCGACCGCGTGCTCGAGGTCGACCAGACGCCGATCGGCAAGACGCCGCGCTCGTGTCCGGCGACCTACATCGGCTTCTGGGACGACATCCGCAAGATCTTCGCGAACACCACCGAGTCGAAGATCGCCGGCTACACCACCAGCCGCTTCAGCTTCAACACGGCGGGCGGCCGCTGCGATGCCTGCGATGGGCAGGGCATGCAGACCATCGAGATGAACTTCCTGCCCGACGTAAAGGTGCTGTGCGACACCTGCAACGGGCGGCGTTTCAACGCGGAGACGTTGAGCATTCTCTGGCGCGGCAAGTCGATCGGCGATCTCCTGGAGATGAACATCGACGATGCGGTCGAGTTCTTCCAGGCGCACTCGTCGATCCATCACGCGCTGCAGCTGCTGCAGGACGTGGGGCTCGGCTATCTCACGCTGGGACAGCCGTCGCCGACGTTGTCGGGTGGCGAGGCGCAGCGAATCAAGCTGGTCACGGAGCTCGCGAAGGTGCGCGGGCCCGAGCGGCGCGCGCCGCGCCAGAAGCCGCAGCACACGTTGTACGTGCTCGACGAACCGACGGTCGGCCTGCACATGGCCGACGTGGAGAAGCTGATCCACGTGCTGCATCGGCTGGTCGATGCGGGGAATTCGGTCGTCGTCGTCGAGCACAACCTCGACGTGATGGCCGAGGCCGACTGGATCATCGACATGGGTCCCGAGGCGGGCACGGGCGGCGGCAAGGTCGTCGCGGCGGGGCCGCCGTCGGCGGTTGCGAAGGAGAAGAAGTCGCACACGGGCGTGGTGTTGAAGGAGTTCCTGGCGGAGCGCAGTACGTAATTGGGGACGTACCCTAATTTCGTTTTAACAATCGGCGGAATCGGCGTGTAACACCTTGGCGCGGGCGATTGTTACAACGAAATTAGGGTACGTCCCCAATTACGCCGCAACCTACAGGTGCGACAAATACTCCCACCCCGCCCGCACCTCCTCCGGCACCTCCGCGAACGCCGCGATCCAGCGCGCATGCACCGCCGGATCGCCGGCACCCAGCTCCGCGCAGACCTCCGCATACCGCGCCGCCAATCGCCGCGCCTCCGGCGAACCGAGCCGCGTCCCGACCTCCCGCAGCCGCAGCGCTTCGTGCACGATCGGTCGCATCAGGTTCGCCGACCGCGACGCGACGCGCGCCGCGTGAATGAACGCCGCGAGCCGCTCCGCCTCCGCCGCGTCCCCCGGCACCACCGAACGCGCCAGTAGTTTGCCGCCGACCGCGAACCAGGCGCGCGTCACCTCCGGATTCCACGCCAGCTGCTCGAGCTGCCGCTGCCGTTGATCGCTCTTCAGCCAGACCGCCATCGACCGCTCGGTGACGGCCTGCACCGCCTCCGAATCCGGCGCGTCGCCGCGCTTCATCAACGCGTGGTACTCCTCGGCGTGTTGCCGGTACATCGCCTGGTGCTCCTCGCCGACCATCGCCGCCGCGGTGCCACGTTCCGCGAGATAGGTCAGCCACTCGCGCTCCTGTTCCGGCGTGACGTGCCGGTTGATCAGCTCGCGGATCGCCGCCTGCATGTTGGTCATCTCGGTGTTCCTCGTGAGTTCGCAGAGTTCTTCGACGGAAAGATTCGTGCGCGCGCGCAGGCGCGCGGTCGCCGCCTGGATTCGCGCGATCGCGCGGTCCGCGGCCAGCCGTTTCGCCGCCCAGGTCTTCAATTGCAGGTCGAGCACCGCGGCCAGCGCGGGCGGCGTGGCACCGAACGACCGGCGGATCTGCGCCAGCGTCAGGCCGAAGCCCTTCAGCGCGGTGATGATGTTCAGCCGTTCCAGCTCGGCCGGTCCGTACACGCGCCACGACTTCGCATTGCGCGCGGGCTTAAGCAACCCGGCGCGCTCATAGACACGCAGGGCGCGTATCGTGAGTCCGGTGCGGCGTGCGCAGTCGGCGGCAGACAGTCCAGTGGCCGGTGTGGGCTTCTTCTTCGTCACGCGGTGCAGCCTAGGGTATGACGCAAGGTCCGGGTCAAGAGCGGCGGCAATCGGCCCTGTTTTTTGGCGGGGTCGGCGGGCAAACTCCCGCCCCATGGCACACGGCCTCACCTGCTGGAAATGCGGCGCCTCGCTCGAAGCACTGAGCCTGCCGCTGCGCCGTCTCGACGAATGCAAGGCCTGCCACTCCGAGCTGCACGTCTGCCGCCTGTGCGTCGAATACGACACGCGCGTCGCCAAGCACTGCCGCGAGCCGACCGCCGAGGAAGTCCGCGACAAGACGAAGGCCAACTTCTGCGATCACTTCAAGCCGAAGGTCGGCGCGTACGTCGCGCCGACGGGGGAAGCGGACGCCGCGAAGGCAGCGCTCGAGGCGCTGTTCGGGACGAAATAGTTCGACGACGGGGGAACGACGATGAAGCAATTCCTGTTTGCCACGCTGCTGGCCGGCGCAGCCCTGGTCTCGGCTGCCGCCGACCAACCCCTCTCCGCCGCCGCCCAGGTCGCGCAGATGAAGCGCGGCGTGAACATCGTCGGCTACGACCCGATCTGGCAGGACGCCACGAAGGCGCGCTTCAAGCCCCGCCATTTCAAGATCATCAAGGACGGCGGCTTCGACACCGTCCGCATCAATCTCTACGGCTTCCGGCCGATGAACGAGAAGATGCAGCTGCCCGCGAGCTGGTACGCGACGCTGGACGCGCTGGTCGACGAGGCCGTCAAACAAGGCCTCAACGTCATCCTCGACGAGCACGACTACGAACACTGCAGCCAGGACGCCGCGAGCTGCCGCGCGCACGTGCTCGCGTTCTGGAGCCAGGTGGCCGAGCACTACAAGGACGCCCCGGGCAATGTCGTCTACGAAATCCTCAACGAACCCAGCCGCGCGATGGATGACCACTGGAACGCGCTGATCCCCGAGGCGCTGGCCATCATCCGCAAGACCAACCCCACGCGCAACGTGGTCATCGGCCCGGCGTTCTGGAACAACATCTCGCACCTGCCGCAGCTCGAACTACCGGAGAAGGACCGCCACATCATCGTGACCGTCCACTACTACGAGCCGCACGAGTTCACGCACCAGGGCGCGCGCTGGTCGCCGGAGTACACGAATCTCTCCGGCATCCACTGGGGCACGGCGGCCGACTACGCGAAGATCGACGAGAACTTCGACAAGGCCCAGGCATGGGCGAAGCAGCACGACCGCCCCATCCTGCTCGGCGAGTTCGGCGCCTACGACAAGGCACCGCAGGAAGACCGCGTGAAGTACACCGCCGCCGTGGCCCGCGCCGCCGAGAAGCGCGGCTGGGCGTTCACCTACTGGCAGTTCGACAGCAACTTCGTCGTCTACGAGATCGACGCGGACCGCTGGAACGAGCCTATCTACCGCGCACTGGTACCCGCCGCGAAGTGACGCGGCGGGACCGGCGCGGAAACCTCAGAACTTCACGTTCACGCCGAGGATCACGCTGCGGCCCCAGGTCTCGAAGCCCGCGAGGATGTCGTCGCGGCTGAGCGTCGACTCGTAGTACGCGTCCGTGAGGTTGCGGCCTTCGAGCGACACGCCGATGTTGTCGTCGATCTTGTACGCGACGGACGCGGTGACCCAGGTGATCGGCTTGCCGATCTGCGACAACCCGCCGACCGCGTCGTTGAGCACCGTGTATTCGCCGCTGTAGTCGGCCGCGACCTGCGCATCCCAGCGCTCCGTTTCGTACAGCAGCGCGACGGACAGCGCCGACTTCGACACGCCCTCGAGCTGGCCGACGTGCACGCCGTCGACGTACGCCTTCGTGTCGGTGTACGTGAAGCTGCCGCGCGCGCCGAAGCCATTCGGGAAGAAGTGCTGCGCGCCGAGCTCGAAGCCGAGCACCTTGGCCTTGTCGCCGTTGATCGGCCGGCTCACGTCGTAGAGCAGCGGCTGGTCGGGCCCGCCGCCGATGCTCGCCACCACGCCGATGTCCTGGTTCTCGAGCAGCTGGTAGGTGATGAAGTCCTGGATGTCCTTCCAGAACACGGCCGCGTTCACGATCGACTTCGGCGTGAAGTACCACTCGAGCGAAAGATCGGCCTGCGTCGCGGTGACGGGATCGAGATCCGCGTTGCCGTCGTAGAACACGGAGAACGTGCGGTCAAGCGTGTTGTCGGTGCGCGTCGGCGCGAGCTGGTTCAGCGACGGGCGCGCGATGGTCTTCGCCACGGCGCCGCGCAGCAGCAGGTCCTCGCGCAGCCACAGCCCGACGTTCAGCGACGGCAGCAACTTGCTGTAGCTTCCCTTCTGCGTGAGCGGGTCGGCCTCGCTGTACGTGACGTCGGGGCTCGAGGTCGGGATCTCCGGCGTCGGGTCGACGACACGCACGATGGTGTTCACCGCCGTGCGCGCCGTGGTGTCCGTGTCGATCCAGCGCACGCCGACGTTCGCGAACCACTGGTCGCCGCCGAAGTCCGCGCGCGCGTACACGGCGTTGGTGTTCTCCTGCACGTCGTACGACTGCACCGGGTTGAACTCGGGCAGCGTGTTGTCGGCGTCGAAGACGTCGCCGGTCGGGTCGCCGTTCTCGTCGAGGATCGGCTGGCCGTCGAGCGCGTGCAGCGCGGCGAGATAGTTCTTCACGTCGAAGCGCACGAAGTTGCGCGGCTGTGAGCCGCCGGCGTTGCGCATGAAGTTCGGCAGCGACACCGGGTGCACGACCTGGGCGCCGAGGCTCGCGAACGTGGTCGTGTACAGGTTGCAGTACTGGCACGAGCCGCCGTTCGTGTCGTTCTCGATGGTCCGCCGCGTCTTGCCACGCTCGGTGCGCGCCGCGCCGAAGTCGATTCCCTTGAACGCGCCACTGTCGAGGGTCCACTGGCCGCCGACCGTGAAGCCGGTGACGCGGTCGTTGACGTCCGTGCCCGAGAGACCGATGTAGTGCAGGCCGTAATCTGCGTCGCCGAGCTCGCGCGCGTCGAACGCGGTGGCGAGATCGCGGCCGTCCTCGAGCGTGACCGAGATGTTCGGCAGCCCGTTGTTGCGCATGTCGACGCGGCCCGTGTGATCGCCGCCGATGCCCGAGACCACCCACGTGTCCTTGCCGCCGGAATCCCGCGTGGACTCGGAGCGGTACGCGTCGAAGTTCAGCGTCAGGCCGTCCGTCGGCTTCCACTGCGCGTTCCAGCCGAACTGCGTGGTGTCGACGACGCGGTACTCGGTGATCGTCGACAGCTCGGGGACCAGCTCGGCGACGGTCATGCCCGTGACCCAGTGGTCGCGGATGCTCACGTCGCTCCAGCGATGCAGGCCGGTGTCCTCGTCGAGGATGGAGTCCTCGACGTAGTACGACTCGTAGTAACCGACGGTCGGCGCGTCGAGGCGCGTGAACAACGCGTCGACACTGGTGGTGAAGGAGTCGCTGGGTTGCCATTGCCATACGGCCGTGGCGCCGCTGCGCTGCTTCTTCTGCACGCGCGCACCGAAGCTCGTGCAACACAGGCCGAGCAGGTTGCTTTCGTCGGCGGAGATCTCGCCGTCGCCGTTCGCGTCGAACTCGCCCGGCGAATCGGGATTGACCGAGAACTCCTGCACGGCGTCCGACCGGTCGGTCACGTCCTGGTACGTCGCGGTCAGCAACAGGCCCATCGTGTCGCCCGCGAACGTGGTGCTGAACGCCGCGGTGGCCTTGTAGCCCTTGTCCTCCGACAGATCGTTGTAGTCGCCGTCGACCGAGAAGTGCAGATGCTGGCCCGGGGTCGACAGCGGCTTGGCCGAGGAGAGATTGATCGTGCCGCCGATGCTGCCCTCGAGCTGCGTGGCGTCGGCGGACTTGTAGACGTCGGCGCCGGAGATGACCTCCGACGGCAACACGTCGAACGCGAACTCGCGGCCGTCGCCGTCGGTGGCGAGGATGCGGCCGTTCAGCGTCACGATGCTGTACGCGGGGCCGAGGCCGCGCACGCTCACGTACTGGCCTTCGCCGCCGCGCGTGCGCGAGATCGTGATGCCGGTGACGTGCGACAGCGAGTCGGCGACGTTGGCATCGGGGAAGCGGCCGAGATCTTCGGCGACGATCGAGTCCTGCACGACGGTGGCGTTCTTCTTCAGGTCGCGGGACTCGACCAGCGCCGCGCGCGTGCCGACCACGGTGACGGTTTCGATTTCGCCCTCGGACGACATGGCCGGCGCGGCCGGCGTGTCGTCGGCGAGCACGGGCCCGCCAGCCAGCGCGACCAGCGCCAGGACGAATGGATTCTTTTTCATGACGACTCCCCGAGCTTTCCGATGACCGATGGCCAATGACCGATGCGCCAAGGCTATTTGCGGTTTTTCGCAAGAACAAATAACTTTCGTTTGCTTTCGTTATGGGGACGGGAACGCGTGGGAAAACGCAGCGAACCGATGGGCCTGGAACAGCGACGCCGCGCGATCCGCGGGCTGCTGCAGGAACAACCGCAGGTCAGCGTTGCCGAGCTGGCGCGCCGCTTCGGCGTGTCGACGGTGACGGTGCGTTCCGATCTCTCCGCGCTCGACGACATCGGCGCGCTGGTGCGCGTGCACGGCGGCGCGCTGCCGCGCGGCGAGAGCGAAGAACTGCCGATCGACATCAAGCAGAACTTCCACCGCGCGGAGAAGGCGCGCATCGCGGCCGCAGCGGTCGAGTTCATCGAGGACGGCCAGACCATCATCCTCGACTCGGGCACCACCACCGCCGAGCTCGCGCGGCTGATCCGCGGCCTGAAATTCCAGTCGCTGAACGTGATCACGAACGCGCTGAACATCGCCGTGCTGCTGGCCAGCGCGCCGTTCATCACGTTGATCATCCCGGGCGGCATGTTGCGGCGGCGGTCGTGGTCGCTGTCCGGACCGCCGGCGGAGAACGCGATCCGCGACCTGCAGGCGGACACGTTGTTCCTCGGCGTCGACAGCCTCGATCCGGAAGTGGGACTGATGACGCCGCACGTGCTCGAGGCACAGTTGAATGCGCAGATGATCCGCATCGCGCGCCGCGTGATCGCGGTGACGGACTCGTCGAAGCTGCTGCGGCGGAATCTCTCGGTGATCTCGAACGTCGACCAGGTCGACCTGTTGATCACGGACCGCGGCGCCGACGCGCGCGCCATCAAGTCGATGCGCGCGCGCGGCGTCGAGGTGAAGATCGTCTAGCCGCCGTCGGGGATCTCGGGCTCGACGAGCAGCTCGAGCTGCGCCAGCGATTCCTGCCAGCCGAGGTAGCAGGCCGCGGCCGGGATGACGTCCGGCACGCCTTCCTGCGTGATGTCGACCTCGGTGCCGACCACCGTCTTCTTGAACGTGACGGTGACGTTCATCGCGCCGGGCAGGTTCGGGTCGTCGAACTTGTCCGTGTAACGCACGCGTTCGCCGGGCACGAGCTCCTTGTATTCACCGCCGAACGAGCTGCTCGAGCCGGTGGAGAAGTTCGTGAACGACATCTTGTAGCTGCCGCCGACGCGCTGGTCGTCGGAATGCATCTTCGCGGTGAAGCCGTACGGCGGCAGCCATTTGCAGCGCGCGTCGGCGTCGGTGAAGGCCTTGTAGATGCGCTCGGGCGGCGCGGCGAAGACGCGGTGCAGGCGGATGGTGCTGGGCATGGGAATCTCCTCTCTCGTTGTTACCGTTGTGTCGGTAACTGGTCGAGCGAGGAGACCGGAATTCGACAGCCCTGGCTAGAGGGCGCGACCGACCTAGAACGGGTTCGGCTTCTTCCCCGACAGGCGGTCGATCAGCGACGCGAACTTCGAGCCCTTCTTGTCGATCTTCACGCGCAGGTGACGCACGCCGGTGTCGCCGGCCTTGTCCGTCTGGATTTCGAGCGTGCTGGCGCCGAGGATTTCGAGCGTCTGGTCCAGCGTCTCTTCGTCCACCTGCTGGTGCGCGTCGCGGCGCACGCCCTTGGCACCGGGCTTGCGCTTGTTGGACGCGGGCTTCTTGAGTTCGGGGGCCGGCGCTGCGGCGGCGGGAGCCGGGGCCGGCGCGGCGGGCTTGTCGTTCTGCTTGAAGAAGCGCGGCGACATCTCGCCGTCCACGTCCTGCACGATCTGCGCGGGCGTGTCGTCTTCGAGCAGCTTGAACACGCCGCTGGCGTTCGACGAGGTCATCGACTGCGGCGTCGGCGCGGCGCCCTGCTTCACGTTCACTGCGCGGTGGATGCCGCTGCGTTCGGCGTTCAGGTCGGTGGCGCGTTCCTTCTCGATCGTCGTGACGGGCACGACGGAGACGGTCTTGAAATCGGAGCGCACGTAGTACGCCACCTGCTTCGCGGAGACCGCATCGCTGAAGAAGCCGAGACGCAGGCCGTACCAGGTGCGGCCCTCGCGATTCGCTTCGGTGGTGTACAGCGTGTAGGCGTTGAAGATGGCGAGCGGCGCGACCTTCGCCATGTCGAACGGCGTGACGGACCAGTCGAGCTGCACGGCGAAGAGCACGGGCGCGTTGCGCTTGACGTCGCTCTTGATGGCCTGCATCGCCACGGCGTCGTCCGGCTTGACCACGCGGATCGCCTCGTCGGCGCTCGCTTCCTGCGAGCCTTCCTTGTACGGCGTATGGCGTTCGAGCAGGCGGATCGTCTGCGTGTCGGTCAGGTCGTCGAGTTCCTCGATGACCTGGCGCACGCTGTTGACGGCGGCGGCGGCGGTCATCGTCGGCGCCGGCATCATCACGGTCGGTTCGGCCGGCGGCGCCTTCGGCGGCGCGGCGGGAGTCTGGGCGGCCTGCGTCGCGGGCGCCTGCGGCTTCTGCGTGGCCGGCGCGGACGCCGTCAACGCGGGCGCGCTGACCTGCGCGGCGATCTTCGGCGCGACCGCCGGCGGCTTCGCGGGCTGCGCCTTCGGCGCGGCGGGCTTCGCGGCGGCGGGCGCGGGTTTGGCGGCGGGTTTCGGCGCTTCCGATTTCGCAGCTTCTGATTTCGGAGTCGGCGGCTTTGCGACCGGCGTGGTCGCCGGGCGGGCCGGCTCGGCCTTCTTCGCGGCCGGCGGGCTAACTACCGGCGGATGCACCACCGGCACGTCCATCGGTTTGAATTCGGGCGCGGCGGCGGCCGGCGCGTCGTCGATCAGCAGGAAAGGTTCGTCGTCCGCGGCGGTCTTCGCGACCGGCGGCGGCGTCGAGGCGAACGGATGCGGCGCGGCGGGCGCGGCCGGCGGCGTGATGGAGACTTCGATCGGCGGCAGCGGCTTCGCGGCCGGTGTCGGCGCGGGCGCGGGCTTCGCGGCGACGGGCTCGGGAGCCGGCGCCGGCTTCGCGGGCGCGGCCGCGACGGGTTCGGACTTTGCCGACGCGGGAGCCGTGGCGGCCGGGACGGGCGCGGTCTCCTTCGGGCGGAGTTTCTTGCCGGGCGCTTCGCCGGCCCAGGCACTCGGATACACCTCGCGCACGACCGCGAGCATTTCCTCGGCGGCCTGCAGCGTTTCGAAGTAGCCCATGTGCAGGCGGAAGCGTTCGCGGCCGTCTTCGCGACGGCGGCTCACGAAGAACGTGTACTGCGCGAGCGTGGGATCCTTGGGCTGCGACAACGCCATCGGCGTGGTCGAGGACGTGAGATTGATGACGAACCCGCCCGTGGCGGCTCCGGTGGGCCGCGTCAGTGTATTGACGACGTAGTCGGGCTTTGCGCTCATGTCGGTCGATCTTTCCCCGGAAAATTTCCCTGTGGAATCTCACCCCTTCCCGGGTGGGATTCTGTCTCACTCGCTGTCGGAGTGTGCGAAGGCACGGGTATACGGTCAACGAGCGGATTGAGCACGCTGTCGCAGTTCGCAGACCGAAATATGCGGTGCACTAAGAGAAATGCGACATAACGATTTGTCGCGCCGCAACTATTCCGGCAATCGATTCCAGAAGCGGCCCGCGGAAGAAAATGCATCCGCGTAGAACTCGTCGTCGAGAGAATTCACCGTGACGGCTTTTCCCGCGCCGGGCGCGTGCACGAAGCGCCGCTTGCCGATGTAGATGCCCACGTGATTGACGCTCGAGCCGCCGATCCTGAAGAACACGAGATCGCCGCGGCGCAGTTTGCGCACCTTCACCGTCTCCGCGGCGTCGGCCTGGTCGCGCGAGGTGCGCGGCACTTTCAGGCCGAGCTGGCGATGGACGTAGAACACGAGGCCGCTGCAGTCGAAACCCTCGGGCGTGGCGCCGCCGAAGCGGTACTTCGCGCCGCGCATCGACATGGCGACGGAGACGATGGCGTCGCCGCGCTTGCGCGTGGTGGCGGAACCGCCGCCCCCGTCCCAGTCCTCGTCGTCGCGGACGTTGGGGACGGGTGGGATGTCGGCGGTGATCGGCGGAACGACCACCGCGGGAGATTCGCTGCGCGGCGCCGGGGTCGAGCTGCAGCCGGCGATCGCGAGGATGAGAACCAGCGATGCGAGCTGCGAGAGCTTCATGACGCGGCCCGATGATCCCCGATCTCGGAGCCCGGCCGGCGGGACTCCAGGATCTCGGTCAACGCCGCCGCGGACATCGGCCGCGCGAGGTAGAACCCCTGCGCCGACTCGCAGCCGCGCGAGCGCAGGAATTCGAGCTGCTCGCCCGATTCCACGCCTTCGGCGGTCACGCGTTTTCCGAGCGTATGCGCCATGGTGATGACGGATTCGACCAGCGCACCGGCCGAATCGTTCTGCGGCACCTCGTCGAGGAAGCTGCGATCGAGCTTCACGGTGTGCACGGGGTAGCGTCGTAAATAATTCAACGACGAGTAGCCGGTGCCGAAATCGTCGAGCGCGAGCTTCACGCCCAGGTTCGCCAGGGCGCGCAGCGGCTCCTCGACCTCGGCGTCCGCGAGCACCGACTCCACGAGCTCCAGCTCGAGATTGGCCGGGTTGATGCGGTACTGGTCGAGCGCGGTCTGCACCAGGCGCACGAAGTTGTTGTCCTTGAGCTGCTGCACCGACACGTTCACCGAGAACATGCGCGGCGCGATGCCGGCGCGCACCCACTCCGCGTACTGCGAGCAGGCCGAATCCAGCACGAAGCCGCCGATGTCGGTGATGAGGCCGGAATGCTCGGCCGCCGGGATGAACTCGCCGGGTAGTTTGATGCCGTCGTAACGCGTCTGCCAGCGCAGCAGCGCCTCGACGCCGCACAGGCGGTTGTCGATCAGCGTGAACTGCGGCTGGTAGAACAGCGACAGCTCGCGCCGGCGCAACGCGCGGTGCAGGCCGGAGTCCGTGAAGCTGGCGCGACGCTGCGCCATCTCGCGCTCGAAGAAGATCGCGCGGCCGCGGCCCTGCGCCTTCGCGCGGTACATCGCTAGGTCGGCGTGGCGGATGACGTCCTCGAGATCGCAGCCGTCGTCGGGGAACAGCGTGACGCCGACGCTGGCGCGCATCTGGTAGTCGCGGCCACCGAGGTTCGCCGGCAGCGCCAGCGAACGGATCACGCGTTCGGCGATCTGCCGCACGGTCTCGACATCGCCGACGTTGCGCAGCAGGACGGTGAACTCGTCGCCGCCGAGGCGCGCGACGGTGTCGCCATCCTTCGTGCAGGCCTTGAGCCGGTGCGCGACGATCGACAGCAGCTGGTCGCCGGCGCTGTGGCCGAGCGTGTCGTTGACGCGCTTGAAATGGTCGAGATCGACGTACATCAACACGCCGCGCGTGAGACCGGTGGCGGCCGCGGCCAGCTCCTGCGCGAGACGGTCGCGGAACAATGCGCGGTTCGGCAGCTGCGTCAGCGGATCGTAGTGGGCCTGGCGATAGAGGCGTTCGTCGCGCGCGCTGTTGGACAATGCGGCGCGCAGGCGTTCGGCGAAGGCCGCGCCGTAGTCGGCGACCGCCGGATCGCGCGCGGGCTCGCCATGATAGCCGACGACCAGCATCGAGCTGACGCGCTCCTCGTCGACCACGGGCCACAGCCAGAAGAACTCGGCGCCGGCATCGCGCATCGACGAGAGGAATGCGTGGCGCGATTCTTCGACGCGCGCGATCGTCAGGCCCTCCGGGGTCTCGCGGATCGTCGCGATCATCGCCGGGTCGAAGTTCACGCGCTGCACCGGCAGCTCGTCGGCGCCGAGCGCGGCCATGAACAGGCGGCCGTGCGAGTGCGCAGTCGGATCCATGAGGATGACGCCGACGCACTGCGCCCGCGTCAGCTCGCGGAACTTCGGCAGGATCAGGTCGAGCGCGCGGTCGATCTCGTTCGCGGCGAGCAGCGCGCGGTCGACTTCACCGAGCACCTCGAACGCGCGCCAGTCCCGCTGCAGCGACAGCGACGTCACGTTGAACTCGCGCTCCAGCGGCGCGAACTCCTCGACGCCGAGGCGCGGCAGCGTTTCGAACTTGCGGTCGCGCAGTCGCGCGAGACTGCGCTGCAGCTGGCGCAACGGCGGCAGATAGCGCTCGCTGATGATCGCGGCGACCGCGAACGAGATCAGCACGGACAGCAGCACCAGGCCGAGCGCGAGCGGCGCGAGCTCGGCGAACGTGTTGCCGAAGGTCGCTTCCGGCGCGAACACGATGATGGTGTTCGCGCTCAGCGCGTCGCCGGCCTTGACCGGCGGCACGTACGTCATGGCGCCGCGCCATTCGCGGCCCGACGCGTACCAGGCGAGGATGGTGGTGCCGCCCGGCGCATCGATCGCGTGCGGCGCGCGGCGCGCGAACAGCTGGACGAGCTCCTCGGGCACCGGGCTGCTGCTGAAGCGCGAGCCGCCGACGCCGTCGAGCACGACGAGGTAGCGGCCGTCGAGGCCGCGCGCGTAGTCCTCGGGGACGCCGCGCGAGTTGAAGATGAGCGTGGATGCCTTGTCGCGCGACAGGGCCATCAGCTCCTGGTTCTGCAGCGAGGCGCGACGGTCCTCGGCTTCGAACCAGCGCGACATCACGGCGAGGCCCACGGGGATCAGCATGGCGAGCGAGATGAACAGCCACAGACGTCGCGTCAGGCTGCTGCGCAGAACCGAGCTGTAGGGATTCCCGCTCATCAAAGGGCCCAATCTCGCGAGTTGTATCCGGACAACGCGACGAGGCGCGGCCCGGCTGATCGGGGCGACTTTACGGAATGCGGGGCCGCGCAAATGCGCGGCACGTCACGGTTGCGGCTGCACCGTATTCAGGCGGGGCTCTTTTTCGCGGGTTGCGCCGCGATTGCCACCGCGGGCCGGAGCTCGGCGAGTTTACGCAGATCAAGGTAGGTGTAGCGATAAACACCACGGCGACCGGCGCGCGCGGCGCCGAGCATCGCCTTGCCGACCGTCTCCGCGGGGATCGCGCGGTACACCTCGCGCGGTCCCGTCAGCAGCGGATTGACCAGCGGCGCGACCAGCTGACCGGCGAGCTCGAGCACGCGCATCGCCTTGCGCGAGCCTAACAACAAGCTCGGCTGCAGGATGTCGACCGCGGTGAAGCCGAGGTCCGCGACCGCCTCTTCCATCTCGCCCTTGGTGCGTAGATAGAACTTCTTCGAACCGGAGTCGGCGCCGATGGACGAGACGACGACGAAGCGCGTCGCGCCGGCGGCGCGCGCGGCACGTGCGAACATCAGCACCGCGTCCACGTCGGCGGCGCGGAACGCTTCCTGCGAACCCGCGTCGCGGATCGTCGTGCCGATGGCGCAGAAGGCCTCGTTGACGGCCAGCCCTTTCAACTGTTCGGCCATGCGGTCGAACCTGACGATGCGGTTGGCGAGCTTCGCGTGTTCGCGGCCGAGCGGGCGCCGCGACAAGGCCCAGACGCGGCCGTATTCCGGCGCGCCGAGCAGCGCCTGCAGCGCGTGTCCGCCGACGAGGCCGGAGGCGCCGGCGATCAATGCAACCTTGACGGGCGTGGGTGTGTTCACGCGCGGCAGTCTATCAAGTGCCGCCGCGCTGCGCGCTCGGCAGGCGCCAGTTGAACCACATCGCGAGCAGACGGAGCGCGAAGCAGAGGACGGCGCCGGCGACCGCGGTCGGCATCGGCTGCCACGCGAGCCAGTGCCCGACGACGACCACGATCGAACCGGCGAGCGCGGCCAGCGCGTAGATCTCCGTCTCCGGACGGAACACCAGCGGCACGCGCGACAGCAGCAGGTCGCGCACGATGCCGCCGCCGATGCCCGTCAGCATGCCAAGCACCGCGGCCATGACCGGCGTGAGGCCCGCGGCCAGTGCCTTCTGCGTGCCCGCCACCGCGAACAGGCCCAGGCCCGCCGCGTCGAACACGCGCACGGGGTTGCGCAGGCGTTCGATCGCGCGATGCCAGTAGAAGGTGACCGTGCCCGCCAGCAGCGCCGCGGCGAGGTAGCGCCAGTCGGCGATGGTCGCCGGCGGCACCGCGCCGATCAGGAGATCCCGCAGGATTCCGCCGGCGCTGGCCGTGGCGAACGACACCACCAGCACGCCGAAGAAGTCGAGACGCTGCCGGACCGCCGCCGTGGCGCCCGACAAGGCGAACACGAACACGCCGATCAGGTCGATGACTAACAACATGCGCGCATTTTGCACCAATGTGGGCACGAATGCGGGCTGGTCACCCGTTCGGATGATGCGCGCCGGCCGGGTCGGACTATGCTGGCGGCGGGGAAAGGAGTCCCCGTCACGTAGCTAGAGCACAAGGAGAGTCGACATGCCCATTTCCATCAATCCCCTCTCGCGGCCCTTCGCCCGCCTGCCGTTCGCGGCGGCCGTGGTCGCGTTGTTCGCCAGTGTCCTCGGCGTCGCGCAGGCCGCCGAATTCGACGAGAAAGTGCAGGCGCCGGCCGTCAGGAGTGCCGATCAACTGCGCGCGCACATGCGCGTCTATTCGGCGCGGGAAGCTCAGGCCCGTCTCGGCGGCCTGGGCGCACTGCTCGCGGATCGATCACTGGCCCGCGAGCGATTCGAGATGTCCTGGGATCTGCAGCGCGCGCTGGACGCAAAAC
>DATJTW010000058.1:0-64806 GCA_035502995.1 Steroidobacteraceae bacterium | reverse complement strand
GCTGCGGCCGCGCAACGACGGGTAACTGGCGCCGCCGGTGAGGGCGGACGTGGTATCGCGACGATCGACTGCCATGCGTGATTCTCTCGGTGCGCTTAAGATTTGCCGGCGAATTATAGAGAGCCCGGAGACACCGAGTCGATGACGAAGAAAAAGCTGCGCAGCCAGGACTGGTTCGGCAAGCAGGACAAGGACGGTTTCATCCACCGGAGCTGGCTCAAGAACCAGGGCTATCCAGACGACCTGTTCGACGGACGTCCGGTCATCGGCATCTGCAACACGTGGAGCGAGCTCACGCCCTGCAACGGTCACTTCCGCGAGATCGCGGAGTTCGTCAAACGCGGCGTGTACGAGGCCGGCGGATTCCCGCTCGAGTTCCCCGTGATGTCGCTCGGCGAGACGCAGCTGAAACCCACCGCGATGTTGTTCCGCAATCTCGCGTCGATGGACGTCGAGGAGAGCATCCGTGGCAATCCGCTCGACGGCGTGGTGCTGCTGATGGGCTGCGACAAGACCACGCCCTCGCTGTTGATGGGCGCGGCGAGCTGCGACATCCCGACGATCGGCATCTCCGGCGGCCCGATGTTGTCGGGACGCTTCCGCGGCAAGCAGATCGGCTCCGGCACCGGCGTGTGGCAGATGTCCGAGGACGTGCGCGCCGGCAAGATGACGCAGGAGGAATTCACCGCGGCGGAATCGTGCATGCATCGGTCGAAGGGACACTGCATGACGATGGGCACCGCGTCGACGATGGCGAGCATGGTCGAGGCGCTCGGCGTCTCACTACCCGGCAACGCGGCGATCCCGGCCGTCGATTCGCGCCGCTACCGGCTGGCGCAGATGTCGGGGCGGCGCATCGTCGAGATGGTGCGCGAGGATCTCGTGCTGTCGAAGATCCTGACGAGGAGCGCGTTCGAGAACGCGATCATGGCGAACGCCGCGATCGGCGGGTCGACGAACTCGGTCGTGCACCTGCTGGCCATCGCCGGGCGGCTCGGCGTGCAGCTCGAGCTCGAGGATTGGGATCGTCACGGCTCGCACCTGCCGTGTCTCGTGAACCTGCAGCCGTCGGGCGAATACCTGATGGAAGATTTTTACTACGCCGGTGGATTGCCGGCGGTGCTGCGCGAGATCCGGCACGTGCTGAACGAGGACGCGTTGACCGCCAACGGCAAGACCCTCGGCGAGAACATCGCGTCCGCGCCCGTGTGGAACCGCGACGTCATCAAGGAATACGGGCAGCCGTTCAAGGCGAACGCGGGCATCGCGATCCTGCGCGGCAACCTCGCGCCGGACGGCGCGGTGATCAAGCCCTCGGCGGCGACGCCCAAACTACTCAAGCATCGCGGCAAGGCGGTGGTGTTCGAGACCATCGAGGACTTCAAGGCCAAGATCGACGACGACTCCCTCGACATCGACGAGAACTCGATCATGGTGCTGAAGGGCTGCGGCCCGAAGGGTTATCCCGGCATGGCCGAGGTCGGCAACATGGCGTTGCCGCCGAAGATCCTGAAGAAGGGCATCACCGACATGGTGCGCATCTCCGATGCGCGCATGAGCGGCACCGCGTACGGGACGGTGGTGCTGCACGTGGCGCCGGAAGCGGCGGCGGGCGGACCGCTGGCGCTGGTGCAGACCGGCGACGTGATCGAGCTCGACGTGCCCGCGCGCAAGTTGCACCTCGACGTCAGCGACGAAGAGCTGGCCCGGCGTCGCGCGGCGTGGCAGGCGCCGGAGCCGCCGAAGCGCGGGTACTACAAGTTATATGTCGAACACGTGCAGCAGGCGGACAAGGGTGCGGACCTGGATTTCCTGGTGGGCGGCAGCGGGGTCACGGTGACCCGCGATTCGCACTGACATTACGAAGCTGCAACTTTCGACGGGCCGAGCTTGTCGATGAAGGGTGCGGCGGAGATACTCGCCGCCGAGGTTTCGCAAACAACCCGTGATTCGTCGCTACCGCAAACGGCTCGTGCACCTGCTGTCGCTGGCATTCCTGCTGGCGCAGTTCGGCATGCTGGCGCACGCCAGCTCGCACCTGAAGGCGGATCCGCACGGCGCGCCGACGAAGTCCCAGCTCTGCGGCGAGTGCCTGTCCTTCGCGCCGCTGCAGAACGCCGTGGGCAGCGCGCCGACGGTGGTCCTCGCCGTCAAGCCTCCCGTCCATCGCCTCCTCGACGTCGACGCGGTCGCGACGGTTCCGCCGCGCGAGTTCGACGCCTTCCGCTCGCGAGCACCACCCATCTCCCTCTGACGCCGTGAATCCACGTCCGCGCTCCGCGCGGCGTGTTCCTTACGTTTCAGAGGAGAGAATCCCATGTCGATGCTGAAGCCCGTGGCGGCGCTGTTCGCGCTGGCCACCCTGCCGGCCATGGCGTCTGCCGCCGACGATGTCTCGTCGCTGCGCAGCGAATTGCAGGCGTTGAAATCCGATTACGACGCGCGCGTCGGCGCGCTCGAAGACAAGATCAGACAACTCGAAGCGGCGAATGCCGCGGCCGCGGATGCCGCGGCGTCGATGCCCGCGCCGGAGCCGGCGCCCGCGTTGCCGCCCGCCGGCGGTGGTGGTGCGTCCGCGTTCAATCCATCCATCTCGGTCGTGCTCGGCGGGTCGTACACCCGTGCGCGGCGCGATCCCGAAGACTGGGCCATCGCCGGCTTCACGCCGTCGGGTGACGAGATCGGTCCCGGCGATCGCAGCTTCGATCTCGGCGAGTCCGAGATGACGATCGCCGCGAACGTCGATCCGTATTTCTCGGCGCAGCTGACCGCGGCGATCACGGGCGAGAACGAAATCGACGTCGAGGAGGCGTTCGTGCGCACCAGCGCGCTGCCGGACGGCTTCACGGCGAAGCTCGGGCGCTTCTTCTCCGGTCTCGGCTATCTGAACGAAGTGCACGCGCACGCGTGGGACTTCGTCGACCAGCCGCTCGCCTACCAGGCGATGTTCGGCGGCCAGTACACGCAGAACGGCGTGCAGGTGAAGTGGATCGCGCCGACGGACGTGTTCGTCGAGTTCGGCGCGGAGGCCGGCAACGGCGATTCGTTCCCCGGCACGCGCCGCGATCGCAACGGGCTGAACGGTGCCACGCTGTTCGCGCACGTCGGCGGCGACGTCGGCGACTACGCGAGCTGGCGTTTCGGCGGTTCGTGGCAGGAGACGCACGCGGACGAGCGCAATCTGTTCGAGGATCCGCTGCTCGCCGGCTTCACCGGCGACTCGCGCACGTGGGTCGCGGACGCGGTGTTCAAGTGGGCGCCGTCGCCGCGCCGGCAGTTGAAGGTGCAGGCGGAATACCTGCGCCGCGACGAGAGCGGGCAGGCGACGGTCGATCCCTTCGCGCTGGCCGTGCCCGTCGCGTACGACAACACGCAGGAAGGCTTCTACGTGCAGAGCGTGTACCAGTTCGCCGCGCGCTGGCGCGCCGGCCTGCGGTACGACCGCCTCGACTCGGGCAACCCCGCGTACCGGGTGCTCGACGCGAGCGAGGTCGACTTCGGCTTCCTGCAGGCGGCGCACCCGGAACGCGTGTCCGTGATGCTCGACTGGAACCCGAGCGAGTTCACGCGGCTGCGCGCGCAGTACGACCTGGATGACGCGCGCGACGACGGGCAGAGGGACCGCATCTTCCGCCTGCAATACCTCTTCGGCATCGGCGCGCACGGCGCGCACAAGTACTAGGAACCCATCATGAAGACCCTCATCAGATTGTTAGTCGTCGCGGCCGCGTTCGGTGCCGCGTTGCCCGCGCAGGCCGCGCTGAAGGTCCTCGCCACCACGTCCGACTGGGGCGCGCTGACGAAGGAGCTCGGCGGCGACAAGGTGGACGTGTACGTCGCCACCACGGCGCTGCAGGACGTGCATCGCGTCGAGGCGAAACCCAGCCTCGTCGCGCGGGCGCGCACCGCGGACCTGCTGGTGGCGACCGGTGCCGAGCTCGAGATCGGCTGGCTGCCGGTCCTGATCCAGGAATCCGGCAACCGGCGCATCCAGCCGGGCGCGCCGGGCAACTTCGAGGCGGCGTCCGCGCTGCGGCTGCTCGAGGTGCCGGGCAAGGTAGATAGATCGATGGGCGACATCCACCCGCTCGGCAATCCGCACGTGCAGCTCGACCCGCACAACATCCTGGCGGTGGCGCACGCGCTGGCCGCGCGGCTGGCGCAGGTCGATCCGTCGCAGGCGGCCGTGTACCAGCAGCGCGAGAAGGATTTCGATTCGCGCTGGAGCGCGGCGATGACCCGCTGGGAGTCGAAGGCGGCGCCGCTGAAGGGACTGCCCGTGGTCATCATGCATCGCGACCAGGCCTATCTGTGTCACTGGCTGGGCCTGACGGAGCTCGCGTCCATCGAGCCGAAGCCGGGCGTGCCGCCCACCGCGGCCTACCTGGGCCAGCTCGTGTCGAAGCTCGGCGCCAGCCCGCCGAAGCTCATCCTGATCAACGCCTACAACGACGCGAAGGCCGCGGACTGGCTGTCGGGCCGCGTGAAGGCGCCGGTGGTCACGCTGCCGTTCTCGGTCGGCGGCGACGACGCGGCGAAGGACCTGTTCGGCCTGTTCGACGACACGATCGACAAACTACTCGGGGCGGCGAAGTGAACCTGGCCGAGATAGACCTCACCATCCTGTGGCCCGCGTTGATCGCGGGCCTGCTGGTCTCCATCTCGCACGTGCCGCTCGGGCAGCAGGTGCTGTCGCGCGGCATCGTGTTCATCGATCTCGCGATCGCGCAGGTCGCGGGGCTCGGCGTCATCGCGGCGAACGGCTTCGGACTGCCGATCGAAGGGTGGGGCGCGCAGGTCGCGGCCGGCGTCGCCGCGCTGGCCGGCGCGTTGTTGCTGACGTGGACCGAGCGCAAGCGGCCCGAGGTGCAGGAGGCACTGATCGGCATCCTGTTCGTGCTGGCGTCGACGGCGCAGATCCTGCTGCTGGCGAACGATCCGCACGGCGGCGAGAACCTGAAGGACCTGCTCGCGGGGCAGATCCTCTGGGTGTCGACGGACCAGCTGATCCGCACGGCGGTGATCACCGCGATCTTCGCGCTGGTCTGGTTCCGGTTCCGCGAGCAGATCGGGCGCATCGGGTTCTACGTGCTGTTCGCGATGGTGGTGACGGCGTCCGTGCAGCTGGTCGGCGTGTATCTCGTGTTCACGAGCCTCATCGTGCCGGCCGTCGCGACGTACCGGCATGCGCCGCGCAAACAGCTGACGCTGGGGTACCTGCTGGCGATCGGCAGTTACGTCGCGGGTCTCGCGGTGTCCGTGGTGACGGACCTGCCGTCGAGCCCGGTCATCGTCTGGGTGATGGCGGTGCTGGGGCTGGTGTTGCACCTGACCGGGCGGAACGGCGCGGGCGTGCGGGCGCACGGTTAGTTAGTGGGAACCTGTGCCGATCGGGCCGGTCTAGTGGAAAACCGGGAGGTCTCCATGCAGATCGGCAACAAGAGCGCGCGCCAATGGTGGCGCGAGTACCGCGGCAGCGTCGTCTTCCTCGTCCTGATGCTCACCTTCCGCTCCGCGTGGGCGGACTGGCTCACCGTGCCCACCGGTTCGATGAACCCGACGATCGTCGAAGGCGACCGCATCGTCGTGAACAAACACGTCTACGGCGTGCGGATTCCCTGGACGCTCGTGCGCGTGACGGACGGGCAGGATCCGCAGCGCGGCGAGATCGTCGTGTTCGATTCGCCCGTGACCGGCATCTCGCTGGTCAAGCGCGTGATCGGCGTGCCGGGCGACACGATCGCGCTGGACGAAGGCGGGCTCGTCGTGAATGGCGAACACGCCCGGTACGCGAACGGTGACGTCGCGCATCTCGCGCCGTTGCTCGAGACGACGCGCGAGCAGAGTCCCGCGGTGTATCGCGAACGCGGACCGATCCGCGAACACGACGTGATGCGGCTGCCGTTCGGCAGTCCGCGGCAATTCATGCAGCCCGTCGTGGTGCCCGACGGCATGTACTTCATGCTCGGCGACAACCGCGACAACAGCGCGGACTCGCGCTACATCGGCTTCGTGCCGCGGCGGAACATCGTCGGCCGCGCGTCGAGCGTCGCGATCTCGTTCAACCCGGAGAACTATTACCTGCCGCGCAGCGGGCGGTTCAACGTCGCGCTGGAGTGAGTCGCCGTCGAGCGCGCTGATCGACTGACAAAAAGGCCGCCCCGGGGGCGGCCTTTTCGTTTCGTCATCGACGATGTCTTCAGGCAGCCCGCGCGATCCTGCGACGGCGCAGCGCGCCCAGCGCACCCAGACCACCGAGCAGCAGCGGCAGCGCCGCCGGCAGCGGCACCGGCGCCACCTGCACGTCGAGGAACGCCGCGTGCTCGAGCGCCGGGTTCGGGCCGACGAGGCGGAACAGCTGGCCGTCGTTGTACCAGTTGCTGCCGTCGTGGACGCCCGCGATCGACAGCAGCGAGCCGCCGACGGCGAAGCGGTGATCGGCCGGATTGGCCGCCGCCGCGTTCAGCGCATTGATCGCCGCCGCATTCAGCGTGATCGAGAACAGGCCCAGCGGACCGGACACCGACGTCTGGCCGTAGCTCGCGCCCGTGCCCAGGTCGTTGTACACGCCGACGCCGGTCTGGTTGGCCACCAACGCGTTGATGCTGCCGTCATACGCGAACAGGCCGAGCGTCTCGCTCGCCTTCGGCGAGTCGTAGTCGCCGTTGCCGCCGTAGAACGTCAGCGTCGCGGACGTGATGTTCTGGCCGGCCAGGCTCGTCAGGTCGAACGCCAGCCAGTTGCGATACGTCGCGCCCGTCACCTGGTTCCAGCCGACGTTGACGTTGCTGACGCCGGCGGTGAAATCGGCGGACGAGTTGTTGGCCTGCGAGTACCAGCCGTTGTCGAAGCTGACGATCGTGGCGGCCGGGGCGTTCGCGGCGCCGAGGGCCAACACGGCGGCGCAACCCAGCGCCGCGTACACATTCGAAATACGCATGATTCAAGGACTCCCGTTTGTTAGACGGCGCGTGGCGCGCCGAGCGGGGTCGACAGTGCGCATCGCGGGTGAATCATTCGTGAACGGAAGTTGAAGCGTGACGCGCGTCGTCGGCGTGCTGACGATCGGCAGTGGACTCGCAACGCAAAGCGAATACGAATCGAGGTTGTTAGTTCGTGGCCGGCGCCATCAACGTACGGGCCGGCCTCAGGGCTGCATCCTGTTCAGCAAAGACGGGCGCGCGGGCTTTCAATCGCGGATCGCGCTTTGATCAAAGATGCAGAGGACGGTGCACTCGGGTTGGCGATATGAGGATTCGAGGGGGAGGATGAAGCTCCCTGAGCCGCTGTGAGCCGGGCTACAGCCATATATAAAGAGTGGCGCGCCCGGAGAGATTCGAACTCCCGACCACTTGGTTCGAAGCCAAGTGCTCTATCCAACTGAGCTACGGGCGCGTGGGGCGCATTGTACCTGTGCCGAAGCCATTACGAATTCATAACCCACGATAGCGCCTGGTCCCCGAAACTTGCGTTTTTCGCCGATTGCGCCGCGCCGCGGGATTTGCGGATGATGCCGGCCTCGACGAGGACCCCATGAACGATCAAACAACTCCCGCTCCTGCCACCACCGCGCCGGAGCGCACCTCCCCGAAGAAGATCATCAAGCTCGGCATCGCCGTGCTGGTGCTCGCGGGCGCCCTCTCCGTCGGCGTGTATTTCTGGCACCAGTCGCAGCGCTTCGTCAGCACCGACAACGCCTACGTCAACGCCAACCGCATCGAGCTCGCGGCGCAGGTGTCGGGGCCGGTCATCGCGATCCACATCCAGGACCAGCAGCCGGTGAAGAAGGGCGACGTGCTGATCGAGATCGATCCGCAGCCCTATCAACTGGCGGTCGACGCCGCCGAGGCCCAGCTCGATCTCGCCTATCAATCCACCTCGCAGGACAAGGCCGCGGTGGCCGCGGCGCGCGCGACGATCACGCAGCGCACGGCGGAGCTGACGAACGCGCAGGCCAACGAGAAACGCGCCAAGGAACTGACCGCGCAGAAGCTGATCTCGAGCCAAGTCGCGGACACGGCGATGACCGAGGCGCGCACCGCGGAGGCGGCGGTCAGCGCGGCGCAGGCGAACCTGCAGCAGGCGCTCAGCGCGCTCGGCAAGGCGGGCGCGAACAATGCGACCGTGCGCGCGGCCGGGGCGAAGCTCGCGCAAGCGCGGCTCGATCTCGCGCACACGCGCGTCACGGCGCCGGCCGACGGGCTGGTGGCGAACTTCGAGCTGCGGCCCGGCAGCATGGTGCAGGTCGGCACGCCGATCTTCACGATCATCGGCGACGCCGAATACTGGGTCGACGCGAACTTCAAGGAGACCGAGCTCGCGCGCATCCAGCCGGGGCAAAAGGCGACCGTCATCGTCGACATGTACAAGCACCACGAATTCAAGGGCGAGGTGCAGAGTCTCGCGGGCGGTGCGGGCCAGGCGTTCTCGCTGCTGCCGGCGCAGAACGCCACCGGCAACTGGGTCAAGGTGACGCAGCGCGTGCCGGTGCGCGTGTCGATCGTCGACCCGGATCCGAAATTCCCGCTGCGCATCGGTACCACGGCGACGGTCCGCGTCGCCGCGCCGGAGTGAGGCCGCGATGTACCAGAACATCCTGCTCGCGTACGACGGCACGGTGGAAGGCCGCCGCGCGCTGCGCCAGGGCGCCGACGTCGCAATGTCGATGAAGTCGAAAGCCTATCTACTGGCGATCTGCCGCAACATGGTCGCCACCGCGGTGCCCGAAGGCCTGACGCCGGAGCTCGTGAACTGCGAGCAGGGCGCGGCCAACGAGCTGCTGGAGGAAGGCGTGCGCTGGCTGGTCGAACACGGCGTGCCGGCGCAGGGCCAGCTCGTGTTCGGCGATCCGCTGCTGCACATCCCCGAGGTCGCGAACCGCATCAACGCGGACCTGATCGTCGTCGGGCATCGATACCGCAGCAAGTTGAAGAAGTGGTGGAACGAGGCCGAGGAAGTCACGCTGCTCAACAAGATCCACTGCAGCATCCTCGTCGCGATGGACGTTCCCGCGTAATGACCGCCGCCGCGCCGGCCGACCGCCTGATGATCACGCTCGCGGTGATGTCCGCGACGCTGATCCAGGTGCTCGACACGACGATCGTCAACGTCGCGCTGCCGCACATGCAGGGCGAGCTCGGTGCCACGTCCGACCAGATCTCGTGGGTGCTGACGAGTTACCTCGTCTCGTCCGCGATCTTCATGCCGCTGACCGGCCACTTCGCCGACGTGTTCGGCCGCAAGCAGTTCCTGCTGATCTCGATCGCCGGCTTCGTCGCGGCGTCGGCGTTGTGCGGCATCTCGCAGAGCGTCGCGCAGATCGTGTTCTTCCGGCTGCTGCAGGGCATCTTCGGCGCGGCGCTGGTGCCGCTGTCGCAGGCGATCATGGCCGACGCCTATCCTCCCCACGAACGCGGCAAGGCGATGGCGATCTGGGGTCTCGGCGTCATGGTCGGCCCGGTCGCGGGTCCGACGCTCGGCGGCTGGCTCACGGACATCGCGAGCTGGCGCTGGACGTTCTACATCAACCTGCCGGTCGGCCTGCTGTCCTGGTTCCTCGCGTCGAGCTTCGTGCCGGACACGGAGAAGCGTCCGCGCGGCATGGACTGGTACGGCTTCGCGTTCATGGCGATGGGCATCGCCGGCCTGCAATACGTCTTCGACCGCGGCAACCAGCAGGACTGGTTCGACGCGGCCGACATCCGCATCGCCGCGCTGGCCGCGTTCGTCGGCGTCTGCGTGTTCATCGTGCACAGCCTGCGGAATCCGCAGACCGCGATCTTCGACGTGCGCATCTTCACGGACCGCAATTTCGGCATGTCGTCGCTGGTCATCGCCTGCATGGGCCTCGGCATGTTCGGCGGGCTGGTGCTGCAGCCGATCCTGCTCGAGGGCCTGCTGGGCTATCCGATCGTCACCACCGGCATCCTGATGGCGCCGCGCGGCATCGCCACCGCGATCACGATGCTCGTGGTCGGCCGCCTGGTGTCGCGCGTCGACGCGCGGATCCTCGTGCTGACCGGCCTCGCGTTCGGCTGCGTGGGCTCGTGGGGCATGACTTACTACTCGCTGGACGTGACCACGTGGAACATCGTCGCGCCGGCATTCCTGCAGGGCATCGGCCTCGGGCTGGTGTTCGTGCCCCTATCTACCGTGGCGTACGCGACGCTCGACCGGCGCCGCATGGCGGAGGCGGCGGGCCTGTTCAGCCTGGTGCGCACCGTGGGCTCCGCGGTCGGCATCTCGATCGTGACGACGGTGCTCGCGCACCAGTCGCAGATCCTGTGGAACGAGCTCGGCGCGCACGTCACGCAGTACCAGTCGGCGCTGGTCGAGTACCTGGGCCGGATGCACCTGTCGGCGCACGACCCGCGCGGGCTCGCCGTCGTGGCGCGCGAGGTCGGGCGCCAGGCGCAGATGGGCGCGATGCTCGACGTGTTCAAGCTGATCACGTTCAGTTACCTGTTCATGGCGCCGCTGGTGTTCCTGCTGCGCAAGGGCACCCTGCAGCGCAGCGGCCCGGCGCCGGTCCCCGCGGCCGACCACTGACGCGCCCGCCGGGAATTCCTCGCGACCCGGGAACCGGAACGGCCCGGGAACGTACTCATGGGTGGCTGCATTCATACCCCCATGGACATGACCTCCACTCAACTCGCCATCGGCGCTGCAGACTGGCATTCACTGGGCGACTTGCCCGACGACCGGCTGGTGGAGCTCCTCCGCCAGGGCAACCGCGCGGCTTTCGAGGCGCTGATGCGCCGGCACAACCGCCGGCTGTTCCGCGTCGCGCGGACCGTCCTGCGCGACGATTCGGCCGCCGAGGATGCGATCCAGGAAACCTACCTGCGCGCGTTCCAGCGGCTCGACACGTACCGGCCCGAGGGGAAATTCGGCGCGTGGCTGACGCGCGTCGCGCTCAACGAGGCACTGATGATGCGGCGACGCCAGCACGGAGACACCGTTCCGCTCGACGACGAGCCGGGAGAGGCGGAGGCGGACCTGCCCACCGCCGAGCAATACGTGGAGGCGGCGCACGCCCGCGCGCTGCTCGAACACGCCATCGACGCGCTGCCCGAGAACTTCCGCATGGTGTTCGTGTTGCGGCTGGTCGAAGGCCTCAACGTGCGCGAGACGGCGGAATCGCTGGAGATCAACGAGACGACGGTGCGCACGCGGCTGTTCCGCGCGCAGCGCCAGCTGCGCATCGATCTCGCGCAGCGGCTGCGCGGCGAGAGCGCCGGCATCTTCGATTTCGGAGCCGACCGCTGCGATCGCGTGGTCGCGCACGTGCTGGCGCGGCTGCCCGCCTAGCTACTCCGGCGTCAGCTCCTCGAGCGGGATCACCGCCGAGCGTTTCACCGTCTCCAGCACGATGGAGGAGGTGACGTCGCGCACGCCGCTGACGCGCAGCAGCCGGCGCATCGTGAAATCCGACAACGCCTCGATGTCGCGCACGATCACGTGCAGCAGGAAGTCCATCTCGCCCGTCATCGTGTAACAGGCCAGCACCTCGGGCCGGTCGATCAGCGTGCGCCGGAAACGCTCGACGATCTCGTCGGAGTGCTGCTCGAGCTTGATCTGCACGATGGCCTGGATGGTCGGGCCGGCGCGTTTCGGATCGACCAGTGCCGCGTAGCCCTGGATCAGTCCCGAGGTTTCGAGCTGCCGGACCCGGCGCGCACACGGGGTCGCGGACAAGCCGACCCGCTCCGCCAGGTCGGTGACGCTGATTCGCCCGTCCCGCTGGAGGATGTCGAGGATGCGTCGATCGGTCTTGTCGAGCTTCATAAGTGGCGCATTCAACCACATTCGCCGGCAGCAGTAGCGGAATCCGCCAAAAAATGGAATCCGGTCACCGGAAATAGCCAGTTTCCGCCGAAAGCAGCGGAGGAAGATGCGCCTCATGGCCCAATTACCCGTCGCGCCGACCCAGTCGGCCGTGAAGCTGCGTGGCGACTACGCCCACGCCGGCCCCGACTTCCGGCTCGCGCAGAACTACGACGCGTACACGCCGGACGAGCACGCCATCTGGCGCACGTTGTTCGAGCGCCAGTCCGGGATGTTGCAGGAGCACGCCGCGCCGGAATTCACCGCCGGCCTGCGGTTGTTAGGCGTCGATTCGCACCACATCCCGCGCCTCGACGAGGCCAGCGAACGGCTGCAGCGCCTGACGGGCTTCGAGGTCATCGGTGTCCCCGGCCTGATCCCCGAGCAGGATTTCTTCGCCCATCTCGCCGAGCGGCGCTTCCCGGTGACCACGTGGATGCGGCGTCGCGACGAGCTCGACTATCTCGTCGAGCCGGACCTGTTCCACGACTTCTTCGGCCACCTGCCGATGTTGGCGCACACGGTGTTCGCGAACTTCATCCAGGCCTACGGCGCCATCGGCGCGCACGCGCGCGAACCGGCGGCGCTCAAGATGCTCGCGCGGCTGTACTGGTACACGGTGGAGTTCGGCCTGGTCGCCACCGGCCGCGGTCTGCGCGCCTATGGCGCCGGCATCCTCTCGTCGAGCGGCGAGACGATCTACGCGACGCGCGCCACCGGCCCGGCGCGCATCGGCTTCGACCTGCGCCGCGTGCTGCGCACGAACTACCTGATCGACGCCTACCAGAAGACGTACTTCGTGCTCGACGACATCGAGCAGCTGTTCGACAGCGTGCTCGCCGCGGACTTCGACGCGCTGTTCGCCGAGGCGCACCTGCCCGGGCACGCGCCGGACGCGCGACTGCCGGAAGATCAGCCGGTCGCCTCGCTGGCTGCTTCGTAACCACCGGCTGCCTCGCGCCGGGGCGGATTCGCCGGTAAGCTCCGGCGCCGCATGCCGACCCCGCGCGCCCGCGACCCCCATCTCTCCGTCACGCTCCGCCGCATCGCTCTCGACCGCGGCGAACGCCCGGTCTTGCGCGACGTGTCGTGGTCCATCAAGCCGGGACAGCGCTGGCTGCTGGTCGGCGGGAACGGTGCCGGCAAGACGCAACTGCTGAAGCTGGTCTCCGGTGCGGTGTGGCCGACGCCCACCGACCGCGAGCTGCGGCGCTACCACTGGCGTGGCGAGAGTTTCGATCAGCCCGCGGGCATCAGCGAGGAGATCGCGTACGTCGGCGCCGAGCGGCAGGACCGCTACGAACACTACGAGTGGAATTTCCGCGCGCGCGAAGTGGTGGGCACCGGCCTGCATCGCACCGACATCCCCGCCGGCCCGCTGACACCGTCCGAAGAAAAACGCGTCGGTGGATTCCTCGCGCGGCTCGGCATCGCGGCACTGGCCGATCGCCGATTCCTCACGATGTCGTACGGCGAGCGGCGTCTCGTCCTCATCGCGCGCGCGCTGGCCAGCCGGCCGAAGCTGTTGCTGCTCGACGAGGTCGCGAACGGTCTCGACGCCGGCAACCACGCGCGCCTGATGAAGTGGCTGGCGACGACGGCGAGATCGTCGATGCCCTGGGTGTTCGCGACGCACCGGCGCGAAGACGTGCCCGACGTGCTGACGCACCTGCTCGAGCTCGACCGCGGCCGCGTGAAGCAGCGCGGCCCGATGCGCGCTGCCGCGGCGCGCCACCTGCTGCGGCAGGAACAGTCCGCCTTCCTCGCGCCGGGCGCGCCGAAGATCTCTCGCAGGTCGACGCGCCGGCCGCGCACGCTCGTCGAACTGAAGAACGCGCACGTGCACGTCGACGACGCGCACATCCTGCACGGCGTGGATCTCGCGGTCGCGAAGGGCGACTGCTGGGTGGTGCACGGCGCCAACGGCTCCGGCAAGACGACGCTGATCCGCACCATCTATGGCGATCACGGCGTCGCGTCCGGCGGGCACATCGTTCGCGACGGCATCGTGCCCGGCGTGCCGCTGGAGAAGTTCAAGCTGCGTACCGCGTATGTCGCGCCGCACCTGCAGACTTGGCAGGCGCCGAAGATGGCGGTGATGGAGGTGGTGGCGTCGGGCCGCTACGCCAGCATCGGTCTGAACGACTCGATCACCGCCGCCGATCGCGAACATGCTTTGCGCGCGTTGAAACGCTTCGGCATGGCCGGCATGCGCGACCGCACGATGGCCGAGCTGTCGTATGGCCAGGCGCGGCGTGTCCTGTTCGCGCGTGCCTGGACGCGCGAGCCGAAGCTCGCGCTGCTGGACGAGCCGTTCGCCGGCCTCGACCGCGCGACCCGCGCCGACCTGACGCGCCGGCTCAACGACTGGATCGCCGGCGGCGGCAGCTGCGTCATCGCGACCCATCATCGCGACGAATGGCCAGCGCACACGACACACGTGATGGAACTCGCCGGCGGCCGCGTGGTCACCTCTCATCATCTGGGGGAAGCATGAAGAAGTTAGGCGTGCTCGCGGTCGGTGCATTCGCGGCGTTGCTGGGCGCGGTCTGGTGGTTCTCGGATCCGCTGCCGGAGCCGGTCACGGTGACGCTGACCGGCGGACCGGCGCCGCCGCGCATCGCGCCCGAGGAAGCGGGCATCGATCGCGTCGCGCTCGACGAGGCCGCGACCTACGCGGGCGAGCGCAATACGCGCGCGCTGGTCGTCGCGCACAACGGCCACATCGTGTTCGAGAAGTACTGGGGCGACACGAACTACGACACGCCGGTCGAGCTGTCCGGGTTCGTGCCGGTGCTGGTGGCGCTCGCCGCGGGCTCCGCGGTCGAGGACCGCCTGATCCCGGGGCTCGAGCAGCCGATGTCCAACTACGTGCCGGGTTTCGCCGAAGGTCCGAGCGGCAAGAAGAGTCTGAAGGAACTGCTGTCGCACGACGTCGCCGACGACATGGGCTGGAGCGCCAATCTCGCGGCCGAGGCGCTCGAGCGGCTCACCAAACAAGGTTACGAGACGGTGGTCGCCGAGCGCCTGTGGAAACCGATGGAGGGCGGCACCTTCTCGATGGCGCGCCGCTCCGCGGAAGGGCCGGGCGCGGTGCGCGCCAGCTGCTGCATGACCGCGCGGCTCGGCGACTGGATGCGCGTCGGCGAGCTGCTGTCGCGCCACGGCGTGTTCGAGGGCAACGAGCTGGTGCCGCCCGATTTCGTCACGAAGATGTTCACGCCGGTGGCGAAGGATGCGAAGCGCGGCTGGTTGGTGCACGTCGGCGGCGAGTTCGCCGCGCACGACACGGTGTGGCTGGAGTCCGAGGGCGAGCAGCGCCTGTGGGTCATCCCGTCACGCGAGCTGGTGATCCTGCGCGTCGGCGACGCGCCGTCGAAGGACCGGGGCTGGACCGAGGCGATGATCCCGGACTCGGTGGTCCGCGGGATGTCGGCGTTGCGCGAGGGACAGGCCGGCCAGGATGTCGATCCCAACCGGTTCGCGCCTCACTAGAGCGTCATCTCGGTTTCGAAGATCTGCACGGCCTGGCCGACGATCCACACGCCGTCGAGCTTGCCGGCGCTGAATTCCAGCTCGACGTCGACGCGGCCGGCGCGGTGCACGTGGTGGCCCTGCGCGCCGGTGAAGCTCGCGGTGCTGCCCGTGTGCTGCAGCAGACCCTGTTCGGCTAGATAGGCGCCCAGCAGGCCGTGCGCGTTGCCGCTGACCGGGTCCTCGGGGATGCCGAGCGCCGGGCAGAACATGCGCGACTCCGTCAGGCAGCCGGCCATGCCGTGCGACAGCGTGAACACGAAGAACCCGGCGGCGCCGAGCTGCGCGGACAGGGTAGTCAGGCGCGAGAAGTCGGGCTTCAACTGCTTGAGCTGGTCCGTGCTGCGCACGCCTATCAGCAGGCGCGTGCCCGCACCGCCCACGATGCGCAGCGGGCAACGCGTGTCGATGTCGCCGGTCGAGAGGGCGAGGGAATCGAGCACCGCGAGGCGTTCGCGATCGTTCAGCTGGCGGCCGAGCGGCGGCGCCGGCTGGCGCACGGCGATGCGGCGTGCGGCGCCGTCGCCACGCACCTCGATGTCGACGAGGCCGGACTTCTGGCGCTGGCGGATGCGCGGCGAGGTGCGCTCGAGAGCGGGCGCACCTTCGCGCGACAACACGAAATGCGTGGCCACGGTGGCGTGTCCGACGAAACCCGCTTCGGTGCGCGGCGTGAAGAACCGGACGCGCAGGTCGTGATCCGGGCCGTCCGGCTTCAGCACGAACGCGGTATCCGCGTTGTTGAGCTCGCGGGCGATGGCGAGCATTTCCGCGTCGGACAGTGAATCGGCTTCGAGCACGACGCCGGCCGGATTGCCCGTGAAGCGATCCGTGGTGAAGGCGTCGACCTGGAAGATGCGGATGCGGCGGCTCATTCGGGCCGCGAATTCTACCCGCAATCGGAATTTCCGCTACTATCCGCGTCGCCTCGGGGTGGTCGGCGCGCAGCGCTGGCCTGAGATGCGGATGGTCCGCGAACCCGTAGAACCTGATCCGGCTAGTACCGGCGGAGGGATAGGGATGCACGCTTCTTTGCGCGCCATTGGCGCCGTTCCACTTTTGTTTGTCAGTTTTCACGCCGGGGCGCAGGACGCCGCGCCGCGTGAAGCCGCGTCGCTCGAAGCCACGTCGATCGACGAGATCGTCGTGACCGCCGACCTGCGCGACCGCGAGCTGCGCGATCTGCCCGCCAGCGCCACCGTGCTCGACGCGAAGACGCTCGAGTCCGCCGGCGTCCAGCATTTCCAGGACGTCATCGGCCTCGTGCCCAACCTCAACTGGTCCGCCGGCACGTCGCGGCCGCGGTATTTCCAGTTGCGCGGCATCGGCGAGCTGTCGCAGTGGCAGGGCGCGCCGAATCCTTCGGTGGGCTTCCTCATCGACGGCATCGATTTCTCCGGCGTCGGCATGCCCGCGACGCTGTCGGACGTCGAGCGAATCGAAGTGCTGCGCGGCCCACAGGGCACGGCCTATGGCGCGAACGCGCTGGCCGGGTTGATCGCGGTCAACACGCGTGCGCCCTCGCGCGACGCCGCAGCGAATGCCGACGTCACGCTCGGTGATTTCGGCACCCGGGGCGCCACCGGCGTCATCGGCGGACCGATCGGCGACGGCGAAACCGCGTGGCGACTGGTGGCCGGCAACTATCGAAGCGACGGTTTCCGCCGCAACGCATACTTGCATCGCGACGACACCAACGGCTACGACGAGAGCAGCGCGCGGTTCCGCCTGCACGCCGAACCGTTCGAGCACCTGCGTGCCGACGTCACCGCGATGTGGGCCGATCTCGACAACGGCTACGACGCGTTCTCGATCGACAATTCGCGCACGACGCTGTCCGACAAGCCGGGCCAGGACACGCAGCTGACGCGCGCGCTGGCGGTGCGTCTCGACTATGACGGTGCGGGGTCGTTCGACACCATCGGCCGCTTCTCGTACGGCACGTCGCGCGGCGTGTATTCGTACGACGGCGACTGGGGCAACGACGACAGCTGGGGCGAGAACTCTCCGTACGACTATTTCCAGCGCTTCGATCGCGATCACGACACGCTGAGCGCCGACGTGCGGCTCGTGTCGCGCGAATCGGTGGCCAACGGCGGCGACTTCGCCTGGCTCGCCGGCGTGTATTCGCTGCGCACCGACGAGGACCTGCAGCAGCACGACGTCTGGCGCGACCGCCTGTACGGCGACGGCGATACACGGTTCAGCAGCGACTACCGCGCCACTAACCTCGCGGCCTATGGCGAGCTCGAGTGGCGCGTCGGCGGCGCCAATGTCCTGTCGCTCGGCGTGCGCGGCGAGCGCCGCGACGCGGACTACGCGGACAGCGACGGCGCACGCTTCGCGCCCGTGGAGACGATGGTCGGCGGCTCGTTGAGCCTGCGCCGCGAGCTCGGCGAACGCAGCAGCGCGTACGTCACGCTGTCGCGCGGCTACAAGGCCGGCGGCTTCAACATCGGCGCCGAGGTGCCGGTGGAGAAGCGCAGCTTCGACGGCGAGACGCTGCACAACCTCGAGATCGGCTTCCGCGCCGCCGCTGGCAATGTCAGCGGCGACGTGGCGCTGTTCTACATGCGCCGCCAGGACCAGCAGGTGCCGACCGGCGAGCAGCTCGAACCGGGGAATCCCCTGACTTTCGTGCTGTACACGGACAATGCCGCGTCGGGCGAGAACTACGGCGTCGAGGGTACGCTGCAGTGGCGCCTATCCACTGGCTGGTTGCTCGACGCGCGCGGCGCGCTGCTGCGCGCACGATATCTCGACTATCACTTCGGCGACGTGGATCTGAGCGGCCGCGAGCAGGCGCACGCGCCGGAATACCAGTTCGATCTCGGCGTGGAATATCGTGGTGCAGCCGGATTCTTCGCGCGCGTCGACGTCTCGGGCCTCGACGATTTCTATTTCGACGAGACCAACGACGTGCGAGCGCCGGCACGCGTCCTGACAAACCTCAAGGCCGGGTACTCAGGGAATCACTGGCGCGCAGAAGTCTGGGTGCGGAACCTGTTTGACGAGTACTATTCGCAGCGTGGATTCTGGTTCGGCAACGAGCCGCCGGATTTCACGCCGACTCGTTACGTCCAGGCCGGTGATCCGCGCCACGCGGGCGTGACCGTCGCGTATACATTCCGATGACGGAGTTCAGATGAACATTGGCGTCGAGATCAGTCTCTATCCGCTGCGCAACGAGTTCATTCCGCCGATCCGCGGCTTCATCGACCGCCTCAACGCCGACGGGCGATTCAAGGTCCAGACCAACGACATGAGCACCCAGGTGTTCGGTCGCTACGAAGACGTCATGGACGCACTCACGCGCGAGCTGCGTCCCACGTTCGAACAGGACGGCAAATCCATTTTCGTCATGAAGGTGCTGGGCCCGCTGGGCTGATCGTGCCGGCGGAACTGCTGCGCGCCGTCGAGCTGCTCGCGACGATCGCGGGCGTGGCGTATGTCGTGCTCGCGGCGCGGCGCAATCGCCTGTGCTGGATCGCCGGCGCCTTCGGCTCCGCGCTGCTCGCCGCGCTGGCGGGACTGCGCGCACTGCCGATGCAGGCGGCGTTGCAGGTGTTCTACGTCTTCATGTCCGTGTACGGCTGGATGAGCTGGACGCGCAGTGCCGGCGAGGGCGAGTTGCCCGTCGGCACGTGGCCGCCGCTCTGGCATCTCGGCGTCGCGGTCGTGCTCGTCGGGCTCACGTTCCTCAGCGCGCACCTGCTCGCGACGGAGACGAACGCCGCGTGGCCGCTGCTCGACTCGCTGACCACGTGGTTCAGCCTGTTCGCGACCTGGCTGGCCGCGCGCGCGAAGCTCGAAAACTGGATCTACTGGATCGTCATCGACGGAGTGCTGGTGTACCTCTTCTACGTGCAGGATCTCCCGTTGCTCGCCCTGTTGAACGTCATCTTCGTGATCATCGCCGCCGCGGGTTTCGTCGGCTGGCGCCGGCGCCTCAAGGCGCAGGCGGCGGTGCCGTCATGATCGCCGGCGCGTTGCTGCTGCACGTGCCGGGCTGCGAGGACGGCGAAGCGCCGTATTCGCAGGAGCTCATCGGCGGCGGGCGGGTGAACCGCAGCTTCCTGGTGCGCACGCGGCGCGGCCGCTTCGTCGTGCGCATGAACGAGAACGCCGCACTCGACCCCGGTCTCGATCGCGAACGCGAGCTGCTGCTGCACAACGCGGCAGCGCAGGCCGGCATCGCGCCGCAGATCGTGTACTCGGCGGCCGATCATTCCTGCCTGATCACCGATTTCGTCGAGGGGCGACTCTGGACGCCTCACTACTTCTCGCGCATGCGCGACCTGCGCTCGCTGGGCTCGCGCATGCGCGCGTTGCACGCGTTGCCGCCGCCGCGCGCGCCGCGCTTCGACGCGATGGCCGCCGCGCGCCGCTACGCCGAGCACATCGTGCGCCACGATCCGTCCGACGCGGGCCGCATCCAGGCGCTGCTCGACCGCGGCAACGAGGCGATCGAGCGCTCGCAGTCCGCGCAGCGCCCGCCCGCGATCGTCCACATGGATCTGCACCACGGCAACGTGCTGACGGCGGATCGCGTCTACTTCATCGACTGGGAATACGCCCAGGTCGCCGACCCGCTGCTCGACGTCGCCTGCGTGATGGCGTACTACCCGCGCTCGCTGGCGCACGGCGGCCTGCTGCTGCAGGCCGCGGGCCTCGACGAGCTCGGCGCGACCGACGCGATGCTGGTCGAGCTGACGCACGTGTTCAATCTTCTGACATATCTCTGGTATCGCGCCCGACGCGTGTCGCGCGTCGTGCCGTCCACCGACCTGCAGCTCGAATCGAGCGCGTTGCGCCGGCTGGTTTCGCTGGCGCCGGAAGCCTGATCCCGGGCACACTAGCGCCGCGCCATCCGGCGCGGATTACGGGACATGGTTGAGCGGAATGGCGACGTTGCAGGTAGTCGATCGGGACGGAGTCGAGCACGCGGTGGAGGCGAAGCCGGGGCTCAAGGTCATGGAAGTGCTGCGCGAACTGGATTACGGCGTCGCGGCCATCTGTGGCGGCATGTGCTCCTGCGCCACCTGCCACATCTACGTGGACGCCGCCTGGATCGGAAAACTGCCGCCGCCGATGTCGGACGAGCGCGAGCTGCTCGGCGAGCTGTCTCACTACCGCGAGAACTCGCGGCTGTCCTGCCAGGTCGAGATCACCCAGGCGTTGTCGGGCCTCAAGGTCACGATCGCCGAAGACGAGTGACGGGTCGCCCGCGATGTCCGCCAACTGGATGTACTTCTTCGCGGCGCTCGGCGGCGTGGTCGCCGCGTATCGCATCTGGCAGAACCTGCAGAAGCTGCGCAACCAGAAGAACGACTCCTGGGACGAACGCCTGATCGACCAGCTGCGCAAGCGCGGGTCCGATCCCTTCAAGCCGCACGACGTGGATTTCTTCCTCGCGTTCCCGACGCCCGAGGCCGCCGAGGAGATCGCGACCCAGCTGCGCGGCGAGGGCTTCGACGCCGACGTGTCCGACACGCCGGAGAACGGCGACCTGCGCTACAGCCTGCATGCGCACAAGTCGATGAAGCTGACGGTGCCGGACATGAAAGAGCTGAGCCGCCGGCTCACCGAGGCGGCGACGGCGAAGCAGGGCCGCTACGACGGCTGGTCGGCGAAGGAAGTGCCGCGCACCGACGCCGGCATCGTCTGAAGCGCCGGCAGCGGCCGCGGCGCCACCTAACTACTTCTTCTTTTCCGTCTGCTTCTTGACGGCTTCCGCGGCGGCCTTGATGGCCTCCGGGTCGCCGAGATAACCGCTCTTCAGCGGCTTGATCCGGTCGTCCAGCTCGTACACCAGCGGCACGCCGGTCGGGATGTTGAGCTCGGTGATGTCGGCTTCGCTGACATCGTCCAGCATCTTGACGACGGCGCGCAGGCTGTTGCCGTGCGCGACCACCAGCACGTTCTTGCCGGCCTTCAGCTCGGCGACGATGCGGTCGTTCCAGAACGGCAGCACGCGGGCCAGCGTGTCCTTCAGCGATTCGCTGGCCGGCAGCACGCGCGGATCGAGCTTCGCGTAGCGGCGGTCGTGGATCGGGTGACGTTCGTCCGCGACGTCGAGCGCCGGCGGCGGGATGTCGTAGCTGCGGCGCCAGATCTTCACCTGCGCCTCGCCGTGCTTCTCGACGGTCTGGGCCTTGTCGAGTCCCTGCAGCGCGCCGTAGTGGCGTTCGTTCAGGCGCCAGCTGCGTTCGACCGGCAGCCACATGAGGTCCAGCTCGTCGAGCACCAGCCACATCGTGCGGATCGCGCGCTTGAGCACGGAGGTGAACACCACGTCGGGGACGATGCCGGCCTTCCTGATCTCGGCGCCGGCGGACTTCGCTTCGTGGCGGCCCTGGTCGGAGAGATCGACGTCGTGCCAGCCCGTGAACAGGTTTTCGACGTTCCAGGTGCTCTGACCGTGGCGGACGAGGATCAATTTGCCGGGCATGGGACCTCCGAAAGGGGGCGCCATGGTAACCGAAATGGCCGCGGTTTCAGGCGTCGCGGTGCGAGTCCAGGCCGTGGGTGGCGCGCGTGCGGCGCTCCCGGCGCGTCGTCTCGAGCCGCGCGAGGTTCGCGGCCAGCCGCTCGCGCGATGCCGCCGGATGGTGCAGGTGGACGGCGATGCCGCCGAACAGCAGCGTCTGCCGGCGCACGCCCGCATGGCGCAGGCGCAGCGCCAGCTCCTTGTCCTCGGGACCCCAGCCGGAGAAACCCTCGTCGAAGCCGTTGACGCCGACGAGATCGTCGCGCCACGCGGCGAAGTTGCAGGACTTGATGGCGACCAGGCCGTTGGCCAGCACGCGCGCGGCCGCGGCGGCGGCCGGCGAGTGGAGTAGATAGGCGCGGCGCAGGCCGCCGAGGCCGGTGGAGGCGGGCGTCAGCGGCTGCGACGGATCGGCGAGCAGCCGGCGCGTCAACGCTGCGTCGGCCAGCACGCGCACGCCTTGCGTGAACCAGCCGGGGCGCGCGAAACGCCGGTGGTCGGCGATGAATTCGGGATGCAGCAACATGTCGCCGTCGACGAAGACGAGATAGTCCGGGTCGGCCGGCGCCACGGCCGCGATCGCCAGGTTGCGCAGCCGCGCGACGCGGAATCCCTCGTGCTCCTGCCGGACGTCGCGCACCGGGACGAGCGCGCGGCGGCGGAAGCCGGCGATGATCTCGCGAGTCCCGGCGCCCGAGCCGTCGTCGGCGATGACGACGATGTCCGGCGCGTCGCGTTGGCGTGCGACGCTGTCGAGGACCGCGGCCAGCGCATCCGGTCGTTCGTGCGTCGTGATGACCAGCGCGACGCGGGGCAAGGTCTCAGCCGCTCGACAGGCTGCGCACCGCGTCGACGCCGACGGTCAGCGTCGCGAAGTCGGCGGTGCCGACCGCGCGCATCTCGGCCAGCGTGCGTTTCCAGCTCGCCAGCACCTCGCCGCGCGCCGCGCTCCAGCGCGCCAGCTTCTCGGCGACGCGCGACGTGCCGCGCGTGCGCAGCACCTGCTGGGTGAGCTCGCGGTGCGCGCGCATCGCGGCGTCGCGCAGACCGGTGCGCGCGGTGGCCTGCCAGCTGCCGTCGACGGACAGCCGGTCGATCTCGTGGTGCAGCCAGTCGAGGCCGAGCGCGACGCCCAGCTCGAAGTAGGCGCGCGCCACTTCGGCCACGGGTGTCTTCTCGCTGGCCGCGAGCGCGACGATGTCGAGCGCCGGCTCCAGCAGCGACAGTCGCGCGACGCGCTGCGCCACCTTCTCGGGCACGCCGCCCCCGGCGAGCTCGGCGCGGATCGCGTCGTGCTGCTCGCGCGCGGCGCCGCCGATCACCGCATCGATGCTGTCGGCCAGCTGTTCCACGCCGGGACGCAGCTCGCGCACGGAATTCTCGATGTGCAGGTTCTTGCCGCGTTCGCGCAGCAGCCAGTACGACGTGTGCCGCAGCAGCCGCGCGGCGCGGTAGAACATGCCGTACTGCACGTTCGCCGGCACGCGGTTGTCCAGCGACTCGATGTCGAACCACAACGTGCGCATCGAGTAGATCTCGCGCGCGATGGAGTAGGCTCGGGCGATCGCGGCCGGATCGGCATCGGTGTCCTCCTGCGCGCGAGTGACGAACACCGGGCCCATGCGGTTCACGAGGCTGTTCGTGGTCTGCGTCGTGACTATCTCGCGGCGCAGGCGGTGCTGCGGGATCTCGCGCGCGTACTTCCTGCGCATCGGCTTCGGGAAATAACGCTGCACTTCGCTGGCGAAGTATGGGTCGTCGGGCAGGTCCGAGTCGAGCAGGTGATTGCTCAGCCAGATCTTGCTGTACGCCAGCACGACGGCGAGCTCCGGCCGCGTGAGACCCAGTCGCTGCTTGCGGCGTTCGAGGAACTCGTCCTCCGCCGGCAGGTACTCGATCGCGCGGTTGAGGTGGCCCGTGCGCTCGAGCGTGCGGACCAGGCTCTGGTACTCGCTGAGCCGCTCGGGCGCGCGCTGCTCGAGCACGGACAGCGCCTGGCTCTGCAGATAGTTGTTGTGCAGGACGATGTCGCCGACCTCGTTCGTCATGCCGGCGAGGAACTTGTCGCGCGCCGCGCGCGTGAGCCGGCCCTTGCGCATGACGTCCGACAACAGGATCTTGATGTTGACCTCGACATCGGAGGTGTTGACGCCGGCCGAGTTGTCGATGAAGTCGGTGTTGATGCGGCCGCCGGTGTTTTCGGGTCCGCCGGACTGGGCGTATTCCACGCGGCCGCGCTGCGTGCAGCCGAGGTTGCCGCCTTCGCCGATCACCTTGGCGCGGATCTCGCGGCCGTCGGCGCGGATCGAGTCGTTGGCGCGATCGCGCGCGTCGCCCTGCGATTCGTCGTGCGCCTTCACGTAGGTCCCGATGCCGCCGTTCCACAGCAGGTCGACGCGCAGGCGCAGGATGGCGCGCATGACTTCGACCGGCGTCGCCGCCGTGGCGGCGATGTCGAGCAGCTTCTGCGCCTCCGCGCTCAGCGGGATGGATTTCAGCGACCGCGCGAAGACGCCGCCGCCGCGCGAGATGAGCATGCGCGAGTAGTCGTCCCAGCTCGAGCGCGGTAGTTTGAACAGCCGTTCGCGCTCGCGGAAGCTCGCCGCCGCGTCGGGCGACGGATCGAGGAAGATGTGGCGGTGGTCGAAGGCCGCCACGAGCCGGATGTGTTTCGACAGCAGCATGCCGTTGCCGAACACGTCGCCGGACATGTCGCCGATGCCCGCGACGGTGAACGGCTGCGACTGGATGTCCGTGCCGATCTCGCGGAAGTGGCGCTTCACGCATTCCCACGCGCCGCGCGCGGTGATGCCCATGCCCTTGTGGTCGTAGCCGGCCGAGCCGCCGGATGCGAACGCGTCGCCCAGCCAGTGGCCGTATTCGATGGAGATCGCGTTGGCGATGTCCGAGAAGGTGGCGGTGCCCTTGTCGGCCGCGACCACGAGATACGGATCGTCGCCATCGCGGCGCACGATGCCCGGCCTGACGACCGTGCGGCCGTTGACGATGTTGTCCGTGACGTCGAGCAGGCCGCGGATGAACGTCTGGTAGCTCGCCACGCCTTCCTTCTGGAAATCCTCGCGCGACAGGCCTGCGAGCTTCTTCGGATAGAACCCGCCCTTCGCGCCGGCCGGCACGATCACGGTGTTCTTGACGTTCTGCGCCTTCATGAGGCCCAGCACTTCCGTGCGGAAATCTTCGCGGCGATCCGACCAGCGGAGGCCACCGCGCGCGACGTTCGCCATGCGCAGGTGCACGCCCTCGACGCGCGGGCTGTACACGAAGATCTCGAACTTCGGTTTCGGCAACGGCAGCTCGGGGATCTGCTGCGGATCGAGCTTGAACGACACCCAGCTCTTGGGCTGGCCGTCGGCGGCAGGCTGGTAATAGTTCGTCCGCAGCGTCGCCCGGATCACCGATAGATAGCCGCGCAGGATTCGGTCCTCGTCGAGGCTCTGCACCTTGTCGAGCGCGCGCAGGATGCCCTGGCGGATGCGTTCGGCGGCACTCTCGCGCGCCTTGCCGTCGAGCGCGAACTGCGTCTGGAACAGCCGCACGAGCGATCGCGCGATCGCCGACTGGCCGACCAGCACGCGCTCCATGTACGCCTGGCTGAACGGGATGCCGGTCTGCAGCAGGTAGCGGCAGTAGGCGCGCAACACGACGATCTCGCGCGCACCGAGTTGCGCGGCCAGCAGCAGGCGGTTGAAGCCGTCGTTCTCGATGTCGCCACGCCACGCGGCGAGGAACGCTTCCTTGAACAGCGGCTCGAGCAACGCGACGTCGGCGCGCTTGAGATCGCGTGCCTCGAGCTCGAAGTCCTGGATCCAGGCGCCGCGCTCGCTGCCGGCCATCTGGTAGGGATGTTCGGCGACGACGCGCAGGCCGAAGTTCTCGAGCATCGGCAGGATGTCGGAGATCGAGATCGGGTCGCCGGCCTGCAGCACGCGCAGGTGCAGCCGGCCGCGCGGGTCCCGGTCGTGCGCGCGAAGGTTGAGCTGCGGCACCGCGGGGTTCGCGGCCAGCGCCTCGAGATCGGCGATGTCGTCGAGCGCCTGGGCGGGCTCGACATCCGCGCGGTAGGCCGGCGGGAACGCCTTCGCGTAACGCGCCGCGAGATCGATCGCCTCGCGCTCGACGCCGCGTTCGACCAGCGCGTGCTGCAGCCGGTCTTCCCAGGTCATCGCGGCGGCGGCGATCTCGGCCTCGATGTCCGCGATGTGTTCGACGGCCGGCGCACCCTGCGGCGTGCGCACCAGCACGTGCAGCCGCGCCAGCATGGAGTCGGAGATCTGCACCTGCGTCTCGACCTGCGTGCCGCCGAAGCGCTCGCGCACGATGCGTTCGATCTTCTCGCGCACCTCGGTGTTGTAGCGGTCGCGCGGCACGTAGACGAGGCAGGAGTAGAAACGTTCGTAGCTGTCGCGGCGCGCGAACAGGCGCACGCGGCGACGCTCGTAGAGATTGACGATGCCGCGCACGCTCGGGATGAGCTCGTTGATCGGCGTCTGGAACAGCTCGTCGCGCGGGAACGTCTCGACGACGTTCACGACGGACTTGGCGTCGTGGCTCTGCGGCGGCAGGCCGAAGTGCTGGATGACGGCCTCGAGCTTCCGGCGCAGCAGCGGGATCTCGGACGGCGGCTTGTGATAGGCGCTCGAGGTCCACAGACCGAGGAAGCGGTGCTCGCCGGTGACGTTGCCGGCGCTGTCAAAGGTCTTCACACCGATGTAGTCGAGGTAGCTCGAACGGTGCACGGTGGACGGCGTGTTCGCCTTCGTCAGGACCAGCAGGTCGGGCGAGCGCGCCTGGCGGCGCAGCGGACCGGACAACACGATGGGCGGCGGTGACTTGCGGCCGTTCCTGAGGATGCCGAGGCCGCTGTCGGTGTCGCGCACCAGCGCGTCGCGCGCGCGGCCGCGCTTCAGGCGGTAGTAACGATAACCGAGGAACACGAAGTGGCCGTCGTGCATCCAGGTCAGCAGGGCGCGCGCTTCGGCGGCGTGCGACTGCGGCACGGGTAGTTTGTCGCGTTCGAGCTCGTTGGCGACGGCGCGCACTCGTTCGAGCATGCGCGGGAAGTCGGCGACGGCCTTGCGCACGTCCTCGAGCGCCGTGTGCAGGCGGCGCAGCAGCGCGGCGGCTTCGGCGTCGTCGCGCGGCCGGTCGATCTCCATCATCTGCCAGGACTCGAGGCGGGAGCCGCGCGGGTCCGTGCCGACGGCGCGCAGACCGCCGCGCGCGTCACGGCGCGCGCCGAGCACCGGGTGGACGATGAGGTGCACGGCGATGTTCATCTGGCTGAACACGATGCCGATCGAGTCGACCAGGAACGGCATGTCCGGCGCGACGACGCGCACCAGCGCGCGGTGCGCCGCCGTGGGAGACGCGGGGTTCAGCGGCGGCGCGAGATCCACCAGCACCTGCGAGCCGCGGCGCACGCGGCCGAAGTCGAGGTGCGCCAGGGCGGCGGCGGCCAGGTCGGCTGGCCGGTGCGCGCGCAGATCCTCCTCGGCCACGCCGCGGAAGAAGGCGCGGACGAAGTCGGCGGCCAGGACCTGGCGGGAGCGGGGCGCGGCCCGGCGGGCGGCGGCGACTATCTTCTCGATCAACGCGAGGCGGGCGGCGGGGATCTTGCCGAGCATTTCGATTCCTCAGGGAAAGGACGAGTCGCCGTGCGAAGGCGCGCGATTATAACTTCAGTCCGCGTGCGCCGGCCCGAGCTCGACGGCGCGGCCCAGGAGTTCGCGCAGGATGCGGTCGAGCGTCGCGCGATCGCGCTTCGACAGCGGGGCGAGCAGACGACGTTCGTATTCCAGCGCCATGGGCACGACCCGGGAATAGACGCTTTCGCCGGCCGGCGTCAGCGCCAGGTGCGTGCGCCGCCGGTCGGCGGGAACGGTGGTGCGACGCAGCCGCCCGGCCGCCAGCAGCGTGGCCACGGCGCGCGAGACCGCGACCTTGTCCATGGCGGTCCGCGCCGTGACCTCGGCGGCCGACAGCCCCGGGTTCGCCGCCAGGATCGCCATGACGCGCCACTCCGGGATCGACAGCCCGAAATTCGCGAAATAGGCCGCGGCGATGGCGGAACTGACGGTGTTGGACAGCACCGACAGCCGGAAGGGGAGAAATTTCTCGAGGTGGAGTTTTTGCCGGCGCGTCATTGGTTACAATTGAAACTAAATCAATTTCGCCCCGGAGGCCAGAGATGGCTGCCACGTCCACCGCAAATCCGATGGGAACCGACGGCTTCGAGTTCGTCGAGTACACCGCGCCCGATCCGCAACTGCTGCGCAGCCTGTTCGAGCGCCTCGGGTTTCCCGTCACCGCCCGGCATCGCATCAAGAACGTCACGCTGCATTCGCAGGGCGACATCAACTTCATCATCAATGCCGAGCCGGATTCGTTCGGCCAGCGCTTCGCCGCCGCGCACGGCCCGTCCGTGTGCGCGATGGGGTTCCGCGTCGAAGACGCGGCCGCGGCGTTCGCGCGTGCCGTGTCGCTGGGCGCCGAGCCGCATCGCGGCAGCGTCGGGCCGATGGAGCTGAACATCCCGGCCATCGTCGGCATCGGCGGTTCGCTGATCTACTTCGTGGATCGCTACGGCGACCGCTCGATCTACGACGTGGACTTCAAGCCGGTGCCGGTGCAGCCACTCGAGCCCGCCGGGCTCACGTACATCGACCACCTGACGCACAACGTCCACCGCGGCCACATGGACAAGTGGGCGAAGTTCTACGAGACGCTGTTCAACTTCCGCGAGATCCGCTACTTCGACATCGAGGGGAAGAAGACCGGCCTGTTCTCGCGGGCGCTGACCAGTCCGTGCGGCAAGATCCGCATCCCCATCAACGAATCGCAGGACGACAAGTCGCAGATCGAGGAATACCTGCGCGAGTACAACGGCGAGGGCATCCAGCACATCGCGCTCGCGACCGAGGACATCTACCGCACCGTCGACGTGCTGCGCGGCCGCGGCGTCGCGTTCCAGGACACGCCGGAGACGTACTACGAAGGCGTCGACAAGCGCGTGACCGGCCACCACGAGGACGTCGAAGAGCTGCGCAAGCGGCGCGTGCTGATCGACGGCAGCGGGGCGAACGACGAAGGCATCCTGCTGCAGATCTTCACCGCCAACGTCATCGGGCCCATCTTCTTCGAGATCATCCAGCGCAAGGGCAACCAGGGTTTCGGCGAAGGCAATTTCAAGGCATTGTTCGAGTCCATCGAACTCGACCAGATCCGCAGGGGTGTCATTTGAGCCTCGAGCTCTACAGTTTCTGGCGCAGCTCCGCGTCGTACCGCGTGCGCATCGCGCTCGGTCTGAAGTCGCTGCCGTACGCCTATCACGGCGTGAACCTGGTGAAGGACGGCGGCGAGCAGTGGGGCGCGGCGTACAAGGACGTGAACCCGCAAAGCCGCGTGCCGACGCTGGTGCACGACGGCCAGCGCATCACGCAGTCGCTGGCCATCATCGAATACCTCGACGAGGTGTTCCCCGGCAACAAGCTGATCCCGCACGACCCGGTCGACCGCGCGCGCGTGCGCATGTTGTCGCAGATCATCGCCAGCGACATCCAGCCGCTGCAGAACACCAGCACCACGGTGTACCTCAAGAACGTGCTGAAGCTGAACGACGCGGCGATCGCCACCTGGCTGCGCGAGTGGATCACGCGCGGGCTGGACGCCTACGACGCGCACCTCGAGCGCGATCGCCTGTCCGGCCGGTTCTCGCACGGCGACACGCCGACGATGGCGGACTGCTGCCTGGTGCCGCAGATGTTCGCGGCGCAACGCTTCGGCGTCGAGCCCGCGAAGTATCCGCGGCTCGCGCTGATCTGGGAGAACTGCAACCAGCTGTCCGCGTTCGCGGCCGCGCATCCGGCGAAACAGGTCGATGCGCAGTAGTTTGGTGTCGCCATGAAGGTCTGCGCGGATGCAACGGCGGCGCTCGCCGGCCTGACGCGCGACGGCATGACCGTGATGTCCGGCGGCTTCGGGCTGTGCGGAATCCCGGAGAACCTGATCCTCGCGCTGCGCGACAGCGGCGCGAAGGACCTGACCGTGATCTCCAACAACGCCGGCGTCGACGGCTTCGGCCTCGGGCTGCTGCTCGAGACGCGACAGATCCGCAAGATGGTGTCGTCGTACGTCGGCGAGAACAAGGAGTTCGAGCGGCAGTACCTGTCGAAGGAGCTCGAGCTCGAGTTCAACCCGCAGGGCACGCTGGCCGAACGCATCCGCGCCGGCGGCGCCGGCATCTACGGCTTCTACACGCGCACCGGCGCGGGCACGGTGGTCGCCGAGGGCAAGGAAACGCGCGACGTGAATGGCGAAACGTTCGTGCTCGAGACCGGCCTCACCGCGGACCTCGCGATCGTGAAGGCGTGGAAGGGCGATACCGAGGGCAATCTCGTGTATCGGAAGACCGCGCGGAATTTCAACCCGATGATGGCGACCGCAGGCCGCGTGACGGTGGCGGAAGTGGAACACCTGGTGCGGCCGGGCGAGCTCGATCCCGACCAGGTCCACACGCCCGGCATCTTCGTGCAGCGGATCATCCAGGGGTCGAACTACCAGAAGCGCATCGAACAGCGCACCGTGCGGAAGAGGGCGGGCTGATGCCGTGGAATCGTGACGATCTCGCCCGTCGCGCCGCGCAGGAGCTGCGCGACGGCTACTACGTGAACCTCGGCATCGGCATCCCGACGCTGGTGGCGAACTACATCCCGCCGGGCATGAACGTGGTGCTGCAGTCCGAGAACGGCATGCTCGGCATGGGCCCGTTCCCGCTCGAGGGCGAGGAGGATGCCGACCTCATCAACGCCGGCAAGCAGACGATCACCGAACTACCCATGTCCGCGTATTTCTCGTCGTCGGACAGCTTCGGCATGATCCGTGGCGGCCACATCGCGCTGTCCGTGCTCGGCGCGCTCGAGGTCGCGGAGAACGGCGATCTCGCCAACTGGATGGTGCCCGGCAAGATGGTGAAGGGCATGGGCGGGGCGATGGACCTGGTCGCCGGCGTGCGCCGCGTCGTCGTCGTGATGGAACACAACTCGAAGGACGGCGCGCCGAAGTTCAAGCCGCGCTGCGACCTGCCGCTGACCGGCGCCAACTGCGTCGACATGCTGATCACCGACCTCGCCGTCTTCGAGCGGCCCGACCGCCGGTCGCCGTTCCGGCTGCTCGAGCTCGCGCCGGGCGTCAGCGCCGAAGACGTGCGCGCGAAGACGTCGGCCACCTTCACCGCCTGAGGTCTAACTAGGGACGCACGCCGCGGCGCACGCGGCGAAGCGAGTCCCCGTCGCGGCTGGCGGAGTCGTCCGCGCCGTACCGGAACGAGATCACCCGCCACAATGTCCGCCTCGAAGGCGCGATCGCGTCTGTCAGGAAGACATGAAGGCAGCCTCATTGCTCGTCCCGGTTCCGGGTGCGCACGACGCGCGCAACGCCTGGACCGAATTCTGGAAGGATCCCGCGCAGACACGCTGCGCTTCGGGCGATCCCGACGTCTGGCGCGCGTTGACCGCGCACTGGACGGACTTCGCACGCACGCTGGCGCCCGGGGAGCGCGTGCTCGATCTAGGCTGCGGAGCCGGCGCGGTCGGCAAGCTGCTGCTCGCGGCGCGGCCCGACCTGCACGTCACCGGCGTCGATTCGGCGCGCATCCCGCTGTCGCTGCAGCCGCAACACGAGCTGCTGCCGGACACGGCGATGGAGGCGCTGCCGTTCGAGGAGCAACGCTTCGGCGCGGTGGTCAGTCAGTTCGGCTACGAGTACGGGCAGGCGGACGACACGGTGCGCGAGATGGCGCGCGTCGTCGCCCGCGGCGCGAAGCTATCGCTGATCGTGCATCACGAGGCCAGCCCCGTGGTCGCGGCCACGCGCGAACGCCTGGCGGCGATCGATGCGTTGCTGATGCCCGCGGTGCGCGCGGCGTTCTGCGGCGGCGACGCGGCGACGTTCCACGCGCAGATGGCGTCCCTGACCGCACGCTTCGCCACCGACGATCTCGTCGCCGAGCTGGCCGCCTCGCTGACGGTGCGGCTCGGGCGCGTCGCCGGAACGCGGCTCGCGATCTGGCGCGCGATCGAGGACGCGCTGGCACCCGAGCGCTGCGTCGCGCGGGCGCTGAGCGCCTGCTGCGTCGGTGCCGGCGAGATGGCGGAGTGGCTGGCGCCGTTGCGCGCGGTCTTCGACCTCGCCCCGGTGACGTTGCTGCGCGATTCCGCCGGCGCGCCGATCGCCTGGCGGGTCTGCGCGTGAGAGCGATACGCGCCTGATGTCGATTCCGGCCGGGCCCGTTCGGCCAGTTCCCGTGCCACCGGCAATCACGAGGAACATCCCATGTCCGCCACGAAGGTCCAGCCCATTCCCGAAGGATTCCACGCCCTGACTCCGCATCTCGTCTGCAAGGACGCCGTGCGCGCCATCGAGTTCTACAAGCAGGCGTTCGGCGCCGAGGAACAGTTCCGGCTCACCGGTCCCGATGGAGCGCTGATCCACGCCAGCCTGCGCGTCGGCGATTCGATGCTGCTGCTCACCGATGAATGCCCGCCGATGGGCGCGTTCGGCCCGCAGAAGCTCGGCGGCTCGCCGGTGACGATCCACCTGTCGGTCGCGGATGCCGACGCCAGCGTCGCGCGCGCGGTCGCGGCCGGCGCAAAGAGCACGATGCCGGTGACGGAGATGTTCTGGGGCGCGCGTTACGGCGTGCTGCAGGACCCGTTCGGTCATTCCTGGTCCGTGGCGACGCAGGTGAAGAACCTGAGCCCCGAGGAGATCCGCGCCGGCCTGCAGGCGGCGATGCGCGACCCGGTGGCGAAGGCGGGTTGAGCCGGGACCGCCGCAAGCCCCGCGTGATTGGGCTATCTTCCCGGTAGTTCGATCAGCCGAGGGGGAAGGTCATGCGGAAGACAGGGATCGTTTTGCTGGCATTCGCGCTGGTGTCCTGCGGCAAGTCGCCCGGCGACGCCGCGCCGGGCTCGGCGGCCGCGCCGACCGAGGCGCCGGCCGCGGCGGCGCGCGACACGTGTTCGCTGGTGGCCGACGCGTCGGCGACGCTCGGGCAGACCGTCACGGCCGGCACGAACACGATGCCGAACGGCACGAAGGTCTGCGAATGGAAGAGCGGCGAGGGACGGATATGCGGCAGCGTCACCGTCTTCGGGCCGGGCTTCAACGACGCCACCGACATCCAGCGCAACTACCTCGGCATGGTGACGTCGCTGGGCGCATTCGGCGAAACGAAGGATGTCGCGGGCCTGGGCGACGCGGCGAAGGGCGTCGACGCGAAGATGTTCGGTGCGCAGATCGCGTTCCGGAAGGGCGAGCACGCGGCGCTGGCGGCGTCGGCCTGCAGCTCCGGCGCCGATGGTGCGCCGGTGCTGGCGGAGAAGCTGGCGCGGGAAGTGGCGGCGAAGCTCTAAGCCGCGCGGTGCGCGCGAGCCAGGTACTCCTGGCTCTGCATCTCCGTCAGCCGGCTGGCCGTGCGCTGGAACTCGAACTTGAGCTTCTCGCCCTGGTACAGCTCGGCGGGCGCCGCTGCGGCCGAGACGATCACGTTCACGCCGCGGTCGTAGAACTCGTCGATGACGGAGATGAAGCGCCGCGCCGCGTTGTCGGCGTCGACGCCGAACACGGGCACGTTCGCGATCAGCACGGACTGGTACTCGCTGGCGATCGCGACGTAGTCCGCCGGGCTGCGCGGTCCCTCGCACAACGCGGCGAATTCGAACCAGATGACGTTCTCGCTCTCGCGCACGACGCGGATCTTGCGGCCGTTGACGGTGATGGTGCCGTCGGTCTCGACGTCCTCGTCGGACAGGTCGTCGAACAGCTCGCCGAGCTTCTTCGGCGTGCCGGCCGCGCCGCTGGCGAGGTAGATGGGCGCCGCCGTGAGCTGGCGCAGGCGGTAGTCGACGCCGCCATCCACCGCGATCACGTCGCAGTTCTTCTCGAGCAGCGTGATGGTCGGCAGGAAGCGCTCGCGCTGCAGGCCGTTCTTGTAGAGATCCTTGGGCTTCACGTTCGACGTGAACACCAGCGCGACGCCGCGCTTCAGCAACGCGGCGAACAGGTTCGCGAGGATCATCGCGTCCGCGATGTCGGACACGAACAACTCGTCGAAGCAGATGACGCGCGATTTCTTCGCGATCTTGTCGGCGACGCCGTCGAGCGGCGATTGCATGCCTTTCAGCCGCTTCAGGTCCGCCTGCACCTCCTGCATGAACCGGTAGAAGTGCGTGCGGCGTTTGCCGGCGAGCGACAGGCTGGCGAAGAACAGGTCCATCAGCCACGTCTTGCCGCGGCCCACGCCGCCCCACAGGTAGACACCCTTCGGCGCGGTGTCGTGGCTGGTCAGGCCGCGCAGCAGGCGTTTGCCCAGCGGCGCCGCGGCCGCCTCGGCGAGCTCGGCGCGCAGGCGCTCGAGTTGTTTGATGGCGGCGAGCTGGGCGGCGTCGGCGGTGAAGCCGCGCTTGGCGATCTCCTTCGAATAGAGAGCGCCGAGGACGTCGGGGGCCTGGGTCACAGCAGCTGGTAGTTGGGGCCCGAGCCGCCCTCGGGCGGCACCCAGTCGATGATCTGGTAGGGATCCTTGATGTCGCAGGCCTTGCAGTGCACGCAGTTGGCGGCGTTGATCTGCAGCTTCTTGCCGCCGTTGCCGTCGTCGACCATCTCGTACACCGACGCCGGGCAGAAGCGCGTGCAGGGGTTGCCGTATTCGGTGGCGCAGGTGGTGGCGCAGACGTTCTTGTCGCGCACCTTGAGATGCGCCGGCTGCACCTCGTCGTGCGCGGTGACCGCGAAGAACACGGACGACAGCCGGTCGCGCGGCGGCAGATCGCGGTTCACCCAGTGGCGGTCCGGCGAGTCGTAATCGGCGAGCTTCTCGAGTGGCCAGGTCGCGACGTTCTTCAACGTCCACGGCGTCTTGCCGCCGAGGATGCTCTCGAGGCCCGCGTTGAACAGCCCGAACTTGAGGCCGCGCTTGAAGCCGGGCTTCACGTTGCGAACCTCGCGCAGTTCGGCGACGGCCTCGGTCTTCCGCCACACCGCGTCGAACCCGATGCTGGTGCCGTTCTCGATGAAGTAGTCGGCCGCGGCCATCGCGCAGCGCAGTGCCTGGTGGATGCCCTTGATCTTCGGCACGTTCAGCGTGCCGGCGGAATCGCCGACCAGCACGGCGCCCGGCATCTCGAGCTTCGGCATCGACTGATAGCCGCCCGCGGAGATGGTGCGCGCGCCGGCGGACAGTATCTCGCCGCCCTTCAGGAAATCGTGCATCTCCGGGTGATGCTTGAACTGCTGGAACGCCTCGAACGGAAAGAAGCGCGGATCGCGGTAATCGAGCCCGGCGACGAAGCCGACGTAGGCGCGGTCGTCGTCGAGGTGATACACGAAGCTGCCGCCGTAGGTCTTCGGGTCGAGCGGCCAGCCGACGGTGTGCTGCACCAGTCCCGGCTGCACGCGCCCCTTGGGCAGCTGCCAGAGCTCCTTCATGCCGAGCGCGTAGACCTGCGGGTCGCAGGCCGAGTCGAGCTTGTAGCGGCCGATCAGCAGCTTCGCGAGGCTGCCCCGGCAGCCTTCGGCGATGACGGTGAGCTTCGCGCGCACCTCCGGCCCCGGGGTGTAGTTAGGGCCGCGGGAGCCGTCGTGCTGCAGGCCCATGTCGCCGATCTGCACGCCGGCCACGGAGCCGTCGTCGTCGAACAGCGGCAGTGCCGCGGCGAAACCGGCGAACACGTCGACGCCGAGCGCTTCGGCCTGCGTCGCCATCCACTGCACGAGGCCGCCGAGCGAGACGATGAAGTTGCCCTGGTTGTGCAGATACGAGGGGATCCACGGCATGGTGCGCGAGCCACCGCGGCCCAGCCAGCGGAACTCGTCGCGCGTGACCGGCACGCGGATCGGCAACGGCGCGTTGCGCCATTCGGGCAGCAATACGTCGAGCGGGCCGGGTTCGAGCACCGCGCCCGACAGCGTGTGCGCGCCGATGCTCGATCCCTTCTCCAGGATGCAGACGCGCAGATCCGCGCGCTGCTGCTTGAGACGGATCGCGGTGGCGAGGCCGGCCGGACCGCCGCCAACGACGGCCACGTCGTACTCCATCACGTCGCGTTGCGCGGGCCCGGCGGTGTTCATCTACTTCGGCTGCATCCGGATGGCGCCGTCGAGGCGGATCGTCTCGCCGTTCAGGTAGGCGACCTCGAAGATGGTCTGCACCATCGCCGCGAATTCCTCGGGACGGCCGAGACGCGGCGGGAACGGGACCTGTTTGCCGAGCGAGTCCTGCACGTCCTGCGGCATCGCGCCGAGCATCGGCGTGCCGAAGATGCCGGGTGCGAGCGACACGACGCGGATGCCGAACATCGCGAGCTCGCGTGCGATCGGCAGCGTCATGCCGGCGACCGCGGCCTTGGTCGCCGAGTACGCGGCCTGGCCGATCTGGCCTTCGTACGCGGCCACCGACGAGGTGTGCACGATGACGCCGCGCTCGCCGTCGGCGTTCGGCGTGTTCGCCTGCATGATCGCGGCCGCCGCCTTGTCGCACAGGAACGTGCCGATGAGGTTGATGTGCACGACGCGCGTGAAGAAGTCGCCGGCCATGGGGCCGTTCTTGCCGAGCACGCGGCCCGCGCCGATGACACCGGCGCAGTTCACCAGCAGGTTGATGCCGCCCATCGCGGCGCGCGCGGCTTCCATCGCCGCGTTGACCTCGGTCTCCGAGGTGACGTCGCACTTGGCGAAGGTGGCCTGGCTGCCGATCGCGGCGGCCGCCTGCACGCCCGGACCCTCCTGCACGTCTAACAAGGTCACGCGGCCGCCCGCGGCCACGATGTGGCGCGCGACCGCGTTGCCGAGACCCGAGGCGCCGCCGGTGACGACCGCGCGGGCTTCAGTGATTTTCATGGGGGCGACCTGTCAGGAATTCGGCGCACAGCATATCGGACGCGGGGCGTCAGGGCACTTCAACCGCCAACTTCGACGGCCAGGGCCGTCGCCTCGCCGCCGCCGATGCACAGCGACGCGATGCCGCGACCGCCGCCGCGCGCGCGCAGGGCGTGCACCAGCGTCGCGACGATGCGCGCACCGGTGGCGCCGATGGGGTGGCCGAGCGCGCAGGCGCCGCCGTTGACGTTGGTGCGGTCGTGGTCGAAGCCGACGTCGCGCATCGCCGCCATCGTGACGGCGGCGAAGGCCTCGTTGACCTCGTACAGCGCCACGTCGCCGGCCTTCCAGCCGAGCTTGCCGAGCAGCTTCTGGATCGCGCCGGCCGGAGCGGTGGTGAACCACTCGGGTTCCTGCGCGAAGCTCGTGTAACCGACGAGGGTCGCGAGCGGCTTCACGCCGCGGCGCTGCGCCTCGGCGCCGGACATCAGCACCGCGGCGGCGGCGCCGTCAGAGATCGACGACGACGACGCGGCGGTGACCGTGCCGTCCTTGCGGAAGGCGGGCTTCAGCGTGGCGATCTTGGCGAGGTCGACGGTGAACGGCGTCTCGTCCTTGTCGACGACGGTCTCGCCCTTGCGGGTCTTGACCGTGACCGGGACGATCTCGGCGGCGAACGTGCCGCCGTTCGCGGCGCGCAGCGCGCGCTGCGTCGATTCGGTGGCGAACGCGTCCTGGTCGGCGCGCGAGAACGAATATTTCTGCGCGGTGTTCTCGGCGAACGTGCCCATCATCTGGCCGTCGAACGGGCTCTGCAGGCCGTCGAAGAACATGTGGTCGAGGACCTCGCCGTGCCCCATGCGCATGCCGCCGCGCGCCTTCGGCAGTAGATAGGGCGCGTTGGTCATCGACTCGAGCCCGCCGGCCACGGCGATGCCGATGTCGCCAGTGCGCAGCTGGTCGGCGGCCATCATGATCGCCTTCATGCCCGAGCCGCACATCTTGTTGATGGTGGTGGTCGGCACGCCGGTGGGGATGCCCGCGCCGAGCGCGGCCTGCCGCGCCGGCGCCTGGCCGAGGCCCGCGGGCAACACGCAGCCCATGATGACCTCCTGCACGGCGTCGGCGCCGAGCTGCGCGGCCTCGAGCGCGCCGCGGATCGCGGCCGCGCCGAGCTGCGGCGCGGTGACGGGCGCGAGCACGCCCTGGAACGCGCCGATGGGCGTGCGGCTGGCGGCGACGATGACGATGGCGTTCTTGTCCATGGCGATTCTCCGGTGATCAATCGCGGCCACGCAGGCCGCGGTTGAAGAAATCGATGAAACGATCGGCGATCTCGAGCGGCTTCAGCGTCGCGTCCTCGCGATACCAGTGGCCCATCCAGTTGAGCGCGCCGGCCAGCGCGAACGCGGTCATCTTCGGGTCGCATGGGCGGATCGACCCGTCGGCGACGCCGGCTTCGATCAGCGCGCGCATGCGTTTGTCGATGCCCGCCTTCAGTAGTTTGATCCGGCGGCTCATCGCCGCGCCCAGGTGCTGGTCCTCGGCGCGCAGCATGCACCAGCCGAAGTCTCCCACAATGGCCGCGGCGTAACCGCGGATGAACTCGAACAGCCGCTCGCGCGCCGGGCCGCCGGCCGCCTCGCAGCGGGTCAGTGTTTCCCGCAGTTCGTCGAGCCCGGCCTTGAAACACTCGAACAGGATGGCTTCCTTGTTCGGCACATATAAATAGAGAGTGGGCTTCGTGACCTTCAGGCTGGCGGCAAGGTCGTCCAGCGAGGTCTTGTGATATCCGCGCTCGCGGAACGCGCGCGCCGCAGCAAGGATCACGGCCTCGCGCTTCAACGCGTGCGCGGCGCGCGGGCGGCGGCGGGCCTCCCAGGGCGAAGCGGGCGGGGTGGAGGCGGTGTGCGTGCGGACGGTGCGGGGGGCCATGTGCTACTCTTCGGTAACACATCTTACCAGCCAGTAACATGAAGCCGGAAGCCCCCATCAGCGCGACCCAGCCCGAGGCGCGGGAGAACGCGCGGCCGTTGCGTTTCGTCTCCGCCGCGTCGCTGTTCGACGGCCACGACGCCGCCATCAACATGATCCGCCGCCTGCTGCAGTCCGGCGGAGCGGAGGTCGTGCACCTGGGCCACAACCGCAGCGTCGCCGACATCGTGCGCGCGGCCATCGCCGAGGACGCGGACGCGATTGCCGTCAGCAGCTACCAGGGCGGCCACAACGAATATTTCCGCTACATGGTCGATCAGCTGCGCGAGGAGAACGCCGCGCACATCCAGGTGGTGGTCGGCGGCGGCGGGACGATCTCGCCCGACGAGATCGCGGCGCTCGAGGCGTACGGCATCGCGAAGATCTACACGCCGGAGGACGGCCGGCGACTCGGCCTCGCGGGCATGATCGAGGACGTCTTCGCGCGCGTCGGCGACCCGCGGCGCCCGCCGCTCGACGAGACGCTGCTCGGCAAGCCCGACCATCGCACCGTCGCGCGCGCGATAACGTTGCTCGAGCAGGGCGAGATGCCCGAACCGCTGCGCGCGCGCCTAGAGCCGCGCGACGGCGTGCCGGTCGTCGGCCTGACCGGCACCGGCGGCGCGGGCAAGAGCTCGTTGACCGACGAGCTGCTGCTGCGACTGCTGCGCCAGTTCCCGGACCTGCAGATCGCGGTGGTCGCGATCGATCCGACGCGGCGCCGTTCCGGTGGCGCGCTGCTCGGCGACCGCATCCGCATGAACTCGTTGTCGTCGCCCAATATCTTCATGCGCTCGCTGGCGACGCGGCGGCAGAACCTCGCGACCAGCGCCGTTCTCGCCGACGTGCTCCGGCTCTATCGCGCGTCGGGCTTCGACCTCGTGCTGGTCGAGACCGCGGGCATCGGCCAGAGCGACACGGAGATCGTCGATCTGGTCGACCTGTCGCTGTACGTGATGACCGCCGAATACGGCGCGGCCAGCCAGCTCGAGAAGATAGACATGCTCGACTTCGCCGACATGATCGTGCTGAACAAGTTCGAGAAGCGCGGCTCGGAGGACGCGTTGCGCGACGTGCGCAAGCAGTGGCGGCGCAATCATCCCGATCAGGCGAAACGCACCGATGCCGAACTGCCGGTGTTCCCGACCATCGCCAGCCGTTTCAACGACCCGGGCGTGAACCGGCTGTTCCTCGCGATGTGCGCGGCGCTGTCGCGTGACGCGAACCGTTTCGCCGTGCATGCCGGCCCGCTGGCCGGCGCGCCGACCGAGTTCCGCTCGCGCGAGCCTCTCGTGCCGGCGGCGCGCGTGCGATATCTCGCCGAAATCGCCGCCCGTGGCCGCGCGGCCCACGCGGCTGACGAACGTCGCGTCGCCGCCGCGCGGCGCGCGCACGGCCTCTACGTGTCGCTGCAGGCGCTGGACGATCCGCAGTTGCCCGCGCCGCTGGAAAAGGCGCCCGAGGGCGGTGCCGGTGCGCTCGCGCCGGTGCGCGCCGCGTACAACGCGGCGGTCGACGAGGTCGGCGCGGAAGCCGCGGCGGCGCTGGCCGCGTGGCCCGAGCGCGAACGCGGCATCACGGCGCCCGAATACTCGTACCGCGTCCGCGGCCGCGACGTACGCGGCGAGAACTACACCGAGTCGCTGAGCCACAGCCAGGTGCCCAAGCTCGCGGCGCCGCCGCTCGAGGGCTGGGGCGAGACGCTGCGGTTCCTGCAGCGCGAGAACCTGCCGGGCGCGTATCCGTACACCGGCGGCGTGTATCCGTATCGCCGCGAAGAGGAAGACCCGACGCGCATGTTCGCCGGCGAGGGCGCGCCGGAGCGTACCAACCGCCGTTTCCACTACCTGGCCTCGGGCCACGAGGCGACGCGCCTATCTACCGCGTTCGACTCGACCACGTTGTACGGCGAGGACCCGGACCTGCGGCCGGACATCTTCGGCCGCACCGGCAATTCGGGCGTGTCGATCGCGACGCTCGACGACATGAAGAAGCTGTATTCGGGCTTCGACCTCTGCAAGCCGTCGACCTCGGTGTCCATGACCATCAACGGCCCCGCGCCGATGATCCTGGCGATGTACATGAACACCGCGATCGATCAGCGCGTCGAGGCGTTCCTGCGCGAGCAGGGGCGCTGGACCGCGGTCGAGACGGCGCTGGCCGACTCGTCCGCGGGCGCCGCGCGGCCACGGTACGCCGGCGGCCTGCCGCCGGGGCACGACGGCAGCGGCCTCGGGTTGTTGGGCGTGAGTGGCCGCGCGCTCGTCGAGCGCGGCCTGCTGCAGCCGGAGGAATACGGAAGCCTGCGGGCCGAGGCGCTGACGCGCGTGCGCGGCACGGTGCAGGCCGACATCCTGAAGGAGGACCAGGCCCAGAACACCTGCATCTTCTCCACGGAATTCGCGCTGCGCATGATGGGCGACGTGCAGCAGTTCTTCACCGACAACGAGGTGCGCAATTTCTACTCGGTGTCGATCTCCGGTTATCACATCGCCGAGGCCGGCGCGAACCCGGTCACGCAGCTCGCGTTCACGCTGGCGAACGGGTTCACCATCGTCGAGTACTACCTGGCGAGGGGCATGTCGGTCGACGACTTCGCGCCGAATCTCTCGTTCTTCTTCTCGAACGGCATGGACGCGGAATACGCGGTGATCGGTCGCGTCGCGCGGCGCATCTGGGCGCGTGCGATGAAGGAGATCTACCAGGCGGGCCCACGCAGCCAGATGTTGAAGTACCACATCCAGACGTCGGGCCGCTCGCTGCACGCGCGGGAGATCCAGTTCAACGACATCCGCACGACGCTGCAGGCGATGTACGCGCTGTTCGACAACTGCAACTCGCTGCACACGAACGCCTACGACGAGGCGTTGACCACGCCGACGGAGGAGAGCGTGCGGCGCGCCGTGGCGATCCAGCTGATCATCAATCGCGAGCTCGGCCTCAACAAGATCCAGAACCCGTGGGCGGGTTCGTACGCGATCGAGACGCTGACGGATCTGGTGGAAGAGGCCGTGTACAAGGAGTTCGAGTCGATCGCCGAGCGCGGCGGCGTGCTCGGCGCGATGGAGACGATGTACCAGCGCGGCAAGATCCAGGAAGAGAGCCTGCACTACGAGACGCGCAAACACGACGGTAGTCTGCCCATCGTCGGCGTGAACACGTTCCTCGCGGAGCACGGCACCGGCGATCACGCCGCGGCGCCGCTGTTCCGCGCGTCGGACGAGGAGCAGCGCGCGCAGGTGGCGGCGGTGCAGGCGTTCCAGCAGCGGCATGCGGCGGCTGCGCCGGCGGCGCTGCAGCGGCTGCAGGATGTCGCGGCGTCGGGTGGGAACGTGTTCGCGGAGTTGCTGGAGACGGTGCAGGTCTGCTCGCTGGGTCAGATCACGCGCGCGCTGTACGAGGTCGGCGGGCAGTACCGTCGGCACATGTAAGCAAAATTGGGGACGTACCCTGATTTGGTTGTAACAATCGTCAGGGGCGTACGGGGGCCTAACTACGCCGACGATTGTTACAACTGAATCAGGGTACGTCCCCCAAATCCGGTTCACCGAGCTCGGCGAGGATCGCCGCCCGCGCCCGATCCCTCAGCACCAGCACCGGATCTTCTCCCGCGGCCGGCTCACCAACGACGATCGGCGCGCCGTACTGCACCTCGATCGCCCCCGGCCGCGGAAAGATCCGCGTCGACGGCATGTTCCGGCGCGTCCCGAGAATCACCGCCGGCACCACCGGACACGCCGCCCGTGCCGCGATCGCAAACGCGCCCGTGTGGAATTTCCCGAGCCCGACTTCCTCGGTGAACGTCCCCTCCGGAAAGAACACCAGCGAATGCCCGCTCGCCGCCGTGCGCAACACGCGACGCGCATCCGTCCCGCCCTTGTGCCGGTTGAACCGCTCGACGAACTCCGACCCGATGCGCCGCAGCAGCAGTCCCGCGACCGGCACGTCGTTCATTTCGCGCTTGATCACGAATCCGAAGCGCGGTGGCAGCGCCGCCGCCATCACGACGCCGTCCAGGTAGCTGGCGTGATTCGCGACCACCACGCACTGACCCGCCGGCAGGTTCTCGACTCCCCGCAGGCGCAGCGGCATGCCGGACAGGAGGAAAAAAGTGCGTGCTGCGACGCGGGCAGTCCCGCGGCGGGCGGTCAGACTGGGCAGCAGCAGGACCCCGAGCAACGCCGTCAGCGAGACCGCCAGGAACAGCAGCGCTGCGTACAAACCGTAAACGAGGCGCAGGGGAACGGAAATCACGGCCGGCCAGGGTGCGCGCGCGGGAGTCGGGGTCGTGGTCATGCCGGATTCATGTGAACTGGTTCTCTTTATGTTAATGGTTTTCCCGAGCTGTGAAGGCAATCACGGCCCCCGGTCCGGCCCCAAACCATACTCGGCTGAAGCGTGATTCCGCAGACGCATTAGGGCTACCCAGTCTTGGTCAAACAAGCTACAGCGCAGAACGAAGCGCATGCCGCCGACACCGCCGACGCGACCGTTTCGAAATTTCTCGACGCGGTCTGGATGGAACGGGGTCTCTCGGCCAATACGCTCGCCGCCTACCGTGCGGACCTGACGGCGCTCGCGCGCTGGCTGGCCGAACGCGGCACGCCGATCATCAAGACGACCCGTGCGGATCTGCTCGGCTTCATCGCGTTCCGCGTCGAAGCGGGCGCGCGTCCGCGCTCCACGGCGCGCCAACTGTCTTCCTTCCGTCGCTTCTTCCGCTACTTCGTTCGCGAAGGAGTGCTGAAAGATGATCCGACCGCCCAGATTGCGATGCCGAAGATCGGCCGCTCGCTGCCGAAGTCGCTCACGGAAGAAGAGGTCGAGTCTCTGCTCGGCGCTCCGGTGATCGCCGACCCGCTGGGTCATCGCGATCGCACGATGCTCGAGGTGCTGTACGCCACGGGCCTGCGCGTCTCCGAGCTCGTCAACCTCAAGTACAACCAGATCAACACCAACCAGGGCGTCATCCGCATCCTGGGCAAGGGCAATCGCGAGCGGCTGATTCCGCTCGGCGAAGAAGCCGTGCGCTGGCTGACGGACTTCGTCCGCGCGCCGCGCAGCGAGATCCTGCTCGATCGCACCACCGACTACCTGTTCCCGACGCGCCGCGGCGACCGCATGACGCGCCAGGCCTTCTGGCACATCATCAAGCGGTACGCGCGCAAGGCCGTCATCGACAAGGAACTGTCGCCGCACACGTTGCGTCACGCGTTCGCCACGCACTTGTTGAATCATGGCGCCGACCTGCGCGTCGTGCAGATGCTGCTGGGTCACTCCGATCTCTCGACCACGCAGATCTACACGCACGTGGCGCGCGAGCGCATGAAGGAACTGCACGGCACGCATCACCCGCGCGGCTGACGCCGGCGGTGGCGCGTTTGCGCGCCGTTCCCTGCAGCCCGCGTCATTGTCCGACAGGGCGACCCCACTCGCCCGGAAGCAGGATAGACTCGGCGCCTCGTCCGGAACGCGAACTTCAGCGTGGCCGGGCGGTCGTACTGCAATCCCCGACACGAGTTTGCGCGCCATGCCCAGCAAGTCCCTCGTCCTCGCTTTTCTCGCCACGGTCTGCGCCGGCGCCGTCTCTGCGCAAACGGCTGTCGCGGCCGCTCCGGCCAACGCGGCCAACGCGGTGACCACGGCGGCTCCCGCCGCGAAGCCGGTCATCGACCAGCGGGCCGCCATCGCCAAGAAACTCGAAGGTCTGAAGGTCGAGGACGTACGCATCTCGCCGGTGCCGGGCATCTTCGAGGTCACGCGCGATTCGAACGTTTCCTACATCACGAGTGACGGCCGCTACGCCATCGTCGGCGACATGGTCGATCTCGACTCCGACGCGAACCTCTCCGAGAACCGCCGCCGCGCCATCCGCCAGCGCCTCATCGACACTGTGCCCGAGAACGAGATGGTGGTGTTCTCGCCGAAGGATCCGAAGTACACGATCACCGTGTTCACCGACATCGACTGCGGCTACTGCCGCAAGCTGCATTCGCAGATCGCCGAGTACAACCGTCTCGGGATCCGCGTGCGTTATCTCTTCTTCCCGCGCTCGGGTCCGGACACGGATTCCTGGCACAAGGCGGAAGAGGTGTGGTGCGCCTCGAATCGCAACGACGCGCTGACGAAGGCGAAGAACGGCGAGAAGATCAACTCGAAGGAATGCGGCGCGAACAACATCGTGGCGCGCGACTACGAGCTGGGTCACAAGGTGGGCGTCGACGGCACGCCGGCCATCTTCCTCGCGTCGGGCGAGATGCTGCCCGGTTACGCACCGCCGGGAACGCTGATGCAGTACCTCAAGGCCGGCAAGTAGCCAGCCCGCGCTGACGCGGTCAGCGTCAGGTCTCCAGCAGGTTCCGCTTCGGCGAGACACCCTCGAACTGCTTCGCGTCGGGCGGCGCCGGCTTCTTTTCGGTGATCACCGGCCACTTGCGCGACAGCTCGGCGTTGAGCTTCTTGTACTCTTCCTGGCCCGCCGGCACTTCGTCCTCGGAGAAGATGGCCTCGACCGGGCATTCCGGCTCGCACAACGTGCAGTCGATGCACTCCTCGGGATCGATCACCAGGAAGTTAGGCCCTTCGTGGAAACAGTCGACCGGGCACACCTCCACACAGTCGGTGTACTTGCACTTGATGCATGCTTCCGTGACAACGAAGGCCATCGCGAATCCTCGAATCGGGGGGCGGAATTCTAAACGATCGGGCTAGCCGAATCTGCGCGTCATCTCGGCCACGTGGTGGCGCTCGACGCCCGCCGCGCGGTCCGCGACGAAGTGGCGCAGCGCGGCTTCCGTGCTCGGGAAGGCCAGCTCGCCCCACGGGATGTCGCGCTCGTCGACGAGCCTGACCTCGAGGCTCTCGTGCGTGACGCCGAAGTCCGGCGTGCGCATGCGCGAGCGGAAGAAAACGTGCACCTGGCGCGCGTGCGTGACGTTCGCCAGCAACAGCAGGCTGCCGATCTCGACGTCGATGCGCGCTTCCTCGGACGCCTCGCGTGCCGCGCCGGCCTCGAGCGTCTCGTCGTTCTCCATGAACCCCGCGGGAATCGTCCAGAAGCCCAGGCGCGGTTCGATGCCGCGCTTGCAGAGCAGGATCTTTCCCTCGTAAGTCGGCACCGAGCCGACGACGAGCTTGGGATTCAGGTAGTGGATGGTCCCGCAGTTCTCGCAGACGTGCCGGGGCAGGAAGTCACCCTCGGGAACCTTGAGGACGACTCGGGTGCCACAGTTGCTGCAGAAATTCATTTGAAAAATGGTGCCGGGAGAGGGAATCGAACCCACACGCCTTATAAGGGCAACGGATTTTGAGTCCGCCGCGTCTACCAGTTCCGCCATCCCGGCGCGGGGGCGGAAGTATAGGCAATCGCGAACCCCGATTGCGACCTTTCGGCCTCCGGCCGCATCTTGACCGTCAGACACATGCAAAGACTCGCGGAAATCGAGATTTCGACCGAAGAGCTGGCGGCCGCGCGCGGTGGCGACGCCGCGGCCCGGCGCATCCTGTTCGACCGGGTCGCGCCGGCCACGCTGGGCCTCATCCGCCGGATCGTGCGTCAGCCGGCGCTGGCCGAGGACCTGCTGCACGACACGCTGATCGCGATGTTCGAACACCTGGCGGAGTTCCGCGGCGAGGCGCCGTTCGGCGCCTGGGTCCGGCGCATCGCCGTGAGCAGATGTCTCATGGCGTTCCGTTCGCCCTGGCATCGCGCGCGCATCACGCTCGATGCGTGGACGGAGTCGGGCGCGGTCGGGCCGGTCGAGAGCGACGCGCGCGACGCGGACCTCATCGATCTCGACCGTGCGCTGGCCACGTTGTCGCCGATCGCGCGCACCGTGGTGTGGTTGTACGACGTCGAAGGCTGGTCGCACGACGAGATCGCCCAGGCCTTCGATCGCACCGTGAGTTTTTCCAAGTCGCAGCTCGCGCGTGGCCACGCGAGGTTGCGGGAACGATTGCAGGCGCCGCTGATCGCGATGGAGACACAGACATGACCGACGACACCGAACTCGCCGCGCGACTGCGCCGGCTGACTGGCGTCGCTGCTTTGCCGGCCGACGCCCTGCCATTCGACTATGACGGGCTGCTGGCGCGCCAGGATGCACGCGTCGGTCGCGCGCAGCGGAACCGGCGCGTCGCACGCGCGACGGCCGGCGCATTGGTCATCGCCTTCGTGGCGGCGAGCGTGTGGCGGCTCGAGCCGCGCGAGATCGCCGCGCCGGTGGTCGAAGCGCCCGCGGCCGATTCGGCCGTCGACCAGCCGCGCCTCGTGCGTGCCGACACGTATCTCGCCGTGGCTGCGCTCGAAGAGCACATCGCGCGCGTCGATGACGCGCTCAACGTCGCGCGCGTGGTGTCGCCGCACGGCGCCGAGGTCGCGCGTCTCGAACGCGCGCGCAACGAACTGCTCGATTCCTATGCCCAGGTGCGCTACGCCGAACTGGTCAGCGCGAATTTCTGATCCGGAGAGAACCATGAGGACGATCGCGAATATCCCCGTGAAGAGGCTGATGGCTGCGACATTGCTGGCGCTGGTTCCGCTGGCCCTCGTTCCGCCGGCCATGGCGCAGGCCGCGAGCTCGACGCGGGATTCAGACGCGCGCGCCACGCGCGACGCCGACGCCCGCAGCGCCGCGCAACGCGCCGAACGCGACGCCGAGGACGCGAAGGTGCGCGCGCAGCTCGACAAGGCGCGCGCCGAGCTGGACCGCAAGGCCAAGGAAGTCGCGGAGCTGTCGATGAAGCTCAGCGGCGCGAACGACGCCGTCTACATCAACGACGGGCCGCGACGCGCGGTGCTCGGCGTGCAGATCGACACCGACAGCGGGCGCGATGGCGCACGCGTGCGCCTGGTGAGTCCGGGTGGCGCGGCCGAAGCGGCCGGCATGCAGGCCGGCGACGTCATCGTCGCGCTCGACGGCAAGGCGCTCACCGGCTCGGACCAGTCGGGCAAGCTGCTGGTCGAACGCATGCGCGACGTGAAGCCGGATCAGAAAGTGAAGATCCGCGCGCTGCGCGCCGGAAAGAACAAGGACTTCGTCGTGGTCGCGCGGCCGATGGAGATCTTCCCCGGCATGCGCGGCTTCGCGTTCGCGACGCCGGACGGCGACGTGATGGCGGTCGGCGGCGACGTCGGTGGCGGGCTGCGCGGACCCGGCGGACCGATGCCGATGATTCGCCAGTTCCGCACGTTCTTCCACAACGAGTTCGACGGCCTCGAGCTCGCGAGCATCACGCCGAAGCTCGGCGCGTACTTCGGCGCGAACGATGGCGTGCTGGTGGTCTCGGCGCCGAAGGACGGCGCACTGAAGGTCGAGGATGGCGACGTCATCCAGTCGATCGACGGCCGCAAGCCCACCGATGGCGGGCACGCGCTGCGCATCCTGCGTTCGTACAAGCCCGGCGAGAAGCTCGGTCTCACCGTGCTCCGGCAACACAAGCCGGTCACGCTCGCGGTGACGATGCCGGAGCGCAGCGATTTCGACGAAGACTTCATGGGCCCGGGCCTGCCCGGCCTGTCGACGATCCCGGCGCCGCCGCCCGCGCCCGCAGTACCGGCGACCTGAGCGACTCGCGCCAACCCGGTCCGGCCATGGCGGTAGACTCCGCGCCGTGCGCCGGACCGACTTCCACTACGACCTCCCCGAAGATCTGATTGCCCAGGCGCCGCTCGCCGAACGTTCGGCGAGCCGGCTGCTGACCCTCGACGGCGCCAGCGGCGCGCTCGCCGATCGGCAATTCCTCGATCTGCCCGAACTCATCCGCCCCGGCGATCTGCTGATCTTCAACGACACGCGCGTGATCCCGGCGCGGCTGTTCGCGGTGAAGGAGTCGGGCGGCAAGGTCGAGGTCCTGCTCGAACGCCCGATGAGCGACGCCCGCGCGCTGGTGCACGCGCGCGCCAGCAAGGCGTTGCGGCCGGGCATGGTGCTGCAGAGTCGCGGCGGAGAATTGCGCGTGCTCGAGAAGCACGGTGACCTGTGGGTGATGGCGCTGCCCGCGGATGCGCTCGGTTTCTTCGAGCGCCATGGCCAGATGCCGCTGCCGCCGTACATCCGCCGCGAGCCCGACGCCGCCGACGCGACGCGTTATCAGAGCGTGTTCGCGCGCCGCGACGGCGCCGTGGCCGCGCCCACCGCCAGCCTGCATTTCGACGCGCCGTTGCTGGAACGGCTGACGGCGCTCGGTGCGACGCGCGCGTTCGTCACGCTGCACGTCGGCGCCGGCACGTTCCAGCCGGTGCGCACCGACGCGGTCGGCGCGCACGTGATGCACGCGGAGTTCGTCGAGGTCAGTGCCGCGACCTGCGCGGCGATCGCCGCGACACGCGCACGCGGTGGCCGCATCGTCGCCGTCGGCACGACCGTGGTCCGCGCGCTGGAGAGTGCCGCGGGCGGCGGCGAGCTGGCGCCGTTCGTCGGCGATTCGACGCTGTTCATCGTGCCGGGTTTCCGCTTCCGCGTCGTCGACGCGATGGTCACGAACTTCCACCTGCCCGAGTCGACGTTGCTGATGCTGGTCAGCGCGTTCGCCGGCCGCGAGCACGTGCTGGCCGCGTACGCGCATGCGGTCGCGGCGCGGTACCGCTTCTTCAGTTATGGTGACGCGATGTTCATCACGCCGCAGCCGTCGGCCCATTCATGACGGCCAACTTCACCTTGTTAGCCTCGTCGTCCGGAGGGGCCGGCGCCGCGCGCCGTGGCCGCCTCGAGCTGGCGCACGGCGTCGTCGAGACGCCTGCTTTCATGCCGGTCGGCACGTACGGCACGGTGAAGGCGATGACGCCCGAGGAACTCGACGGTCTCGGCGCGCACATCGTGCTCGGCAACACGTTCCACCTGATGCTGCGCCCGGGCAATGAGATCCTGCGCGCGCACGGCGGCCTGCACGGCTTCATGAACTGGAAGAAGCCGATCCTCACGGACTCCGGCGGCTTCCAGGTGTTCAGCCTCGAGAGCCTGCGCAAGATCACGGAGGAGGGCGTGCGATTCCAGTCGCCCGTCGACGGCAGCGCGGTGCGCCTCACGCCGGAAGACTCGATGGACACGCAGATCGCGCTGGGCTCCGACATCGCGATGGCGCTGGACGACTGCACGCCATATCCCGCCACCGAACTACAGGCGCGCGAATCGATGGAGCGCTCGATGCGCTGGGCCGTACGCAGCCACTCTCACTACTACCGCGCGGATGCGGCCGGGAACGGCCCGCCGGGCGAGTTGTTCGGCATCGTGCAGGGCGGCATGCACGTGAACCTGCGGCTCGCATCGCTCGAGTCGCTGATGAAGTTGCCGTGGAAAGGCCTCGCGATGGGCGGGCTCGCGGTCGGCGAGCCCGAGGAAGACCGGCTGCGCGTGCTCGAGGAAGTGGTGCCGCACCTGCCGGCGGATCGGCCGCGCTACCTGATGGGCGTCGGCCGGCCGCGCGACATCGTGCAGGCGGTCCTGCGCGGCATCGACATGTTCGACTGCGTGATGCCGACGCGTCACGCCCGCAACGGCCATCTCTTCACATCGCAGGGCGTCGTGAACATTCGCAACGCCGCGCACCAGGCCGACACCGGTCCGCTCGATCCCGCCTGCGCCTGCTACACCTGCCGCAACTTCTCGCGCGCGTACCTGCGCCATCTCGACAAGTGCAACGAGATCCTCGGTGCGCGCCTCAACACCATCCACAACCTGCATTACTACCTGGAGCTGATGCGGCGGATCCGCGCTGGCATCGAGGCGGGGTCGTTGGCCGACGTGGTTGGCGAGTACTGCGGAAACGAAGTCCCAGTGGCATAAATCTGGTTTTCCGCCAGAATACGCGCCCAAACCGCGCAAGCCGCGGCGGAAAATTTTCGTCAGGACCGAGATAACACCATGAATTCATTGATTCCCGACGCCATGGCGCAGTCCGCCGGAGCGGCCCCCGCCGGCGGCGGTCTGATGCCCTTCGTGATGATGGCCGTGTTCGTCGTCATCTTCTATTTCCTGCTCATCCGTCCGCAGCAGAAGAAGCAGAAGGAACACCAGGCGATGTTGTCGAAGATCGGCGAGGGCGACGAAGTCGTCACCGCGGGCGGCATCCTCGGCAAGGTCGTGGGTGTCGGCGAGCAGTTCCTGCAGCTCGAAATCGCTGATGGCGTGCGCATCAAGGTGCAGCGCTTCCAGGTGACCTCACTGGTGCCGAAAGGCACGATCAAGGGCGCCTGAGGTCCATTCATGCTCGATTACGCTCGCTGGAAATACTTCCTGGTCGCGGGAGTGCTGGCGGTGGCGCTGTTGTATGCGCTGCCGAACGTGTTTGGTGACGACTACGCGATCCAGCTCGTCCAGAAGAGTAAGGAGCCGCTGACCGCGACGCAGCTCGAATCGATCGAGAACGCGCTGAAGACGGGCGGCGTCACGTACAAGAGCGCCGCGCTCGAGAACGGCAATGCGCTCGTGCGTTTCTCCTCCGACGCCGAACAGCTGCGCGCGCGCGACTTCGTCAAGGACGAGAAGAGCGGCCTGTCGAAGGACTACCTCAACGCGATGCAGTACGCGTCGCGCGCGCCGAAGTGGATGCACGCGCTCGGACTCAAGCCGATGCCGCTGGGCCTCGACCTGCGCGGCGGCCTCTATCTTCTCTACCAGGTCGACGTGGACGGTGCCGTCGAGCAGCTGTTGAACACGGTCGTGCAGGATTTCCAGCGCACGTTGAAGGCCGATTCGATCGCGTACACCGACATCAACACGATCAAGGTCGATGCGGACGTCCCCGATGGGGTGCGCGTGCTGCTGCCGGCCGCCGCCGATCTCGGCAAGGTGCGCTCGTCGCTGAACAAGACACATCCCGAGCTCGCCTGTCGCAACGCGAACGTCATCGAAGGAGCCGCGGTCGACTGCGTGCTGACGGCGCAGCAGGTGCGCGAACGCCGTGACTTCGCGATCACGTCGAACATCACCACGCTGCGCAATCGCGTGAACGCGCTGGGCGTCTCCGAGCCCATCGTGCAGCGCCAGGGCATCGACCGCATCGTCGTGCAGCTGCCCGGCGTCCAGAACTCGGCCGAGGTGAAGGACACGCTGGGCAAGGTCGCGACGCTGGAGTACCGGCTCGAGGATCCGCGCCCGATCCCGACGTCGTGTCTGACCGGCGGCGCGTGCCGCGCGCCCATCGGCGCGAAGATCTACGACCACTACGTCCAGGGCCAGATCGTCGGCAAGGCGATGCTGAAGCGCGAGATCATCGCGACTGGCAACCAGCTCATCAACGCGACGGCGTCGACCGGACAGAGCGGCCCGCAGGTCGACGTCACGCTCGACAGCGCCGGCGGCGACGAGATGCTGCGCACGACGCGCGCGAATCTCGGCAAGCGCATGGGCGTCGTGTTCATCGAGCAGCGCAGCGAGACCACCGAGGTCGACGGCAAACCCGTCACGCGCACGATCAAGGAAGAGCGCGTCATCAACCTCGCGACCTTGCAGGGCGTGTTCAGCAACCGCTTCCAGACCACCGGTCTCACGATGAACGAAGCGCGCGATCTCGCGCTGCTGCTGCGCGGCGGCGCGCTGTCGGCGCCGATCTCGATCGCGAACGAGAAGACGATCACCGCGACGCTGGGCAAGGAGAACATCGACAAGGGCGTGAAGGCGCTGGTGATCGGCATGGCCGCGCTGTTCGTGTTCATGCTGTTCTACTACCGCGTGTTCGGCATCGTCGCCGACCTCGTGCTGCTGGCGAACGTCATCGTGCTGACGGCGCTGCTGTCGATGCTCGGCACCGCGCTCACGTTGCCCGGCATCGCCGGCATCATCCTCACGGTCGGCATGGCGGTCGACGCGAACGTGCTGATCTACGAGCGCATCCGCGAAGAGCTGCGCAACGGCGTCTCGCCGCAGGCGGCGATCAAGGCCGGCTTCGAGAAGGCGTTCTCCGCGATCGCGGACTCGAACGTCACCACCTTCATCGCCGGCGTGGTGCTGTTCGTGTTCGGCACCGGCGCGATCAAGGGTTTCGCCATCGTGCTGTCGCTCGGCATCCTCACTTCGATGTTCACCTCGCTGATGGGCTCGCGCGCCTTGCTGACGCTGATCTACGGCGGCAGGCACAAGGTCGCGAAGCTCTCCATCGGCTGACGGCAGGTAAACGATCATGGAATTCTTCCACAAGAAGACCAGCTTCCCGTTCATGGCCACCCGCAAGGTGTGGTACACGCTCTCGGCCGTGCTGATGATCGTGTCGTTCGCGTCGTTCTTCGCGAAAGGCCTGAACTTCGCGATCGACTTCACCGGCGGCATCGCGGTCGAGGCGTCTTTCCCCAAGGACGTCGACACCGAGAAGGTTCGCGAGGCCGTGATCGGCGCGGGATTCCACGAGCCGCAGGTCAGCTATCTCGGCAGCACGCGCGACGTCACCATCGGCCTGCAGCCCACGGGGCAGACGGCGGAGCAGGTGCGGCCGATCTTCCAATCCACGCTGCAGAAGATCGATGCGGGTGTGAAGATCACCTCGCTCGAGGTCGTCGGTCCGCAGGTCGGTGAGGAGCTGCGCAATTCGGCGATGGTGTCGATGGCGGTCACGCTGGCGTTGATCGCGCTGTACATCATCCTGCGCTTCCACACGTGGCGACTGTCGCTCGGCGCCATCTTCGCCGTGCTGCACGACCCGATCCTCGTGCTCGGCGTGTTCTCGGTGACGCAGACCAAGTTCGACCTCGCGGTCGTCGCGGCCATCCTCGCGGTCATCGGCTACTCGCTGAACGACACCGTCATCGTGTTCGACCGCATCCGCGAGAACTTCGAGAAGAACCGCCGCCAGGCGCCGGACGTGCTGCTCGACCAGGCGATCAACCAGACGCTGTCGCGCACGATCATGACGAAGGTGACGACCAGCATCGTCGTCGTCGCGCTGCTGGTGCTGGGCGGCGAGGCGCTGCGCGGCTTCTCCGAAGCGCTGCTGATCGGCATCGTCGCCGGCACGTATTCGTCCATCTACATCTCGAGCGCCATCGCGCTGACCTGCGGCCTCAAGGCCGAGCACGTGTTCCCGCCCGAACGGAAGAGTCCGGTCGACGAGTTGCCTTAAAGGGCGATGCTCGAGCTGCTCACCGATCCCCAGGCCTGGATAGCGTTCGTCACGCTGTCCGCGCTGGAGGTCGTGCTCGGCATCGACAACATCATCTTCATCTCGATCCTCGTCAGCCGCCTGCCGTCGGAGCGGCGCGAGGCGGCGCGCATCACGGGCCTCGCGCTGGCGATGGTCACGCGCATCGCGCTGCTGTTCTCGATCGTCTGGCTGACGCGCCTCACGAAGCCCTGGTTCTCGATCTTCCAGTTCGACTTCTCGGGCCGCGACGTGATCCTGTTCCTCGGCGGCCTGTTCCTGCTGGCGAAGAGCGTCACCGAGATCCACGGCACGCTCGAGGGCGCGGCCGACGAGCGCCACACCAAGGTGTTCGCGAGTTTCGTCGCGATCGTCATCCAGATCGCGATCATCGACATCGTGTTCTCGCTCGACTCGGTGTTCACCGCGGTGGGGCTCGCGAAGCCGGAGCAGCTGCCCATCATGGTCGCCGCCATCGTCGTGGCCATCCTCGTGATGATGTGGGTGTCCGGGTCGATCAGCGCATTCATCGACCGTCACCCGACGATCAAGATCCTCGCGCTGGCATTCCTTATTCTGGTCGGCGTGGTGCTGGTCGCCGACGCCTTCCACGTCGATGTCCCGAAAGGCTACCTGTACTTCGCGATGGCCTTCTCGGTGGGCGTCGAAATGGTGAATATCCGGCTGCGACGCCTCATCGACGAGCGCAAGAACAAGAAAGACGAGACCGAAGGCGGCTGAGTCACCTCGCGGTGGGCTCGCTTAACCGGGTCGGCGTCCCTACACTACGGCCACTACAAGAAATGCGGGGTCTCCGATGAAATGGAACTTGCGAACGAAGTCCATTGACCAGGTGCAAACCGAATTCGACCGCGGCGAGCTGAAACGCACGCTCGGTCCGATCCACCTCGTCCTCTTCGGCATCGGCTGCATCATCGGCGCCGGCATCTTCGTGCGCACCGGCACGGCCGCCGCGCAGTACGCCGGTCCCGCCGTCATCCTCTCGTTCGTCATCGCGGGCGCGGTCTGCGCGCTGGCCGGTCTGTGTTACGCCGAGCTGGCGTCGATGCTGCCGGTCTCCGGTTCCGCGTACACGTATTCCTACACCACGGTCGGCGAGTTCGGCGCGTGGATCATGGGCGCGCTGCTGCTGCTCGAGTATGCGTTGGCCGCGTCGGTGGTCGCGGTGGGGTGGTCGGGGTACGCCGTCAGTCTCATGCACGACATCGGCTGGGACATCCCGGCCGCGATGACGCAGCCGCACGGCAAGATGGTCGTGGCCGCGCTGTCGCAAATCGCGTTGACGGATCCGTCGGTCGCGCTGAACGGCGTCACCGCGAAACTCGCCGACGGCTCGCTGGTGCAGTTCTTCTCGAACGGCACCGGCGTCATCACCGGCAACTTCACCGCCTCGATCGCGCAGTACGACGTGCTCAATGCGGCGAAGGACGGCGGCTTCGCGCTGACCAACTCGCTCGACATCCTCGTGAACTCGGATACGCAGGCGACGCTCGCGGCCGCGACGAAGGTGCTCGATCCCGCGACCTCCGGCCTGCGCGAGCTGGCCGCCGGTACGGTGGTCAACGTTCCCGCGCACTCGATCGTGCAGCTGCCCTCGGCGTCCATCGTGCCGATCGCCGCGTCGGCCGTGGTGCCGGCGCTGTTCAACCTGCCGGCGGTGTTCATCACGCTGGCCTGCACCGGCCTGCTGATCCTCGGCGTGTCCGAATCGGCGACGGTCAACAACATCATCGTCGCCATCAAGGTGTTCGTGATCCTGCTGTTCATCGGCGTGGGGGCGTTCTTCATCAACCCGGCGAACTGGCATCCGTTCATCCCCGCGCCGACCGGCGTCGAGAACCAGTTCGGGTGGGACGGCATCATCCGTGCCGCCACGATCGTCTTCTTCGCGTACATCGGTTTCGAGGCCGTCTCGACGGCGGGTCAGGAAGCGAAGAACCCGCGCAAGGACATGCCCATCGGCATCCTCGGTTCGCTGATCGTCTGCACCATCCTCTACATGCTGACGGCGGCGGTGCTCACGGGCGTCGTGTCGTTCACCAAGCTCAACGTCGCGGCGCCGGTGGCGACCGCGGTGGACACGTTCGGCCCGCAATGGGGCTGGCTGGCGAAGCTGATCAAGATCGGCGCGATCGCGGGCCTGTCGTCGGTCGTGCTGGTGCTGATGTTCGGCCAGACGCGCGTGTTCTATTCGATGTCGCGCGACGGCTTGCTGCCGCCGGTGCTCGGCAAGGTGCATCCGAAGTTCAAGACGCCGTGGATCAACACGCTGATCGTCGGCGTGGTGGTGTCGCTGGCCGCCGCGGTGTTCGACATCAACTACCTCGGCGACATGACCTCGGTCGGCACGCTGGTGGCCTTCGGTCTCGTGTGTTTCTCGGTGATCTGGCTGCGCCAGAAGCGCCCGGACCTGCCGCGCCACTTCCGGGTGCCGCTCTACCCGGTGTTGCCGGCGGTCGGCGTGCTGGCCTGCTTCGTGCTCGCCTGGATCGGTGTCGAAGCGCACATCCGCTGGTTCTTCTTCAAGTTCCTGATCGGCGCGATCGCGATCTACTTCATCTACGGGTACTGGGCCAGCCCGTTGCGCAGGAAGGAAGCGGGCTGACCGCCGGATTCCGCAACGAAAAAAAAGCCGGGGTTCGCCCCGGCTTTTTTTTGCGCGCGAGCCGCGAGGGCTACGGTTTCAGCGATGCCGGGATGTGCGGCTGGAGTAGTTGGACCAGCGCGAGATACACCTTCGGCGAGCCCGCGACGATGTGGCCTTCCTGCTTGTAGTCGTCGCCGTTCAGCGTGCCGATGCGGCCACCGGCCTCGGTGATCAGCAACGTGCCGGCCGCGGTGTCCCAGGGTTTGAGTCCCATCTCCCAGAATCCGTCGACGCGGCCCGCGGCCACGTAGGCGAGGTCGAGAGCCGCGGCGCCGGGGCGACGCAGGCCCGCGGCCTTCGTCATCACGGCCTTGAGCTGCGCCAGGTATTCGTCGATCCACGGCGAGTCGGCGCGGAACGGGAAGCCCGTGGCGATCAGCGAGCCTTCGATCGTCGCCTGCTTGCTGACGCGCATGCGCTTGCCGTCGACCTGCGCGCCGTCGCCGCGCGACGCGGTGAACAGCTCCTGGCGCATCGGGTCGAACACCACGGCGTGTTCGATGCGGCCCTTCACCTGCGCGGCGATGGACACCGCGAACGTCGGGTTGCCGTGCATGAAGTTGGTGGTGCCGTCGAGCGGATCGATGATCCAGACCACGTCGCTCTGGTTCGCGCTGGCGCCGCTCTCTTCCGCGAGGAACGCGTGATCGGGGTGCAGCCGGCGGATCGTCTCGATGATGTCCGCCTCGGCGGCCTTGTCGACCTCGGTGACGAAGTCATTGCGGCCCTTGGTCTGGATCTCGACGGCCTCGAGTCGCGGGATGGCGCGGACGATGATGTCGCCGGCGCGGCGCGCGGCGCGGACCGCGATGTTCAGGAGGGGCTGCATCGTGAGGGAGAGGGGCCTGGGGAAAAGGGCCGCTATGATACAGCCCGTGCCGCTGTCCGCCATTCGCATCGTCCTCGTCGAGCCCTCGCATCCCGGAAACATCGGGGCCGTGGCCCGCGCCATGAAGAACATGGCGCTGTCCGACCTCGTCCTGGTGCGCCCGAAGTCGTTTCCGCACGAGGAAGCGACGGCGCGCGCGTCCGGCGCGGACGACCTGCTGGAGCGCGCGCGCGTGGTCGACAGCGTCACCGCGGCGGTCGCCGACTGCGGTTATGTCGCGGCGACCACCTCGCGGCCACGCGACCACAACTTCCTCGCACTCGACCTGCACGACGCCGCGGAACGCATCTTCGAGCGCAGCCAGCGCGGCCCGGCGGCGGTGCTGTTCGGTGCCGAACGCACCGGCCTCACCAACGAGGAACTGGCGCTCGCGAACCTGCTGATCCGCATCCCCGCGAACCCTGACTACCCCTCGCTGAACCTGGCGATGGCCGTGCAGCTGACGACATACGAGCTGTTCCGCGCGGCGGGCTCGCCGGCGGGCACGCGGCCGTTGTCCGAGCTCACGGTGCCGCTCGCGCCGGGCGCGGACATCGAGCGTTTCTATGCGCACCTGCAGGAAGTCATGGACGAGGTGGATTTCCGGGATCGCACTACGGGCGGCACGCACCTGATGACGCGCATCCGCCGGCTGTTCCAGCGCTGCGAGATGGACCAGAACGAGGTGAACATCCTGCGCGGCTTCCTGACGTCGGTGCAGCAGAAGCGGCGCCGCGCGGCCGCGCCGCCGGAAGAGCGGTGACTATCTACCTGGACCACGCGGCCACGACGCCGGTGGATCCGCGCGTCGCCGCGGTCATGGCCGAATCGCTGCAGTCGCCGGCGCAGCAGGCGAACGCGGCGTCCGCGACGCATCGCGCCGGGCGCGACGTCGCGGCGCTCGTCGAGGCGGCGCGTGCCGACGTCGCCGCGCTGATCGGCGCGGCGCCGCGCGAGATCGTGTTCACGTCCGGCGCGACCGAGTCGAACAACCTGGCGATCCTCGGCGTGTGGAACCTGGCTCGCCGCGCCGGCGCGCGGCAGCCGGGCGCGGCGCCGGGCCACTTCGTCAGCGCTCGCACCGAGCACCGTTCCGTGCTCGATGCCCTGCTGGAGCTCGAACGCCAGGGCGCCGACGTCACCTGGATCGAGCCGGACGAATGGGGCCGCATCCCGCCCGAAGCGGTGCGCACCGCAGTGCGCGCCGACACGCTGCTGGTGTCGATCATGCAGGCCAACAACGAGCTCGGCTGCATCAACGACATCGCGGCGATCTCCGCCGTCTGCCGCGAACGCGGCGTGCCGCTGCACACCGACGCGAGCCAGGCCGCCGGGAAGATCGACTGCGATGTCGCGCGGCTCGGCGCGGACTTCGTGTCGTTCACGGCGCACAAGATCCACGGACCGAAAGGCATCGGCGCGTTGTACGTGCGCGAGAGCGCGCGCCCGAAACTCGCGCCGATCGTGTTCGGCGGCGGTCACGAACGCGGACTGCGCTCGGGCACGCTCGCCACGCATCAGATCGTCGGCTTCGCCAAGGCTGCGTCGCTGGCGGCGGCGGAGCGCGCCGACGACGCGACGAAGGCGACGGCCTTGCGCTCGCGCCTCGTATCCGCGCTGGCGGCCATGCCCGGCGTCGTGCTGAACACGAACGCGGGCGCGGAGTCGCTGCCGGGCATCGTCAACGCCTCGTTCGAGGGCGTCGAGGGCGAGAGTCTGGTCACGGGGCTCGCGGGCCTGGCCGTCTCCACCGGGTCTGCCTGCAGCTCGGCGACGCGCGAGCCGAGCTACGTGCTGCGCGCGTTGGGGCGCGACACCGAGCTGGCGCAGAGCTCGCTGCGGCTCAGCGTCGGCCGATACACGACCGCCGCCGAGGTCGACGTCGCCATCGCGGCGATCCGGGCCGAGGTGTCGCGGCTGCGGGTGCTGGCGGGCGGGGAGGCCATTTCCACGAACCTGCCGCCCGCCGACGAGCCGGCGATCGCCGGGAATGCGGCTGCCACGGACGAGCCACCACCGCTCGATGCGCTGACCTGGCGTTATTTCCGCGCGCCGCCGCGCCCGCTCGCGTCGACCGGGAAAATCCCCGAAGGGATTGCGCCGCTCCTGCGGCACGGCCGCGCCGGCCGCCGCGCCGACGGCGCCGAGATCCGCGTCGAGCTCGAAATCCACGATGGAATCGTGAAAAACGCCCGTTTCGCCGCCTATGGATGCCCCCATACTCTGGCCGTGACCGCCTGGTTATGTGAGGTCCTGGAGGGCGCCCCGATCGCGAACGACCGGTGGCAGCAGCGCCTGGGAACCCCCGCCGACTGGGCCCGCCGATTCGCCGTCCCCACCGAGAAACTCGGCCGGCTGCTGATCGTCGAAGATGCATGGCGCGCCGCGCTGCGCGATTGACCGAGGAACCGACCCGATATGTCCATTTCACTGACCCAGGCCGCTGCCGACCGGATCCAGACCTTCATCGCCTCGCGCGGCAAGGGCCTAGGCCTGCGCCTCGGCGTGCGGAAAACGGGCTGCTCGGGCTTCGCCTACGTCGTGAACTACGCCGATGACTCCAAGCCGGCGGACCTGGTGTTCGAGGACCGCGGCGTGAAGGTGTTCGTCGACCCGGACAGCCTGCCGCTGATCGACGGCACCACGGTCGACTTCGTCAAACAGGGCCTCAACGAGGCCTTCCGCTTCCACAACCCCAACACCAAGGGGGAGTGCGGGTGTGGGGAAAGCTTCTCGGTCTGAGGACCTCCGCCCGCGGCGGACGGGCGCCGCTTTGGCCTTGATATTCCAGCAAAACCGGGGCCTTGCCCGGTACAATCGCGCGCCTTTCCGTACCCCACAAGGAATCTTCCGCATGGCGCTCGAGCGCACGTTTTCCATCGTCAAGCCTGACGGCGTTGCCCGCAATCTCGTCGGCCAGGTCCTGGCCCGTTTCGAAAAGGCCGGCCTGAAGGTCGTCGCTGCCCGCATGCAGCACCTGTCCCAGCGCGAGGCCGAAGGTTTCTACGCCGTGCACGCCGCGCGTCCGTTCTTCAAGGACCTCGTGAAGTACATGACCTCGGGTCCGGTGCTCCTGCAGGTGCTCGAAGGCGAGAACGCCATCGCGAAGAACCGCGAGATCATGGGCGCCACCGATCCGAAGAAGGCCGCGCCGGGCACGATCCGCGCCGACTTTGCCGAGAGCATCGAGGCGAACACCGTCCACGGTTCGGACGCCCCCGAGACCGCCGCGCAGGAAATCGCGTATTTCTTCCGCGGGACGGAGATCTGCCCGCGACAGTAGCGGACTACCGCTCGCTACTCGCAACGTATGTCAGCTGCCGACTCCAACACCGACAACGAACGCGTGAACTTGTTAGGTCTGCCCAAGGCAGACCTCGAGGCGTTCGTCGGCGAGTTGGGCAGCAAGCCCTTCCGCGCACGCCAGGTGATGAACTGGCTGTACAAGCGCGGCGAGGGCGACATCGCCGCGATGACCGACCTGGCCAAGGACTTCCGCGCGACGCTCGCCGCGCGCGCGGCGGTCAAACTACCCGAGATCGTGAAGACGCAGGTCGCGTCCGACGGCACGCGCAAGTGGCTGCTGTCTGGCGGCAACGGCCAGGCGTTCGAGACGGTCTACATCCCCGAGGAAGACCGCGGCACGTTGTGCATCTCGTCGCAGGTGGGCTGCGTGCTCGACTGCTCGTTCTGCTCGACGGCGCAGCAGGGCTTCAACCGCAACCTGACCACCGCCGAGATCGTCGGGCAGGTGTGGCTGGCAAACAAGGAACTGGGCTGGAAGGTCGGCGACGATCGGATCATCACGAACATCGTGCTGATGGGCATGGGCGAGCCGCTGGCGAATTTCCGCAACGTCGTGCCGGCCATCCAGATCTTCCTCGACGACCTCGGCTTCGACATCTCGCGCCGCCGCGTCACCCTGAGCACCTCGGGCCTCGTGCCGCAGATCTACAAGCTCGCCGAGGAGACGAATTGCGCGCTGGCCGTGTCGCTGCACGCGCCTAACGACGCGCTGCGCAACGAGCTGGTGCCGATCAACCGCAAGCACAACATCGCCGAGCTGCTCGAAGCCTGCTGGCACTATCTCGACGAGCAGAACGGCCGCAGCGTCACGTTCGAATACGTGATGCTCGACGGCATCAACGACCAGCCCGAACATGCCCGCGAGCTGGCCAAACTACTGCGCGGCAAGCCCGCGAAGCTGAACCTGATCCCGTTCAATCCCTTCCCCGGAACGTCGTATCGCCGCTCGCCGCAGGCGTCGATCGAGCGTTTCCGCGATGAGCTCGTGCAGCGAGACTTGATCGCTACCATACGCAAGACGCGCGGCGACGACATCGATGCCGCGTGCGGTCAGCTCGCCGGCCAGGTCACGGACCGCACCACGGTGCGGCTGGGTTCGAAAACCTTCGGATTGCAGGTGCGTGCATGAAGCTCTCGACTCGCGTCTTCGTCGGATTGCTGGTCATCGCGTTGACGGGCTGCGTGACCACCGAAGGTGGCCGCAAGCCGATCAAGCGCGAAGACCCGGACATGCAGGCCGCGAAGTACAACATCCAGCTCGGCACCGCCTACCTGCAGAAGGGCAACTACGCGCTGGCCAAGGAGAAGCTCGAGCGCTCGCTCAAGCAGAACCCGAAGGACCCGGACGTGCACACCAGCCTGGGCCTGCTCTACGACCGCACCGGCGACGCCAAGCTCGCCGACAAGCATTTCAAGGAAGCGCTGCGCCTCGCGCCGGACAAGCCGGACCTCGTGAACAACTACGCGATCTACCTGTGCAAGAACGGCCGCGTCGACGAGGGCGTGGAGAAGTTCGTGACGGTCGCCGCCAACAAGTTCTACGCGACGCCCGAAGTCGCACTGACGAACGCCGGCGTCTGCCTGCGCGGCGCGAAGCGGCTCGACGACGCCGAGCAGAAGTTCATCGGCGCGATCCGCGCGCGGCCCAACTACAGCGAGGCCACCGTGCAGCTGGCGAGCCTGTCGGTCGAGAAGGGCAATCTCGTGCAGGCGAAGAAGGTCGTCGACACCTACCTGAACGCGTTCCGGCCGAATCCCGACGTGTTGTTCGCCGGCGTCGGCGTCGCGCGCGCGTCGAAGGACAAGCTCAGCGAAGAGAAATACACGCGCACGCTGCGCATCGACTTCCCCGAATCCGCGCAGGCGCGCGCGCTGGCGCCGAAGAACTGAGATCGATGGACGAGACGGCCGCTCCTGCAGCTCCCGCTGCGCCTCCACCGCCGCCCGTGCCGCGCACGATCGGCGAGCGGCTGCGTGCCGGCCGCGAACGCGCCGGGCTCTCGGTCGCCGCGTCGGCTGAAAAACTGCATCTCGACACGAAGGTCATCGAGGCGCTGGAGTCCGATCGTTTCGCCGATCTCGGCGCCTCGGTCTACATCCGCGGGCACCTGAAGCGGTACGCGGATTTCGTCGGCGAACCCGGCGCCGAGCTGGTCGCCACGTACACCGCGCAGCGCGAGTCGCGGCCGCCGCCGCAGGACCTGACGCAGATCCCGCAGGCCGAGCGGCACGCCGATCCGCGCCGGCTGGTCACGCCGCTGGTCGGTCTGGGCAGCGCCGCGGTGCTCGCCGCGGCCATCTGGTGGGTGCTCGCGGGCTCGCAGTCGCGGCCGCCGCGCGGCGAGGTCGTGAAGCCGACGCTGAGCGCCGAGCAGGTCGTCGCGCAGACGCCGTCGCCGGCCCCGGCGCCGGTCGAGGCCGCGCTGCCGTCACCCGACACGACGCCCGAAGCGGCGCCGACGCCCGCACCGGTCGCCACCGAAACGGCGCCGCGCAAGGACGAAACCTCGGCGCGTTCGATGCGGCTCGAGCTCGAACTCGCCAGCGACAGCTGGGTCGAAGTCTACGATTCGCGCGGCGAGCGCCTGTTCTACGACGTGGCCTCCGCGGGCAGCGTGCAGAGCGTGGAAGGAAAACCGCCGCTGCGCGTCGTGCTGGGCAACTCAACCGGCGTCACCGTCGCAATCGACGGCCAGGCGCGCGAGATCCCGAGCGCCGCGCTGGATGGGGAAGGCGCGCGTTTCGTCGTGAATCGATCGGGCTCGCTGTCGCGGGCCCGCTGAACAAAAGAACACAAAAGGTAATGTCCCGAAACATCCAGCCGGTCACCGGCATGAAAGACGTCCTGCAGGCGGAGATCGGCGTGTGGCAACACGTCGAGCGCACCGCCGCGGCCGTGCTCGCGGCCTACGGTTACGGCGAGATCCGCGTGCCGGTCGTCGAGCACACCGAGCTCTTCAAGCGCGCGATCGGCGAATACACCGATGTGGTCGAGAAGGAGATGTACACGTTCACGGATCTCGGCGGCGACAGCCTGACGCTGCGTCCCGAGGCGACGGCCGGCGTCGTGCGCGCCTGCATCTCGAACGGCCTGCTGCGCGGCGCGCGTCTCAAGCTCTGGTGCCAGGGCCCGATGTTCCGCCACGAGAAGCCGCAGAAGGGCCGCTACCGCCAGTTCAACCAGGTGGACGTCGAGGCCATCGGCTTCGCCGGTCCCGACGTCGACATCGAGCTGATCGCCTTGAGCGCGCGCCTGTGGAAGTTGTTAGGGCTGACGCGGGTGAAGCTGCAGATCAACTCGCTGGGCACGCCCGAGGCGCGGCGCGCCTACCGCGAGCTGTTGACCGCGTATTTCCGCGGGCATTTCGCCGCGCTCGATCCGGACAGCCAGCGCCGCCTCGAAGGCAATCCGCTGCGCATCCTCGACAGCAAGGTCGCGAGCACGCAGGCCATCGTCGCGAACGCGCCGGTGCTCACCGATCACCTCGATCCCGAATCCGCGGCGCACTTTGCCGAGCTGCGCGCCGGCCTCGACGCGCTGGGCATCGCGTACACGGTCAACCCGCGCCTGGTGCGCGGCCTCGACTACTACTCGCGCACGGTGTTCGAGTGGATCACCGACGCGCTCGGCGCGCAGGACGCGGTCTGCTCCGGCGGCCGCTACGACGGCCTCATCGCGCAGATGGGCGGTGATGCCACGCCCGCCGTCGGCTTCGCGATGGGTGTCGAACGCATCGTCGAGCTGGTGAAGATCGCCGGCATGGAGCCGAAAGCCCCGTCGCCCGATGTCTTCGTGATGGCGCAGGGCGACACGGCGCAGCGCAGCGCGCTGCAGCTCGCCGAGCAGTTGCGCGACGCCTTCCCCGGCCGCGGCGTGGTCGTCCATTGCGGCCAGGCCAAGTTCAAGACACAGTTCCGCCGCGCCGACGAGTCCGGTGCGCGCCTGGCCCTCATCGTCGGCGACGACGAGCTGGCGCGCGGCGTGGTGGCGCTGAAGCCCCTGCGCGGCGCGGACACGACCCAGACGGAGCACCCGGTCGCGGATCTCACCGCGCGGGTCGACGAGTTTTTCAGGAGATCGACGTGAGCGATTACAACGAACAGGAACAGTGGGAACGCGCCAAGGCCATGCTCGGCGAGTTGTGGATCTACATCGTCGGCGGATTGGCCATCGGC
>DATJTW010000057.1:0-34852 GCA_035502995.1 Steroidobacteraceae bacterium | reverse complement strand
GCAGGCCGTGTCCGCCGAGCTCGAGCTTCTTGTTGAGCTCGATGTACGCCGCGGTGCTGGTCTCCTCGAACGTGCCGGAGTTCTGGTAGTCGAGGTTCGCGGCGGCATCGAGCGCCGACGGGCTCAGCATCCGGTTGAACGCGCCCAGGTCGGCGACGGTCCAGCGGCGGTAGCCCGGATCGGAATCGAAGTACTCGCCGAAGTTCACCGGCACGACGCGCGACAGGCCCGAGATGTCGAGCGTGTTCAGCGCGCCGGGTCCCGAGTAGCCGAACTGGTTCAGCGCCGCGCCCTGCGTGACGCCGATCGACGTGCTGTACTGGTTGCGCAGGCGTTCGAACGTGTTGCGCACCGCGCCGAGTTTCAGGTTCGCGTCCTCGTCACCATACGTGCCTTCGAGCCAGTACGTGTCGTTGGTCTCGCGACGCTTGCGCGGCTGGATGCGGATCGTGTCCATCTGCCAGTTCGCCACGTCGGCGAGATCCATGCTCGATTCGATCGTCGGGATGTTGTTGCCGTTGATCGCGATCGACACGTTGCTCGGGTCCGACAGGAACAGGTAGGTGTTCATGCGGAAGTCCCAGTCGGACTTCGCGGTGTTCACCTTGGCCGTCACCTTCAGGTTGTCGAGCGGCTGCCAGTTGGCGGACAGCGTGTAGCTCTGGAAGGTCGTGGTGTTGTCGTTGTCGCGGTTCTCGGACCAGAACTTGGCGTTCTGCAGCGTGCCGCTGACCACGTTGTTGTCGTCGTCGAGCACGAAGTCGCGCGGCGTGATGAAGCCGAAGCCGGTCGCGTTGTTCGTCGTCGTGTTGGTGTTGCGGACCAGCAGGTTGTCCGTGTAGCGGTCGAACGAGGCGTCGAGCTTCGCGTACAGCGCGTCGAACGTGAAGTCGAGCTTGTCGTTGGCGCGGAACTGCGCCGCGAACGAAGCACCGACGCGGTCACGCGAACCCACCTGCACTTCCGGGCGGCCGAGACGCGGCACCTGCGCGTTCGCCAGCTGCGCGTTCGTCAGGCCGGACTCGTTGACGAAAGCCGGATCGCGCGTGGTCGCATTGTTGGGGGCGAGGCTCGGCAGGTTCCAGTCGAAACCGGCGGAGTATCCCGGCAACGGCGCCGAGCTCACCTGCGTGGCGTTGCCGACCAGCGCGCCGACGCGGCCGGATGTCCAGCCCTGCGCGCTCCAGCCGTCGGTGCGGAACGTGCGGCTGGTCGCCGCGACGTTCAGCAGCAGGCCGAACTTGTCGTCCCAGTTCTTGCTGATGAGGAAGCTGGCCTTCGGATCCGTCTTCTCCGAGCTCGACTGGTACGTGCCTTCGAGCTTGTACGTGACGTTCAGGCCGTCATAGTCGAACGGGCGCGCGGGGCGCAGGTTCACCGTGCCGGCGAGACCGCCCTCGACCATGCTCGCCTGCGGCGACTTCGCCACTTCGAGCGACGAGAACAGGTCGGACGGCAGCAGGTCGAAGTCGAATTCGCGGTTGCGCGCGGCCTGGTCGACGCTGCCCTCGGACGCGACCGAGATCGGCATGCCGTCGAGCGTGACGCGCGTGAAGCTGGGGCCGAGGCCGCGCAGGTTGATCTGCTGGCCTTCGCCGTTGGTGCGCGAGATCTGCACGCCGGGGATGCGGGCGATCGCCTCGGCGAGGTTGTTGTCGGGCAGCTTGCCCACGTCCTCGGCCGAGATCGAGTCGGTGAAGTTGGTCGAGTCGCGTTTCGCCTCGAGCGATTTCTCGAGACTGCTGCGGAAGCCCGAGACGACCACCTCTTCCATGGCCTCGTCGGTTCCGGCCGGCGCGGCATCCTGGGCGTACGCGCCGATGGCGATGGCGCTGCCGGTCAGGCCCGCGATCAGCGGCCGGGCGAATCGTGTGAATCTGCGTTGCATATGACCCCTCTCTCTCCGCGTCGCCGCTCAGGCGCGGCGCGCTGTGTTGAAAATCTTTTCGTCGGACTAACTACCCGCGATCCCCTCGACCACGGCGGTCTTGCGACCGAGTCGGCGCGATAGTAGCGAAGCCGCCACCGCGAAAACACGAGAATTCGCCTTAAATTTTCGAGGAATTTCATGCGCTCGTTGGCAACGCGCCACAGCTTCGGAGTGTCAGCGATGGCATTGCGGAGCGCGTGGAGAGCCTGTACGGGCAACCGCGTAGGGGCAGGCCGCGCGGGCCGGCGGCGAGCGGTGGTTTCCGGTGTCCGGCCGGGAGGTGCGGCTGACTAACTACCGTCGTCTCCGCCCGCCCACGATCCGCGCGCTCTAACTACTTTGTGACGATTGCCCGCCGCGCCTGGTCCGGCGTCGCGGTGTCGCGGCGCGCGAATCGCGGATCGCCGCGTGCAGAATGCAGAACGGCGGCCGGATCTCGCGATCCGACCGCCGTTCCGCGGCTTCCGTTGCCCGACGCCCCCGTCCGCGGGCGTCACGCTCCGGAAGCGGTCATCGGCAGCGCCTCACCGGCGCTTCGGCAGGCTGACGGCCACGGTCTCCGTCCGTGTCGCCACCAGGCCCTTGCGCTTGTACTCGAGGTAGAACCAGTAGGTCTGCCCGTTGTCGAGGCCCTTGATCTGCGCGCCCTTCGCGTTGAAGTCCACGTAGTCGTAGCGCTTGAACGCACCGTCGGCGGACTTCGACATGAACACCCGCCAGTCGTCGCCATATCCCTCGCCCTCGACGTACAGGATGTCGAAGTCGAGGTTGATCTGGCCGTTGCCGGGCTTGACCGCGTTCAGCGCGACATCCTGGAACTTGAAGATGTTCGGTTCCGAGATGTCCTTGCGATCCGCTTCGGTCTGCATCAGGTAGACGATCAACGCCGGCGCGGTCGCGGCCTTGAAGTCGAGATCGCCGCCGATGGTCAGCACGGTGTTGTCCGCGTTCCACGTCTTGGTCCAGGACTTCGCGAAGTTCACGCCCATGCCGAAATTGCCGGCATGCATGGGTTGCGCGAACGTGACCTGGATGCGATCCGTGGCGCCGCTGACGCCGACCACCGAGGCGATGGCGCCGGAGGCACCGTAGCTCGTGGTGAGATCGACGATGCCCTTCGCGTCGTCGGTGTTGCGCTCGACCGCCAGCACCGGAGCGGCGATGGCGAGACAGAGGACGCTGGCCGCGGCGACGAGCCGATGCCGTGTGTGATTGACCATGTGATTTCCCCCCAGGAATTCGAATCGGGTTTTGGTTTGCATCGTCGTGCCCTCAGTCGGCCAGCGTGGACAGGATGTCCATCTGCAGGTCGAACGTGAACCCGGGGAACAGATCCGGGAACTGCAGGTTGTCGACGAACAGCTTGCTCGGCACCGGGAAGCGCGGGCCGAACGTCGCCGCCGACTGTCCGCCGCCGGCGATGCCCACCTTGTGGTGGATCTGGAACGAACGCAGCATCACGCCGTAGTTCTGCACCTGCACGCTGGGCACGGGATCGTTGCCAGTCCACATGTCGCCGGCGAGCTCCGCCGGCGTGCGCGTGTCGTAGTAGAAGATCGCCTGGTCTTCGCCGCGATTGTTGATGCGCTCGGGGAAGCTGATGTACCAGGAGTTCTCCACCGTGGTGATCTCGGGACGCATCATGAATTCCCACGAGTAGTAAGGAACCTTGATCTCCTTGCCCACCTTCTTGTTGCCGACGGTGCGCAACGTGTACGGCCCCTGCGCCGGATCCTCCTTGCCATTCGTACGGATCGTCGCCTTGCCGTCGACCGTGTTCGCGGTGGCGAGCACGGCGCCGGTCGGCGACAGCAGCTGCACCTTCGGCGCGTCCGACAGGATCGTCAGGTTGCGCTTGGTGCCCGCGACGAGCAGTCGCAGATCGGGCGTCGTGCCGAGCGTGTACTGGCCCGGGAACGCCCAGGGCATCGCCGACGGATCCGTGACCAGGAACGGATTCCATTCGAAGCCCGGGAACACCGTGATCGGCGCCGTCGCCGTGGCGACGTAACCGGCCGTGCTGTTCGAGCCGTAGTTGGGATCGATGCCGCGCAGCACCAGCTGCGCCATCGCGAGGAAGTTCACCTTCTCCGTGTTGTTGGTCGCATGCGGGAGCTTCGGCGACGCGATGTAGCCGATGTAGTCCTCGAACCCGTAACCCGCGCGGTAGGCACCGGTGCCCTCGTACATCTGGTACGCAAGCCGCGCGGCGTTGACCGAGATGGCCACGCTCTCGGCGCCGTTCCAGAAGTCATCCATGCCTTCGAACACCATCAGCGGGCGCGGTGCGATCAGCGCCAGCGTCATGTGGTGGTCGATCGGCAGCTGGTACTTGTTCTCCTGGCCGAAGTTCGCCGGCAGCCGCGACGTGAACCAGCGGAAGTAGTTCGTACCGTCGTAGGCGCGGTCGATCTGCTCCTTGCGGCCGCCCGTGATGCCCGAATAGAACGAGCCCGGATCCATCTCCGCCGCGGTGTAGCTGGTGGCGGCGGCGTTGTTGCCCTTCGGGTATTTCTTCGAGTCGTACGTGTAGCGGATCGTGGACGCGCCGAACTGGCCCGAGTGACCCACCCACGTCATGTACAGGCGCTCGTCGAACGCCGACGCCAGCATGGCGATCTTGCCGCCGCGCGAGAAGCCGTAGGTGATCAGCTTCGTGTCGTCGATCTCGGGGAAGAGACCGTTCGGGTACTGGGCGTTGCGGATCTTGAGCGCATCCACCACGCGGTGATAACCCCAGGCCTGCGCCAGCAGGGTGCCGGTGTCGTACTGCACGTCGCCCTGGATGTAGGGGAACAACGTCCAGTACACGCCGGTCGGCAATCCCGCGCTGGTGTCGGACGAAACGTTCGGCGTGGCGATGGACGCGTAGCCGAGCTGCTGCCCCGTGACCTGACCGTTGGTCGTCAGCGGATTTCCGCCGATGAACGTCGGCAGCTTCTCGACCAGCACGCCATCGCGATAACCGGCCGGATATTCGGCCGCGGTCGGAATGGTGACGGCGACGTTGAAGCCGGCGGTCCTGACGCCCGTGACCTGGCCGTTCGCGTCCTTGACGTCGACTTCCATGTCGATGCGCAGCGAGTTTCCTGTGCGGGTCGCGGTCAGGCGGTCCGGCTCGTGGATGTAGCCGTATTCGTAGTACTGCAGGTAGTCCTTGATCTCCTCGCGGCGGGACTGCCACTGCGCGAGAGTCGTCAGTGGCGTGCCGTCGTTGAACTCGAAGAGATTCGGGAGCTCGTAGACGTTGGGTAGTTGGGCGGGCCCGGGCGGTGCCGCCTGGGCCGTTTGCGGACCTAGCGCCAGGACCGGCAGCAAGGTCAGCGCGATGGCAACGAGACGGTTGCCGGCGCGAGTCACTTGGATCATTGGAAGTATCCCCCTGTTGGATATTGGTGAGACCGGAACATCGACCGGCGTCGGTCCGCGGCCGGCTCTTCGGGCGGGGTCTGGCGGAAGGTACCCCTAACTACCCGCGGAGACCGGATCGCGGCGAGCCGCGCCAGGCGACCCCGGAATGCGGGTCGCGCCCGATCGTAGACACGGCGCGCGCACCGACGACATAGGGATGCACCGCGGTTTCGGCCTCACTACCCGGTTGCGCCCGTTGGCATTTTCGCCGCCGGACGAGGTGTCAGCGATGGCATCCCGCGCCAGCGCGGGCACCGGCGCGACGGCGCGAATGGCCGCCCCCACGCCGGCGGGGACCGCGGACGTCCGCTCCTTCGAACTACCCGGCGCCCGGCGCGCCGGCATGACTAACTACATCCGGATCGCGCGGGCGTAAAAAAAGGGAGGCGACTTTCGTCGCCTCCCTCCGGGCTCGGCCCGTGTCTTCAGTGCATCAGAACTTGCCGACCACGCCCAGCAGGACCTGCCGGCCCGGCGCGAACGAGGCGCGCGGGGTCTGCGGATCGTCGCGGAAGTACGTGAGCAGCTGTTCGTTCGTCAGGTTCTGCAACTCGAGCGACACCGACAGGTCCGTCGACATCGGCAGCTTGTAGCTGAACGCCGCGTCCAGGTACGAGCGCTTCTGCGCGTAGTTGTCTCCGGCGATGTTGTTCTCGTTGTTGCCGAGGAAATCGACGAAGGCATCACGCACCGACCACGTCACGCGGCCCGAGAAGCCGTGGTCCTCGTAGAACGCCGTGACGTTGTAGGTGTACGGCGAGAGACCCGTGATCGCGCTCGACGGCGCGTTCGGCAGGCCACCCTCCGACTTCTGCTTGATGTGCGTGTAGTTGATCGTGAAGCCCGACCCCTTCAGCAGGAAGTCCAGCGGCTGCACGTACGTCACCTCGACACCATCCAGCGTGATCAGTTCGCTGGTGTTCTGGCGCTGATCGACGCGCACCGGCGCATTGTTCGGATCGCCGGTGGTGCAGCTGCACAGGTTGTTGGCCACGGTGCGCAATCCGGTCTGCGTCGCGACGGGCAGCGTGGCGAAGTCGATGCCCAGCTGGCCGAACGGCGTCGGCGTGCTGACGATCGAGGTGTAACCCTCGATCTCCTTGCGCCAGCCGTTGACGGCGATCACGCCGAGACCGGAATCACCGAAGTACCACTCGAGACCGAGATCGTAATTGTCGGCGAAGTACGGGCTCAGCCCCGGGTTGCCGCGCGTCAGCACGTCGCCGCTCACGCTCAACGATTCGTTGGGCGCGATGTCGCCGGGCTGCGGACGCGTCATCGTCTTCGACGCCGCGGCACGCAACACCAGGCCGTGACCCAGGTCGCTGGCCACGTTGAAGCTCGGCAGGTACTTGTCGTAGCTGACGGCGTTTCTCTGCTCCTGGCGGACCTGGCCGGACGGCGTATTGACGTTCACGTAGCCCGAGACGAACTGGTCCGTCTCGATGCGGCGCACGCCGACGTTGTAACGAAGCTTGCCGAGGATCTCGAGCTGGCCATTCGCCTCGACGTACATCGCATCGGTCTGCTCGTCGAGCACACGCGGGCTGTAGCCGTTCACGTAGATGCCGCCGACGTTGTTGACGCCCAGCTCCTGCTCGAACCAGCGGATGTTCGTGGTGGGATCGAGCTCGCTGTAGTTCGGCAACGCCCAGCCGTTGTTCAGGCCGACGTCGAAGTCCGACGTGTTGTAGAGCTCGCCGTGGGTCCACGGCTGCAGGTACTGGCCGAGCTGTGAATCCGGAATCGCGACCTTGGCATTCTGGATGCCGGCGGCAGCCAGTGCGGCAACGCACTCGTCGCGCGAACGGCTCGCCGCGACGTTCGGGCCGTCGGTCGCGCAGCTGGTGACGTCCCAGTTCGTGATCTCGCGGTGGAACTTGTCGCGGCTCCAGCCGGCGCCGAGCTTGAACGCATCGGCAAAGGCGAATTCGCCGTCGAGCCGCCCGCCCTTCTGCCACAGCTCGCGCTGCACGGGCTGGATGCGCAGCGCATTCCAGGTCCAGAAGTTCAGGTTGTTGAGGTCGCGGCTCGGGGTCACGCGGATGACGCCGTCGCCGTTCGCCTCGAGATCGACCGTGATGCCGCTGTTCAGCCGTGAGAAGAACAGGTACGTGTTGGTCGAGCGGAACCAGTTGCTGTGGTTGTAGTTGAGCGACGGGCTCAGCGTGAGCTTCTCGCCGATCTTCCACTCCATGCCGCCGTTGATGTTGATGAAATCCGTGTCTTCGTGATACGGGCGGTTTTCGTTCAGCCACTGCGGATTCGCGAGCGTCGCGCTCTGCACGACATGGTTCTCGTCGAGCACCACGTTCACCGGCACGTTGGAGTTCGTGTTGCGGATCGCGAGGTTCAGGTCGTTGCGCTCGTAGGGGTGATCGGCCTCGGAGTACAGCGTGTCGAGGAAGAACGACATGTTCTCGCTCGGCGCGTATTGCATCGACAGGATGCCGGACTTCGTTTCGCGCTCACCCACCAGCGTGTCCGGACGCGCGAGGCGCGGCCAGATCGCGAAGCTCAGGTCGCGGCACGAAAGGCCCGACGTTCCGCCGGCGGCGCCGTTGGCGCCGCACACGGTCAGCGGGTCGGTCGTCGCGGGGTTACCGTCGTCACGGCCGTTCGCGCCGAAGTCGTAGCCGGCCGGCACCGTGGTCGGCCACGTCTGCGTCCCGTTACCGTAGCCCGTCGAGTCGTTCGGCGTGTGAAAGCTGTTGCACAGCGGATCGGTCGCGAACGAGCAGCGATTGCCGAGCGAGACCGTGGTGAAGCCGATGGTGTTGAAACCGTCGGAGCGGTATTTGCGCTTCGAATACGCGACACCGCCGAGGATGCCGAATTCGCCGCCGCCCACGTCCCACGTGTTGCTGGCGTACAGGCCGAGGCGCGGGCTCCATTCCTCCGAGGACTCCTGGTAGCTGCCCTTGGCCGAGTAGTTGATGTGGAAGCCCTTGTTGTCGAACGGCCGCGCGATGCGCAGGTCGACGTTCGCCGCGACGGCGCCTTCGACCTGCTTCGCGGTCGGCGTCTTCGTGACCGTCAGCTGGCGGAACAACTCGGTCGGGAATAGCACGAGGTCGATACCGCGACCCGAGCTGAAGTTGTCGATGTTGCTGTCCGAGGCCGTTTCGACCGGCGCGCCATTCAGCGTGATCTGCGTGAAATCGCGGCCGAGGCCGCGCACCGCGACCGACGTGCCCTCACCCGTGAAGTCGCGCGCGATCTGCACGCCGGGAATGCGCTGCAGGGACTCCGCGAGGTTCAGGTCGGGGAACTTGCCGATGTCCTCGGCGTAGATCGCATCGCTGAACGAGATGTTGTCGCGCTTGGCGGCGACGGAGTTCTGCAACGACGCGCGGAAGCCGGTGACGACGACTTCGCTCAATTCCTCTTCGGTTCGCGTGGTGCTCGCCGGCTGATCCGCGCTTTGCGCGATCGCCGTGGCGGACAGCAGGCTGGACACACCCAGCATGCCGACCATGGACAGGTGAGTAGACGCTGATTTCTTGCGCATGTTGTTCCCCCTCGAAACTGTGTTGTTGGACGATTGCCCCAGATCGCTCTGCATTTCCGTACGTTGCCCACCGAGACCTCGTCGTCGCGAAAGGCAAGACAGCTTTATTTGCGTTCGATACTATCGACCACAATTTTTCGAAGCAACAAGTAGTTAGCTTCGATTTCGCGGCCCCGGCGGGTGCCGCTTTGTTCGGACCACGAGTGCCACCGGTGGCGCCAAAAAATCCCGTCGGGGATTCACCGTAATCGTGGCTCGTACGCAACTGCACGCATGTGCCAGCGCTGGTCAACGGCGGTTCCGGGCCCCCGGGCATCCCGGCCGTTCGGCGGGTCGCCGACGGGTGGCGGGGCGCCCGCTCCGGCCAGGGCAGGACGGCCTGCCGGGCCCTCGACCCGGCGGGCAGACCCGGACGCCCGCAACGACGCGCCCCGCCGCCGCGCCATCTAACTACCTCCGGATCGCCTAACTACCATGCGCGCCCGCATCCGCGCCGGGCCGGACTTGACCGTCGTCCCGCTCGATGCCGCACCGGCGACCGGCCCGCGACTCCGGCCGCGCTGAGGTTGACGGCGCCGGGCGCCGATCACATCCTCCGGATGCGATCCCCGGCGAGGGGCGCGCCACGCGGGCCGACCCGATGGCGCGCGCCGGGAGGGTCGCCCGTACCGACACGGCCGATCCGACACGAATGAACAAGGGGTCCCGATGAATCGCTCTTCCGCGCGCCTGCCCGGCGCGTTCTCGCGGCTCGCGCTGCTCGCCCTGCTGGGCGCCATCACCCAGGCGGCGATCGCCGCGGACAAGCCGCCGTACAAAGACCCCGCCGCGGACGTGGACCGCCGCGTCGAGGATCTGCTCGGCCGCATGACGCAGCCGGAGAAGATCGCGCAGATCACCGCGATCTGGACGCAGAAGCCGCAGATCTTCGACGCCCGCGGCGACGTGGATCCGGCGAAACTCGCGAAGCTGTATCCGGACGGCATCGGCCAGTTCTCGCGCCCGAACGATCTCAGCGGCGCGGGCTCGCCGCTGCCGGTGCCGTTCCGCGACGAGAAGCGCACGGTCGCGCTCGTCAACGCCATCCAGAAATACCAGCTGACGAAGACGCGGCTCGGCATCCCGACGATGTTCCACGAGGAGGCCGTGCACGGTTACGCGGCGCGCGGCGCCACGAACTTCCCGATCCCGATCGGCCTCGCCAGCAGCTGGGACCCGGCGCTGATCGAACGCGTGATGACGGTGGCCGCGCGCGAGGCGCGCGCCCGCGGCGCGTTCCAGGTGCTGGCGCCGGTCGTCGACGTGGCGCGCGATCCGCGCTGGGGCCGCATCGAAGAGACGTACGGCGAGGATCCGTACCTGGTCGGCGAGCTGGGCGTGGCCGCCGTGCGCGGCTACCAGGGCGACACGCTGCCGCTGAAGCCCGGCAAGGTGTTCGCCACGCTGAAGCACATGACCGGCCACGGCCAGCCGGAGAGCGGCACGAACGTGGGTCCGGCCAACATCTCCGAACGCATCCTGCGCGAGAATTTCTTCCCGCCGTTCATCAAGGCGGTCCAGCGCGCGAACGCGCAGCTCGTCATGCCCTCGTACAACGAGATCGACGGCCTGCCCTCGCATGCGAATCACTGGCTGCTGCACGACATCCTGCGCGGCGAGATCGGCTTCAAGGGCGCGGTGGTCAGCGACTACTGGGGCATCCTCGATCTCGCGCGCCTGCATCACGTCGAGCCCGACGCGATGACGGCCGGCGCACGCGCGCTGAACGCCGGCGTCGACGTCGACTTCCCCGACGGCGACGCGTTCGGTGCGCTGCCGCAGGCGCTCGCGAAGGGCCTGGTCACGCAGGCGCAGATCGATGACGCGGTGCGCCGCGTGCTCCGCATCAAGTTCCTCTCCGGCATGTTCGAGAACCCGTACGCGGACGCGGCGTACGCCGAGAAGATCACGGACAACGGCGAAGCGCGCGCGCTCGCGGCCGAGGCCGCGCGCAAAGCCATCGTGCTGCTGAAGAACGACGGCACGCTGCCGCTGTCGCTGAGCCGGCTCAAGACGCTGGCGGTCATCGGCCCGAACGCCGCCACCGAACAGATCGGCGGCTACTCCGACGTGCCGACGCGCGTCGTCACGATGCTGCAGGGCCTCCAGGCCAAGGTCGGCACCCGCGTGAAGATCGTGCACGCCGAAGGGGTGCGCATCACCGACCAGGGCGACTGGTGGATGGACGACGTGAAGCTCGCGAAGCCGGAGGAAAACCGCGCACGTATCGCCGCGGCGGTGCAGGTGGCGCAGGGCGCAGATGCGGTCGTGTTGTTCGTCGGCGGCAATGCCGCGATCTCGCGCGAGGCGTGGGACGCGAAACACATGGGCGATGCCACCAGCATCGACCTGGTCGGCGAGCAGAACGAACTGGCACGCGCCCTGTTCGCGCTTGGCAAACCCGTCGTCGTCGTCCTGATCAACGGCCGGCCGTACGCGGTGAACGAGATCGCCGCCCGCGCGAACGCGCTGGTCGAAGGCTGGTACCTCGGCCAGGAAGGGGGCACGGCGATGGCCGATGTCCTCTTCGGCGATGCGAACCCCGGCGGCAAACTGCCCGTGACGATCGCGCGGTCCGTCGGCCAGCTGCCGATGTTCTACAACCAGAAGCCGAGCGCGCATCGCGGCTACGTCTTCGACACGGCCGCGCCGCTGTTTCCGTTCGGCTTCGGGCTCTCGTACACCACGTTCGACATCGGCGCGCCGAAGCTCTCGGCGGCGTCGATCCGCGCGGACGGCACGATCAACGTCAGCGTCGAGGTGAAGAACACCGGCAAGGTCGCCGGCGACGAGGTCGTGCAGCTCTACGTACGCGACGTCGTGAGCTCGGTGACGCGACCGGTCAAGGAGCTGAAGGGTTTCAGGCGCATCACGCTCGCGCCCGGCGCGACGACGAACGTGTCGTTCACGCTGGATCGCGAGTCGTTCGCGATGTGGAACGCGGACATGAAGCGCGTCGTCGAACCCGGCGAATTCACGATCTACGCCGGGCCGAACTCCGCCGAGCTGAAGGACGCGACGCTGACCGTCACGCCCTGAACCTCGTCACTCGGTGAACTGGGATTTCTGCGCGCGGCTCGCGTAGAGCAGCGCGAGGCCGATGATGATCACGCCCCCGGCGACGACCGCGGTCTGCGCGGCGCCGGAGATCTTCACGATCGCGACGATGTTCCCCCAGTTGTGCGCCACGAACCACGCGAGCAACGCGCCGAAGCCGCACACCGCGAGGCCGGCCGTCGTCAGGCCGGCGTGCCGCCGCGTGAGGTCGATGCCGCCGTCGACGTTGACCTGCTCGTGGCGTCCCTTGAACCAGAACCAGAAGATCGCGAGGCTGGTCAGGTGCATCGCCGCGGCCCAGATGAACACCATCTGCTGGTTGCCGGTCCACTGCACGGCCATGCCGACCAGCAGCGTCATGAACATGCCGCCGATGCCGCCCGCGGTGGCGCCGAGGCCGACCACCGAGCCCGACACCTTCTGCGGGAACATGTCGGTGGCGTTGGTGAACAGGTTCGCGGACCAGGCCTGGTGTGCCGCGGTCGCGAGCGTGATGAAGCCCACGCAGACGGCGAAGCTGTCGGCGTAGTACGCGAGGATCGAGACCGGCATGCAGACGGCGGCGATCAGCATCGTCGTCATGCGCGCGCGGCCCACGCTCCAGCCGAGCTTCATCAGGTGGCCGGACAACCAGCCGCCGGCGATCGACCCGACGCTCGCGCCCGTGTAGATGACGGCGATCCAGCCGCTCGCGCCCAGCGCCGGCAGGCCGCGCTCCTTCTCGAGATACGACGGCAGCCAGAACAGGTAGAACCACCACACCGGGTCGGTGATGAACTTGCCGATGACGAACGGCCAGATCTCGCGGTAGCGCAGCAACGTCGTCCACGGCACCTTCACCGACTTCTCCGCCGGCGGTTGGCCGGAGCGGATGTATTCCAGCTCGGCGGCGCCGAGGCGCTTCTGCCGCTCGGGCACGTCGAAGAACATCTGCCAGAAGAACAGCCACACCAGGCCGATGAGGCCGATGAACACGAAGGCCATCTGCCAGCCCCAGTGCAGCGCGATCCACACCGACACGCCGGAGACGATCACGCCGATGCTGGTGCCGGAGTTGAAGATGCCCGTGGCGAGCGCGCGCTCCTTCTGCGGGAACCACATCGCGACCGCCTTGATCGACGCGGGGAAGTTCGCGGCTTCGGCGAGGCCGAGCACGAAGCGGACGATGACGAAACCGAGCACCGTCGCGACCAGGCCGTGCGCCGCGGCCGCGAGCGACCAGAGGATCAGCGCGCCGGCCAGCGCCTTCTTCACGCCGACGCGGTCGACGAAGAAACCGATCAGCGACGGGAACAGGCCATAGGCGAACGTGAACGCGGTGGTGATCCAGCCGTAGTCGATCGACGTCCAGCCGAGCTCGGCCTCGAGCGTGGTCTTCAGCACCGACAGCGAGTTGCGGTCGATGTAGTTGATGGTGGTGCAGAAGAACAGCAGCGCGCAGATCCACCAGCGGTAGTTGCCGATCGCGCCGGCGACGCGGCTTCCCGCGTGATTGCCACCGGTGTCATTTTTCACGTTGTCAGAGGTCATTCGACGGTCCCCTCGGCGATGCGGCAATCACAGTCTGTAGGCTTTCTTCGGGAATTCGTAGGCGAGCTGCGGCGCCAGCACCGCGGCCTCGTCCTCGGGCAGCCGGTGCTCGGCGACCAGCTTCGCGAGGAACGCGCAATCGACGCGGCGCGCCATGTCGTGGCGCGACGGAATCGACAGGAACGCCCGCGTGTCGTCGTTGAAACCGACGGTGTTGTAGAACCCCGCCGTCTCGGTAGTCTGCTCGCGGAAACGCATCATGCCCTCGGGGCTGTCGTGGAACCACCAGGCGGGACCCAGCTTGAGCGCCGGATAGTGCCCGGCCAACGGCGCGAGCTCGCGCGTGTACGACGTCTCGTCGAGCGTGAACACGATGATCGACAGCGCGGGATCGTTGCCGAAGCGGTTCAGCAGCGGGCGCAGCGCGCCGACGTAGTCGGTGCGCATCGGGATGTCGGCGCCGACGTTCGCGCCGAATTTGTCGAACAGCGGACCGTTGTGGTTGCGCCAGGCGCCGGGATGGATCTGCAGCACGAGCTTGTCGTCGAGGCTCATGCGCGCCATCTCGGTGAGCATCTGGCCGCGGAACAGGTCGGCATCGCCCGGCTGCGACTGGCCCTTCACGATGCGCGTGAACAGCGCCTCGGCATCGGCCGGCGAGAGATCGGCGGTGCGCGCCGTGGGATGGCCGTGGTCGGTCGACGTGGCGCCCATGACGGCGAAGAACGCGCGGCGCTTGCGATGCGCGGCGAGATAACCGCGCCAGCTCAGCGCGTCTTCACCGGTGAGCTCGCTGAAGCGCTTGAGGTTGTCGAGGAAGCCGATGGCATCGGGGTCGACGACGTTGTCGGGGCGATACGCCGTGACGACGCGACCGGACCAGCCGCTCTTGCGGATGGTGACGTGGTGGATGAGATCGTCGAGCGGCGACTCGGTGGTGGCCAGCGCCTCGATGTTGAAGCGCTCGAACAACGCGCGCGGCCGGAACTCCGGCTTCTGCAGGCGCTCGGCGATGCGGTCGTAGGTGGCGTCGGCGTTCTCCGGCGTCAGCGGCACCGGCGCGTCGAAGATGCTCGACAGCACCCAGTCGAACCACATGCGCGACGGCGTGCCGCGGAATAGATAGAAGTGGTCGGCGAACGTGCGCCAGATCTTGCGCGAGTCGCGCTCGGTGTTGCCGCCGTCGACGCGCGCGACGCCGAAGTCCTCGAGCTTGATGCCCTGGCTGTACAACATGCGGAACACGTAGTGATCCGGCGTGAGCAGCAGGCTGGCGGGATCGGCGAACGGCACGTTGTCCGCGAACCACTTCGGGTCCGTGTGTCCGTGCGGACTGATGATCGGCAGATCCTTGACGAGCTTGTACAGCGTGCGAGCGATGGCACGCGTGTTGGGATCGGCGGGAAACAACCGGTCGGGATTGAGCTTGTCCATATTGGTAGTATTCGGGCCCCGTCTGACCGCGCTTTTCATGCTGCGGCGGGCGACACTAATTCTTATCGGTAGCGGGAGCAAGGCGTGAGCAGCGGTGCGGCAATTAATTCAACTCAGGGCTCGACGCGCGATCGCGAGATCGTGGCGGCGGAAGTCATCGTCTCGTGCCCCGCGCGAAATTTCGTCACGCTGAAGATCGTCACCCGGTCGGGTGTCACGGGTCTCGGCGATGCGACGCTGAACGGCCGCGAGCTGGCGGTGGCGTCGTACCTGAAGGACCACGTCGTGCCGAACCTCATCGGCCGCGACGCGGGACGCATCGAGGACACGTGGCAGTTCTTCTACCGCGGCGCGTACTGGCGCCGCGGCCCGGTGACGATGACGGCCATCGCCGCGGTCGACGTCGCGTTGTGGGACATCCTCGGCAAGATGTCGAATCAGCCGCTCTATCAACTGCTCGGCGGCCGCTCGCGCGAAGGCGTGCTGGTCTACGGGCACGCGAACGGCAAGGACATCGAGGAATGCACGGCCGAGGTCGGCAAGTACATCGCGCAGGGCTACAAGGCGATCCGCGCGCAGAGCGGCGTGCCCGGCATCAAGAAGGCCTACGGCATCAGCAATCTCAAGAACGCGTACGAACCGGCGGAGAGCGAGCTGCCGCTCGAGACCGTCTGGTCGACGCCGAAGTATCTCGACTTCGTGCCGAAACTCTTCGAACGCCTGCGCAAGGATCACGGCAACGAGATCGAGCTGCTGCACGACGTGCATCACCGCCTGACGCCGCTCGAAGCGGCGCGCCTGGGCCGCGCGCTCGAACCGTATCGCCTGTTCTGGATGGAAGATTCGACGCCGGCGGAGAACCAGAAGAGCTTCGAGCTGGTGCGCAAGCACACGGTGACACCGCTGGCGGTGGGCGAGGTGTTCAACTCGATCTGGGACTGCAAGCACCTCATCGAGAACCAGCTGATCGACTACATCCGCACGACCATCGTGCACGGCGGCGGCATCACCCATTTGCGCCGCATCGCGGATTTCGCCGCGCTGCACTCGGTGCGCACGGGTTTCCACGGCGCGACCGATCTCTCGCCCGTGTGCATGGGCGCCGCGCTGCACTTCGACACGTGGGTGCCGAACTTCGGCATCCAGGAGTACATGAAGCACGCGCCGGAGACGGACGAGGTCTTCCCGCACGACTACACGTTCAAGGATGGCCGGCTGTATTGCGGCGAGTCCGCCGGTCACGGCGTGACGATCGACGAGAAGCTGGCGGCGAAGTATCCCTACAACCCGAAGCAGTTGCCGGTCGCCCGTCTCGAAGACGGGACGATGTGGGACTGGTGAGGGGACATTCCTCGTTTCCCCGCGCGCTCCGCGCGCGGCAAAAGGGGACAGTGCGTTCAGCACTGTCCCCTTTTGCCAGGAAACGAGGAATGTCCCCATTCGGCTACGGAGTGGGGCCCGGTTCGCGGCAATAGTTAGGACGATCCGGGCGGAGCGGCCTTCTTCGCCGCAAACTCCCCCAACGGATCCACCAACTCGCCCGGCGTCTCTGGCAGCGCCTCTTCCTCCAATGGCACATACCGCGCGATCGTCCGCAGACAACGCCAAGCCAGTCCTTCGAAGACCGCGCGAAACAGCTTCGCCTCGTGGGCAGCCAACTCGCGTTGTTCCGGCGGATGCGGGTGTTCGAACGTATCCGCATAGCAATTGCCGCTGAACACCGCGCGCCCCGTCTCGCGATTCTCGAGCTGGATCCGCACACCCAGACCCAACCACAGGGTCTCGGGCTTGAGTCGCAATGCGGATTTCAGGTCCGGCGTGTTCTGGTTGCGCCGATCCGTGACGAGGATGTCGAGCACGTAGTCCGCATCGGGCAACGCCGCGGCCAGCGCCTCCGGTTTGCGCGACGCGAGCACGACGCCAGGCCCGGCGCGCAGCGACATGCCGAATTCGCGCGCGATCGCGGGAGCGAGCTCGCGCTCGAACAGATCCGCCGGGTCGGTCCGGACGTCACGAAGCGCCCGCCAGTCGGCGTCCTGCCGATCTCCCGTCGCGAGCGGCACGTCGGGCAACTCGTTACGCGCAACGGCCAGCCGCTTCCCGCGCAGTGCCGCCGTGGCGGCTTCCGTCAGCGGGCGCGCATCGTACTTGTCACGTGCAGCGACCGCGGCCGGCAGCGCCGCCAGGGCGAAAGCGACGCCGGCGACGCGCCACGACAACCGGGTCACCGCTCGAAATAACGGCCGGCAAACTCCAGGAACGTCGGCCAGTTCGGTACCGACGTATGCCCGCCCGCATGTTGCCGGTACGCCAGTTCCCCCGACGTCAGCGGCGTCTCGATCGCCGGGAACACGTCGGTATCCAGCGCCTTCGCGCCTAACAACCGGTACACCGGGCTCGCCGCCACCGTCGCCATGAACATGCCGCGCGGATCGACCCAGCCGTCACCCTGCGCGGGATTGCCGGCGCCGATGAACAGCGGCCGCGGCGCGGCCAATGCGATCAGCTCGTGCGAATCCACCGGCAGGTCCTTCGCGGTCAGCGGCCCCGCATACTTGATGTAGTTGCCGGCCATCCAGTGGTACTCGCCGCTGCCGGCGACGTTCTCGACCAGCTCGCCGATACGCCGGCGGTGCAGCGCCGCGCCGCCCATGCCCGACGAACCGATGAAGCCGATCGCGTAACGCGGCTCGTAGGCCATCGTCACCAGCGACGCCTTGCCGAAGCGCGACACGCCTTCGATCACCGCGCGCTTCGCGTCGACCTCGGGAAGCGTCTCGAGATGATCGAGCAGCCGCGACGCGCCCCAGGCCCAGGCGCGCAGCGCGCCCCAGTCCTCGGGTTTCCGCGGCTGACCCTTGTTGACCAGGCCGATGATGCCCTTCGTCAGCCCCGCGCCGTTGTCGGCCTGGATCGTCGTGGTGGAGAGGATCGCGTAGGCCCAGCCTTTGGCGATCACCTGCTCCTGCCAGGTCGGCGACGCCGGCGGCGGGAAACGGCCGCGGAACTCGAACGGGAAGAACTCGACGATGACGGGGACGTGTTGCGCATCCTTCGGCGTCGTCAGCTCGGCCTCGATGTTCACGTCGATCAGTGGATAGGCCGAGTTGTCGACGTGCCCGACGAGCTTGCGGAACACGACGGGCTTGCCGCCGACCACGTCGTCCTTCGATTCCTTCACCGACCACGTGACGCCGGGCACGTGTTTCGGCAGGCGGCCGTAAACCTCGCGGTCGAACAGCTCGACGATCTCCGGGCGACGCTTCTTCCACCAAGTCTTCGCGTCCGTCACCGGCTTGCCGTTCGCCAGCACGAGCACCGGCGGCAGGTCCGGATACGGGTTGCCTTTCGCCTCGTCGTAGTTGGCGGCGTTCGGCGCGTCCGGATTGCGGCCATCGGCGCCGCGGCGGATCTCCTTGATGCCGAGCTGATCCATCATCAGCTTGTGATCCTGCTCCGCGGTCAGTTCTTTCGGCGGCGGCAGATTGGCCGCGGTCGCCACGAGCGCCGCGCACGCGGCAACGCTCCACATCCATTTCCGTTTCATGCCCCCTCCTCCGGTCAGGTTCAGCTGCGTCCCGGTGCGTACGGGAACTTCAGCGACTCGTAGTACTCGAGCGGATGCGCCGGCGGCGCGTAGCCCGCGGGCAGCGGCCGCTTCGAGAATGTCTGGAAATACGCGATATTCGCGTCGCGCCACCACTGTGCTTCCTGCTGCTGGATCGCCAGGAACGCGGCGACCTGCGCGTGGCGCTCCGCGTCGACGTACGGCCGCAGCGAGTCCCAGGTGGCGCGCATCTGGCTAACTACCTCGACGCCGCGCGTCCAGCGGACGACGAGCTCGTCCCAGAGGATGCGGCCGGACCGGGTCTTGTAATCCCAGGGCACGTGGTGGAACCACAGCAGGAACTGCTCGGGCGTCTTCTTCGGGTCGGCGAACATCGCCGCGACACCGGGCTGGTACTGCGCGATCGCGTTGCTGCCTTTCGCTCCGCGATCGAAGCCGATGCCATTGGCGTCGGCGCGGTGGTAGTAGATCGGGTTCCAGTCGGCGCGGCCGAGATTGTCGACCCAGGGCGCCGGTCCGTAGTGGTGGCCGGTGCCCATCAGGTGCGCGAGTCCTAGCGGCGTCATGTAGTCGACCGCGGCCTCGCGCGATCCCATCATCATGTCGACGACCGGCACGACGACCTTCGGCTCGTTGCCGAACGTCAGTCGCGTCCATTCCTCCGCGACATCGCGCGCGGAGATCTCGGGATTCCACGCGAACCGCCCGAATGCGTACCAGTTGGCCTGGTCGAACTGCGAGCCGCTCCAGTTGCGGTCCGTGCCGATGTTCGCGACGCCGGCCATACCGGTGATCCGGTAGCCGTGCAGGTCGCCGTCGAGCACGTTCGCGACGGTCGCGCGCAGGCCCTTCTTCGGCGGCTTCACGCCCGTGTCGGCCTCGAGCGCCTCTTCGAACAGCGTGCCGAGGTAGACGAGATGCGTCGCGAAGCCGAGATATTCCTTCGTGATCTGGAATTCCATCATCAGCGGCGTCTTCGGCATCGCGCCGAACAACGGGTGGAACGGCTCGCGCGGCTGGAAGTCGATCGCGCCGTTCTTCACCTGCACGAGGACGTTGTCGGCGAACTTGCCGTCGAGCGGCTTGAACTCGTCGTAAGCCTGTTTGGCGCGGTCGGTGGGCGTCTCGTTGGAGTACACGAACGCGCGCCACATCACGATGCCGTCGTGCGGCGCCAGCGCTTCGGCCAGCATGTTCGCGCCGTCGGCATGCGTGCGTTTGTAGTCCTGCGGTCCGGGCTGGCCTTCCGAGTTCGCCTTCACGAGGAAGCCGCCGAAATCGGGGATGTGCCGGTAGATCTCGTCGATCTTCGCCCGCCACCAGGCGCGCACGGCCGGGTCGAGCGGATCCGCGGTCTTCAGGCCGCCGAGCTCGATCGGCGCGCTGAAGCGCGCCGTCAGGTACACGCGCACGCCGTAGGGACGGAACACGCCGGCCAGCGCCGCGGCCTTGTCGAGGTACGCGGGCGTGAGGCTGGTGGCGTTCGCGTTGACGTTGGTCAGCACCGCGCCGTTGATGCCGATCGACGCGCAGGCACGCGCGTAGTCCGTGTAACGCGGGTCCAGCCAGCCCGGCAGCTTGTGCCAGTCCCACAGCGATTCGCCGGCATAACCGCGCTCGACGTGGCGATCGAGGTTGTCCCAGTGGTCGAGCACGCGGATCTTCGTGCGTGGCGCGGAGACGACGTCCAGCGCGTCCAGCGGCTGGTGCGTGCGCACGAGCCGCAGGAAATGGAATGCGCCGTACAGCGCACCCAGGTCCGAATTCGCGGCGATGACCAGGGTCGGCTGGCCCTGCACGGACAGCCGGCGGATGACATATCCCTCGGCGCCGGCGCGCTCGAGCCCCAGCGGCAGCGATGCGAGCAGTGGCAGCGACCGCGGCGTTCCCACGACGAGCGAGCCGGGCCCGGACACGCTCGTGGCCAGCGCCGGCTCGTGCCCCGCGAGCCCGCCGAGACCGCGCCGCAGCTCGGCGACGGCGGCGTCCAGCGTTGGCGACGCGGTGCCCGCGACGAGCGTGCTCACGGTGGTGGTCGCGGCGGCGTCGGGTCGATATCGCAGCCACAAGTCGTAGCCATCCTCGGCAAAGGAAGGCGTGGAAAAAGCTGCGATAAGCAGGCAGGAAATCAGGATTCGGGAGATCATCACGGCATGGACTTTCGCAATGCGATGAATCTATTGTTATCGCTATCGCGCGCGCTGCGCCAGAGCCGGGTGTCGATTTGAGCGAGTCAGGGGACAGGGGGAACGACGGCATCCCGCGCGTCGAGAAGAGCGGCCGGCGCAAGGGCAGCGCGGTCACCATCCACGAAGTCGCGCGCCATGCCAGCGTCTCGCCGATGACGGTGTCACGCGTCATCAACGGCGAAAGCAACGTCCGCGACACGACGCGCGAGATCGTGCTCGAAGCCGTGCGCGCGCTGAACTATCGGCCGAATCCCGCCGCGCGCGTCCTTGCCGGCGCGCGCGACACGCGCATCGCGCTCATCTATTCCAACCCCAGTGCTTCCTATCTCTCGGAGCTGCTGGTCGGCGCGCTCGACGGCTCGCACCGCACGGCGGCGCAGCTCGTGCTCGACCGCTGGGACAATCTGAAACCCGCGCAGGAAAAGGCCGCCGCGCAGAAACTCGCCGAGGGCATCACCGGCGTGATCCTGCCGCCGCCGTTGTGCGAATCCAAAGCCATCGCGGCCGCGTTCGCTGCCGAGGGTGTGCCGGCGGTGGCCCTGGCCACGGGCCAGGCGCGCGAAGACGTGTCCTGCGTGCGCATCGACGATTTCCACGCGGCGAAGGAGATGACGGCGCATCTCGTCACGCAGGGCCACACGCGCATCGCGTTCATCAAGGGCCAGCCGACGCAGACCGCCAGCTCGCAGCGCTGGGAGGGTTTCCAGGCTGCCATGGAAGAAGCCGAGCTCGAGATCGACCCCGCGCTCGTGATCCAGGGGTTCTTCACGTACAAGTCCGGCCTCGAGGCCGCGGAGAAGCTGCTGGCGCGCAAGCGCATCCCCACGGCCATCTTCGCCACCAACGACGACATGGCCGCCGCGGCGATCTCCGTCGCCCACCGGCGCGGCCTGGACGTCCCGCGCGACCTGTCGGTCGTCGGCTTCGACGACACGCCCATTGCGACCACCGTGTGGCCCGAGCTCACGACGATCCGCCAGCCCATCGCGGCGATGGCCGAGGCCGCGATCAATCTGCTGTTGCACAAGATCCGGCGGCCAAAGGATCGGCACGCGCACCAGGCGGTCGATCACCTGGTGCCCTACGTATTGGTGAAGCGGGACTCCGTGGCGCCGCCACGCAAGCCATAGATAAGTAAACACGGCCCGGCTTGCTATCTGATACCGCTATCACTAGTCTTCGGCGACCGCTACACGGGGGGCGCGTAACGCGCACGCGAGCGGGTTGAAAAACATAATCACTCCAAGGAGATAGCGCGTGTCCCAATCGACGACTCCGGGCTCCGCCGGCGGCTCTCATTCCAGCCTTCTGATCACCCTGACCATCATCGCCGCCCTGGGTGGTTTGCTGTTCGGTTACGACTCGGCCGTCATCTCCGGCGCCACCGAATCCATCAAGCAGAATTTCGTCGCGCCGATGAACCTGAGCGAAGGCCCGCGCCTGAGCCTCGAGGGCTTCACCATCGCCGGCGCGTTGTGGGGCTGTCTCATCGGCGGCGCCCTCGGCGGCGTCATCGCGCACTTCCTCGGACGTCGCGGCGGCCTGATCGTGGCCGGCGTGCTGTTCTTCCTTTCGTCGCTGGGTTCCGCCTGGCCGGAAGCGTGGCTCGGTCACCTGGGCTCGGTGCTCACGCCGCTGATCAACGCGCTCATCTGGTTCCTGAACCTGTTCTTCGAAGACGCGCCGTACGTGCACTTCGGCGACACGATCACGAACTTCATCGGCCACCGCCTGTTCGGCGGCATGGGCATCGGCCTCGCTTCGATGCTCGCGCCGATGTACATCGCCGAGATCGCGCCGCCGTCGAAGCGCGGTGCGCTCGTCACCTTCCAGCAGATCGCGATCGTCAGCGGCATCACGATCTCGTACTTCGTGAACTACTTCATCAAGAAGTTCGGCGGCGACGGCGACCCGAACTGGGTGCACACCGAAGGCTGGCGCTGGATGCTGGCCTGCTGCGCCGTGCCCGCCGGCATCTTCGTGCTGCTGCTGTTCTTCGTGCCGGAGACGCCGCGCGGCCTGATGCTCAAGGGCAAGTCGGCGAAGGCGAACGAAGTGCTGAACAAGCTGGCGAGCCCCGACGAAGCCAAGATCGTCCTCGCCGAGATCGACGCGTCGCTGAAGGAAACCGCCGGCAAGCTGCTGTCGTACGGCGGCCTCGTGATCATCGTCGGCATCCTGTTGTCGGCCTTCCAGCAGCTCGTCGGCATCAACGCGGTGCTGTACTACGGCCCGCAGATGTTCGAGAACATGGGCTTCAAGGGTGACGCCGCGTTCGCGCAGACCGTCATCATGGGCATCGTGATGGTGGTGTTCACCCTCATCGCCACGGTCACCGTCGACAAGTGGGGCCGCAAGCCGCTGCTGATCCTCGGCGCCCTCATCATGGCCGTCACGATGATCGCGCTGGGCTTCATGTTCAACGCGGGTTCGGTCGGCCTGGCCGCCCTCGTCGTGGTCTGCGTCTACATCGCCGGTTTCTCGCTGTCGTGGGGCCCGGTCGTCTGGGTGATGCTCGCGGAGATCTTCCCGAATTCCATCCGCGACAAGGCCATGGCCATCGCCGTGGCCGCGCAGTGGTTCATGAACTGGGTCGTGTCGGTGACGTTCAACATCATGGACGGCAACACCGCGCTGAACGCCTCGTTCAACCACGGCTTCGCGTACTGGCTGTACGGCGGGTTCAGCGTGCTGGCCGCGCTGTTCGTCTGGAAGTTCGTCCCCGAGAGCAAGGGCGTGTCGCTCGAAGCCATGCAGAAGCTCTGGAAGAAGGATCCGGCCTGAAGCGCCGGTAGTTAGTCAGTCCGCAAACGACCCCGCGGCGCTCGCTTGGCGCCGCGGGGTTTTCGTCAGAAAACTTATGATCGAACACCTCCCTTCCGACTGGCGCGATGCCGTCCTCGTCGGCCGGCTGCTGACGCGCGACGGGCCGACGCCCATCGTCATTGCCGGCGGCCGCGTGCGCGACGTCTCGCGCCACGCGCCGACCGTCTCGCAGCTGCTCAACGGCTGGAACGGCACCGTTCCCGATGGCGTGGACCTCGGCCCGCTCGAATCCTTCGGCTTCACGCGCGAGTTCGCGGGCCGCAAGGACGTGCGGCTGCTGTCGCCGTTCGATCTCCAATGCATCAAGGCCAGCGGCGTGACGTTCGCGATCTCCGCCATCGAGCGGGTGATCGAGGAGCGCTGCCGCGGCGACGCCAGCAAGGCCGACAGCCTGCGCGCCAGCCTGCGCGACCGCATCGGCGCCGACATCCGCTCGGTGAAGCCGGGCTCCGACCAGGCGAAGAAGCTGAAGCAGGTGCTGATCGCCGACGGCCTGTGGTCGCAGTACCTCGAGGTCGCGATCGGCCCGGACGCCGAAATCTTCACGAAGTCCCCGACGCTGTCGTCGGTGGGCTGGGGCGACTGGATCGGCGTGCGGTCCGATTCCGCCTGGAACAACCCCGAGCCGGAGATCGTGCTCGCGGTGGACAGCGCCGGCCGCATCCTCGGCGCGACGCTCGGCAACGACGTGAACCTGCGCGACATCGAAGGCCGCAGCGCGTTGTTGTTAGGCAAGGCGAAGGACAACAACGCCTCCGCGGCGATCGGTCCGTTCATCCGCATGTTCGACGGCAGGTTCACGCTCGACGACGTCCGGCAGTGCACGGTTCGCCTCGAGATCGACGGCGCCGAGGGTTTCAGGCTCGAAGGCCAGAGCTCGATGTCGCAGATCAGCCGCGACCCGACCGAGCTCGTCGGCCAGACCCTTTGCAAGCATCACTCGTACCCGGACGGCTTCGCGCTGTTCCTGGGCACGATGTTCGCGCCGATCGTCGACCGCGGAACGCCGGGACAGGGCTTCACCCACAAGGATGGTGATGTCGTCCGGGTGTCCTCGGAAAAGCTCGGTGTGCTAGAAAACAAGGTGACCACGTGCGACAAGGCCCCGCCGTGGACCATCGGAATCGCGGAACTGATGCGCAATCTCGCGCGCCGCGGCCTGCTGAACAACTGAGTACCCCATGAGCGACACCAAGCAGCTGACCCACTACATCGACGGGCAATGGGTGGCGGGTCCCGCCGCCTCCGACAGCCTGAACCCCTCGAACACCAACGACGTCGTCGCGAAGGTGCCGGGCGGCAACAAGGACACGGTGAATGCCGCCGTCGCCGCGGCCAAGGCTGCGTTCCCCGCCTGGTCGAACGCCTCGCCGGAAGTGCGCTCCGACCTGCTCGACAAGGTCGGCTCGCTGATCATGGCGCGCGCCGACGATCTCGGCCGCCTGCTGTCGCGCGAGGAAGGCAAGACCTTCCCCGAGGGCAAGGGCGAAGTCATGCGCGCGGCGCGCATCTTCAAGTTCATGGCCGGTGAGGCGCTGCGGCGTCATGGCGTCACGGTCGAATCGACGCGCCCGGGCGTGGCCGTCGAAACCTATCGCGAGCCGCTCGGCGTGTTCGCGTTGATCACGCCGTGGAATTTCCCGATCGCGATCCCGGCGTGGAAAGCCGCGCCGGCGATGGCGTTCGGCAACACCGTGGTGATGAAGCCCGCATCGGTGACGCCGGCGATGGCGCATGCGCTGACGGAAGTCATCCACGAAGCCGGCGTGCCGAAGGGTGTGTTCAATCTCGTGCTCGGCGGCGGCGCGATGGGCGGTCAGCTCGTCGAGCATCCGGATGTCGCCGGCGTGTCGTTCACCGGCGGCCAGAGCACGGGCGCGACGGTGGCGAAGGCGGCGATGTCGCACAACGCGCGCGTGCAGCTCGAGATGGGCGGCAAGAATCCGCTCGTGGTCCTCGACGACTGCGATCTCGACCGCGCGGTGCAGTGCGCGCTCGACGGCGCGTTCTTCGCGACCGGCCAGCGTTGCACGGCGTCCAGCAAGATCATCGTCACGCAGAACATCCACGACAAGTTCGTCGAGGCGCTCGCCGCGAAGGTCAAGGCGCTGAAGGTCGGCGACGCGTTGTCGGCCGATACGCAGATGGGCCCGCTGGCCAGCGATGCGCAGCTGGCGACCACTCTTTCTTATATCGACATCGCGACGAAGGAAGGCGGCCGCAAGGTCGTCGGCGGCGAGGCGCTGAAGCTCGCGACGCCGGGCTACTACGTCGCGCCCGCGCTGATCGCGGACACGAAGCTCGACATGCGCATCAACCTGGAAGAGGTGTTCGGCCCCGTGGCGTCCACCGTGCGCGTGAAGGATTACGACGAAGCGCTCGCGGCGGCCAACGCCGGCGAGTTCGGCCTGTCCGCAGGCATTATGACCACGTCGCTGAAGTACGCGCGCCACTTCGTGCGCAACGTGCGCGCCGGCATGGTGATGACGAACCTGCCGACCGCCGGCGTCGATTACCACGTGCCGTTCGGCGGCACGCGCAAGTCGAGCTTCGGCCCGCGCGAGCAGGGTTTCGCCGCCGTCGAGTTCTACACGCAAGTCAAAACCAGCTACACCTGGGCCTGAGGCTCCGAGCAATCATGTCGAACGCTGTTTATCCGTCCCTGGCCAACAAGACCGTCGTGATCACCGGCGGTGGCTCCGGCATCGGCGAAGTGATGGTCGAAGGTTTCGCGCGGCAGAAGTCGCGCGTGTTCTTCCTCGACGTCGCCGAGGCGGAATCGAAGGCCCTGGTCGCGAAACTCGGCGCGAACGTGCAGTTCCTGAAATGCGACCTGACCAATCTCGATTCGCTGCGCGCGAACTTCGCGACGATCGAGAAGCAGGCCGGCCCGGTCTCGGTGCTGGTGAACAACGCCGCGAACGACGACCGCCACAAGCTCGAAGACGTCACGCCGGAGTACTGGGAACAGCGGATCGCCGTGAACCTGCGCCACCAGTTCTTCGCGACGCAGTGCGTCGTGCCCGGCATGAAGAAGGCGGGCGGCGGCTCGATCGTCAACCTGGGTTCGGTCTCCTGGCACTCGGCGATCCCCGACCTGTCGGTGTACGAAACGTCGAAGGCCGGCATCGAAGGCCTGACGCGAGCGCTGGCACGCGAGCTCGGCGAGGCGAACATCCGCGTGAACTGCGTGGTGCCGGGCGCGATCCGCACGGCTCGGCAGATGAAGCTGTGGCACACGCCCGAAGAAGAGGCGAAGATCCTCGCGCAGCAGTGCCTCAAGGCGCGCGTCGATCCCGTGCACGTCACGGCCATGGTCCTGTTCCTGGCCTCCGACGACGCCGCGATGTGCACCGCGCACAACTACTGGGTGGACGCGGGCTACCGCTAACCTTTCGTCGAGGATCCATGTCGGAAGTCGAGTGCGTATGGCCGGTCGGGGCGGTGCTCGGTGAAGGCCCCGTGTGGTCTGCCGCCGAGCAGGCCGTGTGGTTCGTCGACATCAAGGCCCCGAAGATCCACCGCTTCCATCCGGCGAGCGGTGCGCAACGTTCGTGGAACGCGCCGGATCGCATCGGCTTCCTGCTGCCGACGCGCGACGGCGGCATGATCGCCGGCCTCAAGACGGGCCTGCACCGCTTCAATCCCGACACGGGCAACTTCACGTTGCTGCACGTCGTCGAGCCACACGCGCCGAACAATCGGCTCAACGACGGCTTCGTCGATTCCGAAGGGTTCCTCTGGTTCGGCTCCATGGACGACACCGAGGAGGAACCGAGCGGCGCGTTGTACCAGCTCGGCGCCGAGGGCTGCATCCGTCGCGACCCGGGTTACGTGGTCAGCAACGGGCCCGCGGAGAGTCCGGACGGCCGCACGCTGTATCACACCGACACGCTCGCCGGGATCATCTACGCGTTCGACCGGGCCCGGAACGGCCAGCTGTCGAACAAGCGCGTGTTCGTGCGCATCCCGCCGGGCGGCGGTTATCCCGACGGCCCGATCGTCGACGCCGAAGGTTGTTTGTGGACCGGACTCTTCGGCGGCTGGGGCCTGAAGCGCTTCTCGCCGGCGGGCCAACTACTCGACGAGATCCGCCTGCCCTGCTCCGCCGTGACCAAGGCCGCGTTCGCCGGCGACGATCTCCGCACCCTGTACATCACCACCGCGCACGTCGCGCTGTCGCCGGCCGAACGTGAGCAGCAACCGCTCGCCGGTGGCCTCTTCCGCGCGCACATCGACGTGCCCGGCCTGCCGCAAGGAATCATTTCGCATGGCCTCTGACAAGACTGCCGCGCGGCCGAGCCGCCGCTTCCGTTCGCGCGACTGGTTCGACGATCCGAAGCATCTCGACATGGTGGCGCTCTATCTCGAGCGTTTCATGAACTACGGCCTGACGGCCGACGAGCTGCTGTCGGGCAAACCGATCATCGGCATCGCGCAGACCGGCGGCGATCTCACGCCCTGCAACCGCGTGCACCTCGACACGGTGAAGCGCGTGCGTGAAGGCATCCGCGACGCGGGCGGCGTGCCGATGGAATTCCCGCTGCATCCGATCTTCGAGAACTGCCGGCGGCCCACGGCGGCGCTGGATCGCAACCTGGCCTATCTCGGACTGGTCGAGATCCTGCATGGCTATCCACTCGACGCCGTGGTCCTGACTACCGGCTGCGACAAGACGACGCCGGCGCAGGTGATGGCCGCGTCGACGGTCGACATCCCGGCGATCGTGCTGTCGGGTGGCCCGATGCTCGACGGCTGGCACGACGGCGACCTGGTCGGCTCGGGCACGGTCATCTGGCGCTCGCGCCGCAAGCTCGCGGCCGGCCAGATCGACGAGAAGCAGTTCCTCGCCGCCGCGGCCGCGTCGGCGCCGTCGCTCGGTCACTGCAACACGATGGGCACCGCGTCGACGATGAACGCGGTCGCGGAAGTGCTCGGCCTGTCGTTGCCGGGCTGCGCCGCGATTCCCGCGCCGTACCGCGAGCGCGGCCAGATCTCGTACGAGACCGGTCGGCGCATCGTCGACATGGCCTACGAAGATCTGAAGCCGTCGAAGATCCTGACGCGCACGTCGTTCCTGAACGCGATCGCCGCCATCGCCGCGATCGGCGGTTCGACGAACGCGCAGCCGCACCTGGTCGCGATGGCGCGCCACGCAGGCCTGGACATCACGCCCGACGACTGGATGAAGTACGGCCGCGACCTGCCGCTGATCGTCAACCTGCAGCCGGCCGGCAAGTATCTCGGCGAACGTTTCCATCGCGCCGGCGGTGTGCCCGCGGTGGTGTCGGAGCTGCTGCGCGTCGGCAAGATCGACGGCTCGGCGCTGACGGTCACCGGCCGCACGCTCGCCGAGAACGTGCGCGGCCGCGATTCGGTCGATCGTGAAGTCATCACGACTTACGAGAAACCGATCCAGGAGAAGGCCGGCTTCCTCGTGCTGAGGGGAAATCTCTTCGACTTCGCGATCATGAAGACCAGCGTGATCTCGGCCGAATTCCGCCAGCGTTATCTCGGCGCCGGCGACTCGTTCGAGTGCCGCGCCGTGGTGTTCGACGGCTCGACCGATTACCACGAGCGCATCAACGATCCGTCGCTGGGCATAGACGAGCACACGATCCTCGTGATCCGCGGCTCGGGCCCGCTCGGCTGGCCCGGCTCGGCCGAGGTCGTGAACATGCAGCCGCCGGATGCGCTGATCAAGCGCGGAATCACCAGCCTGCCGACACTCGGCGACGGCCGGCAGTCCGGCACGTCGGACAGCCCGTCGATCCTGAACTGCTCGCCCGAGAGCGCCGCCGGCGGCGGTCTCGCGTGGCTGCGCACCGGCGACCGGATCCGCATCGATCTCGCGCAGGGCACCTGCAACATGCTGGTGGCCGACGACGAGATCGCGCGCCGCAAGCAGCAGGGCCTGCCGCCGATCCCGGACAGCGCCACGCCGTGGCAGGAGCTGTACCGCTCCACGGTCGGGCAGCTCGAGACGGGCGCCGTCATGGAGATGGCGGTCAAATACCGCGGCGTCGCGAAGAAGACGCCGCGCCACAATCACTGACGAGGTATCGATGAGTCCCCTGCGCCTCTCCGAGGCGAGCCTGCATTCGGTTCGCTCGGGCACGATCCTGCCCACGTACGATCGCGCCGCGACGCGGTTCGGCATCGTGCACATCGGTCCCGGTGCGTTCCACCGCGCCCACCAGGCGTATTACGCCGACACGCTGCTGCACTCCGACAAACGCTGGGCGATCTGCGCGCTGTCGCTGAAGAGCACGGGCCTGCGCGATGCGCTGGAGGCGCAGCACGGGCTGTACACGCTGGTCGAGCTCGGCGCCGCGCCGCGCGCGCGCGTGATCGGCGCGATCCGCGAATTGCTGGTCGGCGCGACGGATGCGGAGCGCGCCTTCGCGCGCCTCACCTCGCGCGACACGCGCATCGTCTCGATGACGGTGACCGAGAAGGGTTACTGCCTCGACGCGAAGAACCTGCTCGATACGGCGAACCCGGACATCGTGCACGACCTGGCCGCCCGCGCGCCCGGCAGCGACTGGGCGCCGCGCAGCACGATCGGCTGGATCGTCGAAGGACTCAAGCGTCGCCGCGCCGCGGGGCTGGCGCCGTTCACCGTGCTCAGCTGCGACAACCTGCAGGACAACGGCAAGGTGTTGCACCGTGCGCTGGTCGATTTCGCGCGCATCGACGATCCCGAGCTCGCGCGCTGGATCGAGGCGGAGGTGGTTTGCCCGCGCACGATGGTCGACAGCATCACGCCGGCCACCGACGAGGCGCTGAAGAAACGCGCGCTGGCGATCACCGGCGTCGCCGACGAATGGCCGATCCAGCGCGAACCGTTCACGCAGTGGGTCGTCGAGGACGTGCCCGCGATGCGCGACGCGGACTGGCCGTCGGTCGGTGTCACGCTGGCGAAGGATGTCGGCATCTACGACCGCGCGAAGCTGCGGTTGGTGAACGGCCCGCACTCGACGTTGACGTATCTCGGCCTGCTGCGCGGCCACGAATCGGTCGCCGACGCGATGCGCGACGAACAGCTCGCGAAATTCGTCGAGCTCCTGATGACCGAAGACCTCGCGCCGAGTCTCGGCGCCAGCCCGGGCTTCGACATCGAACACTACATCTCGGCGATCCTGCAGCGCTTCCGCAACCCCGGCATCCGCCACCTGCTGAGCCAGATCGCCTGGGACGGCTCGAAGAAGCTGCCGGTGCGGATCACGACGACGCTGGGCGAAGCGCTGCGCGCGGGACGGCCGGTGCATCGGCTCGTGATGCCGATCGCCGCGTGGATGCGGTTCATCGCGCGCCAGGCCAAGGCCGGTGTCGCGATCGTCGATCCGGATGCCGCGCGCCTCGCGGAGATCGGCAAGGCGTGCACGGGCGACGCACGCGCGGACCTCGCGCGCTTCGCCGTCTGCGAAGCCGTGCTGCCGGCGACTCTGCTCGGCGACGAGAAGTTCCGTCTCGCCCTCGAGGCGGCCTACACTCGGCTCGCCGAGCCGCATTCGGCGATCACCCCCGAGTTGTCCTTATGAGCACATCGCGCCGCACATTCATCGCCGCCGCCGCCACCGGCGCGCTGGTCAACACGTCGATCATTTCATCCGCTGGAGCCGCCGCCGTGACCACCAACCTGCCCAAGCTCGTGCACCACGTGTTCTTCTGGCTGAAGAACCCGGCCTCGAAGGAAGACCTGGCGGCGCTGCTGAAGGGTCTCGCGACGCTGAAACAGATCGAGACGGTGCGCGGCGCGCACTTCGGCGTGCCCGCGAGCACGGAGAAGCGCGACGTGGTGGACAACAGCTGGAGCGCGTCGGAGATCCTGCTGTTCGACGACACGGCCGGCCAGAAGACCTACCAGGATCACCCGATCCACAAGAAGTTCGTCGAGGACTGCTCCCACCTCTGGGAAAAAGTGGTGGTCTACGACGTCATCTCGGTCTGATCACATCGCGGGCCGGTTCCAGATGTCGTCGTTGGCGCGCGCATAGCGATCGACGAAATCCTGGTGCGTGGGCATCTGCTCCACGGCCTGGTTGATGGTTGCGCGGGTGTTGGCGAGGAAGGTCGCCAGGTCCTTGTCCGGCATCGCCGTCGCCAGGTAGTGGTAGTGCTCGGGGCGGATGCCCTGGTAGAGCATGACGTGCACCCACGAGTCCGTCCGGAACAGCTCGCCCTCGGGCTGCCAGACGTGCGCGCGCTCGCGGAACAGGTCGATCCGGCGCTGCAACGGTTCCGGCAGCGACATCGTCGAGCAGTACTTCCACAACGGGCTGTCGTCGCGCCGCGTGGCGCAGTAGTGGAGGATGATGAAGTCGCGCACGCGCTCGGCCTCGAGGCGCGACTCGTCGTTGTACTGGTCGATGATCGCCTGCGTGACGTTCGGGAACGGGAATAGATAGATGAGCCGCGTCATCGACGTCATGATCAGGTGGATGCTCGTCGACTCGAGCGGCTCGACGAAGCCGTTCGCGAGGCCCACGGCGATCACGTTCTTGTTCCAGGCATTGCGGCGCCGGCCGGTGCGGAACTTGATCACGCGCGGCTGGACCAGCGTCCGGCCTTCGACCTCGCGCATGAGCTTGTCGGTGGCTTCCTGGTCGGACATGTAGCGGCTGCAGTACACGAGGCCGTTGCCGACGCGGTGCTGCAGCGGGATGCGCCACCGCCAGCCCGCCTCGTGCGCGATCGCGCGGGTGTACGGCACGGCGGGCCCGGTCGATTCCGTCTGGACCGCGACGGCGCTGTCGCAGGGCAGCCAGTGGTTCCAGTCCTCGTAGCCGGTCTTCAGCGTCTGCTCGATCAACAGGCCGCGGAACCCGGTGCAGTCGATGAACAGATCGCCTTCGACGACCTGCCCGGAATCGAGCACCAGCGACTCGATGAAGCCGGTCTCCGCGTGCTGGCGGATCTCCTTGATCTTGCCTTCGATGCGGCGGACGCCGAACTTCTCGGTGAACTTGCGCAGGAATTTCGCGTAGACGCTCGCGTCGAGGTGGTAGGCGTAGCTCGTTTCCGAGTTCGGGCCCGTGAAGAACTTGCCGGCCTTCGCCGCCTGGTGCTCGAGGCAGAACTCGCCGTACTCCGACGGCATGCCGCGCGCGAGCGAGTGCAGCCAGAAGTGATGGAAATTGACCGCCCACGTCGACTTGCCCGTGGCGCCGAACGGATGGATGTAGCGCTCGCCGATCTGTCCCCAGTTGTCGAACAGGATGCCGAGCTTGAAGGTTGCGGCCGTGGCGCGCATGAAATCCTGCTCGTTGATGCCGAGCAGGCGGTGGAAGGTGCGGATGGGCGGAATGGTGGATTCACCGACGCCGACGGTCCCGATCTCTTCCGACTCGACGAGCGAGATGTCGAGGATGCCGTGGAACTGCTGGGACAGCGCCGCGGCCGCCATCCACCCGGCGGTGCCGCCGCCCGCGATCACGACTCGACGTATTTCCTTCATGGCCGCGATGTTCGCACGACGGCGAGTAGTCAGCGATTGAGCTTGTTGATGAGCATCGCGCGCATCTGGCGTGCGCGGTTCTCGTCGAAGGGTCCGAGCACGCCGCGGGATTTTTCCGGCAGGTGCGCGCCGGCGCGTTCCGCCGGACCGAAGACGTAGTACTCGAACACGTCCCGCCAGGCGCGTTTCTCGCGTTCCGGCAGGTCGCGTATGGTCCAGATCGCCTGCAGCAGCGTGTTCATCGGCGTCGGCACCCAGTCCGGCGCCGAGCTCCACCAGTAGTTCACCAGCGTGTTGAAGGGACTCAACCCCTCGACGTGGTGCCACCACATGCTGGGGACGAAGATTGCATCGCCGGGCTCGAGCTCGGCGCTCATGCCGGCGGCGAGCGCCAGGCGGAAGTTTGGGAAGCGGTCGAAATCCGGATTCGCGAAATCGACGGCGCTCACCGCCTGTCCGCCGGGCGTGGGGTCCAGCGGGCCCGGATAGAGATTGAAGGTCTGCTCGGGCGGGAACACCGTGAAGCGCCGCCGGCCGACCGCGACGCAGGCGATGTTGTTAGGCGCGTCGTAGTGACAGGAGGCGATGGTGCGATTGCCGATCCAGATGCTGGGCGGCGGATCGACCCCGTGCTCGGCGAAGTCGATCGCGTTGCCGGCACGGAAGCCCGGCAGACAGTCATCGGTGGGCAGCGAAGCCACGTAGTACATCGGCGGCGGATCGTCGTCGCGGTGCTCGGCGATCTCGTCGAGCACCTTGTCGAGGCGATCGCGTCGCACCTTGAAGTTGAGCGCGCCGAACTGGTCGTCGTAGTAGGCGCGACCGCGCGCTTCGGGGCCGCCGTGGCTGAAATCCACCGGGCGGCCGTTGTACAGCGACGCGATGTAGCGGCGCGCTTCGTGCTCGGAGTCGAGTCCCTTCCTGACCAGCGTCCACTCGCTGCCGAGACCGCGCAGCACGGCGGGCAGCCCGCTCGCCAGCAGTTCACCCAGCGGCAGGTGGCCCGGCCGGGTGATCGGAACTTCGCGGATCTTGCCGGCGACTCCAGCCATGCCGTTCAGTGGCTCGCGGACGCGGCGGCGGCTCCGGCGAGATTGCGGCGCTGTTTGACCTGCATCAGCGAATTCACGTTGGACAGCGACTGGGCGACGAGATACGCGCCCTGCAGGAATCCGGAGCGATGCAGGCGCAGCAACGCGTCGCCTTCCAGGTTGCTCAGCTTCACCTGGTCGATGGTGTTCAGACCTTCGACGGCGTACTTCTCCGTCTCGCTGAGCTGGATGTCGAGTTTCACGGGCTCGATGAGATCGAGCGCGGTGAACGCGGCGAACATCGCGCGCTGGACTTCGAGTCCTTCATGGATGGCGCGCAGCACCTTGGCCATGTGTTCGAGGTAGGGCGTGCTGCCGCCCTTCGGCAGGAACAGCGGCTGACCTTCCGTGCGGCTGAGGCGCGGATGATCGAGATCGACGTGGATGACGGGCTCGCGGCGCAGGCCGCCCTCGGCCTGCTGCTCCTGGAAACCGATGAGGAACGGACCGCGGGAGATCATTCCCGGGATGTACTTGGCGTTCCAGCGCCCGTCTTCGAGGAACAGGTTCTCGCCTTCCTGGAAGCCGAGCAGGACCAGTGAGTGGTACTCACCGGTGGTCTTGTCCTTGCGGAAGAAGATCGGGTACTCGCGCTGGACGTCCCCGAACTCGGTCGGGAACGTGAGGACGGTGGCCACGTTGTCTCCGTACTGCGCGCCGAAGCGCTGCAGCACGCGGAGGTCGTGGTGATCGACGTTGTTCAGTTGTGCGTGTTGGGCCATGTGACTGTTCGATGCGTGTGCCTGGGTCGCCGGATCCGGCGCCCGTGCATCCTACCGCATCCCTGGTGGGGTAAAAAAAAGGGC
>DATJTW010000056.1:0-17811 GCA_035502995.1 Steroidobacteraceae bacterium | reverse complement strand
GGCGGCGGCGCGGCATTCCGGCATCATGCGGATATGCGGCTGTCGGGCTCATTCCTGCGATTCGCGCGCTCCGAGCAATTCGGGGGCGTGCTGCTGATCGTCTGCACCGTGGTGTCGCTGGTGCTGGCGAACTCCGCGGCGGGCGCGCACTGGCTCGCGTTCTGGAGCGCCGACCTGGGGCCGCTCACCGTGCAGCACTGGATCAACGACGCGTTGATGGCGGTGTTCTTCCTGCTGATCGGCCTCGAGCTCGAGCGCGAGTTGTTCGTCGGCGAGCTGTCGAACCGGCGGAAGGCGCTGTTGCCGGCGTTCGCGGCGGTGGGCGGCATGATCGTGCCCGCACTGATCCACGTTTTGTTCAACGCGGGGACGGCGACGGCGGCCGGATTCGGGATCCCGATGGCCACCGACATCGCGTTCGCGCTGGGAATCCTGACGTTGCTCGGCGCGCGCGTACCGCCGGCGCTCAAGGTGTTCGTCGTGGCGTTCGCGGTGATCGACGACCTGGGCGCGATCCTGGTGATCGCGATCGCCTACACGGGCAACCTCGCCTGGGGATGGCTCGCGGGCGCCGGCGCGTGTGTCGCGGTGCTCGCGCTGCTGAATCGCCCGCTGCGCGTGATGTCGCTCGTGCCGTATCTGGTCGGCGGCGCGGTGTTGTGGGTCTGCCTGTTGAAGGGCGGCGTGCACGCGTCGGTCGCGGGCGTGCTGCTGGCGTTCACGATTCCGTTCACGCCGCGCGTGCCGGGCAGACGCTCTCCGTCGCAGCGCCTCGAACGCGCGCTGCACGCGCCCGTGGCCTACGGCGTGTTGCCACTGTTCGCGCTGGCGAACACCGGCGTGATCATCGACACCGGCGCGATCGCGACCCTCGTCGGCGCGAACGGACTCGGCATCTCCCTCGGCCTGCTGCTCGGCAAACCACTTGGCGTGACATTGGCTTGCGCCGCCGCGGTGAAGTCGCGTCTCGCCGCGCTCCCCGACGACGTCCGCGCGCCCCACCTCATCGGCGCCGGCCTCCTCGGCGGCATCGGCTTCACCATGTCCATCTTCATCACGAACCTCGCGTTCGCCGCCGACCCGACCGTCGTGAATTCCTCGAAGCTCGCGATTCTCTCCGCCTCGACGCTCGCCGGGGCAGCGGGCTACACCTGGCTCCGAGCGCTGCGCCCCCGCCGACATCGCTAATGGGGACAGTCCCCGTTTCCTAGCAAACGGGGACAGTCACGATGATGGTGGTCGCCGGTCTGCCGTTCGGACTTCTTTGTTCGCCCCTGGAGATCGGCGAGGAGTGAACGGCCGCGCGCCGCTGTGGTGAACTCGACGTCTGGCCACTGAGAAGATGTGAAGGCGCGCAGTGAACGACGAGCGAACGCCGCGAAATTCCGTCCGGAATTTCGCGAAGCGCGATCTCCCGGGGCGAACAAAGAAGTCCGAACGGCAGACTGGCGCCCGCGCACCTCGAAGACTGTCCCCGTTTGCTAGGAAACGGGGACTGTCCCCATTAGCTATTCATGAAGACGGTGGTGTCGTACCGCTCGAAGTTCTGCAACGCCCGCCGCCACGCATTGAACACCATGCGCTCCGCCGACTTGTCCGCCCGCGCGCTCAGGATCATCCGGATCACGACATCATCCGCCGGCCGCGTGTTGTCATCGCCGAGGTATTGCTCGATCAACTTCGTGCAGCGGTTGCACATCTCGTTGGCGAAGCGCAGATGCACGGCGTCGTGCACGGCATCCTGCGACGCGCCGTACGTGCCGCGCGCCTCGGTGGTCAGCTCGTAGAGAAAGCTCGACAGCAGCCGCGCCTTGTCCTGCGTTCCGATCTCGGTGTAGTACGCGATCTCGGATTGCAGGTTCATGGCTCAGGCAGCCGGGAAGAAGTCGATGGGCTTGCTGACGGTCAGCGGCTCGACGTCCGCGGGCTTGAAGCGGATCAGGCGCACGCGCGCGACGATCTTCTTCTCGAGCTCGGGATCGTTCAGCTCGCTCGACACCACGCGGCACATCGTGATCTCGCCCGTCGGCGCGATCGTGAATTCCAGCACCAGCTTGCCCGCGAGATCCGGCTGGTCGCGCAGCGCGCGGCCATACAGCGCGTACAACGCGCCCTTGTTCCGGTCGAAGATGATCTCGACTTCCTCGCGCGCGCGCGAGCTCTTGCCGCTCGTGCCCGTACGCTGGACCTTGCCGCCGGCGTTCGGATCGAGTCCCGCGCCGTGCTGGACCTGCGTCGTCGTGTGCGTGCCGATCTCGCCGGCGCCGCCACCGAAGCCGCGCGACAGATTGGCCGTGTTGATGCCGCCCGAGGCCTTGCCCGCCTGCGACGTGATGAGGTTGCGCTCCGAGCGCGCGTCCTCCACCGGCGTCTTCATCTGCGGGTCCTTCAGATCGAGATTCTGGTCGCGCAGCTCCGCGAGCTCGTCGGCCAGCGCCAGCATGCCCTGGTTGCGCACGTTCGGTTTCGGCTTCTCCGTCGGCTTCTGCTCCGTCGGTTTCGGCTTCTCCTCCGGCTTCGGCTTTTCTTCCGGCGGCGGCGGGGGCGGCGGCGGCGGTTTCGGCTTCTCGACGATCAGCTGCGCCACGCGCTCCTTCAGTTCCTGCGGCTTCAGCTTCTCGACTTCCACCTTCGGCAGCGCCCAGATGACGGCGGCCAGCAGCGTGACGATGATGAGGAAGATAGACATGAGCCGTTTGAAACGGCGTTCGTTCTCTTCCCCCGGCGCCCAGGGTAGTTCGAAGCGGCGGAAAAACGGGGCGATCATGCGCCCGCCTCGCGTTCGCGCTGGATGACGGCCAGCGACACCTTGCCGTAGTCGGACGCGGTGGCCGTGGCCATCACGCGCTTCAACACGGAGAACGGCGTGCCCTTGTCACCCATGATGGTGATCTCGCGCTCCGACAGGTCTTCCTTGGCGGTCTCGCGCTGGATGCGGTCGTTCTGTTCCTTCAGCGCGGCCTGCAGGTCCGGGATGATCATCTTGTCCGCCGGCAGCGCGGCCACTTCGGCGACCTTGCCGACGATGCGGCCGTTCACGAGCAGTTCGTCCTTCGTCACCATGATGGTGACGGTCTCGTGCGGCTTGAGATCCGCGATCGACTCGGGGATCTGGATGTTCTTGGTGTTCGGCAGGATCTCGGCGTCCGAGCTGTGCAACAACAGGAACACCACGAGCATGGTGAGCATGTCGATGAACGGCACCAGCGCCATGTGGCTGTCGTGGTGCGTGCGCTTGCGATGCTGCTTGATGCGATACGGGGTCACTTCTTCGCTCCCGCCGGGGCGGCGCCCGCCGCGGCTGCGGCACCCGTGGCCGGTGCGTCACCCACGGAGATGTCCGGGAACAGCTCGACCTTGGTGAACAGCGGGGCGTCGTCCATCTGGTACAGGCGCACATTGTCCATCGTCTGGACGAGCACGTCGTACGGGATGTCGGACTCCAGCAGCACGCTGGCCTCGGTGGTGGCCGGGTACTTGGCCTTCACGAACTGCAGGTACTCGGACAGTCCCTTGTAGTCGTACTCACTGGTCGCGTTCATGGGCAGCGAACGGAGGATGCCCGAGTTGCGATCGGCGATGTCTATGCCGGTGTGACGAACGTGGATCTCGAGCTGCAGGCCCTTCGGAAGTTCCGGCACCGAGGAGTTGGGCGCCGGAAGATTGAGCTCGAGGATGTTCGTGTTCGAGAACACCGCCGTGAACAGCAGGAAGAACACGAGGATGACCATCATGTCGATCATCGGCACGATGTTCAGATCGTTTCTGCCCTTGTACTTCGCGTGATTGCGGATCGCGCGAGCGGCAAGTTTGGATGACGACATGCGGTGTTCCCGGAACTAGCTACTACGGAGTGATCGAACGACCGTTCAGGCCGGACGCGGGGCCGGGGCACGCGGAGCCACGGCCGGGCCGGGCGCCGGAGCGGACGGCTCCGAATATCTCTCCGTGATCGAGTTCAGGAACTTCACCACCGCGATCTCGAGCGAGTCGATCAGCGCCGTGGTCTTCGCTTCCAGGAACATGTGCGCGAGCAGCAGCGTGATCGCGCAGGCCAGACCGGACGCCGTGTTGTTCATGGCTTCCGAGATGGCGGACGCGAGCAGCGCAGCCTTCTCGGCCGGGTTCGCCTGCGACACGGTCGCGAACGCGTGGATCAGCGCGATGATCGTGCCCAACAGACCGACCAACATGCCGATGTTAGCGAGCGAGCTCAGGTAGTGAGTGCGCTTCTCGAGACGCGGGACGATCTCGAGCAGCGACTCTTCCATCGCCTGCTGGATGTCGTCACGACGGCGCGCCGTCGAGAGACGCGCCAGGCCGTACTTGAGCACGGTGCCGATCTGCGCGGTCGAGTTGTTCGCCAGCGCGATCGCCTGCTTGAAGTTGCCCGAGCCGAGGTGCGGGGCGACGTCGTCCCACAGGCTGCGGTTCTTGATGGTTTCCTTCGTCAGGTAGATCCAGCGTTCGATCGAGATGACCACGCCGACGACGAAGATGATGACGAGCGGATACAGGAAGAATCCGCCGTCCTGAAAGAATTTGACTATGCCGTTCATGAAATTGACTCTCCTCGAAAAACAGGACGCTCGAAGGGCATCGAGCGGGCCAAGATTGCGTTACATAAGTGACAAAAACCGTTAATCACTTCTCAGGCTGGCTGGCGGGGGCGGCCGCCGGCGTGGCCGCATTCGGCTGGAGCGCGTCGTAGTAGCGGTTCTGTCTGCGAAAGACGTCACGGTCGACCGGCTCGAGCACTTCATCCAGCAGGCTGTTGACCGGGCGACCCACCAGGTCGCCCATTTCTGCACTGCGCCAGGGCACGATGTACAGGACCTTCGGCAGCTCGCGGTTGCCGGTGATCTGCGTGGAATCGAGGTCGAGGCGGTCCTTGGCATTGCCCTTCGGGGCGCCCGCCGCGGGTTGTTTGTTAGCGGACGCGGCGGCGGCGCCGCTGGCGGCCGCGGGCTTCGCCGCGACGGGTTTCGCGGCAGGAGGCGCCGGCCGGGCGTCGGCGGGCTTCACTTCCGTCGGCTGCGCGGTCGGTGCCGAGGTGTTCACACCGGGTTCGAGGTCGGATCCCGGCGCCGCGGGCGGCGGGGACTGGGCGAAAGCGGCCGCGGCTAACAACAGCATCGCGACGCCGATCAGTTTGGTCATGACAATTCCTTTGTGAACACTAGGCCCCTCCCTGGGGCGCGGGTGGCTCGGCCGCCGGCGTGGCCTCGGGCGCGGGCGCGGCTTCGGGCGGCGGCGCGGCCGAAGCCGGTGCCCTGCCCGTCGCCTTGTTGCGTGCCTTCAGCTCGGCGATCCAGCCGCTCACCGGCTTGTCCTCGTTGGTGAGCTGCTTGTACGTCTCGAATTCGGTCTGCGCGGGCAGCGAATCATCCAGATACAGGTCGAGCAAGACAGCGAGATTGCGGTGCGCCGGCGCGTAGGACGGATTCGCCGCGATCGCTTTCTCGTAGGCGGCGCGCGCCTCGTTGAACTTGCCGGCCTGGCGCAACGTCGCGCCGTATTCGCTCCAGGTCTGCGCGTCCCAGCTCGCACGCTCGGTGGCCTTGGCGAACGCGGCCTCCGCTTCGGGCAACTGGTTCGCGTTGCGATACAGCAACCCGAGATTCGCGTAAGGGCCGGAGAGATCCGGGTATGACTGCGTCAGCACCTGGAATTCCAGGATCGCCTGCGTCGCGTCGCCGCGCATCAGCGTCAACGCGCGGGCGAACTCGGAATTCGCGCGCGACGGCACGCTCGGGATCTTCGGGCCCGAGGCGGCGGGCGGCGCGGCAGTCTGCGCATTCACCGCGGGCTTCGTCGGATCGGCGGGCGTGGCAATCACGGGCTCGGCTTCCTTCACGGGCGGCGCCGCCGGCACGATCGTGTCGAACGACGTGCTCAGCAATTCGGTCTTGCCGTAACGGCCGGCCTTGAGCTCGGCCAGCGCCGCGAAGCTCTTCTTCGTGCCTTCGTCGTAGACGCCGTCCTTCGTGCGCTTCGTGTTGATCTCGTGCGTCGAGATGGCCTGTTCCTCGAACGGGAAGGCCTGCTCCTCGAGCAGCGAGTTGTATTCCTCGAGCTGGTCGGCCGGCAGCTTCTTCGGCCGCTCGGACTTCATGATGTCCTGGCCCAGCTTGCGGTACAGCTCGGCGATCTCGTACGTGGCGAGCGTGGTGACCTCGGCGACGCGGTAGTCGGTGGCGGCCTTGTACGCGCCCAGCGCCGCTTCCAGCGCCTTCTTCTTCTTCGCGAGGCTGGCCTTCAACGGCAGCGCCAGCGAGATGTTCCGGTATTCGTCGCGCACCGGCGCCGCCAGCGCGAGCTGCGATTTCGCGGCGAGGTACTGCGTGCGGTCGGTGCGGCCCGCACCGGCGTTGCGGTCGGCGGCGACGATCTCGCGCTGCCAGTAACGTTGTTTGTCGACCTGGCCGGCCGTGCCGGCGATGTCGGCGAGTTTCTGCCGCGCTTCGATCGAATCGGTCGCCGGCGTCGGATACGTGACGACGAAGCGCTCGAGCATGCCCACGGCCTTCGTCGTGTTGCCCGCCTTCGTGTAGAGATCCGCCGCCTGCAGGTTCGCCTCGCGCTGGATGTCCTTCGACTCCGCCGGGTTCATCGCGATGCGCTCGAACTCGACCGCAGCCTGGCCGGCCTGCCCGGTCTCCCCATACGCCACCGCGAGCTTGCGCGTGACGTCGGCCGTGTATTCGCTCTTCGGGTTGTTGGCGCGGAAACGCTCGAGCACCTGGATCGCGCGCGGCCATTCCTTGAGATTGACCAGCTGCGCGCCGGCGTCGTATTCGGCCTGCGCGGCGATCTTCGAACTACCCGCGACCTGCGAGATGCGCAGGAAGTCGTCGACCGCACCCAGCGAGTCGCCGGCCTTCTGCTTGGCTTCGCCCTGGCGGTACACGGCGGACGCGATGCGTTCGGTGAAGTCCGCGCGCATCTTGTCGTTCGGCGGCAGCAGGTCGCGCGCCGCGATGTAGTTCTTCTCCGCGTCGGCGAAGTTCAGCAGGTCGAAGTTCGACTGGCCGATGATGGTGTACGCGATGCGGCGCTTGTTCTGGTCGGCCGGCGGCTGGTGCGCGAGGATGAGGTTCGACACCTCGATCGCGCGCTGCAGGTCCTGCGTCGCGAAGATGTCCTCGGCGGCGCGCGTCAGCACGCCGGTGGCGTCCGGGTGTTCGGGGAAGCTCGTGCCGAACTTCACGCTGGCGTCGACCGCGGCCTTGTGCGCCTCGGTCTTCGCCGCCGGATCCAGCTTCGCTTCGTATTTGCCGTACGACTCGAGCGCGGCATACGCGGCGGCGGCGGAGCGCGGGTTGCGTGGATAGTCGTAGGCCGTCTTGGTGAATTCGGCGGACGCACCCTGGAAATCGCCGGCCGAGTACAGCGTCTCGGACAGCAGATAGTTCGTGCCGAAGGATTCCGGATCGTCCGGGAACGACTCGAGGTACGTGCGATACCAGCGCGCCGCCTCGAGGAACTGGTCCGCCTTCTTCGTCTTCTGCGCTTCCGCGTGGAAGTACGTCGCGACGTCCTTCAGGTTGATCTTCAGTTCCTTCGCGATGCTCGGGTAGTCGGCCTTGTTGCGGCCCTGCCAGAACGTCGTGCCGTAGTTGTACAGCGCGACATATTCGCGCTTGCCCTCGAGCACGAGCTCGGTGAAGCCGCCCTTGCGATAGGCCTCGATGGCCTGCATCGACAGGCCCGGCGAATACTCGCTGTTCGGCTCGCGCGTCGCGAAGGCGCGGTACACGGCGGCCGCGTCCTGGAAGCGCTCCTTCTCGACGTACAGGTCGCCGAGGCGCGAGTAGATGATCGGCGCGTACGCGGGGTTGTTGTGGCCCGCGAGGAATTTGTCGATGGCGTTGACCGAGTCGTCGTCGTACGAGAACGTGACCGCCATGACGCGCAGCGTGTCGTCGGCGAGCTCGCGGTTCGCGCGCGGCAGTTTGTCGACCGGGATCAGCTTGTGTTCCGTCTTGGTCAGCATCGTGCGGTCGAGCACGCCGGCGAACGACGGCAGCGAGTCGTCGTTCAGGCCCTGCTTGAACAGCGACCAGCCGTGTTTGTAGAGGCTCTGCGTCAGGAACGAGGATTTATCGCCCTTCGAGACGACGAAGCCGTACGCATCCTGCGCCGGCCGATACTGCTTGGCCGAGAACAGCAGCTCGCCGCGGCGGAACTGCACCTCGTCCATCTGCGGGGTGCGCGGGAAGCGGCGCACGATGTCGTCGAGAGTCGCCAGTGCCTTCTCGGGCTGGCCCGTGGTCTCGTACGCGCGCGCGAGCTGGTACAGCACCTGGTCGTTGCGCGGGTAGTCGGGATAACTCTTCAGCAGGTTCGAATAGAGCTTGATGGCTTCGGCGCCCTGCGCGTCGATGGTCACGGCCTCGCCGGCCATGCGATCGCCCTCGCCCGTCTCCATGTTGAGATCGGCGAGGCGGCGCAGCGCTTCGGCGCGCAGCTGCGGATCGGTCTTCTGCAGTTCGAGGAACCGCTTGTAGTTGTCCATCGCGCGCGCGGCGCTGGCTTCGACCTTCGCGTCGGGCTGCACGACCACGGGACGCGCGGCGAGATCGCCGATGGTCTTCTCTTTCTTCTTCGGCGCGGCGGCCACGTCGAACGCGACGCCGGCGCACAACGCGGCGACGGCGATGGTGAGGAGTTTGCGCGGGAAGCCGGTCATTTCGGCGTCTCCGGCGGCGGGACCGGGTTGTTGGTGGCGTCGGGCGCGGGCGCGTCGCCGGGCGCGGGCGAGTCCGCCGGCGCGGTGACCGGCGCGTCGGCCGGTGCGGTCACCGGCGCATCCATCGGGGCATCCGTCGGCGGCACCATTTCGAGCTCGCCCTGCGATTCGGTGGCGCCCTTCTCCGGCGTCTTCACGGCGCCACCGCCGAGCGCGGCGCGGTCGTAGATGGACGCCAGCGCGAAGCGCGCCTGGATCTGGTACGTGCCGATGCGATCCTTCTGCTGCTCGAGCTCGTTGCGCGCGAGGCTCTCGAGCAATCCGTTCTGCTGCTTCGCGACGTTCGCGAGCCGCAGCTGCGCGTCGTCGAGCCGCTTGCGCAGCGCCGCCACGCGCGCGGCGAACTCGCCGGTGTTGTTGGGCATCGAGCTGCGCGCCTTCTGCACGCGCACCCAGCGGTTCTGCGCTTCGCGCAGCGCCTGGTCGAGATCCTTCAACGTGCGGCGTTCGTTCCACACGCGCGCCTTGAACGATTCCGCGAGCCGCCAGTAGAGCACGCCCTTGGCGAGGCGCGTCTTCTCGCGGATGACTTCGGTTTCCTCGTCGTGCGGCGCCGTCAGCAACGCGGCCTCGAGCCGCGTGATGCGCGCCCACTGGTCGCGCTCGGCGGCCGTGCCCAGCGACGCGACGTCCTGGCCCTGCTCCACCTGGTCGAGCTGTCCGCCCGCGGTCGCGCGCTCCGCGCCGTACTTGTCGAGACGTCCGGAATTCAGCAACGCGTCGGCCTGCGGCACGCGCTCGGCGTACGCACGCTCGCGCGTGTCGAGCATGTCCTGGAACGCGACCATGCTGTCCTGCCACTTGACGAGCGTGCCGCCGAGGAACGCGAGGTCGCGGTAGTTCTTCAGACCTTCCTGGAAATCGTGGCCGGCCAGCAGGTGATACAGGTAGCGGGACTCGGCGGCGTTCGGCAGCTCGCGCAACTGCCAGAACCAACCGTAGTGGTCGTCCGCGTCGCGCTTCAGCAGCTTGTCGAGCATCGTGCCGTCGTTCACCTCGGCGATCGACGTGTCGATGTTCACCGTCTCGCTGTCGAACGACGCGATGGCCTTCTCGTAGTTCTCGGCGGCCTGCGCGTTGGCGTTCAGCTTGGCGAACGCGTACGGCACGGCGAGATAGGCTTCCTGCACCGCGGAGTCGAGCAGGTTGCGGTCGCGCAGCTCCATCCACGGCGTCAGCGCTTCCTGGTACTGGCCGGAAGCGGCATCGGCCCAGCCGACACCGAGCAGCGCCTTGTTGGAGAACGGGCCGTCGAGACGCACGCGTTCCAGCACCGGCTTCGCGAGGTCGGGCTGGTTGTTCTGTAGATAGGCGTAGCCGAGCGCGAGGTTCGCGCGGTCCTTCAGCGAGCGCAGCTCGCGGCGGCCGGATTCGAGCGTACCGACGCTGGTGAGGAACGGATCGGCTTCGCTGACCAGTCCCTTGCGCACCAGCGCGACGCCGAGGTTGTACTGCGCGTACGCCAGCCAGTCGGATTGGTCCTTGCGGCCCTTCCAGGCATTCAGCAGCGCGATCGCTTCGTCGAAGCGCTGCTGGCGCATGAGGATGTTCGACAGCAGGTGCAGGCGCTCGGCCTCGAGATCCGGCGTGAGGCGGCCCTGCACTTCCTTGATGGCGCGCTCGGCACGATCGAGATAGCCGCGCGCGTACCAGATCTTGCCGAGGTAGAACCAGGCGCGGTTGCGCACGCCTTCCGGCACGGACTGCGTCAGCAGCGTTTCGAAACGTTCGCCGGCTTCGTTGTGCAGGCCCAGCGACAGATAGAGGCCGCCGAGCAGCAGGTCGGTCTCGGCGTCGTGATGCGAGAGCAGGCCCCACTGGCGATACGCCTGCAGGCGCGTGATCGTCTCGAAGTCCTGGCCCTGGTAGTAATAGAAGAGTGCGTCGCCGTAGTGCAGGTCGCGCACGACCGTCGGCGACAGCTTGTCGACCTCGGCTTTCGCGGCCATGGCCGGCGCGACCAGCGCCGGCGACAGCGCCAGCCCGGCAACGACGGCGAGAGCGATGCGCGAGAACGTCGACATCGTCGGGTTTATTCCCAGTCCTTGATCGCGAATTCCGGCTGCGCCTTGCGCTGGCGGTCGGTGATCTTGAGCTCGAGATACTTGGCGCCGACGCCCTTCTCGAACTTCAGGTTCGCGCCGCGCTTGTAGTCGCGCTGGTTTGGGCCCTTGCCTTCGAAGAACGCGACGAGCTGGTGCTCGCCGACCTTGAGGTTTCCCAGGTACACGCGGTGCACGCCGCCCTTGAGCAGCGCCTCGGCTTCGCGCGGCGTGTACAGGTAGTTGGCCACTTCCTTGTTGTCGATCTTCAGCGTCAGCGAATCGAGCGCGAAGAACTCGCCGATGTCCATCGAGACGAACACGGCGACCTGCGTGTTCGCCGGGAACAGCAGCTCTTCCTCTAGGACGAACAGTTCCTTGTTGAGGTCGACGACGTCCTTCTTGAGATCCTGCACGGTCTCGTCGAGCGCGCGCGTGTCGGCCGGCGGTTCGCCTTCGGCGGGCGGCGGCGGCGTGGCGCCGTCGGCCGGCGGTGCGAGCAGCGTCGCGGCCGGCGCGTCGGAGATGGCGGCGGGCGTCGAGAGGATGCTGGCCGGCTTGCTGGCGCCGGGCGCGGCATCGGCCGGCGGTGCGTCGGCCGGCGGCGCGTCGGCAGGCGCGGCGGCATCGGCGGGCGTTGCGGCTTCGGCCGGCGTCGGGGCGGTAGCCGGATCCGGCGCGGGAGCCTGCGCGAACGCCGGCGCCGAGAACACGGCGAGCGCCACGCAGGTCACTCTCAGGGCTTTCAGAAATGTAGGCATAGGCTTACTCATTCGTCTAACAGAGTGCGCAGCTCGCGCACGTACGTGTCTTCGTCGCGTTTCTTGAACTCGCGGTGCGCCGCGCGCAGCACGCCGGCGCGGTCGATGAACACGAGCATCGGCAGGCGGTCGACGAGGTAGTCGCGACCGGTGCTCTTGGCGGTGGCCACGAGCAGCTGGAACTGGACGTCCTGCGCGCGGGCGAACTTCTCGGCGCGCGGCACGTTGTCGTCGAGGTTCACGCCGATCACCGTCAGGCCGGCGCTCGCGTAGGTCTTCGAGATGCGGTCGAGCGCCTCGAGCTGCGCGCGGCAGGTGTTGCAGCTGCCGCTCCAGAAGCTCACGACGACGACCTCGCCGCGGTGTTCCGAGATGCGCACGTTCTCGCCTGACAACCCGCGCGCCACGAGGTCGGGCGCCGGCTGGCCGGCGAGCGCGTATTTCTCCTCCGCCGCGAACGCGACCGGGGCGGCGCCTGACAGGACGGCGAGCAGCGCAAGCGCAGCAAGTGCCGAGTGCGGCGCGGCCCTGGAACTCACTAACAAACTAGTGCTCACGTGGATGAACTCTGCGGACACCGGACAAGCAAAACCGGATTCGACGCGATTGACTGGGGGGACCCTCGCATAGCCCACTTAACAATGTCAACGAAGCAGGACGCCGTTTGAGAACGCCATCGCGCATCCTTTTTCGGGGGAAAAATGCGGTCGGGGAAAACGACGAGGGAGCGTCGTCAACACGCGACAACGCTCCCTCGAGATCGGATCGAACTGCGGTCGCTAGACCGGGTTGCTGACCGTGCCGTTGCAGACCGGCGCGATCATCGTGAGGCTGTCACGCGTCGCCGAAGCGCCCAGGCCATGCGAGGGGAACAGCGTCGCGAAGTTTCCTTCCTCGCCATGCAGGGCCATGTAGTTGAGGATGACGGTTTCGACGAGCAGGTTGACCGCGTTGGCCGCCGGACTCGACGTCGTGACCACGTCGCCGCCGGCGCTGTACGCACCGATCTGCAGGCGCGTCGAACGCATCGTCGGCCGCCCGCCCGGCTTGTGCACCAGCACGAACGACGACGCCGTCGCCTGGTTGTCGCTGGCCCAGTCGAACTTGCCACGGCCTTCGGCCGTCATGTTCGCCACGCCGTTGGCCGACAGCGCGCCGTCGGAGAATACGTAGATCATGAGCGGCTTGCCCATGCGCGCCGCGTACTCGAGGCAGGCGCCGATGCAGCGACCCGCGCGGAAGTTGCGCGTCTCGCCGGTGTTGCGGCCCTGGCCGTGATAGTCGAAGCCGCCCATCGTGATGGTGCCGGCGCCCGCGTAACCGTTGATGACCATCTTCATGATGGCCGCGGCCTTGCGGAATTCGCCGTCGGCGTTGTACTCGGCCTGCGTGAAGATGCCGCTGGCGCCGACGATCTGCGGATCGAGATCCGGATTCAGCTGCGACGGCGTGCGGAAGCGGTCCGCGAGATAGGTCGACTTCACGTAGCCGCAGCCCACGAGCTTGCGCACCGCGTCCTGGTCCGTCGACGACAGGCCAGTCTCGGACAGGCCGGCCGTGGCGCGGCCGAGGCGCGTCATCGATTCGAGCACCGCGATCGCGTCGTTCTGGTTGGTGAACAGCGTGCCGAGCTCGCCGGTGTCGACGAGGCCGGTGACGTCGCTGGCGCGGTCGACCTTGGTCGGGCGCACCGCGGCGTTGACCATCATGGCCGGCGCCATCGAGTTGCCGCCCGAGTCCGTGTTCTGCGAGCCGATCAGCGTCAGCAGTTCGCCGCGCGCGCCGACACGGTTGATGCCGTACATCGGGTTGTGCGGGTTGTTGCCGGTGTCGTTCTCCGAGCGCGCGGCGATCGGGAAGCCCTGCACGTTGGCGCGGGTCGCGACCTGCGTCGAGGCCTGCATGCCGCGCAGGATCGCGCCGTCCGAGTGCCAGGCCGCGCCGAACTCCGTGTTGACGAAGTTGTTAGTCGGGCTGGCCGCGTTGGCCGAGCCGGGGTTCATGTTGCCCGGCAGGCCGAGCTTCGCGTAACCCTGCGTCGAGAGGAAGTCGGTCGGGTTGGTGCGACCGATGAGGATCTCCGAACCGTTGAGGTTCGCGCCGCCGGCGAGATCGAAGCAGATGAACGGGACCTTGCCCGCACCCGCCTGGATGTTGCAGTTGCCGGCCGACAGCAGCGCCTCGAGGTCGGGCGACATCGCGCCGGCCTTCTGCGCATGCAGCAGCATCGACAGCGCGGCGGGCGCGGCCAGCACCGCGGGACCCGTGCGCAGACCCTGGGCGATGAAGTCGCGGCGCGTGACCGGGGCCTTGTGGTTCTCGTGCCGGATCGGCTCGTCGAGGCCCAGCAGGCGCGGCGGTTTCTTCGTGCGGATGATCATGTCGAGACTCCCTTACTGGATCAGCGTCATGCCGGAGCCGAGGACGGCGCCGCATGTGGCCTTCATCACGGTGGCCGTTCCGTTCGTGGCGCCGCCGGTCGGGCCGTCCACGAGCTTGTCGATGAGGTCGTCGAGCTCGGCGGTGATGACGGTGTCATCCGGGTTCACGGTGAGACCCGTGTTGATGCCCTTCGTCTCCAGCGCTTCGATGACGAGGTCGCGGTTCACGTTGTTCGGCGAGCTGCTGGTGCCGAACGTCGCGGTGCCCGTCGCCGACGGATTCAGCGTGCTGCCGTAGAAGGCGGTGCGCAGCGCCGGCGTGTCGACCATCTGGTTGCAGTACTGGATCGCGAGCTGCGCCAGCGCGGTCTGCTGGGCGGCGCCGAACGTGCCGAACTTCTCGATCGCCGGCAGGCCCTGCTTGACCGTGTCGTAGGTCGCGGCGACGCGCGCATTCGTCTGCGGCACGCCCGTGATCAGCGACAGCGTCGCGTTGAGCTCGTCGAAGGTACGCAGACCGACGTACGACTCATCCGGCAGCACGGCCGGCGGCGGCGGCGGCGGAACCGGCGGATCGTCGTAGTGCTTACTGCGCGTACCGATCTTCTCGAAGGACAGGAAGAACAGGTCATCGAGCACGCCCTTCTGCAGCTCGATCACCGCGCCGACGCTGGACATCTTCTGTCCCGTGCCCGCGGCGTAGTTGCTGCCGCCGATGCTGGCCTTCAGCGGGATGTACGTCTGGCCCGAGTGCGCCTCGGCGCCGTTCACGCCGATGCGGATGCCTTCGATCGGCAGCGTGCCGACGTTGGCGGTCGGGTCCAGGCTGATGAACGTCGGCTTGTCGAACTGGATGCCATAGGTGTCGAGCTGCTGCGCTTCGAGCATCACGTACGGCTGCGGGATGTCCGGCAACAGGTGCGCGACGCTGAACAGCATGAAGTACTTCTCGCCGACGCCGGCGTCGAAGTTCTGCTTGATCTGCGTGGCCGTGAGCGCGCGGTTGTGGACCGCGACCATGCGCAGCACGCCTTCCCACTGGCGGTTCGTCGAGGTCTCGTTGCCGAGCACCAGCGCGAACGTGTCGTCCCAGTCGGCCAGCGAACCGCCGCCCTGCGCGTCGACGTCGCCGGTGAACTCGCCGTTCACGTAGATGCGGCGGCCGTCGACCGGGCTGTACGTCAGCACGACGTGCTGCAGCGCGGCCTGCGCGTCCTGGTCGGCCGCGCGCGTCGCGAGGAACGGATTGCCGTTGGCATTCGTCTTGTCGCTGCGCGTGTAGGCCTGGTACTGGTACATGGTCTGCGCCAGCGTCGCGTTGCGCGCGTTGACGCCGGCCGAGTAGCTGACGATGTACGCGTTCGTCTGCGCGACGTTCGCGTTGTTGACCCACGCCTCGATCGAGAACTCGCCCGTCGACTTGACGAGGTCGGTGAGTTTCTTCGACGCGGCCGCGGTGCCCTGCGCCTTGCCGCCGGCCTTGACGTTGATGCCCCAGCCGCCGACCCAGCTGACGTCACCCGACAGCGTGAGGTTCAGCGCCGGCTCGAGGCCGCTGGTGTCATAGGCGATGTTGCCCATGCCGGTCTTGAACTCATACTTGGCGATCGTGGCCGCTTCGTAGCGGTTGCCGCCGGCCGCGACCGTGCCGTCATACAAGGTGAGGCCCTTGGAGATCAGCAGCGACGAGTCGACCACGTCCACCGGGATGGAACCCGCGAACTGGTTGACCGCGTCGAGCATGGTCTGCGCGTTGGCCGCGCAACCCGCGCTGCCCCAGCAGTTGTGGAACTCGTCGCGCAGGCGCACGACGACGCGCGACTGGTCCGGGTTGTCGAGATTGATTTTCGGCCGGATCGCCGCGTACGCGACATCCGGGTTCGAGTCCGCGAAGAACGGCTGCTGCTGCACCGCCGAGGTCGACGAGTGGCAGCGCACGCAGTTCGCCGTCGCCGGGTTCTTCACCAGCGCGTACAGCTGCGAGTTCGCGAAGCTCACGCCACCCGCGGACGCCGTGTTGGCCGTCGGCGGAAAGCTCTTGCCGCCGCCGACTTCCTTGATGGTCGGGGCCTGGAGCTGGATCTGCGTACCGCCGGTCGCCGCAGCGCCCGCCCAGTTCTTGATCCAGACGGTGAGCGTGTCGCCGCAGGCCGCGGGGGACTGCAGCCAGCAGTTGTGACCGCCGGCGACCTTGAGGACCATGCGCGACTGGTCGGGCTGCGACAGGTTCACGACCGTGTTCGCCATCTGGTAGGCGAGGTTCACGTCGTCGTTGCGCGCGAACTGCGGCGTCTGGCCGCCGGCGTTGTGGCACGAGCCGCAACGGTTGTTCGCCTTGATGTTCTCCCACAGGTTGATGCGGAAGGCCTGGACGTCGGCATTCGACGCGGCCGGGCCGACGTAATCGGACACGGGCGGCGCGGAGGTGACGGGGTTCTCGGTGGTGGGCGCGCCGCCGCCGGAGCAACCGGCGAGCACGGCGACCGCAACCGCGGCCGCGAACCATTTGATCGTCTTGAAGTGCATGGTGTTCATGTGGTTCTGCCTCATTCCATGCAATACGCGGCGGTTTCGGCGAAGACCTGTTTCAGCTTGTAGCCGCCGTTCATGAAGTGGTCGGTGATCTCGCCGACCTTCGAGATGTCCTGCGCCTTGCGGCCCGGGTCGTTGACGGCGCCGGGGGCGCGGAAGCACACGGCCTTGAACACCTTCTCGACCTGGCACTCGGCGAACGCCTCGCTGTTCGCGAGCTCCTCGCCCATCGACTTGGCGCCGGTGCCGCTGCCGGGCAGCGACTGCGACCAGTTCAGCGCCGCGTTCTGGCCCTTGCGCCAGCGGTTCTCCCAGTGGTCGTCGGGAGTGACGAAGCCGGGCGCGAAGTTGGTGTTGTTGTTGAAGTACTTCGGCTGCACGACGCCCGGCGTGTAGACCAGGCGCATCGTGCCCGGCGCTTCCGCGGTGCCGTTATCGTAGTCGTAGAACGCGAAGGCGCGCGCCAGCGGATCCATGCCGCTGTGACAGCCGATGCAGTTGTTCAGGAAGATGCGGCTGTCGCCACCGGGCGAGCGGCTCACGTCCTGGCGGATCATGTCCGGCGGCAGCGAGGTGTCGTGCACCTGCTCCATGTCGCGGCACATGTGGTTGATCATCGTGAAGCGGAACATCGCGCGGTTGGTGCCGTCGACGAAGAACGCCTCGGCGGCGGCGCGCGAGGTCAGGAAACCCGCGGTCGCGGCGGACGGGATGCCGGAGATCGACGACTGCGGCGCCGACTGCAGCGCGGTCATCAGGTTCACCGCGTTGGTCTCGGCGGCGGCGTAGTGATCGTTGTTCGACGGCGAGGCCGCCGGCGACACGCCGTTCACGGTGTACGTCAGGTCGGCGGACAGCGCCGTATTGAAAGGCACGTCGTCGCGCACCATGCCGATGAACGTGGCGACGTAGTCGTTCAGCGGTGCGAACACCGTCTGGTCACGATTCGTCCACGGCATCGCGAAGTTCTTCAGCGTGACGTTGTAGAAGGCGGCGTTCTGCGTGGCGATGTTCGCCGCGCCGATCGGATCGCCACCGGCCACCAGCGCTTCCATCTGGTTCAGCACCGCCTCGCTCGGCGGCACGCCGGCGATGCGGTCGTGGATGCGCTTGGCCTTGTCGCGATCGCTCAGCGGCGCCGCGGACAGGGTGGCGGCCACGCACGCGAGAGCGCATGCCAGACCGACCTTCTTCAGTTTCGAGACCTGTTGGGTTTCCATTTGTGTCATCCACATCCCATTTGACGAGCGCAGTATCCACCCGCCCCTGACCAAGCTTGTTTGTCTCCGCTGGTGTACGTCTCCAAGCGGCGACAGCACCATTTATTACGTACCCGAAGTAGG